>JAACAK010000046.1:117389-183190 GCA_011774835.1 Candidatus Kutchimonas denitrificans | reverse complement strand
GGTGAACAGGTTCAGCGGGCCCGTCCTTCCCATGACCCGCTCCAGCAACCAGCCCGCCAGGTCGATCTCCACTCCCGCCGCGAAGACCAGTATCGCGACGATCGCCACAGCTCCGAGCCCACCCAGCACGTAGGCCGCCGTGCGGGTCGTTCCCGCCGAGATGGCGAAGAAGATCGAGTAGGCGACCAACAGGGCCAGCGCGAACCGAACGGCCAGAGCCGTCGGATAGGCGCGGAGACCGGGCGGCACCGAGGCGGCCCACGACGCGATCGCCGCGCCCAACCAGAGGGCGAGGATCGGCCCGGCCAGCAAGAGCGCACCGGACCCGTAACGGAGGAGAGCGAAGCGCCAGCGCTCGACCGGCAGCGAGAGCGCGTACACGTGGCCGTGTCGGTGATCCTCGCGCCAAGCGCTGACGGCCACGATCAGCCCGGTCGCCGCGGCCAGCGCCGGGTACCAGACCGAGAACAACCGCATGCGATCCAGCACCTCCATCGCCCAAAAAGTCGTGAGCCCCGATCCCAGATGCCGAACCGACAGGATGGGCAGCGCGAACGCGATCACGCTGCACGGCAAGAGCGCCAGCCGTGTCCACTTCCACTGGGTATAGAAGATCGCTCGGAACACTACGACACCTCCTCGCCGCGTGAGGCTCGGGCGGTACGCAAAAGCTCGACGAACCCCTCCTCCAGATCGAGGTCGATCGTCTCGCGCAGGTTGGCTCCGATGTCGCCGAAGTAGCCCTTCATCGGCGCCTCCCACCCCCGTACGACCCACACCTCCGCACCGCTCAGCCCGTCGGTTCGCTCGCGACCGAGGATCTCGAACGGCGGGTCGCCGATCACCTCCGGCGCGTCCGTCACGCGCAGCCGCTTGATCCCCTCCTTGAACACCTGCATCGGCATCTCCGCCACCATACGGCCGTCGTCGATCACCCCCACCCAGTCGCACACCCGCTCCAGCTCGTGCACCAGGTGGCTGGAGATGAAGACCGTCGCCTCTCGCTGCGAGACGTAGTCGAGCAGCGCCGCCAGGATGTCCCGCCGCACCACCGGGTCCAGACCGTCGGTGGGCTCGTCCAGCACCAGCAGCTCCGGCGACCTGGCCAGTGCCAGCAGCACCATCAGCTGGCCGGTCTCGCCTTTCGAGAGTCGGCCCACGCGACGGTCACGATCGAGGCCGAACGCATCGATCAGCTGGCTCGCCCGCCCGGCGTCCCAGTGGGAATAGAAGGCCGATTCGTACCCCAACGTCTCATCGATGGTCAGGCTCCTGTACAGGTGGGGCCGCTCGGGCACGAACCCCGTCCGTGCGTTCACCCGGACCACATCCTCCGGGATCTCATGGCCCAACACCTCGATCGTCCCGCGGTCCGCCCGCAGCAGGCCCAGCACCAGATGCATCGTCGTGGTCTTCCCAGATCCATTGGCCCCCAAGAAGCCGTAGATCGAGCCCTGCGGAATCCGCAGCTCCAGATCCCGGATCTCGAACCTCTTGCCCGCCCGGTAGCCCAGACCCCGGGTCTCGATGGCGTGGCTCATACCTTCTCCCCCAGCTCGCTCTGCAACGCCCCCATGATCTCCTGACCGTTCAGACCCAGGACCGCCGCCTCCTCCAGCACCGCCCGCACCAGACGCCGCGCCTGGTCGGCCCGGGCCCGCGTGCGGAGCGCCGGCCCGATCTCCCGGACGAACGTGCCCGCTCCCTGCCGCATCTCCACGAACCCGTCTCCCTCCAGCTCCCGGTACGCCTGCACCACCGTCGCCGGGTTCACCCGCAGACGCTTCGCCAGCCCCCGGACCGAGGGGAGCGCGTCGCCCGGCCGCAGCTCCGCCGCCGCCACCGCCACCCGGATCCGGGTGGCGATCTGTTCGTAGAGAGGAATCGGGCTGCGAGGATCGATCTGGCTGAACATGTACCGAGGTTGCTGGCAGTGTACTGGTTTACTGATACAATAATACACTCCCGCCCGCTACTGTCAACCGGGTTCGGCTGGCAGAAGGCCGACGCGATGGACATGGGCGAAGGCAACATGTACCAGATGTTCCATGGCGGCGCCCACCCCCTGGGCGGCATGTTCGACAGGCCGGACGAGATGCCGGGGCAACCCGGGTGGCTGCTGTACATCATGGTCGACGATGTGAACGAGTCGGTGGAGGAGGTGAAGAAGCTGGGCGGCCAGATCCTGAACGGCCCGATGGAGGTGCCGGGCGGCGACCTGATCGCCCAGTGCGTGGACCCGCAGGGCGCGGCGTTCGCGATCCACTCGACGGCCAGCTGAAGCGAGCCGGTAGATCGCTAGCGATAGGGCGGAGCCGTGGCTCCGCCCTTTGCTGTTTCTTCACGTTATCCGTGCTGGCTTGCGGAACCGGCGCTAGCGGCCCCCGCCGAGCTCCAGCTGCAGGCCAAGGCGGACGCTCTCGCCATCGGCATCGCTCTCGACCAGCAGCGATTCCTCCAGACCCCCGAGCACACTATGCCCGTGTCGGACCATCAGTCGGGCGCTGAAGATGCCCACCGCGGCGCCCAGCGTCACGTCGCTGGCCCAGTGGGCGTTGTCGTGCACGCGGGACCAGGCGACGAGCCCCGCCACCGGATAGGCGATCCAGGGCGTGGCGCCGCCCAGCTCTTCGGACAGAACGGCGGCAACGGTGAAAGCGGACGTGGCGTGGTTGGAGGGGTAGGAGCGGCGACCGGCATCGCTCGCGCCGCCGTAGAGGCTCCAGGAGTTCGGGTCGGGGTCGAGCCCGTCTCCCCAGCAGGGTCGCGCCCGCCCGCTCAAGTCCTTGAGACCAACGGAGATGGCGTTGGAGAGTCCCAGGGACAGAAACAGGTGCAGCCCCACATCCGCCACCCTCTCCTCGCCGAGGATCTTGCCGATCACGTAGCTGGTGGCGGAGGCCTCGAACCAGAGCGCCGATCGGCCCATCGGTTCCACGACCGCGGCCAGGGCGTCCGTGGCGCCCGACCTCATATCCTGAATCCCGCCGTGAACTTCGCCATCCACGGGCAAGAACGCCGCGTGCAGCGCGACCAGGCCCAGAAGCACCACGGCGTCGCCCGTATCGAACAGCGCGCCGGGATCGGTGACGAAGAGGGACGGCGATTGGCCGGACAACGGCGGCGTGATCGTCACGGTCAGCAGAAGCGCCAGGACGACCGAGCGTACGGCGCGCCCCCCGCGCGTCGAGACGGTCGAGCCACAGCTTCGGCCCGTTCGCGGTGCGTATCGCTCTCTGGTTCGGCTTGCCACACGCCCTCCGAGGCAGATGAGATCGAACCTGAGCCTGACACCCGATGCCGAGTGCGGGGGGGTTGGCGGATAATTACGAAGCCTGTTCGTGCAGGTGCCGCTTGAGAGGGAGGCCCGAGAAGGACTCGAGCGGCGGCTCAGGCACTTGTTAGGAGGGCAAGAGATGTGCCGAGCGGGGGCGGATCCTATTAAGCTCGTCCGGTGACTGGGGTTAGCCGCCCGGGAGCGACGCGTCGCAACCGCCCGGACGACCCGTGGCGGTGAAGATTTTACCGGATGGGGCGGAGCATTTTACCGAAGGTGACGGGACCCGGCGGGCTGCGCCGGGCGACGACTCAGCTCGCCTGCCAATCGATCTGATAGCTCTGGCCGCACTTCTCGCACCAGATGACGCTCTCGGTCCGCTCCTGCCTGGACACTCTTCTTTCGTGTCCTCGCGGGCATTCGATCAAGGGCTCGCCGACGCCGCCAGCGTTGTCGTCATCGCCCGCGGCGCCCTGGATGATTTTCCAGCTCTTTTCACTCGTCATGTTCAGCTCCTTTCGCCCGCAACCTAGCGGAGTGACACCTGCGGCTCCAGTACCCTGTTCGCGTATCCGTTCCTGGATCGTCATCCTCCCGATTCCACTCGGGTGGTCGCTGCCAATCCACTGGCCGCGCTCCAATTTCTCGCTTATTCTGTCTCGACTACCGGCAAAAAAGGAGCGTTGTCGTGCACAATCCATCGATCGGCGGCCTGAGAATCGCAGCGGTCGTGATCTGCCTGCTGGCCACGGTGGCGGGACTCCCGGACGGAGCCCACGCGCAGTCGAACGGTTACCTGAACTTCGACGACCTGACCCGAGAGCTTCGTTCGCTGGTCGGCGGATCGGACCTGGCCCGGCTGGAGTCGGTCGGGCAATCGATCGAAGGCCGGGAGATCTGGATGGTCGAGATCGCCGATCGATCGGGACCGCCGGTCGACGAGCGTCCCGCCCTGCTGGTGGTGGGGAACCTCGAGGGCGACCACCTGGTGGGCAGCGCCCTGGCGCTGGAAACGATTCGCTATCTGCTGGCCGAAGCCGGCGGGAGCGAGGAGATCGCCGAACTGCTGAGCGAGCGGGCCATCTACGTCTTTCCACGAGTCAACCCGGACGCCGCGGAAGCCATGTTCGCCTCGGTCCGCTCAGACCGGCAGAGAAACGCGCGCCCGTTCGACGACGACAACGACGGCCGGATCGACGAGGACGGACCCGAGGACCTGAACGGCGACGGGCTGATCACCGTGATGCGGGTCCCCGACCCGTCGGGGCACTTCACGGTCGACCCGGATGAGCCGCGGCTGATGAAGAAGGCGGAGCCCGGCAAAGGCGAGCGGGGGGAGCACGCACTCTATTGGGAGGGCACCGACTCGGACGGCGACGGCTTCCTGAACGAGGACGGCCCGGGCGGCGTGGACCTGAACCGCAACTTCCAGCACGCGTACCCGTACTGGGAGCGCGACGCCGGCCCGCACATGGTGAGCGAGCCGGAGAGCCGGGCCCTGATGGACTTCGTCATCGCGCATCGCAACATCGCCGCGATCCTGGCCTTCGGGATAAGCGACAACCTGGTGACGCCTCCGGACTCACGTGGCAACCTGGCCGACGCCAGGACCCTCGATCTCGTCGCTTTCGCCGACGCCGCCCACGCCGACGTCTTCGAGACGGGGGTGTTCGAGGCGCCCCGGCCCTCGGGCTTCGGTTTCTTCTTCGGTGGCGGCCGCCGCGGCTCCCGCTTCCGCGGCGCCCAGCCCGGCCGCGACAATCCGCCCGGCGCCGGCCGGCGGCCGGTCACCTCGGTGAACTCCGACGACCTCGAGTACTTCAAGGCGGTCTCCGAGGCCTACCGGTCGATCACCGGGATCGAATCGGTGGGCATCCATCGCGAGCCCGAGGGCGCGTTTTTCCAATACGGTTACTTCCAGTACGGGGTCCCGTCCTTTTCCACACCGGGTTGGGGGATGCCGTCCGCCGGCGAGGAGGGCGAGGAGGGCGAGGAGGGCGAGGAGGGCGAGGGCGAGGGCGGTGAGGCCGGCGAAGGCGGTGCCGACGCGCGCCCGCCACGCGCGGCGCGACCGCAGGGCGCCGCTCGACCCGCGGGCGCCCGAGGCCGGCCGGGTGGCGGCTCCGCTGCCGGTGGCGGCGCCGGCATCGACCCGCAGCTCCTCTCGGCCTTCGACGCCGCCGGCATCGACGCCTTCCTCCAGTGGAGCGCGTACGATCATCCATCCTTGGGCGCGGTGGAGATCGGAGGCTTCCGACCGTACGCGGCCATCAACCCGCCCCCCGACCAGTTGCCCGAGCTCGGCCGGAAGCACGGCGAATTCGTCGCCCGGCTGGCCGGCATGCTGCCCCGGGTCAGGATCGTCGAGACCGAGGTGACGGCGCACGGCGGCGGCATCTTCACGGTGGCCGTCGAGGTGGAGAACTCCGGCTACTTCCCCACTTCCCTCGCCCACGGCGTCGTCTCCCGCTCGGTCCAACCCACCACGGTGCAGATCCAGATACCGCCGGACGACCTGGTCACGGGAGCCGACAAGACCAGCACGGTCCGGACTCTCGCGGGTTCGAACGGCCGGGAGCGCTTCGAGTGGGTGATCCGGGGCCGCGATGGCGCACGGGTGGAGATCACCGTCCGCGCCCAGAAAGGCGGAACCGACAGCGCCACGGTGACCCTGAGGTAACGAGATGCGACCACGAGAAGATTACCGAACGGTGAAGACGATGGAGACGATACGAACGGCTCGAGGGCTGGCGATCCTGACCGTCTGCGCAATCAGCCTGGTCGGCATGCCTGAACTGCACGCGCAGAGCGCCGGCCCGCAGCTGGAGCACGAGCTCCCGTTGACCTGGGATCATTGGCTCGATCACGAGGCGATCGGCGAGCGGGCGAAGCTGATGGCCGACACGTGGCCCGAGTTCCTGACCCTGCAGTCGCTGGGCAACAGCTACGGCGGCCGCGAGATGTGGATGATGACGATCAACAACCCGCGCACCGGCGACGAGATGGACAAGGCCGCCATGTTCATCGAGGCCAACGTCCACGGCAACGAGATCCAGGGCGGCGAGGTCTGCCTCTACACCATCTGGTACCTGATGGAGAACTACGGCCGGATCGACGAGATCACCCGCCTGGTCGACGAGCGCGTCTTCTACATCCTCCCGTCGGTGAACCCCGACGGCCGCGACTACTTCATGCACGGCACGGGCTCCGGCGCCCGCACCGGCCACGTCCCCGTCGACAGCGACGGCGACGGCCTGCTCGACGAGGACGGCGCCGACGACCTGAACGGCAACGGCGTGATCGAGCAGATCCGCAAGTACGCCCCCGGCGAGGGCACGCATCGCATCAGTCATGATGATCGTCGCATCATGGAGGCGGTCCCCGAGGGCGAAGTGGGCGATTGGGTCCTGCTGGGCTTCGAGGGGATCGACAACGACGGCGACGGCCGGGTGAACGAGGACCCGGTGGGCGGCTACGACCCCAACCGGAACTACGGCTCGGACTGGCAGCCCAACTACATCCAGGGCGGCTCGATGGACTACCCGTTCCAGCTCCCGGAGGCCCGGGCGATCAACGACTTCTGGATGGCGCACCCCAACATCGCCGGCGTCCAATCGTATCACAACTCCGGCGGCATGATCCTGCGCGGACCCGGCGCGGCGTGGCAGGGCACCTACCCGCAGGAGGACATCCGGGTCTACGACGAGCTGGCCGAGAACGGCGAGCGGATCCTTCCCTACTACAACTATCTGATCATCTGGCAGGGTCTCTACACGGTGCACGGCGGCTCGATCGACTGGACCAACGACGGGCTGGGCATCATCTCGTTCTCCAACGAGCTCTGGAGCGGCGGCCAGTACTTCGGCAGCCCGCTGCTCCAGGAGCAGCAGGAGGACTCCGACTCCCCGATCTCGGGTCAGAAGTCACGCTTCTTCTTCGATGACCTGGTCGAGTTCGGCGACAACTACGTGGAGTGGGCGCCCTTCGATCACCCGGAGTACGGCGAGGTGGAGATGGGCGGCTGGAAGAAGTACTTCGGCCGGGTGAACCCGCGCTTCATGAGCATGGAGCTCTTCCACCGCAACATGGCGTTCACCCTCTACCACGCCGACCAGATGCCGCTGATGACGATGGGCGACGCGACGGTCGAGGGTCTGGGCGACGGCCTCTACCGGGTGCGGATCGACATCCGCAACGAGCGCTTGATTCCCACCATCACGGTGCGGGCGATGCAGAACCGAGTGGTGCGGCCGGACCTGCTCAGCGTGGACGGCGACGTGGAGATCGTCGCCGCCGGCTGGGTGCGGGACAAGCATCGTCCGGGCCCCACCGAGATGATCGATCAGGAGGAGCTGGACCGGATCATCATCCGCAGCGGCCATCCCGGCCGCACCACGCGGACGATCGAGTACCTGGTCCGCGGCTCCGGCTCGATGACCGTTACGTATTCCGCCGTGAAGGGAGGCACCGTCTCGACGACCGTCCGTCTTCGCTGACGGCAGCGCTGCCTTTCGACAGGCAGCCGGTGGCAAACCGGTCCCGCTCTCCGGCGGTCGGAGCGCGCCGGGCACGCTCCGGCATCGCGATCTGGACCCTGACGATGTGGAAAACATCGCTCGCCGCGAGCAACCCTGTGCGCTTCATGGACATCTCATAAGTTGCGAGGCCCCCCAAACCACGAGAGCCGAGCATGTCAGGTCGCTGCAAGCTCAGCACTTCGAGCCCCGCGCGGAGGTCACGACCACCCCTGCTATTGCTGTCCTTTCTCCTGCCGCTGTACGCCTGCGGACCCGACCGCCCCGAGGGGCGCGCGCCGCGCCTGGAGTACGCCGAGGAGATCGGTCCCCACGTGGCCTTCCTGCAGGACCAACATACGGACCCCATCGATTACGTGATGGGGCTGTTCGACAGCCACGACATCGTCATCCTGTGCGAGCGGGCTCACCCCGAGATCACCCAGTACGAGCTGATCCGCGACCTGGCGAGCGACCCCCGTTTCATCAATCGGGTCGGTCATATCTTCACCGAGCTGGGCGGCAGCAACCTGCAGTCGCGACTGGACGCGGTGTTCGCGACGGGCGGCCTGTCGGATCCAGAGCTGGCCGAACGCCTGCTCCCGATCTACCGGGACCTGTCGTACTACCCGATCTGGGACAACTACAACTTCTACTGGTTCATCGAGCAGCTCTACCGACTGAACGAGTCGTTGGCGAGCGATCGGCACGTACGGCTCCATCTCTCGGACATGCCGTTCGACTGGTCGGGAATGAACGGGGCGCGATACGAGGAGTTCAAGTCCGGGTTGGGCCGCCGCGATCGGGTCATGGCCGAGCAGATCACCGCGGGTTACCGCGCTCTGCTGGCGTCGGCCGACGCGCACGAGAAGGCGCTCGTCATCATGAACTTCCGCCACGCCTTCAACGACTTCGCCTTCGACGACGGCACGCGTGGCGACAACGTGGGACGCTACCTGTTCGAGGCGTTCCCGGGCCGGGTCGCCAACGTGATGCTCAATTCGATCGCGGTGCTGGTCGGCTCGACGGACCAGCGGCCCGTGCTGCAACCGATCCAGGGCGGCAAGTGGGACGCCGCGTTTCGGGTGATGGGCGATGCGAGCCTCGGCTTCGACTTCAACGGCTCACCCTTCGGTGCCGACCAGTTCGACTACTTCCCGTTCAACACCCAGACGGTCAGCTACGCGGACGTGTTCACCGGTTTCGTCTTCCACCGCCCGCTGGACGCGCACCTGTTCGTCGACAACGTGCCGCGACTGCTCGCCGACCATTTCCTCGACGAGTATCGGCGGCGGCTGCGAATCGCCGGGACTCCCGAGACCGAGATCGAGGCGCGAGCCCGGTCCGCGTCCGGCCTCGATACCAGCAGTTACGAGAACCTGCCCGACATGTCGGCGATGATCTCGAGCTGGGTGAAGTGATCGTCCGAGGACCCGATCGCTTTGCCGACCGGGCCCGGTTCCAGTTGCCTCGATCGCGTTTGGCCCGGGAGTGCCGGCCCGCTGAGCGTGTCCGAACGATCGGCTCCCTGCGCCCGAACGAGGCCGGCGGGCCTTGCGCCGGCACGGGTCGTCCGGCTATTCCAGTCGAGTGAGAACTCAACAGCGCGCCTTCCGGGAGCCATGCCGCACGACGCGATAGCGATCATCGATTTCGGCGGCCAGTACGCCCACCTGATCGCCACCAAGGTGCGGCGCCTCGGGGTGCTGGCGGAGATCCGGCAGCCCGAGGACCCGATCGACGCCTTCGCCCCCTACCGGGGAATCATCATCTCGGGCAGCCCCAGCCTCTCGGCCCACGGCGAGGACTCGGAGTACACGAAGGAGATCTACGAGCTCGACGTGCCGATCCTGGGCCTCTGTTTCGGCCATCAGGAGATCGCCAAGCACTACGGCGGCGAGGTGATCCACGGCGGCCGGCAGTGGGGACCGGCAGAGCTTCACCTGACCGGTGAGCACCCGCTGTTCGCCGGGCTCGGGCCGGTGGAGCCGGTCTGGATGAGCCACTACGACAGCGTGGTGTCGGTGGGGCCCGAGTTTCGCGAGCTGGGTCGCAGCGTCACGACCGACGGCGGCCCCGACCATCGGTACGCCGCCATCGGGTCCGACTCGCTCCGGCGCTACGGCTTCCAGTTCCACCCCGAGGTCGACGACACCGTCCACGGCGATCGGATGATCGCCAACTTCGTCTTCGAGATCTGCGGCTGTCGGCCCAGCTGGACGATGGAGGCGTTCCTCGAAGAAGAGCTGGACAGGATCAGGGATCAGGTCGGCGACCGGTCGGTCTTCCTGCTGGCCTCGGGCGGCGTCGACTCCACCGTCGCCGCCACGCTGCTCGCCCGGGCTCTGGGGCCCGAGCGGGTCGATCTCCTGCATATCGACAACGGGCTGATGCGGAAGGACGAGAGCGCGCAGGTGCTGGAGTTCTTCCGCGGTCTGGGGCTCGGCAGCCACGTCCACTTCGTCGATGCCAGCGACCGCTTCCTCGCCGCCCTCGCCGGCCTGGTCGAGCCGGAGGCGAAGCGGCGCGCCATCGGTGACACGTTCATCGAAGTCTTCCAGGAAGAGGGGGCGCGCCTGGGTCTGCATGACCACCTGCTGGGCCAAGGCACGATCTATCCCGACACGATCGAGACCGGCGGTACGAAACGGGCCGACACGATCAAGACGCACCACAACCGGGTGCCGGTGGTTCAGGAGATGCTGGCAGCCGGCCGGCTGGTGGAGCCGCTGGGCGATCTCTACAAGCTCGAAGTGCGGGAGCTGGGCGAGCAGTTGGGCATCCCCCGCCAGCTGGTCTGGCGCCACCCCTTCCCCGGCCCGGGTCTGGGGGTGCGGGCGCTGTGCGGCGACGGCAGCGGCGACATCGAGGGGCTGGAAGAGATCGCCCCCCTGGTCGCGGAGGTGGGCCGGCGCTACGACCTGGACGCGGAAATCTTGCCGATCCGCTCGGTGGGCGTGAAGGCCGACCTGCGGGCGTACGAGCACCCGGTGCTGCTGAGCGGCGACAGCGCGTGGGAGAGCCTGCTGGCCGCCGCCTCGGCCCTCACCGCCGAGGTCCCCGGCATCAACCGCTGCGTCTGGAACCTGGCCGAGGACGCGCCGGCCACCGCACTGCCGCTCCCCGCCACGGTGACCCGGGAGCGGCTGGACCTGCTCCGCGAGGCGGACGCCCGGGTGATGGACGGGCTCCGCCGCCACGGTCTGTACGACGAGATCTGGCAGTGCCCCACCGTCCTGGTCCCCCTCGACCTCAGCGGCAACGGCGGCGAGCTGATCGTGGTGCGGCCGGTCCGCTCGAGGCGGGCGATGACCGCGACGCCGGTCGAGCTGCCGCGAGCGCTGCTCGACGAGCTGCGCCGCGACCTCCTCGCCCTGGACGGTGTGTCCGGCGTGGCGCTCGACCTGACCACCAAACCACCTGGAACCATCGAGTGGGAATGATCGGGGTGGGAATCTAGAAGTCGGATATCGGGATTCTGATTTGGGGAATCTTGAGTTCTCTCCGAATTGTCCAAGCCGGTTCGGGGATTCGGGGGTTCGGGGAATCGGGGAGAGACGAGGGTGATGTCCAACGTCTGAAGGTGCGCCACCCACTTCACCACCTCCCCGAATCCCCGAATCTTCTTCAGCAATTCGGAGAGAACTCGACATTCCCATAATCAGAACCCCGACCTCGCCTTCGCCCAATCAGAATTCCCAATCACCCACACCGGTCGCAGGCTCCGCATTTCCAACCCGCAGTCTCGCCGAAGTAGCGCAGCAGATACCGCCGCCGGCAGCCGCGGCTGAAGGCGTATCCTTCCATCCGCTTGAGCTTCTGGAGGTCGAGCTCGCGCAGGCGGGCGATTCGCTCCCAATCGACCGTCAGCTCGTCCGGCGACTGCGCCGGCCGGGTCGGCCGGTAGGTCGAGCTCCGGGCTTCGTCGCGCCAGCCGATCAGGCCCGCACGCTGCAGAGCGTCGAGGGCGGCCCGCGCCTCGGCGATGTCCGCGTCGAGCCAGCGCGCCACATCCCGGAGCGAGACGCGGAAGGAGCGACGCCGGCCGGAGCGCGAGATGCGGGCCAGCCCGTTGAGGGCCGCCATGACCGCCGGGCTTTCTGAAAACTCACTGGAGTCCCCCGGGTCGGCCACAATCTCCTCGACACGTTCCGGGGTGGCGATCCAGCGCGCCGCACAATCGGCCGCGGCACCCGCGTTCTCGATGCAGCCGGCGTCGTTCAGGATGCGGAGCGCCGAGGTCAATTCGCCTTCGCTCTTCAGCCCCTTCACGCGCGCGACGAAATTGAGCGGCGGGACCGGGCCGCCCTCGGCGGTGCACGCATCGAGCAGCGCCCGGTAGGCGGCGGCGATGATCCGGCGCGGCGGGTAGGACTGGCGGATGAAGAACTCGTGGATGAACCGGTCGCCGTAGCTGTGCAGCAGGACGCAGTGGGCTTCCTTGCCATCGCGGCCGGCTCGGCCCGCCTCCTGATAGTACGCCTCCAGCGAGCCCGGCATCTGCAGGTGGACGACGCGGCGAACGTCCTCCTTGTCGATCCCCATCCCGAACGCGTTGGTCGCCACGACGACGGGCACCTGACCGGACATCCACCGCTCCTGCACCCGGGCCCGCGCTTCCCGCTTCATGCCCGCATGATAGGCGGCGGCGACCACGCCGGCGTCGCGCAGGAGCTCCGTCGCCGCCTCGACCATCTTGCGCGTCGACGCGTAGACCACCGCCGTTTCTCCCGCACGACCGTCCATCTGCTCGAGAAGCGCCCGGCCCTTCTCGGCCCGCCGATCCTCGCGCCGCACCGACCAGCGGAGGTTCGGCCGGTCGAACCCGCGGATCATGACCCGCGGGTCCCGCAGGCCCAGCTCGCGGACGATGTCGGCCCGGACCTCGGGCGTGGCGGTGGCGGTCAGCGCGATGAGCTGGGGTCGCCCCAGCTCGTCCCAGTGCCGCTTCAGCCGCAGATAGCTGGGACGGAAATCGTGGCCCCACTGGCTGACGCAGTGCGCCTCGTCCACCGCCACCAGGCCGATCTCCATGTCGAAGGCAGCGCTGCGAAAGGCCGGGCTGCCGAACCGTTCCGGCGCCACGTAGAGCAGCTTCAGCTCGCCGGCGGCCGCCCGGTCCAGTCGCGCCCGGATCTCGTCGGAGGAGAGCGTGCTGTTCACCAGCGCCGCCGCGATCCCCCGACGCTCCAGCCCATTCACCTGGTCGTGCATCAGGGCGATGAGCGGAGACACGACCAGGGTGAGTCCGGGCCGCAGCAACGCCGGGATCTGGTAACACAGAGATTTACCGCCGCCGGTGGGCATGACGATCAGCGTGTCCCGGCCTCCCAGAACCGAGAGGACGGCGGCGCGCTGGGCGGGGCGGAAATCGGGATAGCCGAAGTACTTCCGCAGAACCGAACGGGCGTCGCTCAACACGTCGGAAGGCTAGCGCCAGCCCGTCAACAGAAGCTCAACGGCCGGCACCTGGCGGAGCGGCAGGTGTAGGAATAGAGTGGTCGCTGGCCGAGGGCGTCCCCGCCCTGCTCCCCCAACCGAAATCGCCCCGAAGGGCACCCGAAGCGGCAGGCCGCCGCCGGGACCGGACCATAATTGACACTGCGCGGGAAGTGCCCGAGATTGTGGCACGTACGGCGTTTGACCTTCCCCGCATTAGGAGCTGGAGCACTGGGCGCACAGTCGAACGGCGCAGCGCTCATCGGGCTGTTTTATGCGGAGCGGAACCGGGAATATCCGCTGCGGATCCCGGTGATGTCGGTAGGACGATCCGGCGCCAACACGCTCACGATCCGCGACGAGCGGATCGCTGCCCATCACGTCCGCATCGAGCGCGAGAACTCAAGGCACGTACTCGTGGTCACGGCCTCGGAGGCGGTGACCACCCTGAACGGACGGCCGCTGAGCACCGGCGAGCGACAGCCGCTTCAGGACGGGGACCGGATCGGGCTGGCCGATCTGGAATTCCTGTTCATCGGTGACCACCGGATCGGCGTGCTGAGCCGGCTATGGGTGGTCAGCGGCGTTCACCGCGGCAAGACGTTCCGAATCGCGGGCCCGGAAGCGCGAATCGGCCGGGCCACGGACAACGACGTGCAGTTTCCCGACCGCTCCGTCTCCCGCCACCATTGCCGGATCGTTCGGGACGAAGACGTATGGTGGATAGAGGATCTCGAGAGCACCAACGGTACGATACTGGGCGGAGCGCCGATCCTGGCGCGCCGACAGCTACATCACGGAGATCAAATCGTCGTCGGCTACTCCAAGTTCGTCTTTCAGGAGGGGGAGCAGCCGCTGGAGAATCCCAAGCTGGAGCCGTCGCCGCCGTGCAATTGACATGGCCCGTTAACCGTACAGCCCACCGGCTGGGCCTTGCCGCCCTGCTGATCGCCGTCGCCAGCGCCCCCGCCCCCCTCCTCGGGCAGGCCGTACCGAAGGCCGGATACGAGGCCAAGGGCTCGTTCCAGTTGCCCGGCAAGAACCAGCCCGGGTCGCCGGATCGACCGGTCGCCCTGGCCCGGGGAGCGAACGCGACGATCCACGTGGTCGACGAGGATGGACTGGTGTTCGTCTTCGATTCGGTCGGCGTGTACCGCCGCAGCTACGGCCAGGACGCCCTCGACGACCCGGTCGCCGTCGATGTGACGGCGGAGAACATCGCCTACGTGCTCGACAAGGGCCGCAAGAGCGTCTTCGTGTTCGGGCCCGGCGGACAGGTGCTGCGCCGGCTGGCCGAGGGCGGCGGCGACGCCGGTCAGCTATCGGATCCCATCGACATGGCGATGGGCCCCTCCGGCTTCCTCTACGTGCTGGACAGCGGCCGCGGCGCCATACAGATCTTCGGCCTCGACGGTCTCTTCGTGAGACAGATCGAGCTGGGGAACGCGATCCGCGAGCCGCGTTCGCTGGCGGTGGGCAACGACGGCACGATCTACATCGCCGACGACAACACTTCGGGTGGCATCTACGCGCTGCCGCCATTTACACAGTTGCCCTGGACCGGGCCGCTGCCCCCCGGCGTCGCCGCGCCCGTCAACCTGCGAGGCGCCCAGCTGGGGGAACCGGTGGCGATGGCGGTCAACGATCTCGGCACGGTCATCGTCGTAGACCGAAACACGGGCCGCCTGTGGCGTGCGAACAAGACGGGCGGCGCGCCGCCGGGCGCCAACGACATGCTGTACGGCGGCGCCGGGACGGGGCGCGGTTCGTTCCGCGAAGCGGAGGACGTGACGTTCGCCGGCAACCAGAACGCGCTGATCCTGGACGGCGAGCTGCGAAAGGTGGAGCGGATCCGGCTGGCCACCGAGGAAGGGCTCCGTCGCCGTCCCGACTTTGCCTTTCCCATACGCGTCAGTCGCGTGGCGCGTGGCTTGCCGCGGCCATTGCTGGACATGGTCTACGGAGGGGCCAGCGAGATGCCCTCGCTGCTCCTCGACATCGAGGGGAAGGCCGTTCGGCTGATGGGCACGCAGGTGGAGATGCACGAGACCGTTTACGGGGACAGCGTGCCGGTCTACCTGCCCGATCCCACGGTGCGGCAACAGCAGTTCTCACGGGAGATCGACCGCGTCGCCGGAGCCACGACCAAGGACGGTCAGCTGCTCGTCCTCGATCACGGACGCGACCGCTTTGCCGTCTTTCCCCTCGAGGGGGGCGAACTCGAGGGCGCCTACGGAGACAACTACCGTGACAACCGCAGGCTGGACGATCCCAGCGGAATCGCCGTGCTTGGGGATGGGCGCATCGTGATCGCCGACACCGGCAACGACCGCATCAAGATCTTCAGCGGCGACCTGGCCAGCCTGGTCGGCGAGTATCCGTTCGTCCGGCCCGCTGGCGTGGCCGTGACGCCGAGCGGCGAAATCTGGGCGTGGAACGAGGACGGCTCCCGGGTCGCCCGGCTCGTGGTGTCCGAAGGGACTTTCCAGCCGCTGGCACCCGAACTGTTACCCGGCCCCATCGCTGCCCTCACCTTCGACCAGGCCGGCAATCTGTTCCTGCTCGATCGGAACACCCACCGGGTGACGATCGTCGACGACGCTCGGAGCAAGATCTGGATCCGGCTGGGCGCCGAAGGGGCGTTCGACCGGCCCGAGCGCATCGTCGTCGACCGGGAAGGCAACATCTACATCGCCGACGCCGGCGCCAAGCGGACCCACGTCTACCGCTGGGATATCGCCTTTCCACCGCTGCGCGGCTTCGACCTCACCTACCAGGGGGACGCGGCCGTCCTGACATGGCAGCCCGGGCCCCCCGGCTTCGTGCGTGGATACGAAGTCCAGGGCGCGCAGCAGATCGACGGCCCATACCGCCGCCTGGGACGCACCGAATCGCCTCCTTTGCGCATCGATTCCGGCTCGCCCCAGCTGGCACGACCACCCCGCTACGTCCGGGTGGCGCCGATCTACGTCACCGGCGTGAGCGGCCGCGCCACGCGGCCGCTCCCCTTCGCCTATTTCGCGGCCCGCGCCGCCTATCAGCGCCAAGATTACCGGGAAGCGCTGCAGATCGCCGACGAGGCCCTCGACCTGATGGCCCGCGGGGTCATGGACGCCAGCGACGATTCGAAGGGACGCGTGCTCTACATGGCGTTCTCCAGCGCCTACGCGCTGGGCGAGTTCAGCCGCGCGGTCGAGTACGCGCAAGAGCTGTCGACGATCCGACAGCCACGCGAGCGGCTGATCCCCTTCCTGTTCCAGTTGGCGGAGATCTACCTGCGATCGGGCGACGCCTCCCAAGCCTCCCAGCACATCCTGACGCTGGTGGGCCAGGGACCGCGGCCCGAGCATTACCGCGATCCGGCGGTGATCAATCAGTCGTTTCTGATTTACCGGCGCATGCGGCAGTCGGGCCACGTGGCCGACGCGCTGGAGTTCATGCGCCTCTATGCGCAGTCGATCCCCACGACCCTCCAGGATCTCAGGGACCAATACACCGACTCGATCATCGTCTTCTCGACTCGTGACAAACTGGGGCCCGGCTTCCAGTACTGGGCGAACGCCGATTACGGGGCCGTGGTCACGTTCTTCGAGAACCTGCTCACCGAGGGCGGCCTGACGATCGAGCAGTCGGTCATCGCGCGGCAGATGCTGGCTGCCGCGTATTACGCCTTCGGGCGACGGGCGGAGGCGGAGGACACGTACCGGGAGATCTTCAACCTGCGACCGCAGTTCGATCTCGACCGAGAGATCCCGCGAATCAGGACATTGTATGGTCTGACGATCTACAACCCGGAGACGCGGCGGTTCTTCGGCGCGCTGAAACCGAGATCATGAAGAAAGACATCTTCCTGGGCCGGCGCGTCGCGGTATATCGGATCGACCAGTTCCTGGGCGAGGGCGGCTTCGCGTTCGTCTACAAGGCGCGGGACACGAACCTCGAGATCGATGTCGCCCTCAAGGTCCTGAAGCCAGCGTTCGCCTACGACGAGGTCTTCGAAGAGAACTTCCGGCGCGAGGCGCACCGGGCAGCGAAGTTCCGGCACCCCAACGTCGTCGCGATCCATTATGCCGGCAAGGACGACGACATCGTCTTCTTCTCCATGGACCTGCTGCCCACCGGGCTCAAGGACCTGATGAAGCCCGGCGTCCCGCTGAACGACGGGGTCATCGTCAAAGTCGGTTGCGACGTCGCCTCCGCGCTACAGTTCGCCCACACGCACGAGGGCGGCATCGTCCACCGCGACCTTAAACCGGACAACATACTGTTCGACCGTCACGGCAACGCGGTCGTCACCGATTTCGGGATCGCCGAAGCCGCCACCAACTACACCGCCGCCACCGGCACCACGGTATACGTCGGCACCCCCAAGTACATGTCGCCGGAGCAGGCCCGCGGCCAGCGCGTCGACCACCGCTCCGACATCTACTCGCTGGGCGTGACCCTGTACGAGATGGCCACCGGCCAGGCGCCCTTCACCGGGCGCGACTGGTTCGAGCTCGGCCGCAAGCACATCGAGGAGCTGCCCACACTGCCGACCGAGCTCAACTCGGGGATCGATGCCGAGTTGGAGCGCATCATCCTGAAATGCCTCCAGAAGAACCCGGGCGATCGTTACCAGAGCGCCGAGCAGCTACGCAACGAGCTCATGTCCCTCGACAGCGGCAGCGGCCAGCGGACGCTGGTGCTGACCGTCGAGAAGCCGGAGGAAGAGAAGAAAGAGCCGTCCACCCCGGCCACGCCTGCCCCATCGGTCCAGGAGGCGCAGCAGGAGGAAGCGCGCCAGGTCCAGCGGGCTCCCGCCAACCTCTACGAGGCGACGACGCAACCGCCGCCGAAGCGGGGGCGCGGCTGGCTCTGGCTCCTCCTCGTGGCGGCGCTGGCCGGCACCGTGACCGCCTACGCCCTCGACGTCGGCGGCTTCCGGCAGCTGGGCGAGGAGAAGTTGCCCTTCCTGGCCAACCTGCCGGTGGTCGGAACGGGCAGCACGTACACGACCTCGTTCTTCTACCCGACCGTCGAAGGCGGGGCCGAGGTGATCGAGCCCCGCTTCGAGATCGACTTCAACAAGCCGATCGACCCGTCGACGGCGACCAGCGCCAACGTGCGGCTGATCGGGCCCAACGGCCGCCAGTTGCCGTCGGAGATCGAGGTGCGCGCCGACGGGCGACAGATCGTGCTCACGGCGAGCGCGCGACTCCGCTACGACACCGAGTATTCCATAGAGATCACGCCGCAGCTGCTCAGCGTCGACGGCCGGCCGGTCTACCGGAACTCGCGGTCCAGCGAGCCGGGTGCCACGTTCAACTTCGACACGCGGCTGCCGCCGCCGGATACCGAACCGCCCACGGTCGAGTCGAGCACTCCGGAGGCCGGCGCCACCGGCGTCAGCGTGAACGGGCCGCTGGCCCTGACGTTCAGCGAGCCGATCGATCCGACCACGGTGAACTCGGAGACCATCCGGCTCCGCGATCCGCAGGGCAGTTACATCGCCATCCAGGTGCTCACGCACGAGAACCAGCGGACCGTGCAGATCCAGCCCGCCGCGCCACTCGACCGGGGTGTCCGCTACACGCTGCTGATCGGTCCCCAGGTCACCGACCGCTCGGGCAACACGATTTCCCGCGACAGCATCGTCTTCGCCACGGTAGGCGGCGGCCCGGTCGCCACGGCGCCCGCCCGCCCGGCCACGCTGAGCGTCAAGATCCTGCCAACCGAAGCGACGCCCCTCGTCTCCATCGTCATCGATGGTGAAGTGATCGGCAACCCGCCGCGGCTGGACATCGAGCTCCCCTCCCAAGTCCGACACGAGGTCAGGCTGATCGGCAAGCCGCAGCTGTCGAATCACCAGCTGCTGCTCCACGAGGAGAGCTTCATCCCCGCTCCCGGACAGCATCGGGAGATCATGGAAGAGATCCGCCCGTTCGGCTGGGTCACGGTCAACGCGGAGCCGACCGCCGACGTCTTCATCGACGATAACTTCGTTGGCTCCACGCCCGTGGCCGGTTATACTCTGTACGCGGGGACGCACAAGCTGGAGCTACACCCCACGGCCCAAGACTCGGATCGCTTCGGCATCTACACCACGCGGTTCGAGGTGCCACCGTTCAACGGCCAGAACCTGGGTCGGATCAGACTTCCGGCCAAGTAGCGGAGGACCCCCGTTTGATCGATCTGGCGCTCGTCGTTCGCGAGGGACAGCACATCGGCCGCGTCTTCTCCATCCCTCAGGGCCAGAAGAAGACCATCGGCCGCGCGCCCGAGTGCGACATTCGCCTGCCCGACCAGGGCGTCTCGCGCCGCCACTGCACGATCGAGAACCTCGGACACAAGCTGCAGGTCGTCGATCTCGAGTCGGCGAACGGCAGCTACGTGAACGGCGAACTCGTCGCCCGGGCCAGCCTCGGTCCCGGCGACCAGCTGGCCGTTGGCCCCACCGTGCTCGAATGCCGCTCGCGCCGGTCGGAGCGGGCGCCCGGCGAAACGACCCTGTCGATCAGCGAGGACAAGACCGGAACCACCACGGTGGTGCGCAAGGTCATCGACACCCACTTCCCGGGCATGGAAGCGCTGAAGGAGGCCGAGGGTCTGGACGAGATGCAGCGGGCCCAGCGCAACCTGGCCACGGCCTACGAGGTCTCCAAGCTGCTCTCCAGCGCTCGCGACATGGACAGCCTGTTCAAGGGCGTGATCGACTCGGTCTTCACGACACTCAACGCCGACCGGGCGGCGATCCTTCTGCGCGAACAAGGCGGAGCTGCCGGCGACGATGGCGACAGCGCTCTTTCGATCGTGGCGGCCCGCTCGCGCGACAGGGAGGAGACGCTCGACGAGATCGAGGTGAGCCGCACGGTGGTGAAGGAGGTTCTCGACCACGGCGTCTCGTCCCTGAGCCGCGACGCCACCGCCGACGAGCGCTACCGGGAAGGCGAGAGCATCATCCAGCAGAAGATTCGCTCGGTGATGTGCGCGCCGGTCCTCACCGAGGAGAGCGTGCAGGGCGTGATGGGCGTGCTGTACGCCGACAGCCGCAGTCTGACCGGGGCCTTCTCGGAAAGCGACCTCGAGCTGCTGGCGCTGATCGGCAACCAGGCGGGGGTCGCGATCCACCGCGCCCAGCTGATCGCTCAGCTCGAGCGCTTCTTCTTCGACACCATCCGGGCAATCGTGGCCACCATCGACGCGAAGGACGGATACACGCACCGGCATTCGGAGCGGGTCGCCGCCTTCGCGGTGAAGATCGCCGGCGAGCTCGGCGTCGACGAGGAGACGATCCAAGTGGTCCAGCTGTCCGGCCTGCTCCACGATGTCGGCAAGGTCGGCGTACCCGAGAGCATCCTGAACAAGCCGGGCAAGCTGACGCCGGAGGAGTTCGAGGAGATCAAGAAGCACCCCGTCCACGGGGTGAACATCCTGGGCCACATCCAGAGCCCGCGCTTCACCGCCGTTCTGCCCGGCGTTCGGAATCACCACGAGAAGTGGGACGGCTCGGGCTATCCCGACGGCCTCGCCGGCAACGAGATCCCCTTCCTCGGTCGGCTCCTGGCGGTGGCCGACGTGCTCGACGCTCTGAGCTCGGACCGCTCCTATCGCCGCGGGCTCGGTTTCGACCGGACGGTCGAGATCATCCAGGAGGACGCCGGCAGCCACTTCGATCCGCAAGTCGCCGCGGCCGCGGCGAAGCTGCACGAGCGTGGCGAGCTGGAGGTGCCCGCCGACTGGATCGAGCCGGGACCGGACTCGAAGGAAGCGGAAACGACGGGAGACTTTGGAGTTATTGGCAAGGTTGATACGGTTGGGAATTAGGAATTTGGGATTGGGGAGGTGGGAGGTCGGGATTCTGCCTTCGGGAATCTACAGTTCTCTCCGAATTGCTGAAGATGGTTCGGGGATTCGGGGGGCCCGGGGATTCGGGGAGGTAGGAAGTGGCTGAGCAACGTTCGGCGCCTGATCGGAAACTTCCAAACTCCCCGAAACCCGGAGCCCCCGAATCCACTTCGACAATTCGGAGAGAAGTCGAGCTTCCCGAAGGCAGTAATCCCGAACTCAAGATTCCCGAATTCCCAAGAACTAGTCGTCGCGGCGCCCGATCCATCCGATGACCGGAAGGTGTCGAAAGATGCTTCGCAGCCGTTCGCCGATCGTCTGCCCCGGCCGTGACGGCAGGATCAACGCCAGCGTGAGAAGGGCCAGGCCGACCCAGAAGAGCCACGGCGCCTCCAGAGGCTGGGCCGCCAGGGCGAGCGGCGCCCCCATGAAGGTTCCGGCCAGCTTCAAGCGCAGATAGATCGGCGACTCCTCTCTAGTTCCCCTTCTTGTCGAGAAAGTCCCGCACGCCCCGGCGATAGTCCTCGGTCAGCCGCGCCAGAACGTTCAGATCGGCTCCCGCGCGGATGGCCGCCTCGAACGAGTGACGCTCGGTCTGGTAGATGAGCCGCTTGCAAAGCGCCACCGCCGTGTAACTCCGTTCCGCCAAGTCGACGGCAAACTCCAGGCTCCGATCCTCGAACTCGGCCGCCGGGAAGACATGGTGGACCAGCCCGTACCGCTCCGCGGCCGCGGCATCGATGATGCGGCCGGTCGCCACCAGGTCGAACGCCCGCTTCTCACCCACCGCGCGCCGCAGCATCGCGATCACCATCGCCGGCACGAAACCGATCTTCACCTCCGGGTAGCCGAACCGGGCGTCGTCGGCCGCCAGCACGATGTCGCACGCTGTCGCCAGCCCGCAGCCGCCCGCCAGCGCGTGCCCGTGCACCGCCGCGATCACCGGCGTCTCCACCCTGCGCATGATCATGAACAGATCGCCCAGCGCGTCGGCGTCCTCCAGCTGCTCCTCCACCCCCGCGTCCATCATCTCGGAGAGCGCCTGCAGATCGGCTCCCGCGCAGAAGTCCCGTCCTTCGCCTCGCAGCAGAACCGTCCGAACCCGCTCGTCCGCGTCCGCCCACGCGATGGCGTCCGCCAGCTCGTCCACCAGAACCGCGTTCAGCGCGTTCCGCTTGTCCGGACGGTTGAGATAGATCGTCGCCACTCCGGTGGCGTTGTCCACCTGAACGACGACAGCGTCGTAGGACTCTTCTTTCATCTCGACTCCCACTCTCTCGCCAGCACGCCCCGACTCAACGACGACCGAACGGCCCGCGATCCAACAGCGACGCCACCCCCAGAATCCCGAAACCGGCAACGCCCAGTACATAGAAGGCCAGCGCCACCTGATTCAACAACCTCGCCACCGCCACTCCGCCCGCGACCAGCGCGGCCAGCAGGGTGATCAGGATCACGGCCTTAGTCCGCATCCGAATCCACCCCGCCTTCCAGGAGCGGCGCCAGCTCGTCCGGGATCTCGACCTCCATCCGCAACAGCGCCGCGCTCAGCGTCTTGCCCTGGGCGTCGGTCCGCAGCGACAGCGTCCCGCCACCCCCCAGCGCGTTGTGAAGCAGGAAATTCATCGCCCGCAGGTTCGGCAGCTCGAAGCACTCCACCGGCCCCTGGGAGATGCTCCTGAAGTGCTCTTTCACACGATCACACGTAACTTCTTTTATTATAACAGGATAAAACTCTGGCTTCAACGCGATTAGACCCACGTTCGCCGTGTCCCCCTTGTCGCCCGACCGGGCATGCGCGATCTGCAGCAGACGGACGCGCACGGTCAGGCCACCTGGACCTCGACGCGGGGGGTGACCTGCGTCTTGGGGATGAGGGCCGGCCAGTAGGCGACCATGTCCTGGACCCGCGGCCGACCGCCGCCGAAGCCCGTGGCGGTGGGCGGTCCGGCGAGTATCAAAGAGGGGATCTCGCGGGTGAAGCGCTCGACGTGGTGTCGGTCCTCGGAGTGCTTGACGCCGATCCGCAGCTCGACCTCCGGGAGGTCCGGGTCGGGGGGTCCGGCCAGCGATCCGTGGCAGGCGCCGGCGCCGAGGTATTCGGTTCGAATCTCGTCGAACCGAAGGCCGAGGCGATCGAGGCGTCCGCGGATGGTGCGATCGGCGGCCCGGGCTTTCTCGAAAGCGTCGGGCCACGAGTAGACCATGCGACCGACAGCCTTGTACCCGGCGAGGTAGGAGATGGAGACCTTGAGCATGTCGGTGGCGGGGGCGCCCTTGACGCCGTGCACCCGGACGCGATCGGTGCCCTCGTGCTCCAGCTGTATGGACCGGAAGTCGGCGATGCAGTCGGGCGTGATGTACTCGGACGGATCGCCCATCTCGTAGAGGAGCTGCTCGGTGACCGTGGCCACGGTCACACGTCCACCGAGTGATTCGTGCTTGGTCACGATGAAGTCGCCGTCGGGACGGGATTCGATGATCGGATAACCGATGTCGACATAGTCGACCGAACGCCAGTCGACCCCGGTATTGCCGCCGGTGGCCTGGGCCCCGCACTCGTTGATGTGTCCGGCCACGACACCCGCCGCCAGCTTGTCCCAGTCCTCGGCTTTCCAGCCATGCTCGAACATCATCGGCGCATAGGTGAGGGCCGTGTCGGTGGTACGGCCGGCGATGATCACATCGGCGCCGCCGCGCAGCGCCTCGACCATCGGCTCGGCCCCGAGGTAGGCGTTCGCCGACTGGATCTTCTCCCGCACCTTCTCCAGCGGCTCGTCGGTCTCCATGTTGCGAAGCTCGATTCCCGCCGCCAGCAGCTCGTCGAGGCGCTCCAACAGATCGTCGCCCGTGATCACCCCGATCCGCGCCGCCCCCGACAGGCCGGTCTCCCGCGCCACCTCCAGCACCTCGTCTCGGCAGGAGAGGGGGTTCACGCCGCCGGCATTCGCCACGACGCGGATCCCCTTGTCGACGCAGTCGGGCAGGATCCGCTTCATCAGGGGGACGAAATCCCGGGCGTAGCCCCGGGAGGCGTCGCGATTGCGCTGCTTCTGGAGGATGGACATGGTCACCTCGGCCAGGTAGTCCATCACCAGGTAGTCGATGGGCCCGGCGGCCACCTGGCGCGCCGGCGCTTCCAGCCAGTCGCCCCAGAAACCCTGGCCCGATGCGATGCGCACGATCCCGCCGTCGCGGCTCACCGGAGCAGCGACTCCAGCGAGCCCGGCAGAGCGAACGGTCCGATGTGGGGACCCGGGTTCTGCAGCGCCGCTCTGAGCGCCAGGGTCAGCGCCTGTCGGGTGTCCTCGGGGGTGACCACGGCGTCGACGTAGCCGCGGGCGGCGGCGTAACGGGCGTCGAGCTGGTGCTCGTAGGTGTCGAGCGTGGCCTGCATCGCCTGCTTCGTCTCCGCATCGAGCTCGCGACCTTCAGCCTTCGCTTCAGCGATCGCCCGACCGTGGACCGCCTGCGCCGCCGACTCGCCCTCCATGACGCCCATGCGGCCGGTGGGCCAGGTGAAGATGAAGTCGGGATCGAACCCCTGCCCCGCCATGGCGTAGTAGCCGGCGCCGCTGGCGTGGTTGATGGTGAGGACGATCTTGGGCGCCGTGGCCACCGACATCGCCTCCACCATGCGGGCTCCGGCCCGGATGATGCCCGAGTGCTCCGCGTCGGTCCCCACCATGAAGCCGGAGACGTCCTGGACGTAGAGGAGCGGGCGGCGATGCCGGTCGCAGGTCTCGATGTAGTAGGCGCATTTCTCGGCGCTTTCGGTGTACACGATCCCGCCGAAGCGCGGCGGCCCGCCCTTCTTGTCCTGGAAGATCCCGCGGTCGTTGGCCAGGATGCCCACCGGGATGCCGTTCACCCGGGCATCGATGCAGATCATCTCCGACGCGTGCTCGGGCTGGAACTCCCGGAACTCGCCCTCGTCCACGATCGTCGCCAACAACTCGCGCATGTCGTACCCGGCCCGATGGTCATCGGGGATGATGTCGTAGGCCGCTTCCGGCGCCCGGGCCGGCGGTCGCGGCTCGTTCAACGTGACCGGTATCCCCCGCGCCGGCGGCAGATCCTTGATGTAGCCGCGGATCCACTCGATGCACTGCTCGTCGTTCTCGGGCTCGTAGTGGGCGACGCCGGAGATCCTGGTGTGCGTGTCCGCACCGCCCAGCGTCTCCGCGTCCACCGTCTGCCCGGTGGCCCCTTTCACCAGGTTCGGACCGCCCAACCCCATGAAGCTCGTGCCCTTCACCATGAAGATCACGTCGGAGAGCGCGGGCAGATAGGCGCCGCCCGCGATGCAGTTGCCCATCACCGAGGCGATCTGCGGCACCCTCAGGTAACGCCGCATGAGCGAGTTGTAATAAAAGAGGCGTGCCGCACCGTACTGTCCCGGGAACACCCCACCCTGGTATGGCAGGTTGATGCCGGAGGAATCGACCAGGTAGACGATCGGGATGTGACAGCGCATCGCGATCTCCTGGGCCCGGAGCATCTTCGGGATCGTCTCTGGCCACCACGAGCCCGCTTTCACCGTCGCGTCGTTCGCCACCACCACGACCTCGCGCCCCTCGACCCGACCCACCCCGGTGATCACACCGGCGGCCGGCGCCTTCCCGTCGTAGCGATCGTAGGCGACCAGCAAGCCGACTTCCTGGAAATGCTGGTCCCGGTCGAAGAGCAGGTCGAGGCGCTCGCGCGCCGTCAGTTTGTTCTCGGAGTGCTGCTTCTCGATCTTCTTGGGGCCACCGCCCTGGCGTAGCTTTGCCTCCAGCTCCTTCAACTCCTCCGCCAGCCGGTGCATCCGCGGCTTACTCTTGGCCGCACTCACACTCGCCCTCCCGCTCCGAAGCTCGCGCGCGATGGCTGGGACGGGCGCGCATCAATCCGCGCCCGCATGCTCTTTCTCGAACCATTCCTGAATGTAATTCACCGCCTCGGCCGTCGTTGTGCCCGGCCCGAACAGCTTGCCGACCCCCATCTCGCGCAACTTCTCCATGTCCTCCGCCGGGATGATGCCGCCGCCTGTCAGGAGGACATGGTCCATCCCCTCTTCGCGCAGCTTCTCGAGCACTCGAGGGAAGAGCGTCATGTGGGCGCCGGAGAGGATCGACAGGGCCACCACGTCGACGTCCTCCTGGATGGCCGCCTGGACGATCTGCTCCGGCGTCTGGTGCAGGCCGGTGTAGATGACCTCCATGCCGGCGTCGCGCAGCGCGGCGGCGACGACCTTCGCGCCCCGGTCGTGCCCGTCGAGCCCGGGCTTGCCTACCAGCACGCGTATCTTGCGTTCGGCCATGTCGTTGTCGAAGTCGATAGGGTGAAGTTCCTGTTTCGCGCCGGCAAGATAGCTGGCGCGGCGTGACCCGGGCAACCTCAGGGCGCGGCCTCACGCAGCGCCCGCGCCGTCTCTTCCGGTGTCGCGACCAGGATGTGGACCCCAACCCCCAGCTCGAAGCCGGCGGTCAGGGTACGACGCGGGACCAGCTGGCCGTACCAGGGTAGCGCGGCTTCGGCCCCTTCGATCAGCGGCGCGCTCTGGACGACCAGGTTGTAGTCCGGTCCGTCGAAGGCCCGCTCCATCGCCGACACCGCCCGACGCAGCGCGCGTCCGAATTCGAGGAGCATGGCGTCTTCCGCCGCGTCGAGTCGGGGTGGAGCCTGGCGCGGCGCGATCCACAGCTCGCCGTCGTGGGTGGGGGCGAAGGGGACGAAGGTGACGAAGCTGTCGCTCGAGGCGACGACCCGGGAGCCGTCGCCGAGCTCCTGCTCCACTATCCCCTCGAGCAGCGACCGGCCGTGCGCTTCGAGATAGGCCCGAGCGCGGTCGATTCGGCCCGTCAGGGCCGGCGGAACGAAAGCCATGGCGGCGAGCTGCGAGTGGGGATGCTCGATCGTCGCGTTGGCCAGCTCCCCCTGGTTCCGAAAGATGACCACGTGGCGGATCCGCGCGTCCGCGGCCGCCGCTGCGTAACGGGACCGATACGCGCGCAGCACGTCCAGCAATTCGTCGTCGGCCAGGCCCGTGAACGTCCGGTCGTGTGCCCGCGCCTCGATCACCACCTCGTGCCGGCCCAACGCGGCCTCGACCTGTCGGCCAGGCCCGACGGAGACCACCTCCTCACCCGCGTCCTCCTCCAGGACCGGATACTTGTTCAGGACCACCCGGACCCGCCAGTCGCCTTCCTCGCTCTCGGGGATGCGGAGGATCTCCCGGGGCGTCTCGAGCTCGTTGCCCGGGCAGAAGGGGCAATCGGGATCGCGTTCGGGCAGCTCGTGCGATCCGGCGGCCGGGCGTTCGCTCTGCGGCCGCTCGGCACGGGCCGGCGCGACGATCACGCGGTCGCCGGTCAGCGGGTTGGCGCGGACTTGCGGGTAGGCACTCAAGATCGAACTCGGCGGGCCGTCCTCGCTCCTGCCGTCACCGTGGACTTCACCGCTGGACTCTTGTCTAGAAGAATATCGGCTCTCGGAAGCGGCCGTAGACCTTCTCCAGCGCGTGCCGGATCTCGCCCAGCGTGGCGTAGGCCCGCGCGGCGTCCAGCATCGGCCCCATCAGGTTCTCGTCCTCCTGGGCCGCCCGGGTCAGCCGGTCCAGCGCCGCCTCGACCCGTTCCGAGTCACGGGTCGCCCGAAGCTCGGCCAGCCGCTTACCCTGCTTCTCCTGGATCTCGCGCCCGATCTTCAGCAGGTCGATGGACACGTCGTCGTTGCCGCCGGTGAACTCGTTCACGGCGACGATGATCCGCTGGTCCGACTCCACCTCCTGCTGGAACCGCTCGGCCGAGTGCGCGATCTGACCCTGGAAATAGCCCTCCTCGATCCCACGCACCACGCCGCCCAGCTCGTCGATCTCCTCGAAGATGCGCTCGGCGTCCGCCTCCATCTGGTCGGTGAGCCACTCGACATAGTACGAGCCCGCCAGCGGGTCGATCGTATGTGCGACGCCGGTCTCGTAGGCGAGGATCTGCTGGGTACGAAGGGCGATGCGAACCGATTTCTCGGTGGGCAGCGCCAGGGTCTCGTCCAGCGCGTTGGTGTGCAGCGACTGGGTGCCGCCCAGCACGGCGGCCATCGCCTGGTAGGCGACGCGGGCGATGTTGTTCTCCGGCTGCTGGGCCATGAGCGACACGCCGGCGGTCTGGGCGTGGGTGCGCAGCCGCCAGCTCTCGGGGTTCTTCGCCCCGTAGATCTCCTTCATGTGCCGCGCCCAGATGCGGCGCGCCGCCCGGAACTTGGCGACCTCCTCGAAGAAGTCGTTGTGCACGTCCCAGAAGAACGAGAGGCGCGGCGCGAACTCGTCGACGTCGAGCCCGCGCTCGATCCCCTTCTCCACGTAGGTGAACCCGTTCTTCAGCGTGAAGGCCAGCTCCTGCACGGCCGTCGAGCCGGCCTCGCGGATGTGGTAGCCGCTGATCGAGATCGTGTTGAACTTCGGCGCGTGCTTCGACGACCACTCGAAGATGTCGGCGATGATCTTGAGCGCCGGCTCCGGCGGAAAGATCCAGGCGTGCTGCGCCATGTACTCCTTCAGGATGTCGTTCTGGATCGTCCCTCTGAACTCCTTCAGATCGACGCCCTGCTTCTCCGCGGTGGCGAGCAGGAAGCAATAGAGCATCATCGCCGGGCCGTTGATCGTCATCGACACCGACACATCCCCGAGCGGGATGCCTTCGAACAGCCGCTCCATGTCCGCCAGGCTGGAGATCGCCACGCCGCAGACCCCCACCTCGCCCTCGGAGCGCGGGTCGTCGGAGTCGTAGCCCATCAGCGTCGGGAAGTCGAAGGCCACCGACAGTCCCGTCTGGCCGTGCTCCAGCAGGTACTTGTATCGCTCGTTGGTCTCCTCGGCGGTGCCGAATCCCGAGAACTGCCGCATCGTCCAGAGCCGCGTCCGGTACATGGTGGTGTACGGACCGCGGGTGAACGGGTACTCGCCCGGCAGGCTGAGCTTCTCCAGGTATTCGGGATCGTACACGCCGTTGTCGATCGGCGTGTACAGCGGCTGCAGCTCGCGGCCCGAGAGGCTGTCGAACGTCACATCCTCGCGCTTCGGTACCGCTTTGTGCTTTCCCAGCCAAGCCGCACGCTGACGCCGCAGCTCCTCCAGATCCGCTCTGAGCTGCTCGTTTTCCTTCGACAGCTCCTCGATCGACTTCTTCTCTCGCCTCTTGCTCATGCCGTCTTCCGTTGCGTCCGATAAGCGCTCACTGGCCTCCGACCACCATCTATCCGTCGGGCATCACGCTCCTCAATATCTCATCTGCCACTTCGTAAGGCGACCTCCGACCCGATTCCAGGTCCGGCCGCGCCGCCTCCAGCATCTCCGTACCCGGGCCGCCCCGCCAGACGCGGGTGCGCAGACCGCGGTTCACCACCGCTCGAACGCGCTCCAGAGTGCGACGGTTTCGCCGGATGGTCAGCTCGCCGGTCTCTTCCAGGTGCCCGAGATGGGCGTCCAGAGTCTCCAGCAGCTCCGGCACCCCTTCGCCACCCGTGGCGGCCGTCATGAGAACCGGGATCTCCCAGCGCTTCGTGCCCGCGTCAGCGGCCGCTTCACCGCCGTCATCGCCGCCGGCCCGGGCCCGCCGCTCGGCCATCCGGGTCAGGTCCACGCCATGGTGAGCCGGGATCCGGTCGAAGGTCTGGCCCTGGCGGATCCGCAACACGGTCCGCAGCTCGCCGGCGGCCCGCTTCGCCTCGGGACGATCGGCCTTGTTGACGACGAAGATGTCGGCGATCTCCATCAGGCCGGCCTTCATCGCCTGGACCGAGTCGCCGGACTCCGGCGTCAGCACCACGACCGTGGTGTCCGTGGCCTCAGCGATCTCGAGCTCCGACTGACCGACGCCCACCGTCTCGACCACCACCCGCTCGAAACCGAACGCGTCCATCAGGTCGGCCACCTCGCGCGTCGTCGTCGCCAGTCCACCCAGCGAGCCGCGACTCGCCATCGACCGGATGAAAATCCCCTCGTCGCCGATGGCGCTGGTCATTCGGATCCGATCGCCCAGCAGCGCGCCGCCGGTGAAGGGCGATGTGGGGTCGACCGCCACCACGCCGACCCGCTCGTCACGCTTGCGAACCAGCGCCGCGAGCCCGTGAATCAGAGTCGACTTGCCCGCACCAGGCGGCCCGGTGATCCCGATCCGCTGAGCGCGACCCAGCTTGCCGTGCAGGGCGCTGAGCAGATCCTCGAAACCGGGACGCCCGTTCTCCACCCACGAAATAGCCCGGGCCAGCGCCCGGGCCTCGCCCGCTTCGAACGACTCCAGCAGCTTGCGATCGCTGAACTTCGATTTCTTGGCCGCCACAAAACGAAAACTAGAGGACCGCTTTCACGCCGGTCAAGCCCGGCGTGAAACGTGAACCCCTCGCGCTGAAGAGTTTTTCCCGCCGTCCCCCTTCCCGAGCATCGACACCGCCCAGCGCGGTGATTTGTCCCCCGCACCCGGTTCACCCTAAAATGTCAGGCCTATGACGGCGAAAACTGTCGATCAACCCGAAGCGCTGGCGCAGCTGATCGCCCGGCTCGAGGCGTTAGAGCCGGATACGCGGCGCCGCTGGGGCACGCTGACGCCCGGGGCCATGCTCTGTCATCTGGCCGATGCCGCCTCGTCCGCCCTCGAGCAGGGATCCGATCCCGGTCGTCGGCGCCCGCTGCTCAGGTGGATCGGACTGTACGCGCCGTTCCCGTGGCCACGCGGCTTCAAGGCGCCACAGCGCTTCGACCCCCAGGTTGACGGGACTCGGCCCGGCGATTTCGAGGAGGACCGCGCCTGGGCGATCGGGACGCTCCGCGCCATCGCCTCGGCGCCCGATGACGCGTTTCGGCCGAGCCACTACGTGTTCGGCGCCATGCGCCCCCGGGACTGGCGCCGTTGGGCGTATCGGCATACGCACCATCACCTGAGACAGTTCGGGCTGTAGGCGAGCACGATGGAGCCGTATGGAAAGGAGACGGAGATTGACCCGAAGAAGCGACTTTCCGATCTGGAGGTCCCCGCTGCGAATCCGCGTACCCGGTTGCTTCCCTCGGCCGCGCACCCCGGGGTGCTTCCCCGAGGGCGGTGTGCCGGATCGCGGCTGCTTCCCCAGGATCCCGGTCCGAAAGCGAACCGAGCGACCTCCGAGTTCAGCGAGATCGCCACGTGGAAAGCCGCGATGCTAGAGGAGCTGATCGAGGCGTGGCGAACCAACAACCGCTTCACCCTCTTTCTGGTCGAACACATCAGCGATGAGGGCCTGCACTGCACGTTGTCGAAGCGCGGCGACCGGGATGTGGGACGGCAGCTGGCGCATATCCATAACGTGCGGGTGTGGCACCTGGAGAACCCTGACTGAAACAGAGCGGGCACGGACTGGACAGTAAGGCACGGGACGCGATCTGGGGCTGGGATCAGGTGTAGACCCTTTCCTGGCTGGCCTGGAACGGTCGCCTGGAAATTGAGAGCTGGATGTGGCCATTGAGAGCGGGAAATTCGACCGTCGGCCGCCCCTGCCCCTCGTCCCGCGTCTGCTCATCGCGGTCGCCGCCCAGTTTTCAATCTCCAAGTTCTTCAGGCTAGCCCAGCTGGGGGAGCAGGATCCAGCTGGCGAGCCCCAGCAGGAAGAAGAAGCCGAAGATGTCGGTGAGCGCCGTGAAGAAGACCGAGGACGCCACCGCCGGGTCGGCGCCCAGCTTCTCCAGCAGCACGGGCACGAAGGCGCCGGCGAATCCGGCGACGATCAGGTTCCCCCACATGGCGAACATCACGACGAAGCCCAGGTAGACGCTTCCCTCGGGGATCAGGTAGCCGATGATCGCGGCCAGCGAGCCGATCACCGCGCCGTTCACCAGCCCCACCGCCAGCTCCTTACCCACCACCCTCCAGGTCCCGTGGCGATCCGGATCGAGCGCCAGGCGGCGTACCGTGACAGCCAGCGCCTGGGTCCCGGCGTTCCCCCCCAGCGCCGCGATCACGGGCATGATCGCCGCCAGGATCACCGCCTGCTCCACCACACTGCGGAACAGATAGATCACGACGGCGGCGACCGAGGTGGTGAGGAGCGCCAGCGCCAGCCAGGGGAGTCGGTTCTTGATCGCCTGGCCGACGCCGCCGGCCAGGTACTCTTCGGCCGACGAGCCGGAGAAGCGCAGGATGTCCTCGGTGGTCTCGGCCTCGACGATGTCCATGACGTCGTCGAAGGTGATCCGGCCGATCAGGCGCTGGGCCGGATCGACGACCGGGATCGAAACCAGGTTGTAGCGCGACATCACCCGCGCCACCTCTTCCTGGTCCATGCTGACCGGCACCGCGGTCAGCACGGGCTCGATCACCTCGTTGATGCGGCGCGTCGGCTGGGAGAGCACCAGGTCCTGCAGCGAGACGGTGCCCAGCAATCGGCCATCTCGATCGACCACGAAGACCGAGTAGAAGTCCTCCCCTTCGGCGGCCTGTCTCCGGATCTCCTCGATCGCCTCGTTCACGCTGGCGCTCTCGGCGACGCTGACCACATCGGTGGTCATGACGCCGCCGGCGGTCTCCTCATCGTAGGCGAGGAGGTCGCGAAGCTCCGCCGCGTCGGTCAGCGGGAGCTGGGCCAGCACCTCCTGCTGCGCGGCGCTCGGCAGGTCGCCGATGATGTCGGCGGCGTCATCCGCCGACAGTTCGCGCACCAGCTCGGCCACCCGCTCGGGATCGGCGACGAGCAGCTCCTCCGGGTGCTCTTCCTCCTCCATCTCGGCGAGGGTGGCGGACGCCACCTCGTCGGAGAGTACCGCCAGGACGCTGGCACGCTGCTCGTCGTCCAGCGACTCTATGACGTCGGCGATGTCGCTGGGATGGAACGCCTCGAGGTACTGATGCAGCTTCGCCGCGTCGCCAGCCTCCAGCAGCTGGCGCACCCGCTCGACGTTCGCCTCGTGAACCTGCGCCTCGCTCATGTCAGTTGTAGCTCTATAGTTCGTCCACCGGGAGCTCGCCGGGCCGTCCGACCGGAACGCCGGCGGCGGTCAGCGATTCGGGGGTCACGGCGCCGGCGGAGACGACCAGCTTGAATCCCTCCTCCACCGTCATACGCAGCGGCACGACCTGCGAGCGCGGAACGAAGATCAGATACCCCGAGGTGGGGTTGGGCGTCGTTGGCAGGAAGATCGCGAGTGCGTCTTCGGCGGCGGCATCGTTGACCTCCCGGGACGCTTCGCTGGTCAGAAAGCCGACCGCCCAGATCCCCGGCCGCGGGTACTCGACCAACACGCACGACCGGAACAGCCGTCGATTCTCACCGATGATCTGCTCGACGATCTGGCTCGCGGCGGTGTAAATCGTCCGGGTCAGCGGGAACCTCTTCAGCCAGTTCTTGCCCAGCGATATCGCCTCGCGGCCCACCGCCTGCTGGGCCAGCCAGCCGACGCCGATCACGATGGCCACCAGGGCGACGAGACCCAGCCCGGGGATGCGCAGGCCGATGACGGTGAACACCTGACCGAGGATCCGATCGAGCCGGGCGAAGATCCACCAGAGCACATACGCCGTCAGCCCGACCGGCGCGATGACGACGATGCCGGTCAGCAGATAGCGACGGAGGCTTGCCCAGATGCTTCGGTCTTGTGACATGTCGATTTCCCGGGCTAACTGTAATCATGCGACGCGGGTTCGTCCACTGCCGGGAGGGGTGAGAATCCCCAATTCCGGGGTGGGAATCCCGATTCCGAGGTCGGGATTCTGACTTTGAGAATCTCGAGTTCTCTCCGAATTGCCGAAGATGGTTCGGGGATTCAGGGAATCGGGGGTTCGGGGAGGCGGGAAGTAGCCCCCGTCGCCGGCCTATCACTTCGTCTTTCCCCGAATCCCCGAATCACCCAATCCCCGAATCCGCTTCGACAATTCGGAGAGAGCTCGACATTCTCGAAATGGGATTCCCGACCTCGATAATCAACGTTCAATGAATCCCACCTCAAAGGAGACAGGCGAGGATCTCTTCCTGCCGCCGGAACATCTCGCTCGACTCGCGGTCCGGGCCGTCGGGATGTTCATGGCCGAGAACGTGGAGGGTGCCGTGAACGACGAGGCGCAGCAGCTCCTCGCGTGCCTCCAGATCGTACTCGAGGGCGGACTCGCGGGCGCGATCGGGACAGATGTAGATGTCGCCCAGCGGCGCGTCGGGCTCGCCAAGCTGGAAGGCGAGGACGTCGGTGGGCCCGACACGGTCGAGATGCCGCTGGTTGAGCGCGGCGATATCGGACGGTTCGACGAACGTGACCGAGACTTCCCCGCTCGTCATCCGTTCCGCTTCCAGAACGGCGGCGACCGCCCGTAGGACCTCGTCGCCAGTGACCTCGTGAGCGAGGTCGAGCTGATTGACATGTATCGTGGGCTCGCTCGCGCTCACGGCGTGCCGTGAGTCGCCGGCTGCTGCTCCGCGACGGTGTTGCGATTCTGCAGCGGATAATCGAGACGGTGGTGGTACATGCCGGTGAGGACCTTTACGAACTGCGCCTTCACCACGGAGATCTCGCGCAACGTGAGCGGAGCCTCGTCGAGCTGCCCCTCGGCCATCTTCAGGCCGACGATGCGATCCACCAGTTCCTCGATGCTCTCCGGAGTCGGGTCCTGGAGGACTCGGGCGGCCGATTCCACGGAGTCGGCCAGCAGAACGATGGCCGTCTCCCGGCTCTGCGGCTTCGGGCCCGGATAGCGGAAGTCCCGCTCCTCCACCACGCCGCGCGGATCCGCCTCCGCGGCTTTCTCCATGAAGAAGCCGATCTTCTGGGTGCCGTGGTGCTCCCGGATGAACGCCAGTACGACTTCGGGCACCGACGCTTCCTCCGACATCTCGAGGCCATCCTTCACGTGCTCGCGCACGATATTGGCGCTCGTCGCCGGCTTCATCTTGTCGTGCGGGTTGCGGCCGCGCGGCTGGTTCTCGACGAAGAACTGCGGCTTCTTCACCTTGCCGATGTCGTGGTAATAGACGCCCACGCGGGTCAGCAGACTGTTGGCGCCGATCTCGCGGGCCGCCGCTTCCGCCAGGTTCGCCACGTTGATCGAGTGGGCGTAGGTGCCCGGCGCCTCCAGGGACAGGCGGCGCAGCAGCGGGCGGTTGAGGTCGGCCAGCTCGAGCAGCGACTGGTCCGTGGTCTGCCTCGTGATCGATTCCGCCAGCGGCATGAACCCGGCCGCGAGCATGGTGGAGCCGACGGCGTTCAGGGTGCCCCAGAACGACGCGCCGAGCGCCCAGACGGGTTCGTGACGCGCCACCAGGGCCAGGCTGACCGCCGCCAGCACGTAGGCCACCGCGATGATCGCGGCCGACGCCCAGGTGTAGGCGCGGCGCCGGACCACCCGGCCGCTCAGCGCCGCCGCGGCGCCGCCGATCAGCATCGGGAAGAACACGACGGCCTGGATCGGCGGCCGCGCCACCACCAGACCCACGATCACGAACACGGCCAGCAGCGCCAGCACTCCATCGTACAGCGTCGCGATGACCAGTGCGGCGAACGCGATCGGTATGAGCTGAGGCGGCCAGGCCGCACGGGAGATCAGCGCCGCCGTACCGGCCACCGCCAGCAGCAGGATCCAGAGGAGCGTGATCGACCGGTCCGATGCGTAGACGTCGGGCCGGTAGTACCTGAGCACGACACCGAAGACGATCAGCAGCAAAACGTTGAACAGGACGCCGCCCACGTGGGCCGGCCAATCCTCGCCCGCTTCCCCGGTGATGAGCGCGTCACGGAGCGCGTTGAGCCTCTCCGCTTGCGCCTCACCCACGCGTTCGTGGGCCCGTACGATGATCTCGCCCTCGAGCACCTCGTACTTGGTCGTCTCGACGGCCTGCTGCGCCTGTTCACGAGCCACCGCCGTCGCCTCACGATTGAGCCGCAGCGTGGCATCGGCGAACCGAATCGCCAGGTTGTTGTAAAGGCGCCGCTCCTGCAGGCTCACGTCCGAGGGGAGATGATCGGCGGCTTCCTGGTAGAAACCCTGCTTGGTGTCCAGCGAATCCCGGGCGATCAGGCTCTCGACCGTGTCGCGCCGCAGTATCACGACCTGCGACGCGAAACCGCCCAGGTCACCGCTCGATACCACGCCTTCGCGCAGATTGTCATCGAAGGCGGCGTTCAGGGCGGAACGGAGCTGGCGGCGCGTGTCCTCCGACATCAACACGGCAGCTCCGGCCTCGGGCGCCGGTATGTTCGCCTCCGCCAGCATCGCCTGGATCGCCCGGGCTCGGTCGAGCTCGCCGGACGCCGAGGCGATGGAATCGACAGCGGCAAAGAAGGCGCTGACCCGGGCGATCGAGCTGTCGGCGAACTGGGGCCGGTAGTCGAAGATGGGCGGCACCGCGCTCGCCGCCTCGGCACGCTCCCGGCCCAGCTCGTCGTCCGACTTGGAAACGGGAAACGTGATCGGCGCGATCACATCCTGGTCCGCGATCACGCCCGGCTCGTAAAGCGCGACCTGCGGCGCCCGACTGACGGGAAAGGCGAGGTCGACGGCAACGGCGGCGACCAGCAGCAACACGACGCGGTACAGCTCCTTGTTCCGGGTCATGTCGCCGCTGCGCGGGATCTGCCGGAGCAGATAGCGCACCCTGGCCATCGTCCGGCGCTTCTTTTTGTCGCTCATCTACTCTTTCCTGGAACTCGCGTCGTTTTGGGCGCGGGTGTAGGCCTTGATGATGTCCTTGACGAGCCGGTGGCGAACGACATCGGCGTCGGTCAGGTACACCAGCGATATGCCGTCGATCCCCTTCAGGATACGCTCGATCTCCAGCAGGCCGGAGTCCTCGCGCTTGGGCAGATCGATCTGCGTCTTGTCACCGGTGATCACCGCTCGCGAGTTCACGCCGAGCCGGGTCAGGAACATCTTCATCTGGGCGGTGGTCGTGTTCTGCGCCTCGTCCAGGATGACGAAGGCATCCGACAGGGTGCGGCCGCGCATGTAGGCCAGGGGCGCGATTTCAAGCGTCCGGCTCTCCAGCAGCCGACGCATCTGGTCCGGCGGCATCATGTCGCCCAGGGCGTCGTAGAGCGGCCGCAGGTACGGGTCGACCTTCTCCTCCAGCGTGCCGGGCAGGAAGCCCAGCTGCTCGCCGGCCTCGACGACCGGCCGAACCAGCACGATGCGTCGCAGCCGCTTCTTGTGCAGCGCGTCCACGGCCATCGCCACGGCCAGATACGTTTTGCCCGTACCGGCCGGTCCGATCCCGATCACGATTTCGTTCTCGGCGATCGTCTCGATATAGAGCTTCTGTCCCGCCGATTTCGGGGTGATGATCTTTCGCGTGCCGGGGAGGATGATCTTCGCCGCATCCAGGTCGCCCGGTGCCAGCCCGTTGCTTTCCGCCGCTTCGTCGGCGAAACGCTGAATGTCGGTGGCCGCGAACGGCTTCTCCATCGTGGCCAGCTCGATCATGCGCTGGGCGACGGGGACGCAGCGCTCCACTTCGCCCAGCGTTCCCGACAGCACCAGATGATCGTCCCGCAGGACGACGCGGCAGCCGCAGACGCGGGCCAGCTCCTGCAGATTGGCGTCGTTGACACCGGCGAGAATCAACTGATCGGCGCCGTCGGCGGGCAGACGGTGCTGTACGATTTGCGACGCGTTCACGGAGCGATTAGCCATCCAACCTCTCAAACAAGCTTGATGCCCAGATCCTCGAGTTCATCGTCGTCCACCGGCGAAGGCGCCCCTTCCATCAGGGCGCGGGCCGCCGTGGTCTTGGGAAACGCGATCACCTCCCGGAGACTCGATCCGCCGGCCAGGTGCATCACCATACGATCGAGGCCGACGGCGAAGCCGCCGTGGGGCGGCGCGCCGTAGCGAAACGCCTCGAGCAGGAAACCGAACCTCCGCTGCGCCTCCTCCGCGCCGATGCCGAGCACCTCGAGCACCTGCCGCTGCAGCTCCGGGTCGTTGATCCGGATGCTGCCACTGCCCAGCTCCGATCCGTTGTAGACCAGATCGTAGGCGCGGGAGCGCACGGCCAGCGGGTCATTCTCCAGCAGGTCGAGGTCGCCGGGGTCGAACCCGGTGAACGGATGGTGACTGGGAACCGGCTCGCCCGTGTCGGGATCGGGTTCGAACAGCGGGAACTCGGTCACCCAGAGAAAACGGTCGCCGGGCTCGACGGCGTCCAGCGTCCTGCCCAGATGACGGCGCACCACGTCGAGTGCCGGGCTCGTCACCCGGTCGGGTCCGGCCACCACCACCAGCACATCCCCGTCGCTCGCGCCGAGGCGCTCGCTCACGGCGGTCAGCTCCTCGGCGGAGATCTTCGGCCCGAAGCCGCCCTGGGCTCCGCCCTCGGCCAGACGAGTCCAGAGGGCGCCGGCGGCTCCCACGCCTCGGGCCAGGCCGTCCAGCTCGTCCAGGGCCTTGCGGCTGAGCTCGGAGCCGCCAGGCACGCAGATCCCTCGCACCCGACCACCTTCCTCCACCGCGCTCCTGAAGATCCGGAACTCGCTGCCGCCCAGATCGTCGCTGAGATCGTGGACCCGCCAGGGGATCCGCAGGTCGGGCTTGTCGGTGCCGTAGCTTTCGAGGGCCTCGCGATGCGTCATGCGGAGGAACGGCGTTTCCACCGGCCGGCCGGCCACCTGCTGCCAGACGGTGGCCATCACGGTTTCGAGAACGGCCCAAACGTCCTCTTCCTTCACGAACGACATCTCGAGATCGAGCTGGGTGAACTCCGGCTGCCGGTCGGCGCGCAGATCCTCGTCGCGGAAGCAGCGGGCGATCTGGAAGTAGCGGTCGAAGCCGGAGACCATGAGGATCTGCTTGTAGAGCTGGGGCGATTGGGGCAACGCGTAGAACTCGCGAGGGTTGACCCGACTGGGCACCAGGTAGTCCCGAGCACCCTCGGGCGTGGGTCGGGTGAGCATCGGCGTCTCGACCTCGACGAACTCGAGCTCGTCGAGTGTGCGACGGATGGTCTGGAAGACCCGATGCCGCAACTGGAAGTTCCTCTGAAGTTCCTGGCGTCGCAGGTCGAGGTAACGATACCGCAGCCTGAGCTCCTCGGCGGCGAGCTCCTCGTCGGCCCCGTACGCCACGAGTATGGGCGGCGTTTCCGACGGCGCCAGCGCCACGACCTCCGCCGCCTTCACCTCGACCTCGCCGGTCGGCATCTCGGGGTTCACGGCGTCCGGCGGCCGCGCCGCCACCACACCTTCGACGGCGATCACGGTCTCGGCGCCGAGCCGGCGCGCGCGTTCCATCGCCTCCTCCGACAGCGTCTCCGGGTCGCACGAGACCTGAACCACGCCCTGCCGGTCCCGCAAATCGATGAAGACCAGGCCGCCCAGGTCGCGCCGCCGATGCACCCAGCCCGCCAGCCTCACTGTCGCGCCCACGTGCTCGGTGCGAAGCCCTCCCGCCATGTGCGTGCGGAGGGATGTGCTGTAGAGGGAATCGGTCATTCCTTAACCGTTCTCCGAGCTCGAAGGCGCACGACCCGCGCTCCGGTCGCGCGATGCGGAGGGTGCGTGAGGTGTTGTGTGGTTCTTCGAGTTCCTGTCATATATGTCCGGCGTTCGAGGCCGCGCTTTCAGGTCGCGTGCTCTGCCGCCGCCAACGCATCGATAAACGCCTTCTCGTCTTCCGCCGAGCACAGCCGGTCGCGCAGGGCGCCGTCACGCATCAGGCGGCTGATTCGGGCCAGGACGCGCACGTGAGCGCCCGTCGCCGTCTCCGGCGCCACGATTAGGAAGAGCAGCTGTACCGGCCGCCCATCCAGCGCGCCAAAGTCCAGCGGCTCGCGGCTCACCCCCGCGGCCATCGCCAGCTCGGCCAGACCGGCGAACTTGGCATGCGGGAGCGCGACGCCATCGCCGATCCCCGTGCTGAGAACGCGCTCCCGTTCCAGCACCGCGCCATACAGGTCGTCCCGCTGCGACCCCAGCCCGCAGGAGGTCGCCAGCAGCTCGACCAGCTCCAGTAGGATCCCCTCCTTGTCGCCGGCCTGCAAGGGCACACGGACCCGTTCCGGCGCGAGCAGATGGCTCACGCGCGGCCCACCGGGCCCGCCCGGGGCGGGCACCGCCCTGTCTTCCGCACCGGTCCGCGTCATCTCGTAGCCTGCGCAAGTCCGATAGTTCCAAGGGCCGAAAGTTAATCGGGCTATTCAAGGTCTTCAACGATCAGCCGGGCCACAGCCTGTTCGCCGCCCGCTTGACGCGCCGCCACCAGATGCTCAGGGGCCCCGAATCGCCAGCCGGCGCTCTCGCTCGCGCCGAACGCTCGAGCTCGGTCCAGTCGGCGCCAATCACTACCGTCACATCCAGGTAGAGGTTCCGATCGAGGCGCCGATCGACCCGGGGGATACCCAATATGTCGGCGACCCGGCGGGCGGGCTCGAGCTCGTCGATGCGGGCCAGGACCCACGACGTGTCGGCATCGAACTCCTCGAGGTTGCCGTAGTGCACCACATCGAACCGCAGTTCGCGGAGCCGCTCCGTGGTCTGGGCCGCCAACCCGGGGACGCCGGCCCCGTTCAGCACCTCGACGCGAATCCGCCGGCCCTGCCACATCCCCGGCGGCGACTCGTGGGCGACCGGCGTCTCGCGGCGTATCTCCAACCAGAGCGAGGCCGCGAACGCGCCCACCAGAATAAATATGACCGCGAACACGATCCCCCGGACCCAGTTCATCGTCCGGTCTCCGCCAGCTCGTTCCAGAACGCCACCGTGTTCGGGTGCAGCGGCCTGGAGTCCCGCAGCCGCCAGCGGATGCGGCGCGCGCACACCTCCCGGAGCACCCGGGCCTCGTCGGCGGGCAGGCGCGCCCGCAGCGCCGCCCGCTCCTCGTCCTCGAACTCGCGGCCGGGCTCCAGATAATCGGCCATGAACAGGTAGCGCCCCAGCCGCCGCAGGCCGCGCCGGCCCAGGGTGTGGAAGGCGATCGCTTCCAGAAGCTCCTCGTCATCCACCCCCTCGGCCCGGAGCCGTTCGGCGGCCGCCGGACCGTGCCTGACCTTGGGCGGATANNGCCGCCGCCTTCCAGCGCCTCAGGTCGCGCTCCGTCAGACCCAGGCCCCGGGCCCAATCGGCCATGAGGCCGACGACACGCTCCAGGTGCGCCCGACGGGACGAGCTGACCCGCGCCCAGTCGGGCAGCCGCCCCTCGGCGGCCGCGAGGATGATCGGATGAAGTTCGGATTCCGTCATCGATGCGGTACCGGGCTCAGGCGGCGACTCGCATCGGACGGTTCGTTGGGAAAGCGTGAGGCGACCTCAGGGTGCGGACATTCGCAGGCCGCGATCGAGGATCCGGTTCTTCTCGTCCACGAAAACGACCCTCGGCTCGTGACCGGCGATCTCGGATTCCTCGTATACCGCGTAGCTGATCAGGATGACCTGGTCACCCTCCGAGCCCAGCCGGGCAGCGGCACCGTTCAGCGCCACCTCTCCAGACCCCCGCTCCCCGGGCAGGACGTAGGTCTCGAGTCGGGCACCGTTGTTGATGTTGACGACCTGGATCCGTTCGTACGGGACCAGGTCGGCGGCGTCGGCGAGGTCCATGTCGAGGGTCAACGAGCCCTCGTAGTACAGGTTCGCCTGGGTCACCCGGGCGCCGTGGATCTTCGATTTACAGAGCTCTCTTCTCATCTTTCTAGCCTGCCAAACGGCCTCCGTAGGAGGATTCCCGTGCTGATTTCGACCGATCTAACCTATAAAAGCTACTGGCAGGTGGGTAGGTTTCAACCCGGAGGAGTACCGTACGAGAAGGAGCACGATCTACAGTACGAGCACTTCTGCTCCTGCTCGTCGTCGTGCTCGCGCTCGTCGTCTTAATCCGGCTCGGCGAGGCGAGCGAGACCGGCATCGGGCCGGGCCAGGTAGGTGTTGTCGATGAGCCGCGTCGACCCGACCCGGGCCGCCACCGCCGCCACCGCGTCGTCCGTGGCCCGGCTCAGCGGCTCCAGGTCGTCGGCGGAGACGATGGACACGTACTCCACAGCGACGCCGCCCGCCGCTTCCATCCTTTCACGGATCTGCGTCTCCAGCTGCCGCACATCCCGCTCGCCTTCCCGGTAGGCGCGGACCGCCGCCACCAGGCCCCGGGACAGGCTCAAAGCCCGTTCCCGCTCCTCCGCCGACAGGTAGGCGTTGCGGGAGCTCATGGCGAGGCCGTCGGCCTCCCGCACGGTGGGCCCCACCTCGATCGCTCCCGGGATGTTCAGATCCTCGGCCATTCGCCGGATCAGCACGGCCTGCTGGAAGTCCTTCTGGCCGAACACGCTCACGTCGGGCTGAACGATCCCCAGCAGCTTGGCGACGACCGTCAAGACGCCCTCGAAGTGGCCCGGCCGACTCAGGCCGCAGAGCCGGTCGGCCAGCCGCTTCGGGGTCACGACCGCGGTCGGCTCGGTGGGATACAACTCGCGATCGTCGGGTGCGAAGACCAGGTCCACCCCGCGCTCCTCGGCAAACGCCAGATCGCGCTCGAGGTCCCGGGGATACTCGTCCAGGTCCTCGCTGGGTCCGAACTGGAGTGGGTTCACGAAGATCGACATCACGATGAAGTCCGCCGAGTCCCGACATCGATCGACCAGGCTCAGGTGGCCCTCGTGGAGAAAGCCCATCGTCGGCACGAGGCCGATACGCCGCCCGTCGCCGCGGGCGCGGCCGACTTCCGCTCTGACCTCGGGGATGGTTCGAACCAGCTTCACGGCAGGAGCGGCTGACGTCACTCGTACGAGTGTTCGGGACCGGGATACTCCCCGTCCTTCACTTCCCGCACGTATTCGCCGACCGCCTCCCTCACCGTCGCCGCGAGATCGGCGTAGCGCTTCAGAAAGCCGGGGCTGAAACCCTCGTTCAGCCCCAGCATGTCGGGGAGGACGAGGACCTGGCCGTCGCAATCGGGCCCGGCGCCGATCCCGATGGTCGGGACGCTGACCTCACGCGTCACCTCACCGGCCAGGCCCTTGGGCAGCATCTCGAGGACAATGCTGAAGCAGCCCGCCTCCTCCAGCCGGCGGGCGTCGGCCCGCAGCCGCTCGCTCTCTTCCTTGCGCCGACCGACCAGACGATAGCCGCCCAGCCGGTGGACCGATTGCGGCGTCAGCCCCAGGTGGCCCATCACCGGGATCCCCGCGTCCACTACGCGCCGGATCGTCGACGCCACGTCCTCGTGGCCGCCCTCCAGCTTCACCGCCTGGGCGCCGCTCGCCTGCAGCACGCGCCCGCAGTTCCGGATCGCTTCCTCCGCCGAGATCTGGTAGGTGAGGAACGGCATGTCGACGACCAGCAGGGCGCGCTTCAGCGCCCGGCCCACCGCCCGGGCGTGATAGATCATCTGCTCCAGGGTGACCGGCAGGGTCGAGTCCTCGCCGGCGACGACCTGTCCCAATGAGTCACCCACCAGGACGCAGTCGACCCCCGCATCGTCGACGAGGCCCGCCATCAGGAAATCGTAGGCAGTGAGCACGGCGATCCGCTCGCCACGCTCCTTCATCGCGATGAGCTCGAGGGTGGTCAGCCGTCGCTGGGGCCTCTCCGCGCTCGATGACATGGGGTGCCGTTCCGGATGGGGTGTCGCCAGGTCCAGTGCCGCTTGGGATCTGTCCGCGTGAGCCCGCAAGCTAGAGGCCCCGATGGGGCCTGTCAAACCTCGACGCTCCCTATTTCAGAAGCACGAACTTCCCCGATCGGCGCTCGCTACCGACCCGGATCACATAGCCGTAGACGCCGGATGGCGCCCGCACGCCGTCCGCCAGCCGGCCGTCCCAGCTGAACGGCTGCAGCGGGGCGTCCGGCCGCAGCTGGCGCCGCTGTTCGTAGATCAACGCGCCGGCGATCGTGTAGACCCGCAGGGTGGCTCGAACCGTTTCGGCGCTGCGGTTCACCAGGAAGGGGAGATAGACGACGTCGGTGGCGAACGGATCGAACGGATTTGGATACGGAGGCTGCAGCTGCAGCCCGTCTCCCGCGGCTGTCGGCGCGGGCGGTTCCGGCACGGTCATTTCCGCGAAGGCCCGGGCGCTGTCGAGGGCCGTCCGCAGGGCCCGGCGGGACCGGCCCGCGGCGACGATGAAGAGGGCCCGTCCTCCGGGCGCCAGCGGGCCGGCCGTGACGAGCTGCGCCCAATCGAGGGTGGCCGGCGTGGACGAGGGGGCGTCGCCCAGGCGCATCATCCGCGCCTTCACGTCATCCTCGAACCCTTCCAGACGGGCCAGGACGCCGCTGCCCGCCTCGTAGAACTCGAAGTCGGCGCTGCCCAGCGGGACCGCCGCATGGGTGGCTGGGGCCGTTAAGGCGGTCAGGGCCATCCAGGGCCCCGAGGAATCGGGTGCGGTCATGACCGACGCCCCCAGCCCCTCGTCCCAGCCGACGCTGTCGCGACCGGCGAAGTCCCAGTCGAGGAACAGGCCGGCCAGGGCCGAGCCGCCGGGGAAGTCGACGGTCGCGGCCAGCAGCGCGAACGCCGCGCTGTCGCCCACGGCCACGAGCCGCGCCTCCTGCGTGACGGAGGCGCCCAACGGCTCGAGCGCCCGATCGTCCAGGAAGTCCAGCGTGGCGCGGTTCTCGGCCCGGATCCTGATCGGCCCGTCCACCCGGGCCCGCCAGTCGGTGTCCGAGCCCACCGGGTTGCGCTTGAGCGCGGGCCGCTGCAGCACGTCCACGTAGACCGCGTCGGAGACCTGCCCATCCAGCTCGAACAGAAAACCGCCGCCTGGAAGCCAGTCGACTCCGAGGAAATCGAAGCCGGTCGCGCCGGCCGTGCCACCCAATCGGCCGTTACCGTCCAGCGCCAGCGAGACCCCACCATCGGTGAGCGTGACCGACGTCACGCCGGCGGCTCTCGACGTCAGCCCGAGAACAAGGTAGCCCCCGTCGGCTTCCAGCCTCAGCCGCAGCCGCTCGCCGCCCGCCGGCCGCCGTGCCAGGTCAGCGAATACCACCGTCCCGGCGCCCCGGGAGGCGATGGCCGGGGCCACAGAAACGCCCAGCACCACGCCCCCGGCACGCAGCTCGGCAGCGCCACCTCCGAACGGCAGCGTGCCGCGGTTGACCAGCTCCACGGCGAAAGGCCTCGAATCATCACCACCCAAGACACCCGTCACCGCCAGCTGCACGCCGCCCAGGCCGCCGACCCGCTCCGCCGCGGCGGGCAGATCAATCAGACCTGCGCCGCTCCGGTTGTCCAGACCGCTGGGCGGCAGATCCTCGGCCGTCGAGAACAGGGCGTCCTTCAAATCGTTCGCGCTGGCCCTCGGGTCGAGGCCGGCCAACACGGCCAAGGCACCCGCCGCGTGTGGCGCGGCCCACGAGGTGAAGGCGCCGCTCAGCCCACGGACCTGCACGGTGCGCTCACCCGTTCCCCGCAGCAGCGTCACCTCGCCCGGCGCCGCGACCTCCGGTTTGACCGCGCCCGGCGCGCAGGGCGACGGTCCGCCCAGACTGCGATCCGACACGACGAAATCCCCGTTGCTCCGCTCCACCGCTCCCACGGCGAAAGCGTTCAGAAGCAGGTCGGCCCGGCTCCCCGGCGCCGCCACCGTGTCGAACCCCGCCGAGCGGTTGCCCGCGGAAAAGACGACGGGAACCCCGGCCAGCTCGAGGGCGTCGATCGCTCGGTCGAAGATCGAGCTGCAGCCGTCCGTGCGGAAACCCCACGAGTTGTTCAGCACATCGGGAACGTCGGTCACGGTCGCCGGGTCGCCGTCGGGATCGACAACCCATTGCATCGATTGCAGCAAGACCGACAGCCGGGTGTACTGGCCGACCCCGAACCCCTCGAACGCGTTCGCCGCCACCCACTCCGCGTCCGGCGCCACTCCGGCCACCGCCTCCAGCTCATCCTGTATCACCCTGGTGCCCTGCAGCGACAGCAGCGTGTCGCCCGGCTCCATCGCACCCACGGCCGTGTACATGACGATCGTCCCGTGACCCACGCCGCCCAGTCCGTCATCGTCGACGGGAACGGCGGACAGACCCCACGGATCGAACCACGCCTGCTCCGGCGGCACGATGTGGCCGAGCCAGCGGCGCCTGAGCAGCGGGTGCTCGCCGTCCACACCGCTATCGACCGTCGCCACTACCGCGCCGGTACCGGTCGCACCCGCCGCCCACGCCGGCGGCGCCCCGATCGCTTCCAACCCCCACGGCAGGCCGCCAGCGGCCCCCTGCGGCTGGAGGCCGGGCGCCCAGACCAGAGGCGGATCGACCGCCGGCGCCGCCAGCTCGACCTCCACCAGACCGTCGTAGTAGAGACGTCGTACCTCCGGCCGCGCTTCCAACGCACGAATCTGCTCCGCCGTGAGCATCGCCGTCACGGCCGCACCGATCCAGATGACATCGCCGGCTTGAAGCGCCACGGAGAGGTCCAGCGGCAGCTCGGCACGCAGACGGCTCACGGCGGACGTATAGGTCGCCGCCAGGTTCCCCGCGTACTCCGCCGCCCGCTGCCGGCGCTCCAGCGCCAGCGGGCTCGCTACCGCCCGGGGCGGCACCTCCACCACCACGGGGATCCGCTCGCCCGCAGCGGCGCGGTCCAGGGCCTGGCTCAGCTCGACGGTCATCCGCGTCGGCCGCTGCGCCCCGGCCTCACGGCCGCTCGGAAGCCAGCCCGGCGCGAGCAGGAGGAGAGCCGTCACCGACGCGGCCAGCACGCCGGTAAGTACCGATTCTCGTGCTCTGTGGGATCTCACCACGAAAAGTCCGTGTCCTCGCTCCCCGCTCGAGGTCCTTGATCGAGATCGAACGATCTTTGGATTGCGCGATTTATACCCGCATTCTTGCCTGGAGGGCCACGCCAGGCAAGACCGGCCACCGCGCAGGGGAAGTTTTCCTCCGCTATGCTACGAAATCAGAGATCGTGATGTTGTACTTGTCGGGATCGGTGGTCTTGACGATGGTCCGCGTCGGTCGGCCGGTGGCCGGATCGGCTTCCGAAAGGTCGACCAGCGGCGGCTCGCCGAGCCGGCGGCCGCTGGCGTCGGAGACGATTCGAACCAGCGGGCGGTGCAGCTCTTCCGGGTTCGGGCTGGGGGCCACGACCACCGCCAGCTCGCCGCTATCGAGGATGCAGACCGTGCCGACCGGGTAGATGCCCATCATGTTGACGAACGCCTTGACCACGGTGGCGTCGAAACCGCGGGCCGGGTTGTCCCGCATCTCCCGCAGCACCTCGTCGGGCGGGAACGGGATGTACTGGTAGCTCCGCTTCGAGGTGGCCGCGTCGAACGCGTCGGCCACCGCCACGATCCGCGAGAAGAACCCGAACCAGCGATCGCGAATCACCTGCGGGTAGCCGGTGAAGTCGGTCCGCATGTGATGCTCGTAGGCGGTGAGCATCGCGCGGTACGGCGGCTCCTCGAAGCCGTGCAGGTCGAACAGCAGCACGAGGCCGAACTCCGGGTGCTGGCTCATGATCCGCCATTCTTCCTTGTCGAGACGGCCGTCCTTGTTGAGGACCGAGAGCGGCACCCGGGACTTGCCCACGTCGTGGAACAGCGCGCCGAGCCCGAGATCGAACAGCTGCAGCTTGCTGAACCCCAGCTTCTGGCCCAGCGCCACCGACAGGATGCAGACGTTCACCGAGTGGGTGAAGGTGTACTCGTCGTAGTCGCGGAGCGTCGTCATGCCCAGCATCGCGGCCTCGTCGTGCAGCACCTGGTCGACGATCCCCAGGACCACCCGTTTCACGCGCCGGCCGCTCCACGCCTTGCCCAGCCGCACGCTGGTCATCACGTCCTTCACCACCGAGACCGAACGGGCGTAGGTTCGGCGCGCCGCCTCTTTCGCCTCTTCGCTCAGGCTCAGGGCCTCCACCAGCGCCGCCGCCGGCCCGACCTTGATGTTCTCGATCCCCGCCTGCTGCATCCGCTGCTGGAACGCATCCAGGATGTTCTCGCCGTCCTCCGGCTCGGTGACGATCAGAGAAAGGAAAGATGTCCATTCGCGGATGTCGACCTGCGGCTTCGCCTCGATGTCGCCGATCCCGTGCTCCTCCAGCGCCTTGCGGACGAAGACGAAGCTCGCGTAGTTCCCCAGGTCGAGACGGACCCGCACATCGTTGAAGAAGATGAAATCGCCGGCCATACGCAGCTGCAGGCGACCCTCGCGGTTCAACGTCACTCGCGTGGTGGCGTCCACTTCGGCAAGGGCTCTCTGCACGACCTGGTTCTCCAGCGGGTAGAGTCGCAGGGAGCGCATCGTGGCGTACAGAGCCGCCAGGACCTTGCGGCCCTCGGCGCTCAGCTGCGCGCTCGTGTCCCTGATCAGTTGATCTTCATGTACCCGCATCGACCTTCTCCGTCTCCTCTTCTTCCTCCTCGGGCATACCGGCCTTGTGCACGGCGCTCAACACCAGCGGATCCCTGTCCGTCTCGGCCAGGTTGAGCTCCGCCAGCGCCGCATCGCCGCCGATCAAGCCCAGCGCCCGGGCCGCGCAGGCGCGTATCGAGCTCGGATACTTCATCCAGAGGAAGCGGCGCCCGTTCAAGAATTTCGCCAGCAGCTTGACCGCCTTCTGGCCCGCTGCTCGGGCGTAGGCCTCGAAGAACGCGCGCTGCTCGGTGAGATCGCGCTTCTGCAGGTCCTTGCTCTTGATGTACCCTTCCAGCTTCTGGGCTGCCGGACTGAAGCGCAACGCGGCCAGCCCTTGCGCCGCCGCCACCCGCACCTCGCGCTGCTGGTCCTCCAGCGCTCCCAGCAGCGGGTTGCCGATCATCGACGTCCGCATCTGCACCAGCGCCTGCACGCCGGCCAGACGGACCTCGGGCTCTTCGCGCTCCAGCAGGCTGGCGATCGCTTCCACCGTGCCGCCCATCTTGAGCCGACCGGCGATCTTCGCCGCCTCAGCGGCGACGCGCGGATCCTCCGACTTGATCATATCGGCCATCATGCCGGGGTTCATCGACGCCAGCCGGTCCAGGGTGGCCAGCAGCTGATCGCGGGCCTCGCGGCGGCCGACCGAGGGAATCATCTGCATCAGCGAGGCGATGGCGGCGGGCTTGAGCGCGCCGAGCAGAGTGGAAAGGTCATCGCTGTTCGGATCGACCGACCCGTCCTCCAGGGTCCGGACCAGCTGCTCGAGGACGATGGGCTCGCTCAGCTCGCCGACGATCTCATCGACCTGCTCGCTCACGTGCTCGGTGTCCATCTTCTCGGCGATCGCGTGCAGCTCTTTCACTATGAACGCCGCGTCCCCAAAGCTCCCCTCCGCCAGCACCCGCGGCAGCATCTGCCGCAGGATGTCCAGGATCTCGGTGCGCCGCTCCTCGTCCCCCATCTCGTACTGGTCGAGGATCGCCACCATCACGTCTCGCTTGACCGGACGGTCCCACTCCCGTTGCAGCTCCTGCTGCAGGTGGGCGACGTCGGTCTCGTCGAGGAAGTAGAGGGAGGGCTCGAAGTCCTCGCGCAGCGTCGGCGTCTGCAGCTCCGGCGACAGCTCGAGCTCCGGCAGCATCGGCATCTCGGTGCCGGCGTCCTCCTCCAAGTTGGGCGTCGGCACCGGCGGCTCGTCGCCCAGCACGTCCACGTACTCGTACCGGATGTGCTGGAAGTCGCAGTTCCACATCAGCGTCAGCAGGTCGTCTTCGTCCTCCTTCAGCGTCTTGGCCAGCCGCAGCACGTCGATGAACTCCCGTAGCTCGTCCTCCTCGGCACCCGGCAGCAGCTCCAGGCGGCGAATGCCGTCGCGATACAGCTGGAAGGCGATGTTGTCCTGGCCGCCCAATTTCTCCTTGTAAACCGGCTGCTTCTGCCAGCGGATCTCGCTCTCGTGGATCGTGACGGTGAGACTCGGGGCCCGGTCCCAGATCCGCTCCAACCGGCTCCGCAGATCGTGAACGAACTGGTGGAGCAGCGGGTTGCCCTGCACGTAAAGCTGTGCGGCCCGTATCGTTTTGACGAAGGCGGTGAAGAAGGCATGAATGTCGGACTCGAGGTCGGCGTCGATCTCGAGGCTTTCCGGCACGGGCTCCGGGACGCTCTCCGGGGGCGCCGATCCCGCCTCGACCTCCGATCCGAAATCAGGAAATCCGCTCAGGATTTCGTCGTCCATCACCACACCCCTTCAGAACGCTGCCGTACTGCTCCTATGCCCGCGACCGCTCGGGCCGCCGACGACGCTCCGCGCCGCCCCAACTCCTACCCCAGAACCGCGCCGATGTGCGGCACCGATGAGGGGGAGGCGCAGGCAGAGTGACGAGCGCCGAGTGCTCGGGAACCGTTAGAGACAAGATACACTGTGATGCGCCAAGCTCGGGCGCTCAGAGGTACAGGGCCAGGCAGGGGAACGGGCCCGGACTGCGACCCACGGACGTAATATAGTGCCTTTTTTCCAAATTCGTCACCCGCTTACGGATAGCCGGGCCGGGGTTGCGTTTCGGGCCCTTTTCGGGTATCATTGCTTCGGTTCCTGTTCGGTCCTCCGCCGCCACATCAGGGATCCCGAGCTGACCCCAGCCCGGCACGCCGCGACGCGGCCGCCGTGAGAGCCACCAGGAGAGTTGCCATGGCACTGACCCGACGTCAGCGAGAAATTCTCGATTTCATCGAAAGCTTCATCCAGACCTCCGGCTACTCGCCCAGTTTCGAGGAGATCGCGGAATTCTTCGGCTATCGGTCGCTGGCCACGGTGCACGAGCACCTGTCGAACCTGGAGCGAAAGGGGTACATCCGGCGCCACTACAACGAGAGCCGCTCGGTGGAGCCGCTGGAGCCGGCCCGGCTGCGGACGACGGCGTCGAGCCTGCCCTTGCTCGGTCGGGTCGCGGCGGGCGCGCCGATCGAGGCGATCGAGGACGACGAAACGGTGGCGGTCCCCGAGGACATGTTGCGGGGTCGAGGCCCACACTATGTCCTTCGGGTCCGGGGTGACTCGATGATCGAGGACCAGATCCGAGATGGCGACTTGGTGGTGGTGGACGGACGGGACACGGCGGACAACGGGGAGATGGTGATCGCGCTCGTCCAAGGTGAATCGGCGACGGTAAAGCGCTATTTCCGCGAGGACCGAGGACGGATCCGTCTCCAGCCGGCCAACCAGAGCCACGGCCCCCAGATCTACGACGAGGGCGATGTACAGGTGAGGGGCGTCGTGGTCGGCGTGCTTCGCAGGTACTGACGTTCGGTCCTCTCGGCCATCGGCAACGGGCCGAGGGGGGCCGGGGGGCGGCGGTTTCCGGCGGCCGGACAGCTTCCCGATCGACCGCCGACATCGTTGACCCCGCCTCTGGGGTCCGGTAAGTTCGCCGCGTGGCGCGGCCCAAGCACTCTGGTCAGTCCTGGCGAGCGAAGCTCGTCCTGCACTACGACGGCCGGGATTTCCACGGCTGGCAGATCCAGCCGAACCGGCGCACCGTGCAGGGTGAGCTTTCGGCGTTATTGGGCCGTCTTTGCGGCGGCCGGCCGCCGATGATCACCGCCGCCGGTCGCACCGATCAGGGGGTGCACGCGTCGGGGCAGGTGGCCAGCACCCTGATGCCAAGCCGTTTCGAACCGGAAGAGTTGCTCGACGCGTTGAACGCCCTGACACCCCCCGATCTGTGGGTCGCCTCCGTCGAACGGGTCCCCGAGGCGTTTCACCCCAGGTACGATGCGGTTTCCCGTACCTACGCTTACCGGCTCGGCGTCACTCCGGAAACCCGCTCGCCGTTCATCGCCCCCTGGTGCTGGCCTCTGGGACAGCGGCCCGACGAGGACCGGCTGCAAGCGGCGAGCCTGATCATACCGGGCAGCCACGATTTCAGCGCCTTCGCCAAATCGGGCCAGCCGGAACGCGGCTCGCGCTGTGACGTTTCTGAAGTAGAATGGCTCGATTCGCCGGACGCCCCCGGGGTCAGGGTATTTCAGATCACGGCCAATCGTTACCTGCACCGGATGGTCCGCTACCTGGTCGGTACATTGGTGGATATCGGGCTCGGTGCACGGCCGGTGGATGACATGGCCCGACTGCTGAAGGGTGTGGAGGGGCCGGTGGTATCGCCGCCGGCTCCGGCGAAGGGTTTGTTTTTAACGCGTGTGGACTATAGTAAAGACTGAGACCAGGCCAAAAAAGACGACCGAAAGGGGAAATCTACATGAAGATATTCGTTGACACAGCCGATCTGAAGGAGATACGCCGCGCCGCGAAAGCCGGGTTGATCGACGGCATCACGACCAACCCATCGCTGCTTTCGAAAGTCCTGGGTGATCGTAGTCTGGCCGACTGCCTGAAGGAGATCGCCGACGCGGTGGACGGGCCGGTCAGCCTCGAGGTTCTGGCGACCGACACCGACGGGATGGTCGCCCAGGGTCGCGAGCTGGCGAGCATCGCCGAAAACGTCGTGGTGAAGGTCCCGCTAACCGAGGACGGCCTGGTGGCGTGTCGGCAGCTGCGGGGCGAGGGCATCGGAGTGAACGTGACGCTCTGTTTCTCGCCATCGCAGGCGCTTCTGGCGGCCAAGGCGGGTGCGAGATTCGTCTCGCCGTTTATCGGGCGCATCGATGACATCTCGCACGAGGGGATGGGCATTATCTCTCAGATCCGGGAGATCTACGACAACTACGGCTTCGAGACCGAGATCCTGGCCGCTTCGATTCGGCATCCTCTCCACGTGGTGGAGGCGGCCCTGCTGGGCGCGGACATCGTCACGGTGCCGCCGGAGGTGCTGTGGAAGCTGGTAAACCATCCGCTCACCGACCGGGGACTGGAGAGGTTCATCGAAGATGCCCGGAAAGCCGACATCGAGATCCCCACACGCGAGTCGGCCGAGGCTTAAGCGGAGGCGAAGATCATCAAGCGCGATCGTGGCCGGGCATGGGCGTTGCGCCCGGCTGGCTTGCTCGTCGCGGTAGCGATAGCGGGGTTCACGGCGTTCGCTTTCCTGCGTCCGGGGTCCTCGCGGGATGGTGCGGGCGATAAGCCCACGGGTGGCGAGGCTACCGCCCTGCAGGCCGGCCCCACGGCGCAGCGGCCGGCACCGCAGAGGGAGGTCCCCCTCGGGCCGGCCCGGCGCACACCGATCGTGGAGGCCGCTCGGGCCGTAACGCCATCGGTGGTTAGCGTCAACGTCATCCGGCGGCAGCGGATCGGCCCGCGGTCCCTGTGGGAGGAATGGTTCGTCCCCTTCGGCTACGAGCGAGAGGTGGCGGGCCTGGGCTCCGGTCTCGCCCTGGCCCCGGGTGGTTACGTGCTGACCAACGCCCACGTCGTCGACGGTGCCACCGAGATCGTGGTGGTCGCTCTGGACGGCAACGAGCACCCGGCCGAGCTGCTGGGCTCCGATCCGCTGTCGGACCTCGCTCTTCTCAAAGTCGAGGCGGAAATCCCCGTTCCCGAGTTCGGCGACTCGGACGGCCTGGTGATCGGCGAGCCGGCCATCGCGATCGGCAACCCGTTCGGCTATCTGCTCTCCAACGTCGAGCCGACCGTCACCGTGGGCGTGATCTCGGGCACCGGCCGCCACATTCTCTCCTCCGCTTTCTCCGGCTCCCGGGAGGAAGGCCGCACGATCTACGCCGACATGATCCAGACCGACGCCTCGATCAATCCGGGTAACTCGGGCGGTCCGCTGGTCAACGGCGAGGGCCGGGTCATCGGCGTCAACTCGACCATCTTCTCCCGGACCGGGGGCTCGCAGGGGCTCGGCTTCGCCATACCGATCAACCGGGCGCTGCTGATCGCGCAGCAGCTCCGGGAGAACGGTCAGGTCCGGCGACCCTGGGTCGGTCTCGACGTCGGACCTGCCGAAAGCGACCGTACCGTACGTCGGCGCGGTGCCCGAATCGTTCGGGTCGCGCCAGGATCTCCGGCCCAGCGGGCGGACCTGACGCCGGGGCTCGAGCTGGTGGCCGTTCAGGATCGCCGCGTCAAATCGCCTCTCGATTGGGAAGCCGAGATGTTCAACGTCGTCCCGGGACAGAGCTTGACCGTCACGGTACGCGACGAGGCCGGTGCCGAGCGACGGGTCGTTCTGGAAGTCGAGGATCTGCCCTCGGTCCGGGCCGACCGGATCGAGGTCCTGGAAGGGCTCGAACTCATCTCGCTTACCCCCGCGATCCGGGCCGAGCGCGACCTGAGCAGCCGGGAGGGTGCGCTGATCGTGAACGTGAGCGACGAGGTGGCGCGAGTGACCGGGCTGCGACGCGGTGACCTGATCCTGGGCCTCAATCAGAGACGCGTGGCGAGCGCCGACGAGGTGGCGGAAATGCTGGATTACCTGGCCGGACGCGGTGCCCTCCGGCTCTACTACGAACGCAATGGCGCGATCTGGAGCACCACTTTCCGCATCGTAGAGGAATGATACCGTGACCGGCGACGGATACCAGAACCCACTCATCACCCGGTACGCTTCGCCCGAAATGAGCGAGATCTTCGGGCCGCGGCGTCGGGCACGGATCTGGCGCGAGCTCTGGCTCGCACTGGCGGAGGCGGAGCGAGAGCTGGGCCTCCAGATCAGCGATTCGGCCATCAAAGCGATGCGAAACCACCTCGACGACATCGACCTGGACCGCATCGCCGAGATCGAGGCCGAGCTCCGCCACGAGGTGATGGCCCACATCCGCCACTTCGGCGAGGTCGCTCCCGAAGCCCGGGGCGTGATCCACCTGGGCGCCACATCCGCCTTCGTGATGGACAACGCCGACCTCATCCAGCACCGCGAAGCGCTCCGCCTGATACGCCGCCGAATCCTCGGCCTGATCGCCGCCCTGCGCGACCGGGCCGCCCAGAACCGCGACGTGGCCTGCGTCGGCTATACCCACCTGCAGCCGGCCCAGCCGACGACGATTGGCAAGCGCATGGCCCTCTGGATCCAGGACCTGCTGCTCGACCTCGAGTCCCTCGAGTCGCGCCTCGCCAACCTTCGCTTCCGCGGCGCCCGCGGCGCCACCGGCACCGAGGCCTCTTTCCTGACCCTGTTCCAAGGAGATGGGGCGAAGGTCGACCGACTGAACGCGCAAGTGGCCGAGAAGATGGGATTCGATCGGCTGTACGACGTGTCGGCCCAAACTTATCCCCGCAAAGTCGACGCCTCGCTGATCGGCACGCTGTCCGAGGTCGCCCAGTCGCTGTCGAAGCTGGCCAACGACGTCCGGCTGCTCCAAAATTTCGGCGAGCTGGCCGAGCCGTTCGGGGAAGCGCAGGTCGGGTCCAGCGCCATGCCTCACAAGCGCAACCCTATGCGCTGCGAGCGCATCGGAGCCCTGGCCCGTCACGTGATCACGCTGACCCAGAATCCCGCCTTCACGGCGGCGGTACAGTGGCTGGAGCGGACGCTGGACGACTCCGCCAACAAACGGATCGCGGTGCCCGAGGCATACCTGGCGGCCGATTCGATCCTCCTGCTCGCCCACAACGTGGCCTCCGGGCTGGAGGTCTACCCCGATGTCTGTGCGCGCCGACTGGCCGAACAGCTTCCGTACCTGGCCGCCGAGCCGTTCCTGCTGTACGCTTCGGCCAGGTCCGGAGACCGGCAGGAGCTTCACGAGCGCATCCGCCGCCACGCGATCGCCGCCGCGGAGCGAGTGCGGGAGGGCCAGCCCAACGACCTGGTCGACCGACTGGCGGAGGATTCGGAGATCGGGATCGAGCGTGGAGAGATCGAGAAGATCATCAGCCCCGAGGCGATGGTGGGGCGTGCACCCGAGCAGGTAGACCGATTTCTGGCCGAGCGGGTGGACCCGATCCTGGCGCGCCACGAGGCCGAGATCGACGAGACGCCCCCGGGGCTCAAGGTGTAGGAATTAGCGAGGGAACAGATAACGACCAAGACGAGCGGGTACACAATCCGATGAGCTTAACGCTGCGCAATGTGAACGTCGACCTGCCCCTGTTCTGCAAGGGCAAGGTCCGCGAGGTCTACGAGCTGGGCGAGGACCTGTTGTTGGTCGCCAGCGACCGGATCAGCGCCTTCGATGTCGTGCTCAACGAGCCGATACCGCACAAGGGTCGTGTCCTGACCCAACTGTCGAGATGGTGGTTCGAACACATGGACGACATAGTCGTCAACCATCTCATCAGCGCCGACGCGGACGAGATCATCGAGCGCGAGCCCAAGCTGGCCAAGACACGAGATCGATGGGAGGGCCGCTCGATGCTGGTACGTCGGACCGACCCGTTCCCGGTCGAATGCGTGGTCCGCGGCTACATCACCGGCTCGGCCTGGCGCGAGTACCAGGACAACGGCACGCTGGCCGGCGAAAAGCTGCCCGAAGGTCTGATCGAGGCCCAGAAGCTCGAGCCACCCATCTTCTCGCCGGCGACCAAGGCGACCGAGGGCCACGACGAGAACATCACGTTCGAAGACGTCTGCAGGATGGTGGGCGTGGCGGTGGCCACCACATTGCGGGATATCAGCCTCGCGCTCTACGCGCGGGCCCGCGATATCGCGCACGACGGCGGCGTCATCCTGGCAGACACCAAGTTCGAGTTCGGCGTCAGTGCTGACGGCGAGATCCTGCTGATCGACGAGGTGTTGACCCCCGACTCGTCACGCTTCTGGCTGGTCGAGAGCTACACGCCAGGACAGAGCCAGCAGTCGTTCGACAAGCAGCCGGTGCGCGACTATCTGGACCTGCTCGTCGCCAAAGGCGAGTGGAACAAGGAGCCGCCGCCTCCCGACCTGCCACGCGAGGTCGTGGAGAGCACGTCGAAACGGTACCTGAAGGCCTACGAGCTGATCACGGGGCATCCCCTGCCCGTGCCGAAATAGGCCGGGGTATGAGAATCCCGTTGGCCAGGGAGGGCTGGCCTTTCATTCTGAGTACGGCGATCCCCGCCATCGTCCTGCTGGACGCGGCGGCGATGTTCGGTGGACCCATCCTGTGGGGCTTCGCCGCCGCACTCTCGATTCTGGCTCTGGGCGTGCTCGCCTTTTTCCGTGACCCGCAGCGGTCGGGACCCCGGGGGCCAGACCTGATCGTGGCACCGGCGGACGGTCGGATCGTGGAGATCGTGCCCGTCACCGAGACGTCCTACGTCAACGGCGACACGGTTCGCGTCTCGATATTTCTGTCGCTGTTCGACGTACACATCAATCGTTACCCGGTGACCGGCTCGGTTCAACATCGGTCGTACAACGCCGGCGGCTACGAGCCGGCTTGGCGCAGCTCGGCCAGCCACTCGAACGAGCGATCATCTACGGGCATCTACTTCAAAGGCGGCCCGCTGCTTGTCAACCAGATCGCCGGCCTGGCCGCCAAGCGCATCGTCAATTACGCCGAGATCGGCGATGAGGTCGAACAGGGCGAGCGGATGGGACTGATCCGATTCGGCTCGCGCGTCGACGTTTACATGCCGACAGACGTGGAGCTGGAGGTCAAGGCCGGCCAGCGCGCCGTCGGCGGCATCACGATCCTGGCCCGCCTGCCCGACTCGAGGGGAAGCGAAGCATGATAAGAACAGACAGAGAGCGAAGCGGCAGGCGTCGGGCCATCGTCATCCTGCCCAACGCCTTCACACTCGGCAATCTCTTCTTCGGGTTCTGGGCCATGGTCGCATCGGTCAACGGCGACTTCTCCACCGCCGCATGGCTCATCTTCGCCGCTGGCGTCGCCGACGGGCTCGACGGCCGCGTCGCCCGCCTGGCCAAGACCGGTTCCCTTTTCGGGGTCGAACTCGACTCGCTGGTCGACCTGGTCAGCTTCGGCATCGCGCCGGCGGTCTTCATCTATACCCTCCAGCTCCAGGCCGGCGATTGGAGCTGGACCCTCGCCTACATCTACGCCGCCGCCGTCGCCGTTCGCCTCGCTCGCTTCAACATCGAGCAGGGCGGTCGAGCCCACCTCCACTTTCACGGCCTCCCCTCGCCCGTCGCCGGCATCACCATCGCCGCATTCTACCCGTTCAGCCAGACCGCTTTCTTCTCGACCTACCTGGTCGACTGGCCATGGACGAGATTGATCGGCGGCTTTATGATTGTCCTGGCCGGGCTGATGCTGAGCCACGTAATCTATCCGGCAATCCCCCGACTCAGCCTGCGCAATACCAGAGGACGCGTCGCGATCGGCATCGTTGTCCTCGCCATCGTGCTGCTAGTCTGGAACCCCCAACTGGTCGTCTTCCCTGTCGGACTGACCTACGTAACCGTCGGTGTCGTTCGTGCTGCCGTGCTGGGGCTGCTGGACCGGCTGCCGGACAAGGATCCGCTGGAGGAAGAATTCGAGGCCGAGGAAACAGATACCCGTGATCTGGAGTACGAAGACATACGGCCTCACTGGGATGCGGGCGCCCGGCGTTCGACCCGCTCCTCCGGCGAGAAGGACGACGGATAACCCACTCCCCCGCAGTTCAGCGACGAGCGTCGAGAGCCTCGCGTAGGCTCGAATTTGTTATATTTGTGACGGGGGAGAGCGACGCGGCGATCCCTCGGACCGGAGCGCCAACGCCGCGACAAGGAGGGGAACATGGGTACGAGAACGGCGCGCTGGCTTCTCGCGGGCGCGGCCATCTGGCTGGCGGCAAGCACGGGGACGGCACAGGAGGTACGGACGATCCGCCCCGGAATGACCTTCGACGAGGTGAAGTCTGTCTTCGGCGAGCCCGCCGGGGTCCGAAACTTCGACAACCACACGTTCTATTTCTACCAGAACGGGGTCGAGCGAGAGTACGGCACCGCGGACATTGTCTTTTTCATGGACGGCCAGGTGGTGGACGCCGTGCTCCGATCCTCGCGACGGGCTTACGCCGGCGAGAGCTCTTCGCCGATGGGAACTGAGCCCCGACCGACGCCCGGCGGTACCCGGCTGGACCTGCCGGGTGACGTCGAGTCGGTCGAAGTTCGGCCCGCGCCGGCCCCGAGTCCAGAGGAGGAGCCGCGCCCGCAGCCGGAAACCCAGCCGGAGGCGATGGAAGAGCCCACCGCCGAGGCCGAGGAAGCGATGGGCCAGCCTACCGTTGAAGCCGAGGAGCCGATGTCGGTGGAGCTGCTCGAGGCGTTCGAGGACTTCCTGCCGGTCTGCATCGAGGTCTTCCGCGAGAGCGGCATGATCCAGGGCCGTGATGCCCAACCGCTGTGCGAGTGCACAGCCGCCGAGAGCCAGATGGCGGGGGTCGAGGAAGAGACGATCGAGGCGATCACCGAGGCGCTGCGCACCGATCCCAGCGCCCTCTCCCAAGACGCACGCGTCCAGGCAGCGGGCACGCGTTGCGTCGACCGTATGATGGAAGGCGGCGGCGCGGCCGGGGCAGATACCTCGGGCAACGGCGGCTGAACCGACCCTCCCGAAACGGTCGACGACCCCACGCCTCCCTCTTCCTGCCGACCGGCCCCGAACCCCGGCTCGGGGCCGCCGGCGACCCCTCCGTCTGGAACTCGAGTCGCGTCTCTGTTATCATTCACGTTTACGCAGCATCTTCCAACCCGAACCGGAGTGTCGATGGGTTCCGAGGATGTCAGGCGCCACGGGCGGAAACTTGTTTCGCGACGGCTCCCGGTAGCCGAAAAGTCGTTGCGGGAGGAGTGCGGTGTGTTCGCCGTCTCCGGCGACGAGGCGGCCGCCGAGCTCGCCTTCCTGGGGCTGTACGCTCTGCAGCATCGGGGGCAGGAATCCGCCGGCATCGTGAGCGTCGACAATGGGGGCAACGCCCGCATCCACAAGGGGATGGGGTTGGTGGCCGAGGCGATCCAGGCCGAGCACATCGCCGGATTGCCGGGCCACGTGGCCATCGGCCATGCCCGCTACTCCACCGCCGGCGAGTCAGAGCTGGCCAACGCGCAACCGGCACTGGTTCGCTACCGTGACGGCACCCTGGCGCTGGCTCACAACGGCAACCTGACCAACGCGGTCGAGCTGCGGAACCGGCTGGTGGCGGAAGGCGCGATTTTCCAGTCCACCATGGACTCGGAAGTCATCGTACACCTGATCGCCCGCTCCCAGCTCTCGGAGCCGGACGAACAGGTCAGCGAAGCGCTCAACCAGGTGGAAGGTGCGTTCTCTCTCGCGATCCTCCTGAACGATACGATCTACGCCGCGCGAGACCCTCGCGGGTTCCGTCCCCTGGTCCTCGGTCGCCGCGACTCGGCGATCTTCGTCGCCTCGGAGACGTGTGCGCTGGACCTGATCGAAGCCGAATACATCCGCGACATCGAGCCCGGTGAAGTTCTGAAGATCAAGGATGGCAAGATCGAGTCGCTGCCGCGTCTCACGCCGACGGTGCCGGCCGCCTGCGTCTTCGAGCTCATCTACTTCGCCCGGCCCGACTCGAACATCTGGGGCTGCTCCGTCGACGCCGCCCGCCGAGCCTTCGGCCGCCAGCTGGCCCGGGAGCATCCTGCCGACGCCGATGCCGTCTTCTCCGTTCCGGACTCGTCCAACTCCGCCGCGCTCGGCTACGCCGAGGCGTCCGGCCTGCCGCTGGAGCTGGCGCTCATCCGCAACCACTACATCGGCCGCACCTTCATCCAGCCGTTGCAGACCGACCGCGACTTCAAGGTCCGGGTGAAGTACAACCCGGTCCGGGAGATCATCGACGGGAAGCGCCTGGTCATGGTCGACGACTCGCTGGTCCGGGGCACGACCAGCCGCGGGCTCGTCTCGATGATCCGCGAGGCCGGGGCCAAGGAGATCCATTTCCGGATCTCATCGCCGCCGATTCGCTTCCCCTGCTTCTACGGGATCGATATGCCGACGAAGGAGGAGCTACTGGCGTCGGAGCGCAGTGTGGAGGAGATCCGTGACTACCTGGGTGTCGACTCGATCGGCTATCTGTCGATGGAGGGCCTGATCGATTCGGTCAAGGAGTACGGCCCGTTCTGCGACGCCTGCTTCACCGGCAACTATCCCGCCCCGTTGACCGACCTGGAACGGGGTCACGTCCTCTCTTCCAGCTGTTGCTAGGTGTGTGGAGGTCAGCTCGTAGCCGGCAGATAGACCTGGAAGTCAGTGCCCCGCTCTTCCTCGCTCTCCACCAGGATGTGACCGCCGAACCCTTTGACGATCCCGTAGACCGTCGATAGGCCGAGACCCGTCCCGTCCTCCTTGGTGGTGAAGAACGGCTCGAACACGTGGCTCAGCGTTTCTGCGTCCATCCCCGTGCCGGTATCGGTGATCTGCAACATCACATAGTCGCCCGGCTCGACGTTGCCGTGAATCCGCGCCTGCGAATCGTCGAGCGTCACCTCCCTCGTCCGGATGCGCAGCTCGCCGCCCTCCGGCATCGCCTCCCGGCTGTTGACCGCCAGGTTCAGCAGCACCTGCTCCATCTGGCTGCGATCCGCGATCACCCGTCCCGGCTCGGCCTGCAGATCCATCACGAGCCGGATATCGTCGCCGATGACCCGGCGAAGCATACCGCTGGTCTCCGCGACCAGAGCGTCCAGATCGAGAGCTTCCGGTTTCCCCTCGCGCCGTCGACTGAAGACGAGCAGCCGCCGGATCAGATCGGAACCGCGATCGCACGCCCGCAGCACCCCCTGCAGATCGGAACGGGCCGGATCGTCTTCATCCAACCGCCGACTGGCCCGCTCCACATAACCGTTGATCGCGGTCAGCACGCTCCCGAAGTCGTGGGCGACGCCGCCGGCGAGTCGGCCGACCGCCTCCATCTTCTGAGCCTGCTGTAGCTGCCGCTCGAGGGACGCGTGCTCGGTGATGTCGATGCCGGTCCCGATCACGAACTCGACTTCGCGGTTCCGACCGACGAGCGCCGTGTTGGACCAGGAGATGAGGCGCGCCTCGCCCTCCCGGGTCAACCAATGGTTCACGTGCTTGTTGGGGAAATTGCCCGCCGCCAGCTCGGCAAAGACGCTCTTCACCGCCGGTACCTCGTCCGGCAACAGGAGAACTTCCCAGAACGGCTGGCCTTCCATCTCGGCGTAGGTGTAGCCGGTCGCCTTCGCGCAGGCCTGGTTGAACAGCACGATGCGGCCTTCACGGTCCAGCACGACGATGAGGGCGCCCACCGTGTCCAGCACGGCGGATATGAAGTCGCTGCCTGATGGGAGATGCCGCTCGGCGCGCCGCACGCTGTCGGCGCTTGGAGCGGACTGAGCGTCTGCCAGGTTGTCGCGTCGCGTCATGTCGGGGGCCGAGCTCGCACGAATCTCATGCGGCCTTCAGGGCCGCGTTACACGGAATAATGATCGATCACGCATCAATATGCCAGACCGAGTGGTGCACCCGAAGGGGGCTGGAAACGGCTGCCTGTTGGCGTCGGTCCCGGCCGGTCCGTTTCCTGGCTTACCCGGTCTATCCTGCCCGGCGTTCCCGCAGCACGCGGCTCAGGGTCAGGTAGCCGGCCGCGCCGGAGAGCAACGAGCCGGCCAGGATCCCGATCTTCGCTTCGTTCAGAAGCTCGGCCGCGTCGAATGCCAGGTCGCTCACGAACAGCGACATCGTGAACCCGACACCCGCCAGCAGCCCGGCCCCATAGATCATCGGCCAGGTCACCCCCTCGGGCATGCGGGCCCAACCGCTCTTGATGGCCATCCAGCTGAAGAGCCAGATTCCCAGCTGCTTGCCGAGGAAGAGGCCGAGGACCACGCCCAGAGTCACCGGCGCGGGCGGCAGCGTCGCTACGCCCGCGTCGATCGTCACACCGGCGTTGAACAGCGCGAACAGCGGCAGGATCAGAAAGACGACCACGGGATGCAGGGCCTCTTCCAGGGCGACGCCCGCTGGTATCATCTTGCCCGCTGCCAGATACATGTCATCGAGCGCCTCCAGCTGGGCCCGGTCATGCAGCATGCTCTCACGAGTCAGCTCCGCGGCATCGAGCTCTTCCAGCCGCGACCGCGCCCGCACCAGGAATTCCGACGGATCGATCCTCGCTTTGACTGGCACCAGCATGGCGACCAGGATCCCCGCCACGGTCGCGTGGACCCCGGAGGAGAACACCGCCAGCCAGACGCCGATCGCCAGCACGATGTACAGGCCCGACCGTGTGACCCCGGCCCGGTTCGCCGCGCCGATCGCAGCCAGCAGGACCCCGGCGACCCCCAGGGCGATCAGGTTGATCGTTCCACTGTAGAAGATCGCGATCACCAGGACGGCGCCCAGGTCGTCGGCGATGGCCAGCGCCGTCAGGAACACCTTCAGCCCCGTCGGGACGCGCCGACCGAACAGCGCCAGGATGCCGAGGGCGAAGGCGATGTCCGTCGCCATCGGTATCCCCCAACCCGACACGCCTGGACCGCTGGTGTTCACTACGAAGTAGAACGCGGCGGGCACCAGCATGCCGCCCAGCGCCGCGCTGACCGGCAGGACGGAACGAGACAGAGAGGAGAGCTGGCCAACGACGATCTCCCGCTTGATCTCCAGCCCGACGACGAAGAAGAAGACCGCCATCAGGACGTCGTTGACCCAGTGCTGAAGCGAGAGCTTGAACGCCGCGTCGCCCCAGGCCACGCCGATGTACTTCTCGATCAGGTCGAAATACGACTCTGACCAGGCGGAGTTCGCCCAGAACAGCGCGACGACCGTGCAGAGGAGCAGCAGGATGCTCCCCGAGACCTCGGAATGGACGAACCGCTGGAAGATGCTCTGCCGCTCCGAGCGGTTGTGGCTGGACTCGCTCACCCGATCGGTGACTCCCGGTTTGTGAAAGGGCTGCTCAGATGTGAATCGGCCGCTCGTGGACCGCCAGCGCCGCTTCCTTCACCGCCTCGCCCATGCCCGGATGGTGATGGACGGTGCGGCCGATGTCCTCGGCGGTCGCCCCGAATTCCATGGCGATCACACCCTCCATTATCAGGTCGCCGGCGATGGGCCCGATGATGTGCATGCCCAGGATCCGGTCGGTCCGGGCGTCGGCCAGCACCTTGACCAGGCCCTCCGTGTCGTCGATCGTCCGGGCGCGGCTGTTCGCCTTGAACGGGAATTTGCCGACCCGGTACTCGACACCTTCCTCCTTCAGCCGCTCCTCCGTCTTGCCCACCGAGGCGATCTCCGGCCAGGTGTAGACCACCGCCGGCACCCGATCATAGTCCACATGTCCGCTCTGGCCATCGATCATCTCGACGCAGATGATCCCATCTTCCTCGGCACGGTGCGCGAGCATCGGGCCCGGGATGCAGTCGCCGATGGCGTGGATCCCGCTCACCGACGTCTCGAAGCGCTCGTCGACCCGTATCGCGCCACCCTCGCCCAGCTCGACACCGAACTCCTCGAGGCCCAGGCCCGTCAGGTGGGGCCGGCGGCCGATCGACACGAGGACGACATCGGCCTCCAGCTGCTGCGCGTCATCGCCGTCGCGGGGCTCGAAGGTGAGGGTCACGGCGTCTTTCTTCTTGCGCGCTCCCGTCACCCTGGAGGAGAGATGGAACTCGAGTCCCTGCTTCTTGAACACGCGCAGGGCCTGCTTGCTGATCTCGCCGTCCATCCCGGGAAGCACGTGATCGAGATACTCGATCACGGTCACCTGCGAGCCGAGCCGCGACCAGACCGAACCCAGTTCGAGGCCGATCACGCCTGCCCCGATCACGACCAGGCGCTCGGGAACCTCGGACAGCGAGAGCGCGCCGGTGGAGGTGACGATCCGCTCCTCGTCCACCTCGACGCCGTCGAGGGGAACGGGCTCGGAACCGGTGGCGACGATGATCCGCTTGGTCTCCAGCGTCGTGTCTTCCGCGCCGTTCCGCCGAACTTCGACCCGGCCCGGCTCGGGGATCCGACCGGTCCCCCGCACCCATTCCACCTTGTTCTTTTTGAACAGGAACTCGACGCCGCCCGTCAGATTGTGGACCGCCTTCTCCTTGCGCTCCATCAGCCGGGAGACGTCGATCCCGGCCGTACCGATCTCGATCCCGGCCTCGGCGAATTCGTGCTTCGCTTCGGCGTAGCGCTCGGACCAATGGAGCAGTGCTTTGGAGGGGATGCAGCCGATGTTGAGGCAGGTGCCGCCCGGCGCGTCCCGCTCGTCCACGCAGGCGACCTTCATGCCCAGCTGGGCGGCGCGGATCGCCGCCACGTAACCGCCCGGGCCGGCGCCGATGATCACGACATCGTATTTCGTTTCCGCCATGATCGATCGGCCCTACACTTCCAGCATCAGGCGCTCGGGATCCTCGATCAGCTCCTTCACCTTGACCAGGAAGGTCACCGACTCCCGGCCATCGATCAGGCGGTGATCGTAGGAGAGGGCCAGGTACATCATCGGGCGGACCACGATCTCGCCGTCGACGACCACCGGCCGCTCCTCGATCTTGTGCAGGCCGAGGATGGCCGAACCCGGCGGATTCAGGATCGGCGTCGAGAGGAGGGACCCGAAGACACCGCCGTTGCTGATCGTGAACGTGGCGCCCTCCATCTCGTCCAGCTCCAGGCTGCCGTCACGCGCCTTCTCCGCCAACTCGGCGATCTCGCGCTCGATCTCCGAGAACGACTTGTGGTCGCAGTTCCGCACGACCGGGACCTTGAGGCCGGCGTCGGTGCTAACGGCGATGCCGATGTCGTAGTAGTACTTGTAGACGATCTCGTCGTCGTCGAGCGACGCGTTGACGTTCGGCATCTCCTTCAACGCCCCGACGACCGCCTTGACGAAGAAAGACATGAAGCCCAGCCGCACGCCGTGCTTCTCCTCGAACGCGTCCCGGTAGCGCGACCGCAGGTCCATCACCGCGCTCATGTCCGCCTCGTTGAAGGTCGTCAGGATCGCCGCGGTGTCCTGTGCCTCCTTGAGCCGCGTCGCGATGGTTCGTCGCAGCCGGCTCATCCGGACTCGCTCCTCGCGCCGCTCGCCGACGGCCCGTGGCGGCGCCTTCGTCGGAGCGGCCGCACGCGCACCGTCGCCATCGGACTTCGACAGGTAGTCGAGCACGTCTTCTTTCGTGATACGGCCGCTGGGACCCGAGGCCGGCAGCCGGGCGGGGTCGAG
>JAACAK010000046.1:101635-117381 GCA_011774835.1 Candidatus Kutchimonas denitrificans | reverse complement strand
TTGGAGGCGTTCTGGAAGAACTGCTTCAGGTCATCGAGGGTCACCGAGCCGTCGGGCCCGCTGCGCGGGATCGCTTCCGGGTCGAGTTGGGCGGCGGGCTCGGCCAGAGCCGTGGCGGCGGTGCGTGGGGCGGCGGCCTTGTCCTCAGCCTCTTCTTCCTCTCGGGCTTCCACCTCCTTCTTCTCCGCCCGTTCCTTTTCGGCGCGGGTCGACTCGCGCTCTTCCTTCTCCTCGCTCGGCGCCGCCTCCACCGCCGCTTCGTCCTTACCGTCGCCGCCGCCTTCGGAGACCGCGCCCTCTTCCAGTCGGCCCAACAGGGCACCGACCTCGACGTCCTCCCCCTCCTCGACCACGATCTCTTTCAAAACGCCGGCGCTGGGCGCCGGGACTTCCAGCGTCGCCTTGTCGGTCTCCAGTTCCAGCAACGTCTCGTCCGCCGCCACACTGTCGCCCGGTTTTTTGAGCCAGGCCGCGACCGTCGCCTCGGTGATCGATTCGCCCAGGTTGGGCACCTTGATTTCGATAGCCATCTCTACCTCGTGTGCCTCTCTCCATGACGGCGGGCGTGGCCCCTCAGGAGCCGCTGCCCTTCTTGGCTTTCTTCTGGCGGGAACGCTTGCCCTTGCCGGAGCTCTTGGCTTTCGCGTCGCTGCGGCTGCGGCGCTGTTTCGACTTGCCGGACGACTCCGTTTTTCTGCCGTCGCCGCCCCCGTCAGCCGCCGCCTCGCGCTTCGGCGCCCCCGCGGTCCCTCCTCCGCCCACGCTCAGCGCCGCATCGACGAGGCGCTCCTGCTCCTCCACGTGCCGGCGGTAGAGACCCGTCGCCGGCGACGCCGCCTCCGCCCGGCCCACATAGCGGGGGACCGGATCCTCGAACCCGACCTTCTCCGCGGCTCTCAGCAGGCGATGGACCACGAAGGTCCAGGCACCCATGTTGTGCGGCTCCTCCTGACACCACACCAGCCGGCAGTGCTTGTACGGCTCCAGCGCCCTCTCCAGCACGGCCTCGGGGAACGGGTAGAGCTGCTCGAGCCGCAGGATGTGCACGTCCTTCGTCTCCCGCTTCTCCCGCTCCTCCAGCAGGTCGTAGTACACTTTGCCGCTGCACAGCACGAGCTGCCGCGCATCCGCCGCCTCGCTGGGCAGCTCCTCGCACGGCTTCACCTGCTCGAAGCAGCTGTCGGGACCGAACTCGGCCAGCCGGGAGACGGCGCGCTTGTGCCGCAACAGCGACTTCGGCGTCATGACGATCAGCGGCTTCCGGAAGCGGCGGTGTAGCTGCCGACGCAGCACGTGGAAGTAGTTCGCCGGGGTGGTGGGGTTCACCACCTGCAGGTTCTGCTGGGCCGAGAGCTGGAGGAACCGCTCGAGGCGCGCCGAGGAGTGCTCGGGCCCTTGCCCTTCGTAGCCGTGGGGAAGCAGCATGACCAGGCCGCACATCCGCAGCCACTTCGCCTCGCCGGCGGCGATGAACTGGTCGATGATGACCTGCGCGCCGTTGGCGAAATCGCCGAACTGGGCCTCCCAGAGGACCAGCGCCCGGGGTTCGTCCATGGCGTAGCCGTATTCGAAGCCCAGCGCCCCGAACTCGCTGAGCGGGCTGTCGACCACCTCGAACCGCGACTGGCCGTCGCGGATATGGTTCAGCGGCACGTACGGCTCTTCGGTCTCCTGATCGACCCAAGTCGCGTGGCGCTGCGAGAAAGTCCCCCGGTTGGAGTCTTCGCCGGAGAGGCGGACCGGGTGGTCTTCCAACAGCAGAGTCCCGAACGCCAGGGCTTCCCCGGTGGCCCAATCGAACGGCTCGTCCTCGCTGAACATCTTCCGCTTGGTCTTGAGCTGGCGGACGAGCTTGCGGTTTATGTTGAACTCATCGGGGACCGTGGTCAGCGCGCGACCGACCTCCTGAAGCGTTTCGAGCGCGACGTCGGTCTTGCACGGGTTGAAATCGAGGTCGTCGGCCGGCTCGATGCCCGACCAGGCGCCTTCCAGCCAATCGGCCTTCTTGGGCCGGTAGTCCTCGGCGGCCTGGAACTCGTCCTCGAGGCGCTTCTCGTAACCCGCGATCAGCTCCTCGACTTCGTCTTCGGTCACCACGTCATCCGCGACGAGCTTCTCGGCGTAGATCCTGCGAACGGTGGGATGGTCCTTGATCTCGCGGTACATGCGGGGCTGCGTGAACGCCGGCTCGTCGCCTTCGTTGTGGCCGTGGCGCCGGTAGCAGTACATGTCGATGACCACGTCGCGCTTGAACACCTGCCGGAAATCGATGGCGAACAGGGCCGCCTGCACCACCGCGTCCGGGTCGTCCCCGTTCACGTGCACGATCGGCGCCTGGATCGCCTTGGCCAGGTCGGAGGGATACGGGCTCGAGCGCGCGGCCATCGGGTTGGTCGTGAACCCGATCTGGTTGTTGATGATCAGGTGAATCACGCCGCCCGAGGTGTAGCCGTCCAGCTCGCCCAGCTGCAGCGTCTCCGCCGCCACGCCCTGCGCCGCGAACGCCGCATCACCGTGGATCAGTATCCCCATGACGTGACAGCGGTTCACGTCGTCGCGCTGGTCCTGGCTGGAGCGGACCTTGCCCAGCACGACCGGATCCACCGCCTCCAGGTGAGACGGGTTCGGGACCAACGACAGGTGGACCGAGCGGCCCATGATCTGCCGGTCGGTCGACGTGCCCAGGTGATACTTGACGTCACCCGAGCCGCCGATCTCCTCGGGCGTCGCCGCGCCGCCCTGGAACTCGTGGAAGATCGCGCGGAGCGGCTTCTGCATCACGTTGGCCAGGACGTTGATGCGGCCACGGTGCGCCATACCGAGCACGATTTCGTGGAGGTCGAGCTCGGCGCCCCGCTGCAGGATCGTCTCCAGCGCCGGGACCGCCGCCTCGGCTCCTTCGAGGCTGAACCGCTTGGTGCCCGTGTATTTCCTGTTGAGGAATTTCTCGAAGATCTCCGCTTCCGTGAGCCGCTCTAGCACCTCGCGCTGCGCCTCGGGCTTCATGTGCGTCCGGTGCATCACGCCTTCCATCCGCAGCTGGATCCACGCCTTCTCCTCGGGATCCTGGAGATGCATGAACTCGAGGCCGATCGTGCGGCAATAGTCGCGCCGCAGCACTCCGTGTATCTCCCGCAAGGTGGCGGTATCGAGACCCAGAACGCCGTGCAGGTAGATCGGCCGATCCATGTCGGCCTCGGTGAAGCCATAGGTCTCCGGATCGAGCTCCGGGTGCGACTCCTCGGGCGCCAGGTTCAACGGATCCAGGTTCGCTTCCAGGTGGCCGCGCACCCGATAGGCACGGATCATCATCAACGCCCGCACCGAATCGAGTGCGGCGCGCTGGGAATCGTCCTCGAGGCCAGGAGGCGCGGCCTCGGTCCTCGAGGGGGGCCGCTCGGCAGGAGCCCGGCGATCGCCGTCCAGCGTCTTCAGCCAACCCGCCGCCTCGTCGTCCAGCCGGGAGAAGACCTCGCGCCAGCCCGGATCGACGGAGGCGGCATCGCGGGCGAAGTCGCGGTACAGCTCGGCGACGGCTCGAGCCCTGGGATCGGATGTCGGGGAATGATTGGACATATTCGCCTCACGGCCGACGCATGACGCCTTTAGAACGCCCGCAGCGGCCTCAAAAACGCCGGGATCTCAACGATCTCCAAACTACTTCAATTAACTAGCCATTTGGCGATATGCAACACCAGGTTGGATCGAAAGGTGGGAAACGCCAACCTGAAAGCGAGGCGCTACACTTCCAAACTCCCCGAATCCCCGAATCCCCGAATCCGCTTCGACAATTCGGAGAGAACTGGATATTCCCGAAATCAGAATCCCGACATCAGAATCCTGAATCCGACTTCCGACTTCAGGATTCCCTACCGCCGGATCAACTTGAAGGCGATGTCTCTTCCTGCGCCCTCGACCAGGGCGAGTCGTATCCACAGCATTGCCAGTGGCTCGATCAGCCGGGCGTTTTTGAGCGGTCCCGCATCGACCACCTCGAACCCCAGCTCCCGGGCCAGTTCGGCGACGGTGTCGCGGGCTTCCGGGTCGTCGCCGCAGAGGAACATGGTGAGGACCTCGTCACCGAAGATCGGGTCGGCCAGATGCTCGGCGCCCAGCGTGTTGAACGCCTTCACCACACGGGCACCGTCGGCGCAACGGGCGATCTCCTCGGCCGCCGAGGTGTCGTGCCCCAGAGCCAGCTCGAACCCCGGGGCGATCGGGTTGGTCGTATCGACCAGGATCTTGCCCGATAGGTCGCCCGCCGCGGCGATGACGTCGGGCGCCGCCTCCCACGGCACCGCCAGCACCACCGTGCTCGCGGCCGCTACCGCCTCCTCTATGTTCGTCGCCCGCGCCGCCGGCCCGATCTCCTCCAGCAGCGCGGTCACGTGTGGGGCCCGGGGGTCGCGCACCCCGAAGATCACCTCGTGTCCGCGAGCCGCCCAGCTCCGGCCCAAGGTGCCGCCAACGTTGCCGATCCCGATGATCCCGATCCGCATGTTACCTCTCCGCCCGCGCCAGCTCTTCTTCGATCATCTCCTTCATGACATCGTACGGCGCCGCACCGCCCGGCACCGCCACGCCGTTGACGAAGACGAACGGCGTTCCGGTGATGCCCAGGCGGTCCGCCTCCTGCACATCACGCTCGATCTGCGTCGCGTAGCGGTCCGACTCCAGACAGCTCGCGAACTCCTCTTCGTTCAGCCCCAGCCGGGACGCTTTTCGCTTCAGCGCTTCGACGCCCAACGAGTCTTGCTCGAGAAACAGTATGTCATGCATCGCCCAGAACTCGCGCTGCTCGTGGGCGCAGAGCGACGCCATCGCCGCCTTGTAGGCGTTGGGGTGGGTGGAAAGCGGGTACTGCCGGTAGACCACCCGCAGCTGATCTTCGTATTCCTGCTTCAGCCGGTTCAGCGTGTCGAAGAAACGACGGCAGTAGGGGCACTCGAAATCGGAGAACTCGGTCAGGGTCACGGGTGCGTTCCCGGGGCCCAGGGCCGGCGAGCCCTCGTTGCTCAGGTCGGCTCTTATCGGCTCCATCAGCATGACCACGTCGTGCGTCTCCTTCAGCGTCTCGCCGATGGAGTCGAGGACCTCGTTCAGCTCGCGCGTCTCCAAATATTCGCGGAGCTGTGGGCGTATCTCTTCGAGCGATCGGCCGGCCATCGCGGCCATGTTCTGTCGGTAGAACGTGACCATGTCCTCCTCGGTCACCTCGACCTGGTCGGCGGCCTCCTGGGCGATGAACTCGGCGGAGGTCAGGCCGCGAGCTGCGGCAGCCTTCTCGATCAGGCGATCGCGCACGACCCGCTGCAGCGCCGCCTCCATCAGGTTCTGGCGCTCCTGGCGGTAGTCGCGCTCCATCTGAGCCAGCCGATCGCCGACCAGCGAATCGACGGCGGTCATCCGCACCGGCTCGCCGTCTATCCTGACCAGCACTTCATCGCTCTGGCTCCCTCCTTGCGAACACCCGATCAGCGGCAGCGTGGCGAGCGCCAGGCACTTTCCGTATCGCGAGATCGAGGTCATACGGTTCCAACGGTTACGACACGACATGGTCCCTTCTTCTTTCGTCGTTGGGATGAGGCACACAGGCGTGAATCAACGTCTCGGCTGGTACGCCATGCGGCGGTTGGCCGAACACTATCCGATGTCGGGTGCCGTGACAAGCTCGGCGTCGCTACCTGCTATTGGCGACGCTCCTCGGCCAACGCCTTGTAGTAGGCGTCCACCAGCTCACGGTAGCCCGCCGGCACCTCGTCCGACCCGGAGAGCAGGAGCTCCCGCTCCTCGCTGCCGACCAGCTCGCGGCGCAGCACGTACTCGAACTCCTTCAAATCACGGACGAGCTGGGCCTGTAGCTCGGCCAGGCCCCGCGGATCCCCGAAAGCGTCGCCGCTCTCGAGGCGACGCAGGTTATCTATGATCGGGTCCAGCTCGGATGCATCGATCCCTTCTGCCTCCAGAGCGCGCTGGAGTTGCTCGGTCTCGCGTCGTCGCTCGCCGAACTCGCGGCGGAACTGGCGCACGTCCCGAGGGGCGAAGCCGGGCCGGCCGTCCGGCGAATCCAAATTCGACGGCTCCGCCCGCGGTTGAGCTTCCCCTTCGGCCGGCTGGCCCTCGCCGCCCTGTTGCCGCGCCGCCTCGGCGGCCTGCTCGGCCTGACGACGAGTCCTTTCCTCCAGCGACTCGAGTGCCCGGGTCAGGTCACGTGCCTCGTCCAGCCGCCGCGCCAGCCGGCGTTCCTCCGACTCACCGACGGCCTCGCTGGCCTCCTCGAGCCGCTGACGCAGCCCCTCTATGTCCCGGGCGATACCCTCCTCGAAGTTCTCCGCGTATTCCTGTGAGCGCTGCTGGACCACGCCCCGCGAATAGAGGATCTTGTCCTCAAGCTTGTCGTCGCGGATCGCGTCGGCTGCCTCCTGCAGCTTGCGCGATGCGTCGCGCTGATCGCTGCGCGATTCCCGGGCCAGGCGATCGAGCTGCGCCTCCAGATCCGCCACCTCGCCCGCCATCTCTTCCTTTCGCTCCATCAGCCGGCGCATACGCTCGGAGCCGTACCGATCGCTCTCCTCCAGCCCCTCGACGTCTTCGATCACATCCTGCTGGTCTTCCGCCAGTCGCTCGGCACGACGCAGGGCGCCGTCGATTTCTCGCTGCAGATCCGCCGCCCGGCTGCCCTCCAGGCGCCGACGCGCCTCCCTCAGCCGGTCCAGGGCCGCCTGGCCCTGGGCGCTTCCGTCGTTCCTGGCGTTCGCCGCCGCGCGACGCATCTCTTCCGCCGCCTCGCGCAGCTCCCGGGCCGTCTCTTCCAGCTCGGGCCGCGAACCCTCTCGGGCCAGCCGCTCGAGCTTGCGAGCCAGCTCTTCCGTCTCTTCAGCCAGCTGGCGCTGCGACCGGCCGCTGCTCGCTTGGCCCTGCGACTGGCTCGCCTGGGCCCGCAGCCGCTCGTTCTCCTGCTGCTGTCGGCGCGCCAGCTGCTGCACCTTCTGGAGCGTCTCGTCGATCTGCTCGTTGACCTGCTGCTGCCGGTCACGCTGGACCTGCTCGTACTGGTTGCGCTGCTTGTCCAGCTCCAGCTCGAACAGCTCCGCCAGCTGCTCGGCATCCACCGAGCCGCCGCCACCGCCGCCCCCCTGGTTCCGGCCCACCTGCACCTCGCGGAACGCGGCCTCCGCCCGCTGCAGCTGCTGCAGCGCCCGCTGCTCCGGCGGCAGCGCCTCCTGCGGCCGGTTCTCCCCCAGACGCTCCTCGGCCTCGCGCATCGCCTCCGCCGCCAGCGGTAGGGCCTCGGCGATGATCGCGAAGCTCGAATCCATCCCGACGATCCCCCGGGACCGAATCCGCGCGGTCAGCGTTTCCACGTCACCGCGCAGCTGCCCCTGGGCCAGGGCCAGCGTGGCCAGGTTCTCCTCGAACTCCTCGTCCGAGTACTCGTCGCGATCGCGAACCAGGTTGAACGTGGCCGCGATGATGTCCCGCTGCTGCCGGGCGAGCGAGCTCTGGAAGCCACCCGGCGCGCCGCCGGGCATCCCCGCCTGTTCCGACTGCCGGAAGCTGCGGTCGAACGGCCGCACCTCCATGAAGTAGATGTCGCTGACTGTCGTCTGACGGCCGCTGACCCGATTGTCATCGCTGGTGCGGGCGAAATACGAGATGAAGTCGCCCGGCTCCAGCTCGATCTCCTCCAGATAGAACGTGTGGCCGGCGGACACGTGCTTCCGGCTTCCGCTGTAGAGGGACAGCGTGTCCTCGTGTCCGCCGTTGACCGAGTAGATCAGCTCGAGCGACCGGATGCCATAATCGTCCTGGGCCTCGACCTCGACGAAGATCTCCTCGATGCTCGTTACGTTGATGTCGCGGCCCGGCTCGCTGAAGCTGACTGAGGGGGGCTGATCGCTCAGCACGTCGATGAGGTAATCCGGCGAGCCGACCACCGGCGGGCCATCGGCCATCTCGAAGACGACCCGATACATCCCATCGCTCACGACTTCGAGCTGACCGGCGAGCGTGCCGTCGGGCCCCGGTTCCAGCCTCAGCGAGTCGGTGTCGTCGACCACGATCGCGGCGCCCGCCACCGGGATCGTCGGGGTGACCCACACGCGGACCTCGGTCCCGCGGAGCGCCGCGATGTCGCCGCCGTTCTCCTGGCGGACCGGGTCCAGGCCGGTGTAGCTCGGGAAGTGATACTCCAGGGTCAGCCCCTCCACGTAGGGCAGCTCGGCGACCTCCACCCGGAACAGCGGCGAGCGGACGCCGCCCGCCTCGACGAAGTACTCGGTCTCCTCCTCCAGGTCGAAGAGGAAGAACAGGTAGTCGCCGGTCTCATCATCGAGCCCCATCGGAACACGCTCCCACGTTCCGGCCGACGCGCGCTGAACCGCGATCTCGACCTCGTCGGAGCTGAAGTTGACCAGTCGCGCCTGCACCTTGAGCTCCGAGCCGCGAGCCACGCGAGCGTTGCCCGGCTCGACCTGGATGCTGTAAGGGCTCTCGGCCGCCGTACGCCCCCACGGGACCAGGAACGGCGTGCTGTGTCGAACGAACGGCGGCGACAGGAGCAGCACCGCCAGCGCCGCGAAGGCGCTGCCCGCCAGCCAGCCGGAGGACCGGGCCAGGGCGGGCCGTTCGACCTGCCGGCCGCCGTCTATGGCGGAACAACGTTCGACGGCGTTCTCGACCAGCCGCTCCACCATCTTCCGCGAATACGCCTCCGACGCCTCCTCCTCGCGCTCGGCGAACTCCACCGCGCTGGTGAAATGCATCTCCAGCGACGGCTCATGTTCTTCCAAGTAGAGCGCGATCTGTTCGTCGGAGACCCGCCGGCTCAGCGGCCAGATCAGGTAACGCACGATCAGCCCGGCCAGCGCGAGGTAGGCGGAAATTCGAAAGATCGTCACGGCCGTGGGCGTGAAGCGGAGCCGATCCATCCCGAAGGCCGAGATCAGGTAGACGATCAGGCCCGCCCCCATAACGATGGCGACTCCCCTCACCGCCAGCCGCAGCCGCCAGCGTCGGCGAACCGTGCGAATGACCCGAAGGAGCGCGTCTCGAGCGGTCGGCGCGGCCGTCCATCTAGATCTGGATGAAAGCATATCAGCAGAACTCCCCATCAGGTTCCAGGCGCCAGGCGCCGGGCCCGGTTCGACAACACGGTTTCGATCAGCAGGATCGCGCAGGCCGCGGCCAGCAGGTACCACCAAAGGCTCTGGCGCCCCTCTTGCTCTTCCGCCGACAGCGCCCGAGCCTCGGCGACGCCCGCGTCGGCTTCCTCCGGAGCGACCAGCGCGCCGGCCAGTTCCTGAACGTCGACCCGGGACAGATCCGACTCGGACGGATCGAGGTTCGCCGCCAGCCACACGGCGCGATCCTCGTCGCCCACCTGCCGGACGTGGTAGAACCCGGGCAGCTCGAGGTTCAAGTACCAGGAATCGCGCGCCGGACGCAGGACCCGTTCGCGCCCCCTGGGGTTCTCGATCACCAGCTCCAACTCATCTAACGAAGAGACGCCTGCCGTTAGTTCCGCCTTGGCCGACAGGTCCACCACCCCGCCCACCCGGTGCCAGGTCGTCGCCTCGCGGTAGCCCGACAGATGCTTGACGAGCTGATGGATGAGTGGCAAAAACACCGGCTGGATCGTCAGGTCGTTCCAGAAGTTTTCCGTTCCCGAGGTCAGTACCAGAACCCGGCCCTCACCATACGACCCCTCCACCATAGCTTCGGCGCCGTCGTCGAACCGGGCCAGTACCCGCCCGTCCTCGGCCGGCTGGAACCGGCGGTAGCGGTAGAAGCGTGCCGTCGAGAAATCACCGCTCCGCGGTGTGTTGAAGATCTCGAGCGCCGGGTGATCGTAGTCCAGGTAGCCCAGCGTTCCGCCGCCCTCGGCGGCACGATCCACCGGGCCGCCGAAGTCGCCCGGGACGAGGTCGATGAGATCCTCTGGCCAGCCGCCAGGTGGAGCGCGCCGGCCCAATACGACCAGCAGGCCGCCGCCTTCCTCGACGAACTCGCGGAGTCGCGCGCCGACCGCACCGCCCGGCGGCGGCGCGTCGTTCAGCACCACCACCGACCGATCGTCGAGATCCGATTCGGTCAGGCTCGTAACCCGCTCCGTCTGGACCTCGAAGGCGGGCCGGCGACTGATGGCCAGAGCGCGCTCCAGATAGAGGGCGTAGTCCGCTCCGGCCCCCCGCGGTTCGACGATCAGGATCCGCACCGGCGGCTCCGGCGCGACGACGAACTGGAAGGAGTTGTCCAGGGGGAGCGCGTCGTCGCCCGCCCGGACGATCCCGCGGACCGGTCGGCCCGGCAATGGGTGCGGCTCGAAGGTCACGGCGAAGGTGCTGCCGGCATCCAGGTCCACCTCTCGGGAAGCGACCCGCTCGCCCTCGATCTCCAGACTCGCCGATAGATCGGCGACCGGCCGGCCGCCGAAATTGGCTAGCACGGCCGACACCACGATCTCTTCCCTACCGCCACGCCGACCCCGGGCGATGTTCATCCCCGTGATCGCCACGTTGAACGCCTCCCCACGACCCACGTCGACCAGCCTGAGCCGCGTACGCCCCGGCAGGCGCGACGCGTTGGCCGGATCCCAACCGACCTGCTGCATGTCGCTGATCAACAGCGCCTCCCCGCGCGGTCGGTCGGACCGCTCGATGATCTCCCGGGCCAGCTGCAACGCGGGCCCGTACCGCGTCGTCTCGGTTCCCAGCTCGACACCATCGAGGGCCGCCAGCAGGACCGCCGGGTCGCCGCTGGGCTGCGATGCGGCCTCGGCATCTTCGGCGAAGGTGACCAGCGTCGCCCGGTCGTCGGCCCCCAGGTTCCCCAGCGCCCAACGCGCCGCCTCCACCGCGCGGTCCCAGTTGTCGGCGTACGCCATGCTGTGCGAGCGGTCGAGCAGCACGACCAGCTCACGCGCCTGGACGAACGCCGCCGCCGACCCGTCCGACCGCTCCAGCAGCGGTCGCGCGAACGCGGCCACCAGCAGAAGCACGGCGGCGACCCGGAGCGCGAACAGCAGCCAGTGCCGGATCCGCTGGCGCCGGACCGTCTTGAAGGGGACCTCGCGCAGGAACATCAAGGACGGGAACCGAACCGCGTCGCGGCGCTCGCGATGCGTGAGGTGGATCCAGATCGGGATCGCGATGGCCGCGAGCCCCAGCAGGAAGACCGGCGCCAGGAACGAGAAGCCCATCAGCGCACCCGACTCAGCTTCTCGCGCCGCGACAGGTAGCTGAACAGCGCGTAGTCCAGCGGCTGCGAGGTGTCGAACAGGTAGTAGTCGATCCGGCGCTCGACCAGCAGGTGCGACAGGTCGGCGATATGGCCGTCGATCAGCTCGCGGTAGGCCTCGCGCTGGCGCTCGGGCACGACCGGGATCCGCTCGCCGCTCTCGAGGTCCTCGAACTGGGCCGGCTCATCAAAGGGGAACTCGAGCTCCGCTTTGTCGAGGACCTGGAACACGATCACGTCGTTCCCCTTGTTCTCGAGCACGCTGGCCGAGCGCGCCACGTTTTCCGGCTCGTCGTACAGGTCCGAGATGATCGCCACGATGCTGCGCCGCTTGATTGCCTCGGCGACCTTGAGCAATGGTACGGACAGGTTGCCCTGCGCCGCCGGCTCTATCCGATCGATCGCGTGCAACACGATATCGAGGTGCTTGGCGGACGGCGGAACGTAATCGACGATGTCCTCGGCGATCGTCGCCAGCCCGACCCGATCCCGCTGCTGGCGCGAGAAATAGCTCAGGCACGCCGCCAGGTAGCGGGCGTAGTCCAGCTTGCTGAGGCCGCCGCTCGAGAAGTCCATCGAGCGCGAGATGTCCAACACCACCAAGAAGTTCGCGTTGGTGTCCGCCTCGAACTGCTTCACGTAGTAGCGATCGGTACGGCCGAACACCCGCCAGTCGATCTTCCGGATGTCGTCACCCGGCATGTAGGGCCGGTGCTCCGCGAAATCGACCGACAGCCCCAGGTACGGCGACCGGTGCAGCCCGTTGATGAAGCCGTCCACCACGGTCCGGGCCAGCAGCTCCAGGTTGTCGATCCTGGCCAGGACCTGCGGATCGAGGAAGCTCGAGACGGTCATAGACCCGATTTCGGCGTCGGCACCGTATCGAGCAAGTCACCGATCAGCTGGTCGCTGGTCACCTGCTCCGACTCGGCGTGGAAGTTGGTCAGAATCCGATGCCGCAACACCGGCCCGGCCAGGGCCTGGATGTCCTCGATGCTGACGTGATAGCGGCCGCGCACCAGCGCCCGCGCCTTGGCCCCCAGGATCAGGTACTGCGCCGCCCGCACGCTGGCCCCGTACGAGACCCACTTGTTGACGAACTCGGGCGCCCCGTTCTCGCTGGGCCGGGTCGTCCGCACCAGAGCCAGCGTGTAGCGCAGCACCGGGTCCGAGACCGGGACTTTACGCACCAATCGCTGGTAGGCCACGATGTCGTCGCCGGTGACCACGTTGTCGAACCGGTAGTCCTGGACCGCCGTGGTGCTCCGTACCACCTCCAATTCCTCGTCCTCCGGCAGGTGATCCATCGTGATCTTGAACATGAAGCGATCCAGCTGCGCCTCCGGCAGCGGGTACGTCCCCTCCAGCTCGATGGGGTTCTGCGTGGCGAACACGTAGAACGGCTCCTCGAGCTCGTAGGTGCGGCCCTGCACCGTGACCCGGTGCTCCTGCATCGCTTCCAGCAGCGCCGCCTGCGTCTTCGGCGGCGTCCGGTTGATCTCGTCGGCCAGCACGATGTTGGCGAAGATCGGACCGGGCGCGAACACCATGCGCCGCTGCCCGGTGGCGGCGTCCTCCTGGATCAGGTCGGTCCCGGTGATGTCCGACGGCATCAGGTCCGGGGTGAACTGGATCCGCTGGAACTTGAGGTCCAGCACCTGGGCGATGCTGTGGATCAGCAGCGTCTTCGCCAGGCCGGGCACGCCGACGATCAGGCTGTTGCCGCCGACGAACAGCGACAGCAGCACCTGCTCGATGACCTCGTCCTGGCCGACGATCAGCTTGCGCAGCTCCTTCATGATGCGGTCGGTCGCAGCGCTCATCTTCTCGGCCAGCGCGATGTCGTCTTCGGACTGCAGAGCCGCCCTCGGTTCCGTTGTCATGATTCCCCGTCTGTTAGAGGTCAGTCGAAAATTGAAAGTTGAATGTGAACATTGAAACTTGACGTTGGCAATTGAAGATTGAGGGTTGAACATTCAATAACAAATTCTCAACGTGAAGTTTTAATACTCACATTCAATACTCACATTCAACTCTCAATTTTCAACTGACCTTTAGTGCGTCATGGCGTACACGATGTAGTTGACGCCCAACTTGTACGCCTCGTTCGTGATATCGATGGGCAGGAAGCCCGTGTCCGACCACTCCCACGATTCACCGATATCGTTGTTGTAGTTCACGATCACCATCAGGCGCTTCTGCGGATCGTTATCCTCGAAAACACCGTAGAACGCGGACTCGAACGCCGGCCAGTACGGGTGCCGATGATCCAGTGCGTCGATCTCGAAGAACGAATGGAAGACCGGGTGCGTCGCATCGAGCCGGATCAGCCGAGCGTCCGGCAATACGTCGCGCATCCGCCCCTCGAAGTTGTACCATTGCGTGTCGACGAAGTCGTCGACGATCAGAAAGCCGCCCTTCAGCAGATAAGCCCGCAGTCCCTCTCGCTCCTCCTCGCTCAGCGTCCAGAAGCCGGGCTCGGCCAGGTACGCCACCGGGTACTTGAAGATCTCCGGGTCGTCCAGCGTCAGGATGTTGCTGCCCGACGCGTTCGGGTCGATCGCGGTAATCTCGGCCAGGATCCGGGCCAGGTGACGCTCCGCCCGCGGGTAGTCGTGGTCCCATTTCAGGTCGCGCCGGCCCCAGCGCCCATCGAAGCTCGAGCGGGGCTGGAAGCGGATCCGCACGAAGGTGAACCGTCCGTCGTACTCGACGTTGTACTCTTCCCACTCCGCGCCGGCATCGCGTCGCGACTGCGTGGCGGCTGGCACTGCTGCCAGCCCCACCATCGCCACTCCCAGACAACAGGTCAGCACGTGTCGCATCAGCTTCCACCTCCCCGGGCGTGGATCTCCAGCAGCAGCTCCTGCGCCGCCTCGTACGCCGGCGCCCGCTCCAACGCGCTCAGCACGGTCCGCCGGGCGCTCCCCAGGTCGCCGGCCGCGTAGTACGCCCGGGCCAGCTGGTACAGCGCCTCCACCCGGTCCACCGGATCCAGCGCCAGCACCGCCCGGCGTTCCCGGACCGCGCCGGCAAGATCGCCGGTGGCGGCATACAGCTCGGCCAGCCGCACGTGCGGCGTCGGGTCGTACGGATAGATATACGCCGTACGTGCCAGCGCTTCGGCGGCTCCCGTCTTGTCGTCCAGCGCCTGCCGAATCTCGGCCAGCGCCAGGTTGGCCTCCAGGTCCCGCTCGTTGATCGCGGTCAGCGCGGCCAGCTCGGCCTCCGCCCGCTCCAGCTCGCCGCGTTCCCGGTAGATGAACGCCAGGTAGTGATACGGGCTGCCGGCGCCGGCGAACTCCGGGAAGGCCGCCTTCGCCCGCTCCATGTACGGGATCGCCTCATCGTAACGGCCGCCCTCGGCCAGCACGTGGCCGTAGCTCAACTGGGCGATGAAGTCGTTCGGGTCGGCGGCGGCCCGTTCTTTCAGCTCTTCACGGGACGGCTGCCCCTCGAACACCCGGGCGGGTGCCAGCGCCTTCAGCGGACCCGCGAAGCGGTCCTCCAGGTAGGCGAAGAACCGATCGCTGAAGTCGTCCACGTCGGTTCCCAGAACGCTTTGGAACGCCTCCTCGTCCGTCAGCCCGTCCCGGTACGCGTGCAGCATGCCGACCAGCGCGCCCCAGCCCGCCTCGCGCTCGATCAGCTCGCAGACCAGCGACGCCTGGTAATACGAGTGGATGACCTGCTCCGGATAGCTGGGCCGAGCGAACCCGCGGTTCAGCTCACCCACCGACAACAGGCGCCCCTCGAGATGGGCGAGCAGGAAGCTCGGGGTGACGTCACCGCCCCACCCGGGACGGGCGCGGCGCTCCTCGTACACGGCGAGCCCCTCCGAGAACCAGCGCGGCACGCGACCGTCGGACATCCCCAGGTGGAACGTGTGGGCCAGCTCGTGCCAGAACGTCGACCCCCAGTTGAAGTCGCCGGGCTCGCGAGCCGAGGGTGAGTCCATAGCGATCACCGGTCCGAAGCTGACGCCCAGCGCGCCCAGACCGACCAGGCCGATGGTCCGCACCGAGAAGTCGGCATGGCTGCGGAACACCTCCACCCGGATCGGCGCCTCGGGCCGATAGCCGTAGCGGCGCGCCAGCCGCGCGTACGCCTCCTCGGCCAGGTCCGGCAGGTAGACCCCAAGGATCTCCGCCTCACCGTCATCGACGATCAGCTCGAAGCGACCGCTGCGCGCCGTCTCGTACCCGGCGAACGTGTCGAGCAGGTCGAGGGTATTCTTCGTCCACACGTCGTAAGGGTCTCCCTCGAACGCGATCTCCAGGTGCCGCCGCCCCTCTTCCATCGACCCGACGCGCAGCAGGTTCACGCCCAGCACGGCGTGGCCGGGCCACGACTCGGCGTCCAGCGCCACGGCCTCGCGGCCGAAACGAACCGCCCGATCGTACAGCCGATTGCGGGCGCTCAGCTCCGCCAGCTGCACCCAGAAACCGGCGTAGCGCGGGTTGAGCCCCGCGATCCGCGCCCGCAGCGCCTCGAACCGCGCCGTGTCG
>JAACAK010000046.1:0-101600 GCA_011774835.1 Candidatus Kutchimonas denitrificans | reverse complement strand
TCGGCGCGAAACGCGTGGGCCTCCACGTAGTTCGGGTTCGTTTCCAGGGCCCGCTCGATCATCTCCATCGCGCCCGGCGCGCCGTCGAAGCGGAGCTGCCGGGCCTTGCCCAGCAGCGCCCGGGGGTGCGCCGGGTTCACCTGGAGCACGTCCTCCAGCTCGCCGGCAGCGTCGGCGCTGTTGTACTTCTCCAGGAACAGCTCGCCGGCCCGGACCCGGGGCTCCAGGTTCGACGGGTCCGCCGCGATCGCCTCGTCGTAGGCGCGCAGCGCGTCCCGATAGAGCCGCGAGTCCTGCCGCGCCAGGTGGCGGACCGCGGTGCCCACCGCGGTCAGCTCAGGCGAGCTCAGCGAGCGGCCCCGGTTGTAGATGTCGATGAACGCGTCGAACTCGCGCATCGCCCGATCGACCTGACCCCGCTCGTAATGGAGCACCGCCAGGTTGAGCCGCGCCTCGACGGCGTCGGACGCCGGGCCCGCCAGCGACCGCTCGAAGGCCGTCTCCGCCTGGTCGATCGCGCCCTGAGCGTAGAGGGCCTGGCCCAAAAGGTTCGACAGCTCGGCCGATCCGGGGACCCGGCGCGAGAACTCACGGGCGACCTCCTCCGCCCGACGGTAACGGCCCACCACGTAGAGGGCCCGGGCGTGGCCGCGGGCCGCGGGGATCGAGGTCGGTTCGCGTCGCGCCAGACGCGAGAACAGGTCGATGGCTTCCTGGTAGCGCCCCGTCCGCAGGGCGCTCTCCGCCTCTTCCACCGTCTGCGCCCGAGCTCCAACGAGCGGGACGAGCGTGGCAGCGGCGAGTACGGTCGCGAGCAGGAGTCGATAGCCTGCCATCATCCGCCGCCTTCCTCCTCCCGCTGCCGGATCTCGCGCGTCTTCATCGCCAGCTCCAGCAGCAGCCGCTCCAGCTCCGCCTCGTAAGCCGCCGGGTCCATCTCATCCTTCCGGGCCCGGAGGTCCGCCACCGCCTCCTCGAGGGCACGCCTTTCGTTGTAGAGCTCGGCCAGCCGGGGGTCGGCGTCCGCACCGGCGGCGGCGGCCGCCGGGGCGCCCGCCAGGAACAGCCGGCTCGCCAGGCGGCCGTCGCCAGCGTCGGGTCCCGGCTCGCGGCTCCCTTCGCCGTCGCCGTCATCCTCCAGCAACGCGTGCTCGGTCAGAAGGCGGTTCTCCGACTCGTAGAGCCGCTCGACCTCGCGGCGCGCGTAGTTGAACGCCTCCAGCGCCGAGACCCGCCCGTCCTTGTCGACATCGGCGCCGTCGCCCGCGTAGGCCTCAACGAAGTAGCGGGCGAAGATCGTCTGGTTCCGCTCCCGGCCGCTCCGGGTGGCCGTGATGACGACCCGGTTCTCAGACGCCAGCGCCGGGATGAACTCGCCGCTGGCGCTGGCCGTGTTGACCAGCGCTACCTTCCGGGTCGGAAGCTCATCGAGCAACGCGTCGAAGTCGGCGGCCGTTGGGTCCGGGCCCGGCAGGTTGAGCTTCGCCCCGGCCACGCCGACGGTCCCGTGCCCCATCAGCACGATGAAGATCACATCGTCCGGGCCGGCCCGGGCCGCTGTCTCCCGCACCGCGGCCTGCACGTTCTCCCAGGTCGAACGGGCGTCGATGCGTGTCGGGTCCCGCTCTACCTTCTCCGCCAGATAGGTGACGTTCGCCTCCGGAACGCCCCAACGCTCCTGCGCCGCCGCGGACAGACCCGTCGCCCATTCGTGCAGCGTCTGCGAGTACCCGGGCTGGCCGCCCAGCCCGGAGACCACGATCAGGTGGCTCTGGGCCGCGGCGCCCGTCGGGAGCAGCATCGACAGGACGGCGGTCAGCGCGATCATCCTCATACCAGCCCCCGGCGCCGCCGATAGCCCCATTCCGCTCCCACCAGGGCGAGCAGGGCGATGAAGATGATCGGCATGTCCCACAGGTCGCGCTCCTCGATGATCGTGGTGCCGCTGTCGGTGAAGCTCACATCCTCGGGCAGCCTCGACACGGTCTCCGGCGTGTAGAAGCGGCCGCCCGTGCCTTCGGCGATCTCTCTCAGGAGCGGCGCCCGCATCTCGGCATCGAAGTATTCCGTCGGCAACTCCGCCGATTCCACGTACGTTTGTCCTTCGCCCAGGTAATCGCCACCCTTCGCCGCCGTCACCTCGACCCTATGTAGACCGTTTTCGACGGGTGCGAAGTTGGCGCTGTACAGCCCGTCGGAATCGACCGCCCAGTCGAGGCGCAGCTCCCGCTCGGCGCCCGACGGCGCGATGACTCGTGCCACCACCTCCGCGGCGTTCACGTTCAGATACGTGTCGTCCCGTACCTCGGCGGTGACCGTCACCGGCTGCGACGGGCCGACGCGATCCCGCGACATGGTGACGCTCACCGGGTCGGGCACGTAGCTCACCAGCCAGCGCAGCAGCTGGCGCCAGAACGTCTCGTGGGTCAGGTCGTCCAGCGGCATGTCGGCGTGCATCTGCCAGATCCAGGTGTCCTGGACGGGCAGCGCCAGCGCCTTGCCGCGACCGTAGCGCTGGTAGGCCAGCACGATGAGCGGCTCGTCGACGGCATCCGCGTCGCCGGTCAGCAGGATGCTGGCGCCCGGTTTGGCCTCGACGATCCAATTGACCGCGGTGACCGCGGGGAGCTCGGTCCAACGTCGCGCCGATTCCTCGAGGTCGGGCACCAGCTGGACCGAAGGGTGCGTCCTACCCGCCCGGGTCGTCTCGACATCCAGCTCGGCCACGAACGACTCGGGGGTCGCGTCGACCGGCGACAGCACTACCGGCAGGACATCGGCCACAGCCGTCCCCTGGTAGCCACCCCGCTCCAGCGCGCTCCGGCCTCCCAGCGCCAGCAGGCCGCCGCCCCGCTGGCCCACGAACTCCTCGATCATGGTCAGCTGGTCGTGGGTGAAGAAGCTGGCCTCGACGCTGCCCAGGATCAGCCCGCGATAGGCGAACAGCTCCCGACGCGTGCGCGGGAAGCCGGCGGCCAGCTCCTCGGGGTCATCGACCCCGAGACGCAGGAACTTGTTCTCCGCCGTCCGCTGTAGCGCGACGACGTGCACGTTCTCGTCGTCCTCCACGGCCCGGCGCAGGAACTTGAGCTCGTAGCGAGGCTCGCCCTCCAGGTAGAGGATCTTCTGCCGCGTGTCCTCGACCACGACCAGCGCCTCTCTGGCGTTGTTCTGGGTCACCAGCTCGCCCGGTTGCGGCGCTATGACGAAGCGGAACAGGCGCGGGCCCGTCTCCTCGGCGGTGAACCGGACGCGCACGGTCCCCGACTCGCCGTCTTCCGGGAGTCGGATCTCCTGCGAGGCGATGATCCGGCCATCATCCTCGACGTCCACGCGAACGTTCTCACGGCCGAATCCGGTCTGTTCCACGATCAGGTCGACCACCAGCGCCGAGCCCTTCAACACCGAGCGCGGCGTCTCGACCCGGCTCACCTGGATGTCGCGATCGAACCGCTCGCGACCGAGACCCACCGTGTAGACGGGAACGCCAGCGGCGCGCAGCGCCAGCAGCGTCTCGGTCAGCGAGCTCTCCGTGTTGTCCGCCCCGTCGGTCAGCAGCACCAGTCCCGCCAGCGGCACCGCCGCCAATTCGCGCCGCGCCGCGTCCAAGGCCTGGGCGATGTCGGTGGCGCCCCCGCTGCCGATCAGCGCGCCCGGGTCGTCCAGCCGTTCCGTCGTGTTGGCGAAGCGGAAGAAGCGGAGCATGAACCGCTCGGCCAGCGCGGCGCGCAGCGCGCTGTCCGGGCCGGCGAACTGACGCCGGGCGAAGTCGGCCCGGGGCGTATCGTCACGGTCGGCGATGCTCATGCTGCGCGAGTCGTCGATCACTATGCCCAGAAAGTTCCGCTGCGGGACGACGGTGGGCAGCAGCAGCATCGGTCGGGCGAGACAGAAGAGGAGGATCGCCAGGGCGGAGACACGCAGAACCGTCAGAACCGCGAGATCGCGACGGGTCCGGGTCCGGGCCCGGGAGTAGGCGAAGATCACGAGCCCCAGCGCCACGACCCCAAGGAGGGCGAAGACCGTCACCGGCCCCGGCGCGCCGAACGCCAGCTCGCCACGCTGGAACACCAGCGGCCGATACTTGAACAGAAACGCGAACAGGGACTCGAAGGTGGTCATTATCTAAATGTAGTGGCTCGTCAGCTAATGGCTCATCGCGTAGACGATCATGTTGATCCCCAGTTGATAGGCGAAGTTCGAGTATTCGAGCGGGTAGTACGGGTTCTCCGCCCACTCCCAGGCGTCGCCCAGATCGGTGTTCCAGTTGATCGCCACCATCAGACGGCCCCGATCATCGAAGATCCCTCGTAACCGCGGCTCGAAACCGTCCCGCTCCCACGTCGGGCCGCCCTGGATCCCCTGCTGCACGTTGGGCACCTGGCGGAGTTCACGGATGTCGTAGAACACGCTCAGCAGCGGGTGGTCGAGCGGCAGATCGACGATCGGGTACTTCGGGAGCACGCGCCGCATCTCGTTCTCGAAGTTCCGCCACTCCCACGTGCCCCAGAAATCGTCGATGACCAGAAAGCCGCCAGCCAGCAGATAGTCGCGGAGACCTTCCGCCTCGGCCTCCGTCAGGCTCATGAAGCCCACCTCGAGGGCGTACAGGAACGGATAGCGGCGCAACTCCGGGTCGTCCAGTCGCACCGGGTTCTCCCGCTCGTACGCCTCGATGTTCGTCAGTCGCCGCAGCCCGATCAGGAACTGGCGATCCGCCTTCGGATAGTCGATGGCCCAGCTGGGCCGGTAACCGCGTCGAATGCCCGTGTAGACCGCACGCGTGAAGTAGAAGGCGTGGCCGGATGGCGGCCGCTCGCTTAGCGACCGGCCCTCGTCCTGTCGCGCCTGGGGTCGAGGCCGCTGCACCGGCAAGTTCAGCTCTTGACCCACCGGCGGTGCTTCCGCGGCGCTGGCCAGGAAGACGCTCACACCTATCAACATCATCGCGAGGGCGCGCGAGGACGACGTCGCCACGAATCACTCCCTGATCTGCACGATGCTGAACCCCGACCGCCACGTGGCTGGCGCGCTACGCCGCCTCGTACCGCAGGCTTCGATCATGAACTCGACGGAAGGACGCACATCCACTTCACCTGAAAAGCTCGTCCCTGTAACAAGTTAGACGCCACGAAGTGCCCCAAACGTTCCCCCGGCGCCCACGAAGAACCGTGTTGGAACCCTTCCAACTCAATAATGGTTACCGTTATAGTACCTTCGCGGCAACCTTCACCTCGTCATAAGCGTAAACAACCGAAGGAGATTCGAGGTTCATGGCCCGTAGTTTCCGGCACCGTGCCGTCCAGGCTGTACGGATTCCCACAGCGCTTTCTCTCGCCGTTCTCGCGGCCGCCAGCTGCAACGGCGAGTCGATGGCGCCCGGTGGGTCATCGGGCACTCCGGAACTGGTCTTCGAGCCGGCGCTTCTCGACCTGGCCGAGGACAGACAGGGCGTCGTGCAACTGGAGAACCAGGGAACGGCCGCCGCGGGTCCCATCCAGCTGGTGCCGGGGCCGGTGACGATGGAAACGGGCGGGATCGTCGACGGCGGCCAGCTCCAGGTGGACCCGGCCGAGATCGCGGCCCTCGAGCCAGACTCGACCGTAGAGATCATGCTCAGTGTCACGCTGCCGAGCTCTCCGGAGCCCGGCGCCTACCGTGGCTCGTTGCAGGCGTCATACGAGGGCGACTCGTTGAGTCTCCTCGACGTGCGGTTCCTCGTCGAGCCCCCTCCGCCGCCGCCACCCGGCTCGGGAGCGAGCGTGACGATCATCGGTTCGAGCGCGCCTCGACAGGGCGACGTGGTGACCTACACGGCGGAGGTCCGCGACGAGAGCGGTGCCCTGGTCACGGATCCGGCACTCACCTGGACCCTGCTCCCCGCGTCCGCCGGCCTGCTGACGACCGACGGTCGCTTCGTCGGCTACGCGATCGGGCCCGCGCAGATCGTCGCCAGCGTAATCGACGCCGCGGACACGCTGGAGATCTCGATCGTATCCCGCGGGGTGCGAAGCTCGTCGGGTTTCACGCTTGTGGGGAGCGGCGTCGAGACCCAGCGCCACACGTCGGACCTTTGGGTCCACGGAGCCTACGTCTACACGGGCACCTGGAGTTGCCGGGACGCGGGGAATTGTGGGGACCGGCTGTTCGTCTGGAATGTCAGCATGCCGTCGGCGCCTCAGAAGGTGAACGAAGTCGTCGTCGATGCCCGGACGGTGAACGACGTGAAGGTCCGCGACGACGGGACGATCGCTGTTATCACCCACGAGGGGTCCAGCGACGGGCTGAACGGGATTACCCTTCTCGACCTGGCCGACCCGGGCGCCCCAAGCCCGATCACCCGGTTCACGAACTCCCTCGCTCCGGGCGTTCATAACGTTTGGATCGACGGCAACTACGTCTACGCCGCAGTCGACGGAACCGGGAACGGCCTGCAAATCGTCAACATCAGCGACCCGGCTAACCCTACGCTCGCCGCCAGCTATTACGCCGGCACCAGCATCCTGCACGATGTCTACGTCCGCGACGGGCTCGCCTTCCTGTCACACTGGAACGCCGGTTTGGTGATCCTCGATGTCGGCAACGGCATCGCCGGAGGCACGCCGGAGAGCCCGGTCGAGGTCAGCCAGATACAGACGGCCGGCGGCCAGACCCACAACGCCTGGTACTGGCCGGCGACCGGCTACGTGTTCGTCGGCGAGGAGGACTTCCGCACGCCCGGCATCATGCACGTGGTCGACGCGAGCGACCTCGAGAACCCGGTGGAGGTCGCCACCTTCCGGCTCGCCGGCGCGCCCCCGCACAACTTCTGGCTCGACGAGGACCGCGGGATCCTTTATGCCGCCTGGTACTCGAACGGCCTCCGCGCCATCGACGTCAGCGGCATCTTGCTGGGTGAACTGGACCAGCAGGGGCGCGAGATTGCCGATTTTTCCACCCCCAGCACGTGGGCACCTCAACTCCACGCTGGGCTCGTCTATCTCTCGGACATGGACGAAGGGCTGGTCATCGTTCAGCCGAACTTCTAGCGAAGAGGCCCGCAGTTGGCCCGCAGTAGAATCAGCGGCCACACCCCGAGTCAATTGCCGATTCAACGATTAGGTCGAAGCATCCAGTAACTGCGCAACAGGCCTTGCAGGTNNTATGCGCTATGGAACGCGACGACGGGATCATCCAGCGCCTCTCGCACCTGGCGGAGGAGCTGGCTTCGCCGGCCGTCGTCTCGGTCTACCTGTTCGGGAGCGTGTCGGAGAAGCGATCGCACCGCGAGAGCGACGTGGACGTCGGCCTGCTGCTGAGCTGGGACCGCTGTCCCACCGGACGTGAACGGTTCGATCGGCGTTTGGAGTGGTTCGGCGCAGACCCGGTCCTTGACAGGTAGCACAAAAGTGCTATATTGCGCACGAGCGCCTAGCCGGAACCAGCAAGGGGAGGAGCGTCTCAATGCCAAAACAGGTGAAAGCCCGCAAGATGGGTGGGTCCGTCGGGACCACGCTCCCCAGGGAATTCGTCGATCGCTATCATATCAAGGCCGGCGATCTGCTTACGGTCATCGAGACCAGCGACGGCATCTTGATCACGCCTTTCAACCCCGAATTCGAGAAGGCGATGACCGTCTACGAGCGGGGCGCCCGGAAGTTCCGCAACGCGCTGCGCGAGCTGGCTTCGTCCTAGTCTAGCCTGGACTCTTGGACGAGCCCGCCTGGCTGTCCCGGTCGATCCTCGACATCATACACACGGACCAGATCCGGCAACACGGCGGTAGCCTGGGGGTCCGCGACGAAGGGTCGATTCAGTCCGCCCTAGACCGTCCGCGGAATAGGTGGGCGTATGATGATGGGGACATCGACCTGGCGGACCTCGCGGCCGCTTACGCCTATGGCCTTTGCACGAACCACCGCTTCGTCGACGGAAACAAGCGCGTGGCCTTCATGGCCGCATACACCTTCCTGGGCCTGAACGACCACGACCTGGATGTCCCCGAGCCGGAAGTCGTGCTGGTCATGCGCGATCTCGCTTCGGGGAACCAGTTAGCCGGCTGGATCCGCAAGAATTTGAAAGCGATCTGAAGCCCGAATGAGGCGCCGAGCGGGGGTGCCGGCTGCACCCTCACCGCTGGCCCCAGGGCTCGATGAAGTCCTCGGCCTCGACGCCGAGGCCGTCGGCTATCCGGGTGATGTAGTTGAAGTAGCCGATCACCTGGACGGCGTCGTGGATGGCCCGGTCGTCGAAGCCATGGACCCGGAGGTCGTCCAGATCGCCGGGGTCCATCTTGTCGGGCTGTCGCGTCAGCTTGGCGGCGAACTTGCACAGGGCGCGGTCGCCGGGGGCGAGGGGCGCGGCGCGCCAGTTGCGCACCACGGCGTGGACGAACGCGTCGGCGCTCTCGGAGTCCGGCAACTGGTCGGCGACCTCTTCCCGGAGGTCGTGGGCGTGCGCCTGCGTTCAATAGTGACAGTGCCCCTCCTTCGACACCACGACGCCCAGCAGCTCGCGCTGCATCCGGGAGAGCGGCGACTTCCCGTACATCACCGTCCGATAGAACGTGTAGCTGTCGCGGAGCGTCTCCGGGTTGAGGCTCATGACGTGCATGATGTTCCAAACACGACCGGTGCGCTTGATCGAGCCGTCGAACCACTTCTTCAAGAGCCCGGTCGCCTTCTCGATGGGAATCTGCTCGATCCACGCCATGGACGGATTCCTCGGAGTTTTCGTTGGGGGAAACGGGGGGCTGGAAGTGTAAGCTAAATCGTACGTTGCGCTTCAGCAACCTTCTTTTGATGCCACCGTCTTCAGTAGCCCTCCGCCGCCGTCCGCGCCCGCCACGTCCCGTCGCTCCGCGCCTCGACGATCACGGTCCCATCCCGGTCCGTCCGTCGCACCGTCACGCCCTGCAAGGCCAACCGCCGCAACGTGTGCTCCGACGGGTGGCCGTAGGTGTTCCCCCGCCCCACCGAGATGAGCGCCAGCTCGGGGTGGACGATCCGCAGGAAGCGCCGTGATGTGGAGGAGGCGCTGCCGTGATGGGAGACCTTGAGGACCTGGACCCGAACGGCGGAGGAGTCCGCATGGGCCAGCCGATCCTCGATGGCGCCGGGCACGTCCCCGGTGAACATCATCCGGAACGCGCCGTATTCGAGGCTGAAGACCAGGCTCCAGGCGTTCGGCTTCGCCAGCTCGTCCGCGTCGTCCTCGAGGTCCGGGTGAAGAAACGCGAGCACAACCCCGTCGACCCGCAACGTGTCGCCGGCATCGGCCCGCAGCCAGGCGAGGGAGTCGGCGACGACCTGCTTCAATACCTCCAGCTGGCCGATCTGGCCGGTCACGTGTCCGACCGTGATGACTCGACGGACGGGGAACGCGCGCGCCACGGCCGGGAAGCCGCCCACGTGGTCCAGGTCGGGATGGCTGGCGATCCACGCTTCGAGATCCCGGGCGCCTTGCTGTCGTAGGAAGGGCACCACCCTCGTGGCGCCGGCGTCGAACCCGCGGATGCGGGGGCCGGCATCCACCAGGAGCCAGTGTCCGTTCGGCGTCCGCAGCGCGATGGCGTCGCCCTGCCCCACGTCGAGGACATAGACGGCCAGATGCCCCAGGTCGAGCCGGGCCCGAACCGCCGGCCAGGCGAGGGTCAGCGACCAGGCGACTCCGAGCCCCAAGATGAAGCGGCGGCGCTGCCAGGCGCCGTGGGCGGCATGGGCGCCGAGGGCGAGCAGCGCGAGGTAGGCGATAGACGGGGCCAGGCCCGGCGGAGCCACATCGAAGGCCGACCAGGGCGCGGAGGCCAGAACGGAGGCCAGGCCATCGATCGCCGCCAGGAGAAGCGACGCCGCGGCGGCCGGCCACGCGGCGAGCCCCGGCCAGGCGGAGAGGAGCCCAGAGATAAAGAGCGCCGGAAGCGCCATGGCCAGGACCGGGATGGCGAGCAGGTTGCCGACTAGTGCCGCCGGCGTGACCCGGCCGAAGAAGGTGGCGGTGATCGGTGCGGTCAGGGTAACGGCCGCCGCGCTGACCATTACCCCGATGCAAGCGCCGCGGGCGATTCGCGGAAACGCAGCGGGCCAGCGGATGAAGCGGGCCTCGTTCGACACGTAGGCCACCGCAGCGGCACCGGCGAACGAGAGCTGGAAGCCCGGCTCGGTCACACTCCACGGGCGCAGCAGGAGTAGCAGGACCGCCGCCAACCCCAGGACATCGAACGCCGCCGAGGCCCGACCGGCGGCCCGGGCCAGCATCCAGAGTCCGATCATCAAGGCCGCCCGAACCGCCGAGGCCGGCATCCCGATCAGCGCCACATACCCGAAAGTGAGACCTACGGTCACGGCCCGGGCCAGCGGCACCGAGCAGCGGGCGACCCGAGCCAGCCCATAGAGGGCCGCCGCCAGCATTCCCACGTGCAGACCGGAGATCGCCAGCAAGTGGGCGAGTCCGGCTCGCGCGATCCGCTGGCCCGTCTCCCGGCTCAGCGTCTCGCGGCCGCCCAGCACCAGCGCGACCGCCAGCGGCGCCCAGCGGCTCGGGTAGATGTTCCACAGCCGGCCGGCCAGGACCCCGCGGAGCCAGAGGAAAGGATGACGTGTCGCCCGCGCCGGTTGTGCCTGCGAGACGTCGTCAGCCGCGATCCAGCCACGGACTTCCGGCGCCCGGACCCCGCGGCCCGGCCTGTGCGCCGGCTGCCAGCTCCCCCTGACCGTATACCGCGCGCCGGGAACGACCGGCCCATCGGTCCACACCCGGAAGCCGCCCACCCACAGGCAGCCCAGTCTCCGGTCCGGGATGGGGTGGAAGCGAACCCTCCCCCGGATTCCCTCCGGCAGGTGGCTGAGCGCGATGCCGTCGATCCGAACCGAGTCTCCCGATTCCCAAAGGCCGCGACAGTCTCGACCGGCCCGGTGCAGCTCGGCCTCGCCGATCAACGCGCCGCCGACCCCCGTCGCCATCATCGTCGCCGCGATGAGGAGACCTCGGCTCGTCATGATCCGGGCGAGGAGTGCCAGCAGGGCGACCGCCAGGACCGCCGGCGCCAGTACCATCGGGGTACCGCCGGATAGGCCAGAAACGAGACCCACGACCAGGGCCAGCGCCGCCAATACGAGCGGCCGCGCTCGGGGAGGACGTCGCGTGAACATCCACCCAACCTCCCGACCTCATCTCACACGATTATCAAATTCGACCGCCGCCTTGCGCCGGCGTCTTCGATCGCCGAGACTCAATGGTTCCAACACCAACGCACTAACGCACTGACGCACTAACGCACCGATCGACTGACATGATCACCCGCCGCGCCCTTATCGCCCTCTCGATCGTCGCGAGCGCGATCGCCCTCGGCTGCGACGACTCCTCCGGGCCCGAGGATCGCATCGTCGCCGGCGTTAACATGACCGAGCTGTTCGCCCCGCCTTCTGCCGCGGAGATCAACGCGATACTGGCGGAATGGTCGACCCGCGACGTCTCGGCCCAGAACGTACAGGTCATCGTGGACGCGCCCCTGACCCTGAATACGGTGGACACCCGGCTCCGCGTGGTCACTCACGACGTGGGCGATGTGACCCACTACGGCGCCGTGCTGGTGCCCGACGGCGCGCAGCCCGGCAGCCTGCCGGTCCTCATGTACCTGCACGGCGGCGATCACGGCGAGAACCTGGACGTTCTGTTGCCGCTCCTGCCCGTGGTGCTGGGCGACGACCTGGCGAACTTCATCTTCGTGGCGCCGTCGTTCCGCAGCGAGCGGCTGGTCTACGACGGCATCCGCTACGACTCCGACGGGCCGCCCAGCCCGTGGGATCGGGACGTGGACGACGCGCTGGCCTTGCTCAACGTGACGCTGGACATCGCACCCGAGGCCGACGCCGACCGGATCGCGCTGCTGGGGTTCAGCCGCGGGGCGGGCGTCGCTCTGCTCATGGCGGAGCGTGATCCACGGATCGATATCGTGGTCGAGTTCTTCGGGCCCACCGACTTGTTCGATCCGTTCATCCAGGGGATCGTCGAGGAGGCGCTGCTGGGAGAGCTACGGGACTTGCCGGGCCTGACGCATCTCGATTCGGTCTACATCGAGCCGCTGCAGCGGGGCGAGCTGACCATCGCCGACGTGCGGCCGGAGCTGGTGCGGCGCTCGAGTGTTCTGTTCGCCGAGCGGCTGCCGCAACTCCAGATCCATCACGGGATCGACGACATGACCGTCGAGGTCAGCCAGGCGGAGAGCCTGATCGAGACGATGCAGGAGCTGGGTCGCGGTGAGCCGGGGTTCGAGTTCTATCTGTACGACGGGGGAGTGCACGATCCGCTGACGTTGCCGGAGAGCATCGAGCGGACGCGGGATTTTCTGGGGAGACTGCTGGTGGCGCTGGCTGGCGTGTGAGTGTTGGGAGGGTGGATATCGGGAGTTCGGGATTTCGGGATTGGTTATTCGGGGACTCCGGGATTCGGGAAGTTGGGAATGTGGGAACGCTGATCGAAGAGAAGCGCCAACATCCTTTACACCAGATCCGGTAGCCAACGACGGACCAGGCATCACCGACGGACACTTAACTGTCGTTCGTAATCTGCTGCTTATCGCTCGTGGGGCAGTCGGGCTTGCGGCGGCGCCGGGAGAGATACGGCGGCTGTGAGGCTGAGATCAATCCCCTTCTTCCTCGGCGACGACCTGTGGAATCACGCCCCCCGGGGATCCGAAGTGCGGCTTCAGACCCTGTGCCTCCAGGGAAACTCCCGGCTCTGGCAGCATGAACCGATCCTCGGCTTCGGAATAATAGAGGCAACCCAACTCCTCGGGCGGCCGCTCCCTGGCGAACGCCTCGGCGCTCGCCAGGGCCTGCAGCCAATCCTGCTTCGCCTCGACGAGATCGAACGGCTCGGCAAGGTTCAGCTTCTCGATCTCTTGCGGGCGGTGGCGCCCCCGGCGTTTGAGGAGCTCCAGGAGGGAGAGGGGTGTGAACCCGGGATCCTTCCCCGCGGCTGCCCAGCAAAGACCTGCCAGCGGAAGCACGTGACGATGCACGAAGAGGATGTCGACAAAGTCCCGGGCCTCGTCGCGACCCGCCAGCACGAGCACCTTGTTCACGGCCAAATCCACCGGATGAAGAAGGAGTCCGCCGAGCGGGTCCCGAACCAGGGGCATGAAGCGCCAAGCGGATTCGTGGGCCCAATCGACCCGGGTGGCCTCCGCCCCACGGCTCACCACGGCCCGGACGAAGCCGGGGAGGCTCGACCCGACCTCGACCTCGTAGCCCACCCCCTCCAAACGCGCCCGGTCCGCCTCGAAGGCCTTCCCCACCCGGGCCACCGAGTCGTGGAAAAAGTCCAAGTCGTCGCTGTACCGGGTGGAATTCAGCGAGAAATGGAGCGCGGCCCCGCCAGCCAGATAGCGCTCGTCGGCCGCCGCCGAGGCCGCCAACTCGGCCAGCAGCCGACGCTGAAACTCGGTCAGCGGCACAGCCGCGCCCCAATCCGCCACGCCTCGCGATCGCCGTGCTTCATGAGCTGTTCGGCCACCCACGGGACGTCCGCCAGCCCGATCTCCAGATCAGGGCGACTGAACCAGAAGCAGCGAGCGCGGTAACGCCGGAAGGCCCGACGTGCCTCACGCACCCGCACCATGTCTCGGGCGGTGGCCGGGTCCAGCGTCCGGCGGCTCTTGCGGCCGCCCCTGCGGCCAATCTCGGCCAGATACCTGCGGATCTCGCTCATGCTATAACATAAGCGGCTTACGATCTGGCCGCAACAGCACCGGGGTGAGAACAGATCTCGGTCCGGTGTCTCGGATGGGGACACGGGCTTTGCTCCGTTGTCTGCCCTACGACATCAGAGCGAGAGGGCGGCGATCGGGGGGATGAGCAAAGTTATCAGGTGGGAAACTCGTAGCGATCAGGTCTTCTCGGCTTCCTTCTTCACGACCTCGCGCTCGACGCTCTCGCCGTCCTCTTCGATGTCGCGGAGGACGTCGGCGGCGATCTGGTCGTAGCGCTCCAGCGCTTTGCCGGTCCGGACATCGCCGCGCAGGCTCACCGCCAGCATGAAGACCATTCCCACAACGATCGCGCCGTAGATGACCAGCGAGAGGGAGACCGAGCGGATGGCGAAGAGGCCGAAGTCGACGTCGACCTGCTCGCCCGAGTTGACGTAGGCGAACCAGGCGAGGGCGACCACGATCAGCAGGCCACCGGCGATCCGCATCAGCAGGTCGCGTCGGTTCATGGCTCGATGGGGAACCCGGTGAACGTGGCGCCGGTGGTCCCGGTGAGGGCAACCTTCAGGTAGCGGCCGATCCAGTCTTCGGGTCCGGAAATCAGCACCACCTTGTTGGTCTCGGTCCGGGCTTGCATCAGGTCGCCGCGCTTGGCCGGCTTCTCGACCAGTACCTCGACGGTGCGGCCCACCTCGGCGACGTTCTTCTCGGCGGCGATCCGGCGCACCAGCTCGATCAACCGCTCCAGACGCTCCTGGGCGACCTCCTGTTCAACTATCAGGTCCCCGTTCATCCGGGTCGATGGCGTCCCCTCCCGTGGCGAGTAGCGAAACGTGAAGGTGTCGTCGTAGCGGACCTGGCGGACCAGGTCGAGCGTCGCCTCGAAGTCGTCCTCGTCCTCGCCGGGGAAGCCGACGATGATGTCGGTGGTCAGGGCGATCTCGGGGATGCGGCGGCGCAGCAGTTCGACCTTCTCCAGGTACTCCTCCCGGGTGTAGCGCCGCACCATCCGCTTCAATACCGCGTTCGAGCCCGACTGGACCGGCAGGTGGAGCTGGGGGCAGACCGCCGGCTCCTCGGCCATCGTCTCGACCAGCTCAGGGGTCAGGTCGTTGGGGTGCGGCGAGGTGAAGCGGACGCGGCGGACGCCGGGGAGCCGGGCGACGGCGCGGAGCAGCCGGGGGAAGTCCCAGTCGCCGTGACGGTACGAGTTGACGGTCTGGCCCAGCAGGGTGAACTCGGTGATCCCCTGCCCTGCGAGCCGTTCGACCTCTTCCAGCACGGCGCCGGGCTCGCGGTTCTTCTCATCGCCCCGGGTATAGGGGACGATGCAGAAGGTGCAGCGGTAGTTGCAGCCGCGCTGGATCGGGATCCAGGCGGAGACCCGGGACTGCCGCCGCGTCTCCAGCCCCTCGTAGTTCTCCGACGGCCGCAGGTCCACATCGACGACGCCGCCGTCGGACTGGGCCGCCTGCTCGATCAGCTGGGGGAGCGAGCGGTAGGCGTCGGGCCCGATCACCATGTCGACGTACTGAGCCCGCTCGATGAGCCGTTCGCCGAGGCGCTGGGCCATGCAGCCGCAGACGCCGATCACGGTCTCGGGCCGCGACTGCTTCACCCGGTTGAGCTCGGCCACCCGGCCCAGCACCCGCTGCTCGGCGTGCTCGCGGATGGCGCAGGTGTTGACCAGGATGACGTCGGCCTGCTCGGGCGCTTCGACCTGGTCGTACCCGTTTGCCGCCAGCACGCCCTCCATCAGCTCGCTGTCGGCGACGTTCATCTGGCAGCCGTAGGTCTCGACCCAGAGCTTCTTGCGCATCACGGAGAACTACCCCTCGCCGGCGGCCACCAGGCCGCCGTTGCCGTCCGATTCGATTCGCGCCGTGCGCAGGCGCCGGCCCAACGCTCTCAAACTATCAAGAGCGGGCATCTTGAGGTAGTCGCCGGTCACCGCGACCTCGTCGGCGTCCCCCTCTAGCACCACCCGGGCCAGCGTGCCGAGCCGGGCGCGGCGGTGGGCCCGGGCCTTGTCGCCCACCAGCGCGCGGATCTCCCGGGACCGCTCGGTCTTCACCCGCTCGGGCAGGCGATCCGGCAGGTCCTCGGCGTCGGTGCCGCTTCGATCGGAGTATGGGAAAACGTGGACGTAGGTGAACGGCAGCGACTCGATCAGTTCGACGGTTCGCCTGTGGTCCCCATCGGTTTCCCCGGGGAACCCGACGATGACGTCGGTCCCGAGCCCCAGCGGCACGATCCGCTCGGCCAGCCGCTCGACTCGGGCCCGATAGCGCTCGGCGCGATAGGCGCGCCGCATGCCGCGCAGCACGGCGTCGCTGCCGCTCTGCAGCGGGACGTGCAGGTGCGGCGCCAGGCGGCCGTCAGAGTCCGCCATCAGGTCGATGATCGCGTCGTCCAGCTGGTTGCACTCGAGGGAGCCGATGCGAAAGCGGACGTCGGGTACCCGCTCGAGCAGCGTTTCGACCAGTGCGGCCAGGGTGACTCGGGGCTTCGAGTCCTTGCCATAGAGTCCGATGTGGATGCCGGTGAGAGAGATCTCCGGGTGATGCTCGGCGAGGCGCTGGGCCTCCGCCACGATCTCGTCGGGCGAGCGTGACCGGCTGCGGCCACGGGCGACCCGGATGATGCAGTACGAGCAGTTGAGGTCGCAGCCGTCCTGAACCTTGAGCCAGGCGCGGGTCCCGCGCTCCGCCCGGTCGAGGGTGGCCGGAGCCATCTCGGCGGCGGTCCGCGGAAAGACGCCCAGCGAGTTGGCCACCGCCTCGGGATCCTGCCCTGGGACCACGGCGCTGACGCCGTCCAGCCCGCGGATCGATTCGGCGGCCACCGCGGTCGCACAGCCCGCCACCACCACCGGCAGCGCGCCGTCGCCGCGCCGGCCCACCCGGCGCACGTAACGGCGCAGCTCCGAATCCGCGTTGCCCGTCACCGTGCAGCTGTTGACGACGACCGCGTCGGCCAACCCGGGATCGTCGACCGTCTCACAGCCACGCAGCTCGAGGAGCTGGCGCATGCGCTCCGTGTCGTACTGGTTGGCTCGACAGCCGAAGGTGTGGAGATAGATGCGCCGCGGACGTCGCGTGTGTGGCGTGATCATGTTGGTCTAGTCTAGTTCGCGAAGACGGAGACGGAGAACGTCCAGCGGGTGAAGTTCTCCTCCAGGTCGTTCGTGTCCTTCTCTCCCCGCTTGCCGAACTCCACCGCCAGGTCCACCCGGCCCAGGCCGCCGCGGAACCGGCTTCCGAGCCCCAGGGTCAGCGCGCGTTCCCACGGCGCGCCACGCCGCAGGCGGAACGGCAGCTGCTGGAGCCGACCACCCAGCCGACCGTGGAGCTGCGTGGTCCGATTGCCAAGCAGACGGAACTCGCTGCCGACTGCGAAGCGCCAGAGGTCCGAGGCGCCGGGAGTCTCCAGATCGTCGCCCACGGCCGACCAGTTCGCCCAACCGGCGGAGAGGGCGACGAGCAAGTCGGGCGCCAGCTGCCACGAGGCCCCCAGGTCGAGCGTCAGCGGCTGGTCGAAGCTCTTGCTGCTGCCGCTGCTGTCGGCCTCGACGTCGAGAGCCGCCCCCCAGCTGCCGGCGGCGCCGACGATCATGTCCGGAATCGGCCGCCACAGGGTACCCAGACTGATCCCCCAACCCTCGTACTCGATCCCCTCGGTCGATCGATACCCGGTCAAACCGGAGGCGCTCGAGAAGGCGCGCTCGACCTCCAGCCGCGTTTTGCCGAAGTAGAAGATGCCGCCCACGCCTATGGCCAGCTTGCCCGACATCCGGCGGCCGACATCGACCCGGAACTGCGAGATGCCGCCCTCCGACGTCCGATCTTCCCTGAACGCCACATCGCCCGTGGAGAGGCGCAGGGTGTCGATGAACTGGACGCCCCAATCCTGGTTCAGGTAGCTGCCGAACCCGGCCCCAACCACCCACCGCTCCCCGAACGGGATCGCCATCCGGATCAGCGGGAACTGGGCCGTGGTGATGTCACCCGACGCCACCACACCGTCGACGTTGCGGTTCTCCGGCGAGAAGGCGACCCAGACGCCGGAGATCGCGATGCTGGTCAGCGCCGCCGGATTGACCATCGAACCGTTCGACCCGTGGAGCGCCACCGCGATGCCTCCCATCCCCGCCGATCGCGAGTCGATCGGTCGGGTCGGGCGGCCGAGACCCACGTTGCCGAGCAGGCGGGCTCCGGTCTCCGATTGCCCACGTGCGACGGAAGGCGTCAGCGTGACGGCCGCGACGACGAGAAGAACGAAGTGCCGTGGACGGATCATGGCAGTGTGAACTCCGTCGGCGGGGTGAAGACGATCCGCAACACGGGCGCGTATGCCGGGTCGCCGTCGGCGGCGCCGAACTCCCAGAACCCGAACGTCGTGGCTTCGAACAGGCCGCGGATCGACAGTCGCAGCGGCGGCGCGACCGAATCGTCGGGCAGGTCGGCCCAGGTCTGCACACGGCGCGTGATGTTCATCGCGATCGTGTCGCCGGCCATCAGCGAATCGACCTGCAGTTCCGCATCGCTGCCTGCGAGCAGCCTGCCCACCGGGGTCTTGGCGCCGAGCACGGTGAAGTCGTCCACCAGGGTGTACGCGGTGGCAAAGAAATTCTGGTCGGCGGCGAACGGCGGGTCCGGCGGCGGCCGGCTGATGAGGAAGAGGTCCGCACGGTTGATCGTCGCGCCGCGCACCGACTCCAGCTCGCCCGTACCTTCGACCGGCAGAGAATCGGGCACCGTGATGCTGAGAAACGATCGCCACCCCTCGACGCCACCCACGCGCAGAACACCGGCGGCGGACCCTACGGCCGGCGCGTCGAAGATGAACGTGCCATCGGTAGCCAGCACGCTGAGCCGGATGGCCGTATCGGGCTCGGACTCGGGGACGATGTTGTACTCGATCCGGGGCAGCTGCAGGGTCACGCTCCCGGTGTCGGTCACCACCAGGCCGATCCCTCGATTCACGGTCATCGTATCCAGCCAGTCCCGCAGCAGCGAGTCCGTGTCCACGTCCAACCAGATCACCAGGCTGTCCGCGGCCTCGGTCAGCGTGGTGTCGCCGAGGACCCTGCCGAACGCGCCGCCGGGTCCGCCGTTCCAGGGCACCTGGAAGCCGACGCTGTCGACGGCGTTCTCCCAGTCAACCGATCCGCGATCCCAATCCTGAGTTACTTCGACCACCTGCAGCGTCGTTGCCCGTTGCCAACTCCCGGGTGGCGGAGGCACGGAGCCGAGCATGGTCCGGGCGGTGTCGATGTTCAGGACGATGCGAGCCGAGTCGAATCGCAACGGTCCCGAAAGGCTGTCGAACACGAACACCGAGTCCTGGATGAACTCGAACCGGATGAGTCCGCGGCTGGTCAAAGTTTTGGTGTCTTCTTGGAGCAGCAGGAAGGTGGCGTTCGCCGGACCGGTGAACCCGGAGAAGGTGGAGTCGATCCAGGCGGTCATCGCGGGCGTCAGGGCCACCGAATGGGTGGCCGCGGCGCGACCCGGCGCCTCGCCGGGCTCGACGATCACGGTCCCTTCACGCTCGCAGGCGACGGAACTCAGCGCGCCGAGGAGGAAAGCGACCACTGGAAGGCGGGGTCTCACCCGTCTTCTCCCCCCGCCGACCGGTCACGCGCGACCCGGTTGCTCAGCGTCACGTGGCGAATACGCAGCTCCGAGATCGCCGTACCCAGCAGCTCCTGTTCTTCTTCGTTCAGGTTCCCGCGGGTCTTTTCCTCCAGGACGACGAGCGTATCGATCAGATGCCGTCCGCCGGCGAGCCCCTCGTCGACGCGTCGCGTCTTCTCGTCGTCATCCAGATCCTTCATCGCTCCGCTCTCGTCGGGCGCCTGGCCGGTCTCGAGGATCCCCTCGATCTGGCCCAACACGACCACCGCCGATGTGGCCAGGCTGGTGACCAGTCCGCTGAAATCCACCTTCTGTTTCGACTCGGTCATCCCTCTCGTGGTCCTTCCGATTCTCGAGGCGCCGCCGCCTCGTCTGCCAGATAGCGCCTGGGCAGCCGCTGCGTCAGCCCGGTGAGTATCTCGTAGCTGATCGTGCCGCAGCGTTCCGCGACCGATGTCAGGCCGGTGGCGGAGTCGGCCGGGCCGCCGATCACCGTCGCCACGTCGCCGGCTTTCACCTCCGGAAGATCGGTGACATCGACGACGGTGACATCCATACACACGCGGCCCACGATCGGTGCCTCGCGTTCACCGAATCGCACGACCCCGTTGTTCGACAGCTCGCGGCGCAGCCCGTCGCCGTAGCCGATGGCCACCGTCGCCCAGCGCGATGGCCGTTCCGCCCGGTGGGTCGCCCCGTAGCTCGCCGTCCATCCGGCCGGCACGTCGCGGACCGTCGCCACCCGGGCGCACACGGTCACCACGCTCTTCGGCAACAACGGTTCGCCGCCCGCCCGGCCGCCGTAGAGGAACAGGCCGGGCCGCAGCAGATCGGCGGCGAACTCGGGCCAGCGGGTCGCCGCGACGCTGGCCGACGTGTGAAGCAATCCGCCGCTTCCGCGCGGGAAGGCCCCGACCGCGGCCCGAAAGCGCTCCCATTGCTCCCGGGTCGGCTCGGCGTCCTCGACGTCAGCGGAGTGGAAGTGGGTGAAAGTCCCCTCCCAATCCAGATCGCTGTCGGCGGCGTCCATCACGGCCGGGAGCCACTCGCTTACCGTGTCGTGCAGGAAGCCGCACCGGCCCATCCCGGTATCGATCTCGAGATGGAAAGGGAGCCGGCGAGCGCGCTCCCGGGCCAGGTCGCGCCAGCGCTCCAGCGCCTCCAGGTCACCGATGGCCGGGGTGATCGAGGCCTCGGCGACGTCCGGCATCTCCTGCGGGGTGCAGAAGAAGTGCAGGGCCGGCGCATCCACGCCCTTCTCTCGCATCTCCACCCCTTCGGAGAGCGCCGCGATCCCGTAGCCCCACGGCTCCCGCGGCCGCAGAGCGCGCACCACCGGGCACATGCCCAGGCCATAGGCGTCCGCCTTGACCACGGGGAGCATGCCGACCCGCGGCTTGGCCCGCTGCTGGAGCGTGTCGTAATTTGCGACGAGCGCACCGAGGTCGACGTCGACCCAGGCGCGCGCGGTCGAGGTATCTCGAGCATCCATCTCTGATTACGGCCGTCAGTATATCTGGCCCCGGTAAGCTATGCAAGAAAGCCCCGATATGAACCCGCAGCCCGTGCCGAATCCAGGATCCGAGACCGGGGTCCTGGACCGGGCCCTGGCCCTGGTGCGCTTCCTCCGCGCCGGCTGTCCCTGGGACGCGGCCCAGACCCCACGCTCGCTGACCCCGTATCTGCTGGAAGAGTCGCTGGAGCTGGCGGACAGCATCCTGGAGGGGGCGGACGCCGAAACGCTGCGAAGCGAGCTGGGCGACCTGCTGCTCAACGTCGCCTTCCAGATCGTCCTGGCGGAAGAGCGCGAGGCGTTCGACGCGGCGGACGTAGTGGCGGCCCTGGAGGCGAAGATGCGGCACCGCCACCCGCACCTCTACGGCGACGCGGACGAGCGGCCCGACTGGGAAGCTCACAAGGCCGCCGAACGGGAAGAGGCCGACGTGTTCGAAGGGCTGGCCACCCGGCTCGACCCGCTGGCCCGGGCCCAGCGGGTGCAGGACCGGGCGGCCGGCGTCGGGTTCGATTGGGAGCACGCCCGGGACGCCCTGGAGAAGGTGCGCGAGGAACTGGATGAGGTCGCGGCGGGGCTCGAGTCCGGCGACCGGGCGGCGCTGGAAGCCGAGCTGGGCGACCTGCTCTTCGCCGCGGTCAACGTGGCGCGGCTTTCCGGCCTGCACGCGGCCACCGCGCTCCGCCTCGCCAACATCAAGTTCGAGCGCCGCTTCACCGCCATGCTGGAGATGGCGGAGGAGCGGGAGCTGGATGTGGAGAAAGCCTCGCTGGCGGAGCTGGACGAACTATGGGACGAGGTGAAGGGCGGCGAGCGTTAGGGGGGTAGGGTCTCCACGCTCTGGTAAGGGGGGCGGAGTTCCGGATTCTGATGTCGGGATTCGGATTTCGGGAAGATCCAGCTCTCTCCGAATTGCCGAAGCGGGTTCGGGGATTCGGGGATTCGGTGAGTCGGGGAAATACGAGGTTGAGGCTCGCGTCCACCAGCAACCGTGCCTGTGCCACACTCCCCACCTCCCCGAATCCCCGAGCCCCCGAATCCCCTTCAGCAATTCGGAGAGAACTCGAGATTCCCGAAGTCAGAATCCCGACATCACACTTCCGAAGTCCGACTTCCCAATCTTACTTCACCGGGTCGAGGAGTCGCACGGCTCTCACCGACAGTCGGAACCAGAAGGGCTTCTCTTTCAGTTCGCCGGTTTTCGCCGGCCGCGAATTCTTCAGGTCCGTTCGCAGCATCCGCTCGACCTCGGTCGCGAAATCACGACCGAGTACCAGGGCGCTGATCTCGAAATCGAGCCGCAGCGATCGGTTGTTCAGGTTGGCGGTGCCGATCATGGCGGCGTCGTCATCGATCAGCATGACCTTCTGGTGCATCATGCCGGGCCCGTAGCGGAAGAACTCGATGCCATAGGGCTCGAGCATCTCGGTGTAGGAGAAGGAGGAGAGGTAGAAGAGGTGGTGATCGGTGCGCTCCGGGATCAGGATCCGGACGTCGACGCCGCGAAACGCCGCCAGCCGCAGCGCGGCGACCACCGCCTCATCCGGCACGAAGTACGGGGTCGCGATCCAGAGTCGCTGCCGGGCCGAGTTGATCGCGCCGGTGAAGAAGAGCTGCGCCGTCCGAAACCGGTCGGCCGGCGACGTGGGCACGACCAGCACGTCGGTGGAATCCCCGGGCGATGCGGAAGGTGTCCAGCAGAGCTCGGGGAGCTCGCCCGTGGCCCAGTACCAGTCTTTGAGGAAAGCCGCCTGGACATCGATAGCCGCCGGTCCTTCGATACGGAGATGGGTGTCGCGCCAGTGGCCGTATCGTGAATCGCGGCCCATATACTCGTCACCGACGTTGTGACCGCCGATGAAGGCGACGCGTCCATCGACCACGACGCTCTTGCGGTGGTTGCGGTAGTTCAGCTGGAAGCGGTGGAGACGGTTTCGCGGGGAGCCGAAAGCGGATACCGCGGCACCGGCGGCCCTCAGCTCCTCGGCGTAGGACCCCGCCAGATCGTGGCTGCCGATCTCATCGTACAGGACCAGCACCCGCACGCCGTCCCTGGCCTTGCGGATCAGGCGGTCTTTCAGCGCCTGCCCCAGCTGGTCGTCGCGGATGACGTAAAACTGAACCAGCACATAACGTTCGGCGCCCTGGATGGCCTCGAAGATCGCCTCGAACGTCGCCTCTCCATCGATCAGCAACCGAACGGCGTTGCCGCCGGTGAGTTGCGTTTCGGGCAGCGTTTCGAGCAGCGCTACACCGCTCGCCGCATGGACGGGGGCCGTGCCCCGAGTCTCGAGAAGGCGGCCCGGATCGCCCGTGACCCGTTCGGCCCGCTGGTCGTTGCGCCGCCGCTCCGCCAGGTAGCGCAGGTACCGGGCGCGCCCGAACAAGAGGTACGCCGGCAGCGCCAGATAAGGGACGACGGCGAGCGAAATGACCCAGACGATGCCGCCCTGCGGCGTTCGCGCGTTCCAGATGGCGTGGACCGCCGCGGCCAGACCCAGAAGGTGCGAGACCCCGACGACGAGCCAGAAGATCATTGGTTAGAGAAGCGGTAAGGGGTAGCGGGTGGTGGGTGGTGGGTGGTGGGTGAGGGGTGCCGGGTCGGGACGCCGGACCGCCGATGATATCTGTGACCCACTACCCAATACCCCACACCCCTAACCGCCTTTATGGGTAGATCCGATTGAGAGTACGCGGAAACGCGATCGTCTCGCGGATATGGTGGACGCCGCAGATCCACGCGACGGTGCGCTCGAGCCCCAGCCCGAAGCCGCTGTGCGGGAAGGTGCCGAAGCGCCGCAGATCCAGATACCAGCCATAGGCCTCTTCCGGGAGGCCTTCCTCTCGGATACGGGACAGCAGGCGGTCGTAGTCGTCCTCCCGCTGGCTGCCGCCGATGATCTCGCCGTACCCCTCGGGGGCGATCAGGTCGTTGCAGAGGACGGTGCGCGGGTCGTCCGGGTTCTCCTTCATATAGAAGGCCTTCGCGCCCTTCGGGTAGTTACAGATGAAGACCGGGCGGTCGTGGTCCTCGGCGATCAGCGTCTCGTCCTCGGCCCCCAGATCGTCACCCCATTCGATGGAGGAGCCCCGGGCCTGGAGCTTCTCCACCGCCTGATCGTACGAGATCCGCGGGAAAGGCGGCACGACGGGCTCCAGCCGTGAGACGTCGCGCTCCAGCACGTCCACCAGGTCGGCGCGACAGCGCTCCAGCGCGCGCCCCACGATATAGCCCACCAGCGATTCCTGGACCTCCATGTTGCACTCGCTGTCGCACCAGGCCATCTCGGGCTCGAGCATCCAGAACTCGGTCAGGTGGCGCCGCGTCTTCGACTTCTCGGCCCGGAAGGTGGGCCCGAAGCAGTAGACCCGGCCCAGCGCCGCGGCGGCGGCCTCGTTGTAGAGCTGGCCGGTCTGCGCCAGGTAGGCCGTCCCCAGGTCGAAGTACTCGGTCTCGAACAGGGTGCCCGCCGACTCGCCGATGGCGCCGGTGAGGATCGGGGTATCGACGTTGACGAACCCCCGCTCGTAGAGGAAGTCGCGGATCGCCTTCGTCACCTCGTCGCGCACCCGCATGATCGCCACCTGGCGGGGCGCGCGGAGCCACAGGTGCCGGTGCTCCAGCAGAAAATCGACCCCGTGCTCCTTCAGCTGGATCGGGTAGTCCTCGCTGGACGGCCCCACCAGCTCGAGCCCGACGATGGAGAGCTCGTAGCCGCCCGGCGCCCGCTCGTCGGCTCGAACGCTGCCCGTGACCCGCAGGCTGGCCTCGTACTCCAGCCCCTCGAGGATCCCCCAGAGGTCGTCACCGACATCCCCTTTGCTCCCGACCGCTTGCACGATTCCAGTGCCGTCACGTACGATAAGGAACGCGATCTTGCCGCTCGAGCGTTTATTGTACAGCCAGCCCTGTACCGTGACCTCTTCGCCGACGTGGGCGGCCAGATCGCTGATGTAGACGGTCTCGCTCATCGATCGGAGTTCCGGAGTGCCGAACCAAACGGGAAATCGACCCAGCATCGCGGGCACGATCGCGACGATCCGCCCGCGGGCGCCGAATGTAGAGACGACGCCGGAGGGTGTCAATTTGCCCCTCCTCGCGTTGCTCGGGCGTCCGGCGGTCGCCCTCTGCTGCGCGGTCCTGGCGGCGTGCACCCAGCCGGTCAGACCCGCGCCCGTCGATGGCGGCGCCTACTGGCCTACGTACCTGGGCGACGCCTCCCGGGCTCCGTTCGTCTCCGAAGTGGTGGCGACCGACACGCCGCAGGTGGTGTGGGAGACGTCGGTCGGTCCCGGGGTGCGCGGCCTGCCGGTGGTCGCGGGCCAGGTCATCGTGGCGGCCAGCGCCGACCGCTACATCTACTCGGTGAGCCGGGTCGACGGCTCGCACTTCTGGCGCTCCAAGCTGCAGGGGCAGCCCTTCACGCCGCTGCTGCGAGCGGACGAGATCTACGCGGTTACCGAAGAGGAAGGCGGCCTGTACGTCCTCCACATGGCCGAGGGCGAGGAGCTGAGGGAGCTCGAGCTTCCGTCCATCGCCACGCCACCGGCCATCGCCGGCGATACCACCTATATCGCGAGCCAGCCGGGGATCTTGTTCGCCTTCACCTCGCGCTCCGACGAGCCCGTCTGGACGGCACGCTTCCGCCGGCCGCCCCTCGCCGGTCCGGTGGTCGTCGATCGGCACCTGCTCTACGTGGCCCACGACAGCCTCATCTTGCTCGACCGCTTCAGCGGCCTGCGGCGCGCCGCGACGGCCACATCGGAAGTCCTCACGGGAGAAGCGGCGGCCCGAAACGGGACCCTGTTCGCCGCCACCGAGCTGGGCTCGATCATCGCCTGGCGCCTTCCCGATCTCGAGCGCCTCTGGACGGCGCCCGGCCACGCCCCCTTCGTCGCCGGACCCGCCGTCGCCGACGGCGTCGGCTACGCCGTCACCGGGAACGGGCACCTGGTCCGCTTCGATACCGCCGACGGCAGCGCCCGTATCGTCGCTTCGACCGGCAGCGCGGCCATCGCCACCCCCGTCATCGTCGCCAACGGCGTTCTGGTCGGGGACCTGAACGGCCGCCTACACTTCTTCGATCGGAACGGAACCGCCATCTGGACGGTAGAATTCGATGGGTTGCTGGAGCTCCCGGTCCTGGTCTACGACGGACGCATCGTAGTGCCGTACTACAGTCGCAAGGGGGCGGGATTCGCGAGCACGACACACGGCCGATTGGTGGAGATGCGATGACAACGGCGATGGCGAAGCTGACTGCCAGCGTGAACTACAGAGGCGTCACGCTCCTCGTCGCACTCACGCTCCTGCTGGCCGGGTCGGCGACGGGACAGGACAGCGAGCCGCGAGCCTCATGGCTGAAACCGTCGGCGGTCGCCTATTTTCCGGTCGAGGATGACCGTGCGGAAGACGCGAAGGCCGCTGCCCTGCCCCTGCCCAGCTACGGCGGCTGGGTCACCATCACCAAATGGGCTACCCTGGCCGCCTCGGTCGGTTTAGGCGCCTGGGGTTTCAAGCTCAACGACGACGCCGACGACATCATCTCGAACCTCGAGCGCATTTGCCAAGAGCAGCCCACGAACTGCCGCAGCCGCAACCCCGACGGATCCTACACCGACCCGACGCTCGAGTCGATGTTCCAACGCGCACTCGACAAGGACGATCGCGCGCGCACCGCCCTCGTCGCCTCCCAGCTCTTCTTCGGCGCCAGCGTGGTCCTCTTCATCGTCGACTTCCAGCGAGACGAGGGCCCGGACAACATCCCGTACGAGCCGGACGAAGAAGACGAACAGGCGAGCGCCCTGAGGCTGAGCGCCGTGCCGGGGACGATCTCACTTCGATACTACTTCCGGTAACACCTGTAAGCTACTGTTTTACTTATAGTTACAGGTGTGACATCAACCGACATCGTATAGCCTCAGACGCTCCCGATAGACGGTCCGCAGCGCCGCGCCCAGCGCCCGGTGCTCGGGCCGCTCGAGGCCGGGGTCGGCCGCGATGATCGACGCGGCGGCATCCCGTGCCATGTGGAGCAGCGCTTCGTCGCGTTCCAGGTCGGCGAATGAGAAGTCGGGGAGGCCGTGCTGTCGGGCGCCGAAGAAATCGCCGATCCCCCGCAGGCGGAGGTCGGCGCGTGCGATCTCGAAACCGTCGAGGGTGGAGGCGAAGATGGCGAGCCGTTGGGGCGCGGAGCGGCCGGAGTAGAGGACGATGCAGTAGCTCAGCTCGGCGCCGCGGCCGACGCGACCGCGGAGCTGGTGGAGCTGAGAGAGGCCGAAGCGTTCGGCGCCCTCGATGACCATCACGGTGGCGTTGGGGATGTCGATGCCGACCTCGATGACGGTGGTGGAGACGAGCACGTCGATGCTCCCTTCCACGAACCGGCGCATGACGTCGTCTTTCTCTTCCGCGGGCATACGGCCGTGGATGAGGGCGACCCGCAGGTCGGCCAGCGTGTCCTGCGACAGCTGCTCGTAGGCCTCGGTGGCGGAGCGTACGTCCAGCGTCTCCGACTCCTCGATCACGGGGTGGACCACGTAGACCTGGCGCCCTTCGGCCACTTGCTCTCGCACGAAATCGAACACCCGCGGCCGGGCGGACTCGGGCCGGAGGACGGTCTTCACCGGCCGGCGTCCGGGTGGCAACTCGTCGAGTACCGACACATCGAGGTCGCCGTAGAACGTGAGGGCGAGGGACCGGGGAATGGGGGTGGCGGACATGATCAGGACATCGGGGTCGACACCGGCCTGGCGCAGGCGCAGCCGCTGGTGGACGCCAAAGCGATGCTGCTCGTCGATGACCGCCAGGCCGAGACGCTGGAACTCCACGGTCTCCTGGATCAGCGCGTGGGTTCCGATCACCAGCTGGGCGGCGCCGCTCTGGATCGCCTCGAGCGCCTCCCTGCGCTCCGCCGCCCGCATGCCGCCGCGGAGCCGTACGACCTTCACCGGCAGCCCGTCGAGCAGTTCGGTGATCGTGGCGTGGTGCTGTTCGGCCAGCAGCTCCGTCGGCGCCATGAGCGCGGCCTGGTAGTCGTTCTCGATGACGCGGAGCATGGCGAACAGGGCCACCACCGTCTTCCCGCTCCCCACATCGCCCTGTAGCAGCCGATTCATCGGGCGCGCCGCCGACATGTCGGCGGAAATCTCGCCCAGCACCCGCTTCTGCGCCTCGGTGAGCTGGAACGGCAGCGAGTTGTTGAACGGACGAACCAGCGTGTTCACCCGCTCGAACGCGATCCCTTCCCGGCGCTCCCGGTTCTCGTAGCGGGCCCGAGCGTAGAGGAGCTGCAGGATGAACAGCTCCTCGAAGGCGAGGCGGCGGCGGGCCTCCTCGGCGTGGGCCAGGCTGGGCGGTCTGTGCAGCCACTCCAGCGCCTGACGAGCGTGTGGCAGGTTCAGCTTTTCGCGAAGCCGTTGGGGGACGATGTCCTCTTCCTCCTCCACGGCGGCGAGGAGCTCGGACAGGTTGTCCTGGATGATCTTGCGGATCTGCCGATGCGTCAGGTTGGCGGTGGCGGGATAGACGGGGAAGACGGTTCCTTCCTCTTCCACCGGCTCGCCGGCCCGGGCCAGCACGGTGAACTCTCGGGGCTGGATCTGGCGGCCGTGGAAGAAGCGGACGGGACCGGAGACCAGCAGCGTGTCGCCCTTACGGATCGTGCGATCGAGAAACGGCTGGCCGGGCCAGGAGCACTCGATGAGTCCGCTCGAATCGCGGATGACCGCCTGGAAGAAGCGGAGGCCCCGGCGCGTGGGGATGACCCCCTTGGAAACCACGACGCCGATGGCGCTGGCGTCCATGCCGGGGGCCAGCCTGGCGATGGGGGTCACGGTGGTCGCATCCTCGTAGCGGTGTGGCGCGTGACGTAGCAAGTCGCGCGCCGTCTGGATCCCCAACTTCGCCAGCGCCTCGGCCCGGCGCGGGCCCACGCCTTTCACGTATTGGACCGGGCGATCGAGATCACGGGAGCCGGGCATGCGCACGTTCCTTCAGCGCAGCCCGATGAAGCGTCGCACCGCCCACTCGGCGCAGAAGAGGACGATCAGCAGCAGGTAGGACCAGCCCACGGTGGCCAGGCGGCGCGTACGGCCGGCGACCCGAACCGGCGCGTCGGCCCCGGCGCCGGGAGCCTCGAGCTCATCCACGGGTCGGGGCAGCAGTTCGCTGGAGAACGATTCCACCTCCGCCGGGCCGGAGCCGGAAGCGATGGCTTCGCCTCCGCGGAAGACGGTACTCCGATACAGATATCGGCCGGGCGGGGTCGTCAGTTCCAGCGTGTCACCGCCAGCGCCGGCAGCGCGGCGCACGGTTTCCGAGTCGAGCCGTGACAGCTCCACGGCGAGCGAATCCGCCGCGGAGGGGACGAGCCAGCGGAGCGGCCGCCCGCGCTCGGCGACCCGTTCCAGCGGATCCAGCGCTGCCCCTCCCGCGGTGGTCCCATCCTCCAGCAGCCAGCCGGCCAGTCCGGTCCACAGCGTCCGGTAGAGCTGGCGCCCATCGCCCGGCCGGAACGCCCAGCGCCAGTACCCCTCCGCCGTCGCCACGGCCCAGCGCCGATCGCCGTCGCGACCGGCCACCAGGGCGCGGACCGGCTCGCCGCGCCGGCCGTGGCGGAGGTCCAGCGGAGCCCAGCCGCCGCGCGCCTCCACCTCCCGGGGTCGCAGGAGGGGCGGCAGCTCCGCCTCGGCGAACCCGACCAGGTCCACGGCGATGGGGGTGCGCGGCACCTCGGGCGACGCGTACCATTCGCCCGCTGCGGGAGGACCCACGGTGATTCCCCACCCCGGCAGCTCGAACCCGCGCTCACCGGCGGTGAACACCAGCAGGCGACGGGCGCGGCGCGCTAGCTCCCGGGCCCAGGCCGGGGCGCCCGCTCCGTACCCGTGCAGGACCAGGAGCGGCGCTTCCCGGGCCCGTCGCTGCACGGCGGCGATCGATGTCGTCCGATGGCTGTCGAGGTCAACCAGGCTGTCGGCGAGCCACAGGTAGGCGGCGCCCGGCATGTCGGTCAGTCGGTTCAGGCTGGGCACCAGAAACGAGGGCTCCCAATCGGGTATCAGCGAGATCAGCACCGGGCCGCCGGGACTCTCGCTCACCTGGAGATAGAAGGGACGCTGGTCGTCCCGGGGCACGGGATCGCCGCCGTCGAGCCGCACGACGTATCGGTGGGTGGCCGCCGCGTCGGGCGCCGTGAAGGCGAACCGTGCCGTGGCGAAGCGCCCGGCGTCGGGTGCCGGTACCCGCGTCCGCGCCACGACCCGGTCCGCCTCGTCAACGATCTCCACCTGCAGCGTATCGCCGGCCGCTCGCGCCGCCACCAACTCCACCGTGACGACCGCCGAGTCACCCGCCTGCACCCAAACCGGCGCCGACACCGCGGCGACCCCGGCCTCGGGGTATCGGCTGCTGATGGTGATGAACGACAGGGAAAGACCCTGTCGCCGGGCTTCGCGGAGTGCCTCCGGGGCGTCGTCGATCCGGCCGTCCGTGTAGATCTCCGCCCGCCGGGCACCGGCCAGGCCGATCGCCCGCACCGCCGGCGCCAGCCGTGACTCGAATGCCACCGGCGCCGGGGGCAGCGAGTCGCCGGGGACCCGGTACGACATAGGTCCGCCGAACAGCCACACATCGCCGGCTCCGGCCAGCGAGTCGAGAGCCAGCCGCCAGGTCGGCGGCCCCGACGGGCTCACCGGTCGCGACATGCTGAAGGACGCGTCGAGCAGCTGGACGGCGTCGTCCCCCGTCACCTGCCAACCGGCAGGCAGCTTCGGGTTCAGGATGATCAGCAGGATCAGAACGAGAGCGGAGGCACGGAAACCCGCGGCGACGGCGCGTCCGCCCACCGGCTCCTCGCGTGTGCGGTACCACCAGATGACATACGAGAGGATCGCCGCAGCGCCGAGGACGAAGGCGGCCCATTTCAGCGGAGGCACATCACTCCTGATTCACGACGATGGCGAAAGCGCTGTAGTTCGGACACGCTCTGAGGATGTGTCGGAGGATGATGCCGCGCAAGCTGACGGTGCGGTGGAAAGAGGGCTCAGTCGACCGAGACCAGACCCGGCCGGCCCGCCCGGTTCAGCAGACGGATCAGGCGATCGCGGATTCGGCGGTACTCCGGCATGTCGGAATCGGAGATCGGAACACCCGAGGGCATGTTCACGCCTTTCGGGTTCACCTGCTTGCCGTTCCGCAGCATCTCGTAGTGGAGATGGGGTCCGGTGGCCAGGCCCGAAGACCCCACGTGGCCGATGAGTTGGCCCTGGCGCACCCGGATGCCGGGACGGATCCCCTTGGCGATGAAGCTCATGTGCGCGTAGCGGGTTCGGTACCCGTTGACGTGTCGGATCTCGACGATCCGACCGTAGCCGCCCCACCAGCCGGCCCGGGTCACCGTTCCGTCCGCCGTGGCGGAGACCCGGGTGCCCGAATTCGCCGCGTAGTCCACCCCCAGATGAGCGCGGTAGATCCCCAGCTTGGGATGGTAGCGGTTGCGGTTGAAGCGAGACGAGATGCGACGGAAATCGACGGGCGCCTTCAGGAAGACCTTTCGCATCGAGGACCCGTCATCGGCGAAGTACTCGCCGCGATCGTCAAACCAGAAGGCACGGTAGGCCGTCCCCCGGTTCGTGAACTCGACCGCCAGGACGCGACCCGGCCGCACCGTGCCGTCGGGACGCACGTGCCGCTCGTAGACCGCCTTATAGCTGTCGCCCCGCCGCAGATCGATCCCGAAGTCGATCGTCCACTGGAAGGGACGATAGATCCCCCACATGATCTGCTCGATCCGCTCCTGCAGGCTCAGCGAGCCCGCATCGAGGGCCAGGATCGAGTTGTACAGACTGCTGTTGATCGCACCGGCCAGGACGATCGTGTCCACGACGACCGGCAGCGCCACCAGGTCCGCCCTCCAGCCGAACTCGCTTCGATAGATCCGAACCTGGTTGTCCGGATCGACCCGGACCGTCACGTCCAGCACGCTGTCCCAGACCGTTCGGGTGACCTGCACCTCGACGCCCGCACGGAGCAGGCGCGGATTGACGTACTCGCGCAGCGCATCGACGGCGCCGGCGATCTCGTTCCCCGTGAGCGCCTGCCGCGTCAGGACCTGCGCCAGAACCTCTCCACGTCGCAGCGTGTCCGCCCCGACCACCGCGTCGGCGTCACGGCCCGACACGACGATCGGCGTCAACTCCGGCATCTGCCGCTGCGAACTGGCCGGCCGGCCCAGAATCAACGTCAGACCGCCGGTGACCAGCACGGCGAAGATAAGAAGGCCTCTACCCATTCCGCTTTCCGGGAGGGGAAAGATCTGTTTGCGTTCCAGGGCTCAGCCACATCTGGCTCAGAACCTCGCTCACGTCAACCCACCTCGCTTTAGTCCATCTGCCGACGGATGAACGTCGGGATCTCCAGCTCCCGCAGGTCGGAAACCTCGACGGGCACCGCCTTGCGCCCCTGCGGCTGCGGCTGCTCCTGCGTCCGTGCCGCCGCCGGCGCATGATCGGCGATCCGGCGCGCGCCTAACACGGCACGCGTCACCTTCGGCGGCGGCGCCGCCTCTCGGGACGCCGGCTCGAACCCCGTGGCGATCACCGTCACCCGGATCTCGTTGTCCAGCGTCGGGTCGTGCACCGTCCCGAATATGATCTCCGCTTCGTCGCCCGCCGCGTCACGGATCATCGTGCTCACCGTGCTCACCTCGTCGATCGTCAGGTCGGCGCCGCCCGTGATGTTGATCAGCACCGCCTTCGCCCCGGCGATCGAGATGTCGTCGAGCAGCGGCGACGAGATCGCTTCCTGCGCCGCCTCCTGCGCCCGGTCGTCGCCCGAGGCGCAGCCGGTGCCCATCAGCGCCGGCCCCCGGTTCGCCATCACCGTCCGCACGTCCGCGAAGTCGACGTTGACCTCGCCGGTCACGCTGATCAGGTCCGAGATCCCTCGGGTCGCCTGGAGAAGCACCTCGTCGGCCCGCTTGAGGGCGTCCCGGAAACTCGTGCCCTTCCCTACAACCGACAGGAGCCGCTGGTTCGGAACCACGATCACCGTGTCCGCCGCCTTCCGCAGCTCCGCCAACCCGATCTCCGCCTGCTGCATGCGTTTACGGCCCTCGAACTCGAACGGCTTGGTCACGACGGCGATGGTCAGGGCCCCCAGCTCCCGGGCCAGCTGGGCGATGACGGGCGCGGCGCCGGTGCCCGTGCCGCCACCCAGGCCGGCGGTGACGAAGACCAGGTCCGCGTTCCTTAATACCTGAAGAACGTCCTCTTTGTTCTCCTCGATGGCCTGGCGGCCTATCTCGGGCCGGGCGCCGGCACCGAGCCCCCGGGTCAGCTTCTGGCCGATCTGGACCTTCACCGGGGCACCGCAGTTGCCCAACGCCTGGGCGTCGGTGTTGACGCCGACGAACTCGACGCCTGGCAGGTCTTCCTGAATCATGCGGTCGACGGCATTGTTGCCCCCTCCGCCGATGCCGATGACGCGCATCTTCGCGGCGCGGTCGTCCGTTTCAGCTAGCTCGAACCGAATCATCATCCTCATCCCCTCCCGTTTGCGTTGAACGTCGACTGCTGAGTGATGCATGTTTACCGTTGCTCGTTGCTCCCTGGTCACTCGAGTGTGCGTTGGTGCGTTGGTCATCTTCTAGAAAAATTCTCGCAGCCAGTCGCCGACCCGGGCCAGTGCCTTCATGGTCGGGCGGCGGCCGTGCTCGAGGCGGTCCTGGATCTGCGCGGTTCCGAACAGCATCAGGCCGACCGCGGTGGCGAACTTGGGTCGCCGCACCGAATCGGCCAGGCCGGTCAGGTTCTCGCCGGGCGCGCTGCAGCGGACCGGCATGGTGAAGATCGACTGGGCCACATCCAGCGTCCCATCCAGGCTGGCGCCGCCGCCGGACAGTACGATGCCGCCGCCGAGACGGTTGGCGTAGCCGGCGCGCTCGATCTCGTGGAGCGCGAGGGTCAGGATCTCGTCCAGCCGCTGCTCGATGATGTGGGCCAGCAGCTCCCGGGGCATGTGCTTGCGGGCGCCGGGCGCGGGCCCGGGCACCTCGATGGTCTGTTCGGGGTCGACAAGATGGGTGGCGGCGACGCCGTAACGTTCCTTGACCCGATCCGCCTCGGCGTACGGTATGCCCAGCCCCTTCACCAGGTCGTTGGTGAAGCTGACGCCGCCGCAGGGGATCACACCGACGTGTCGGATCTTCCCCTCGTGGAAGATCGCGATCTCGGTGGATCGGCCGCCGATCATGACCAGCGCGCTGCCGACCTCCCGCTCCTCCGCGGTGAGGACGGCGAGGCCGGCGGCCAGCGGGTTGAGGACGAGCTGGGTGATCTCGTATCCGGCCCGGGCGACGGTCTTGCGCAGGTTGCGGGCGGCGGCGGCGGCGGCGAGGACCATGAAGACATCGGCTTCGAGCCGGGTGCCGACCATCCCGACCGGCTGCTGGATGCCGCCGCGATGATCGACCGCGTAGTCCTGCGGGATGACGTGGAGCAGCTCGCGATCGGGGGGCACCACGACGGCGCGAGCGACCTCGTGGACGCGCTCGACGTCCTCGTCGTCAATCTCGTCGGCGCCGATGGCGACGATCCCGTTCGATGACGTAGTCTCCACGTACTCGGCCGACAGGCCGACGTAGAGCCCGCGCGGCTGGACCCCGGCCATCAGCTCGGCCTGCCTGAGCGCCTGGCGGATCTCCTCGGTGGTCTCCTCGATGTTGCTGACAGCGTCGCGGCGGATGCCGTTCGGCTTCACCTGTCCGACACCGAGCACCTTCACCGAAGTCGTGCCTTCGCCGTCGAGCATCAGTTCGCCGATGACCGCGCAGGTCTTCGTGGAACCGATGTCGAGCGCACCGACAAGGTATTGTGTTGCGATCATGACGTCTCTCTCCGAACCACGATTTGATCCGCGAAACGGGCCTCGAGCATGTCGGCGCTGGACCCACGAACCCGCAGGTCCGCCAGGGTGGCTCGGATCCGCCTCACCAGCGTCTCGTCGATCTTGCCCGGCAGCGCCAGCCGTTCCACGGGCTGCGACGCTTCCAGGTTGATCAGAATCCCATCCCGTCCCGCGTCGGTCAGTTGAAAATCAGAGACCACCGCGGCCAACCCCGGGTCGATGGCCCGCAGCTTGCCAAACAGCTTCAAAGCGTCCAGCGCCGGCCCGTCGCGCAGGCGCGTGGAGTCGTCCGCCAGCTGTGCACCTTCCATCAGCAGGGGGAGGTCGAGCGAGCCGGTCGCCGGATCGATGGGGAGCAGGGCCCCATCGGCGCAGACCGGGCGCAGATCCGGTACGCCGGCCAGCGCGATCGGCTCCACCTCGCGAATCACGATTCGCAGGCCGTGCAGACCGGATCGGCGGACCTGCGCCTCTGCGATCAGCGGATGCTCGACTAGCCGGCTCTCGATGTCGCCGTAATCGTCCCAAACCGAGCGGTCGAGGTCGACGGCGGCCAGGCGCAGTACGGCGTCGGGCGCGATCCAGTAGGTGCCGGTCACCTCGACGCGCCGGGCGTCGAAGTAGTCGATCCGAGTCAGGATGGCCCGGGCCCAGGCCGGGCTGGTGATCGCCGCGGCGACGGCCAGCAGGCCGGTGATGAAAGCCAGGCGGGGCAACGCGCTACGGCCCTTCATCTCGATGTCACCCCCAGTTCGTCCAGCACTTCGCGCTCGAAGCCCCAGAAGACGATCTCCGGCTCCAGGGCGATCCCGGTCTCCTCCAATACGCGTCGGCGCGTCTCCACCATCAGGCCGGTCACGTCGGCCGCGGTGGCGCCGCCGGTGTTGACGATGAAGTTCGCGTGCCTGGTCGAGATCCGAGCGCCGCCGCGCTGTGCGCCGCGCATCCCGACTCGATCGACCAGCTCCCAGGCCGAAGGCGCGAGAGGCGCAGGGTTCTTCCAGGTCGAGCCGCAGGTCGGCTGATCGTAGACCTGAGCCTCGAGCTTCGCCGTCCGGCGGCGCGAGTGCTCTCGTTCCACCAGCAGGGGATCGCCGGGCGGCGCCTCGATCTCGGCCCTCAGGAAGATCGCCGCGGGGTCGAGATCGATCCCGCGATAGCGCGGCCGCACGTCCTCGCGTTCCACCCGTCGGACCGTGCCGTCGGGCCACATCGCCTCGGCCCACAGCGTGTGCTCCCAGAGCCCCACCTCGGCCGTTCCGGCGTTCATCCGCAACGCGCCACCCATGCTGCCGGGCACCGCCTCCAGGATCCAGAGCCCGCGACGGGCGTTGCGCCGCGCCGCCTGCACCACGCTGGAGATGGGCGCCGCGGCGCCGCAGCGTATCGTCTTATCCAGGACCTCGAACTCCTTGTAGGCACCCTCCAGCACCAGAACCGGTGCGCCCGGCCCCCCATCGGCGACCAGCAGGTTCGCGCCGAGGCCGAGGACCAGCACGCGCTGGCCCGGCACCTCGGCCAGCAGGCCGCGGAGCTCGTCGTCGGACGCGGCGGCCGCGAAGGCCGGCGCCGGTCCGCCGATCTTCCAGCGCGTACGGTCGGCGATCGGCACGTCACGCATCCACATGACTCCCCTCGAGCTCTCGCGCCACGCGGTGCGCGACCTGGAACACGTCGCCGGCTCCCATGGTGATCAGCACGTCGCCGGCCCGAAGCTCGGCGCGCAGCGCCTCGAACAGCTCGTCCAGGTTCGCGGTCTCCCGAACACGGTCGGCCTCGATCAGCTCCCGGGCCGCCTCGACGACCAGATGCGCGGTGACACCCGGGATCGGCGGCTCCCGGGCGGGATAGATCGCGGTCACGAAAACCAGGTCGGCGGCCGCCAGAACACGACCGAACTCGTCGGCGAACGCCTGGGTGCGGCTGTACAGGTGCGGCTGGAACGCTGCCAGCAGCCGCCGGCCGGCGAACGTGCGACGCGCCGTCTCCAGCGTGGCGGCCACCTCGGTGGGGTGGTGCGCATAGTCGTCGATCACCGTGACGCCCCCGGCCTCGCCGATCAGCTGGAACCGGCGCTCGACGCCTTCGAAGCGCGCCAGTGCCGGGGCTGCCACCGAGGGCTCCAGCCCGAGGGCCAGCATGACGCCGATGGCGGCCAGCGCGTTGCGCAGGTTGTGCTGCCCGCTAAGCGCCAGCTCGAACTCGCCCACCGAGTCGCCGCACCAGCGCACGGTGAACCGCGTGCCATGGAGCTCGTGCTCGATCCCGACGGCCCGCAGGTCGGCATCCTCGCCGAGCCCGTAGGCGAGCCCCCGGTCACCGGCGGTCTCGAGTCGTCGTCTGGCCCCGGCGTCGTCGGCGCACGCCACCACGCGCCCGTCTTCGGGCACCCGCTCGACGAACTCATCGAACGCTTTCTCCAGCTCCGTCAACGTCTCGTAGGTGTCCAGGTGCTCCGCCTCGACCGAGGTCACCACCGCGACCTTCGGCCAGAGGTCCAGGAACGATCGATCGTATTCATCGGCCTCGACGACGAACGTGTCCCGGCCGCCGATCAGGGCGTTCCCGTCCCAACCCGGGACCCGACCGCCGACGAGCGCCGTCGGGTTCAGGTTCGCCGCTTCCAGGGCCAGCGCGACCAGCGTCGTCGTCGTCGTCTTGCCGTGCGTGCCGCCCACGGCGATCACCTCGCCCACGCTCACCAGGTCGGCCATCGCCCGGCTACGCTTCACCACCGGTATGCCCCGGGCACGGGCGGCCTGGAGCTCGGCATGATCGTCGGGCACGGCCGCTGTGTGGATGACGGCGGCGCAGTCGCGGACGTGCTCGGGCCCGTGGCCCTTCTGGACGACGATCCCGCGATCGAGGAGTCCGCGGGCGGCCGCGCCCGGCTCCAGGTCGCAGCCGTCCACCGCGGCCCCCAGCGCCTGCGCGAGGGTACCGAGCCCGGCCATGCCGGCCCCACCGATCCCCATCAGGTGGATCCGGGCGCCGTCCTCGATCAGCTCGACGATACCGTGATCGACTCTCAACGATCCTCCATCAGACGCCACAGGTCGTCGGCGATGGCATCGGCCGCTCTCGGTCGGCCGCGCGCCTGAGAGGCGGCGCCCATCTCCTCCAGCAAGGTGGCGCCCTGCAGCAGGTGAACGATGGTTTGCCACAGGGATCCGGGGTCGTTCCGCATGTCCCGCTCCTCGACCACCACCGCCGCCCCGTCCGCGGCCAGCGACCGGGCGTTCATCCGCTGGTGGTCGGCTGCCGCGTGCGGCAGCGGCACCAGCACCGATGGGACGCCCCAGGCGCACAGCTCCGAGAGGGCCAGCGCGCCCGCCCGGGATACGGCCAGGGACGTGATCGATAGCGCCCGCTCGACCTCCGAGATGTACGGGACGGTTCGGACGGCGACCCGGCCACGCAACGGCTCCAGCCGGCGACGCACTTCCTTGAAGTGAGCGGGGCCCGTCGCCCAGAGCAGCTGCGCGTCCGCCGGCAACGGCGGCAAGCGCCCGGCGTTCATCACGCCCAGCGCGGCGAGTAGCGCTTCGTTCAGCGGCGCGGCGCCCTGGCTGCCGCCGATCACCAGCACGACGCGTCCGGGCCCGAGCCCGAACTCCTGCCTTACGACTTCCGGGTGCGGCCTCTCTTCAGGCCAGCGGATCGGGTTGCCATGAACTCGAACATCGGTGTTTGGACCTGGCCACAACATCCTCATCGCCTCCCCATATCCCAGGTGTATTTGATCCACGTACGGTGCCAACCAGCGGGTCGTCAGACCCGGATAGCTGTTCTGCTCCTGTATCGCTGTGGGCAGCCCCCGCAGGAGCGCCCAGGCCACTACGGGCCCCGCGGCATAGCCGCCGGTGCCCACGACGAGATCGGGCTCGAACTCCCGGAACAGCCGCAGGATCGCGCGGCTGCTGGCGAAAGCCGACGGGACCAGCCGCCAGTTGCGCCACGGCCGAGACCGGTGGATCGGCTCGAGTGGCAGCAGCCGGTGCGGTACGCCGCGCTCGGCGAGAACCCGCGCCTCCACTCCCCGCTGCGCTCCGACCAGCAAGACATCGATCGATTCTCCCCCTCTTTTGGCGCGGCGCGCGAGCGCCTCCGCCAGGTTGAGGGCCGGGTACAGGTGCCCGCCCGTTCCACCGCCCGCGATGATCGCACGGTGGTCCACGTCGTCAGGCTCGCCAACTTCCTATGTTCAAGAGCATCCCCACCGCCGCCAGCGACACCACCAGGCTCGAGCCGCCGTAGCTGATGAACGGCAGCGTGATGCCGGTGGTCGGCAGCAGGGCCATCGTCACGCACATGTGTATCAGAGCGCTCACCACGATCAGCGCCGTCAGCCCCACCGCCAACAGAAAGCCGAAAGCGTCCGGGGCACGCCGCGCGATCCTCAGACCGAGAAATCCGATCAGGGCGACCGCGATCGCCACCGCCGTCACGCCGATCAGCCCCCACTCCTCCGCCACGATCGCGAAGGCGAAATCGTTGTGCGGCTCCGGCAGAAAGAACTTCTGCGTGCTCTCGCCGTACCCCACTCCGAACATTCCGCCGGAGCCGACGGCGATCAGCGACTGGTGGAGCTGGTAGCCGGCGCCCTGCGGGTCCGAGCCGACGTTCAGGAACGTGACCAGCCGGGCCACCCGGTAGCTGGCCGAGCGGATCACCTCCCAGAAGATCGGGACGGCGGCGAGGCCGATCAGGATGAAGTGGCCGATGCGCGCGCCCGCCGCGAACAGCACGATGGCGCAGAGCAGTCCGATCAGCGCCACCGACGACAGATCCGGCTCCAGCATGATCAGAAAGCCGACCACGGCGCAGATGACGCCGTACGCCGCCAGCCCCCAGCGCAGGCTGCGTAGCCGCTCGCCTTTCTTCACCGCCAGGGCCGCCGCCCAGATGACCATGGTCAGCTTGGCGATCTCCGACGGCTGCACGCTCACGCCCAGCTCCAGCCAGCGGCGCGCCCCGTTCCGCGGCGGCGCGATCGCCTCGGTGCCCGGCAGCACCAGCAGGAGCAGCGCCAGCACGGTCGCACCGAGGAGCGGCCAGGCCAGCGGCCGGTAGACGCGATAATCGACCCGGGCCAGGACGTAGAGGGCGATGAGCCCGACCAGCGCCCGGCTGGCCTGCTGCCGCAGGAAGAAGTGGTCGGGCAGCCCCTCCCGCTGGGCAGAGAACGAGCTGGAGCTGTAGACCGTGAGCAGACCGACGAGGACCAGGAAGATGGCCACCGCCAGCAACGCACCCGCATCGCGCCGCGCACTGCCCGCGGCGGGCACATAGGCGTCGACCGTCACCGCGCCCACGAGATCCCTCATGCCACCAACTGCCTTGCCAGCTCGGCGAACCGCGCGCCGCGCTCCTCATAGTCGCGAAACATGTCGAAGCTGGCGCACGCGGGAGCCAGGAGAACCACGTCACCCGGCCGGGCCGACTCCGCCGCCGCCCGCACGGCATCGGCAAACCCGTCCTGAACCCGAATCACGGCCACCGCGTCGTCCAACTCCGCCTCGACCCGTTCGCCGGCCTCGCCGAACGCAATGACCGACCGTACCCGTCCCTTCATCTCGGGGATCAGCGACGCGAAGCTCTCGCCCTTGGCGCGGCCGCCCAGCAGCAGCACGACCGGCCGATCCATGGCACGGAGCGCCACGCGCGCCGAGGCGACGTTCGTCGCCTTCGAATCGTTGATGAATAGTACGCCGTCCGTCTCGGCAACCGGCTGCAGCCGATGCGGCAACGGCTCGAAGTCGCGCAGCCCGTCGCGGATCGCCTCGGTCGGGACCTGGGCGTAGCTGGCGGCGATGCTGCTGGCCAGCGCGTTGGCCACGTTGTGCAGGCCCAGCGTCTTCAGCCCGTCGGCGGCGACGAGCTCGATCTCCTGCCCCGCGATCCGCATCACCAGCATGCCGTCCGGCGCCAGGTACGCGCCGTCCACGCCGTTGGCCAGCGGCGATTCCACGCGAAAGTGGCGGGCGGTCCCGGGCTGACCGGCGGCCAGATCCAGCACCTTGCTGTCTTCACCGTTCAGCACCCAGCGGCTGTCGGCGTCGGCGTTCTCGAACAGGCGCCGCTTGGCCGCGTAGTACTCCGCCTCGGTCCCGTGCCAGTCGATGTGGTCGGGATAGAGGTTCAGCAGGACGCCGACCGCCGGCTTGAAGCTTCGGGTGTAGACCAGCTGGAACGAGCTGACCTCGACCACGATCCACTCGTAGTCCACCGCTTCGGCCGCGAGCTCCGAGAGCGCCAGCCCGATGTTGCCGCCCACGCCCACCCTCAGGCCTGCCCGCTGCAGCAGCGAGCCGATCCACGCCGTGGTCGTCGTCTTGCCGTTGGTCCCCGTCACCGCGATGAGCGGCGCGTCGATGAACCCGTAGGCCAGCTCGATCTCCGAGATGAGAGGGATCCCCCGCACCTCGGGCGACTGCAGGACGTCGGCGGTCGGCGCGATCCCGGGACTGACCACCAGGACGTCACATGTCTCGAGCCGCGCCACGTCGTGCCCACCCAGCTCCACCTCGACCCGGGGAGCGCTGATCTTGTCGCCCCAGGCCCGCAGCTCGGCAGAGTATGCCCTGTCGCTGGCGTAGACCTCCGCCCCGGCCCCGGCGAGCAGCCGGGTGGCGGCCCGGCCGCTGCGACCCAGCCCCAGCACGCCGACGCGGCGCTCGGACCAGACGTTCGCTCCGTTCTTCATCATCGTATCTTCAGCGTGCTCAGGGCGATAAGTGCGGCCATCACGCCCACGATCCAGAAGCGCACGACCACCTTCGATTCGGACCAGCCCAGCTGCTCGAAGTGATGATGCAGCGGGGCCATCCGAAAGACGCGCCGGCCCTCCCCGTAGCGCTTGCGGGTGTACTTGAACCAGCTGGTCTGCAGGATGACCGACAGCGCCTCGGCCACGAAGACGGCGCCGATGATCAGGAGCAGGAACTCGCCCTTGATCAGCACGGCCACGGTCCCCAGCGCGCCGCCCAGGGCCAGCGAGCCGGTGTCGCCCATGAACACCTCGGCGGGATGGCTGTTGAACCACAGGAACCCCAGCGCACCGCCGGCCAACGCGGCGCAGAAGACCGAGAGCTCGCCCACGCCCGGCAGGTAGAAAAGACCCAAGTAGTCCGACGTGTCGACCCGTCCGATGAGATAGGCGAAGACGCCGAACGTTCCGCCGGCGATCGAGCAGAGGCCGGCGGCCAGCCCGTCGAGGCCGTCGGTCAGGTTGACGGCGTTGGCGCTGCCGCTCACCACGATGGCGACGAACGGGAGGAAGAACGGCGCCCAAATGACCAGCCGCCATTCCTTGAAGAAGGGCAGCATCGTGTGGTTGACCTGGTACTCGCTGAGCGGGTAGCGCCAGATGACGTAGCCCAGAGTCAGCCCCAGCAGGAACTGGCCAACGAACTTGTAGCGGGCCACCAGACCCCGCGATTCACGCTGGACCACCTTCAGATAGTCGTCGACGAAACCGAGGGCCCCCATGGCGGCGGTGACGCCGAGGGCGATGAGCAGGTAAGCGTTGTCGAGACGCGCCCAGAGCACGGTCGGTATCACCACGGCCGCCAGAATGATCAGGCCGCCCATGGTGGGCGTCCCGGCCTTGGCCAGATGGGCGTGCGGGCCGTCCAATCGGATCACCTGGCCAACCTCTTGCCGGTTCAGCCAGCGCAGGATGGGCGGCCCCAGGATGAACGCGATCAGCAGGGCGGTGACCATGGCACCGCCCGCCCTGAACGTGATGTACTGGAACAGGTTGAAGACGATGTGCTTGTCAGCCAGGGGAAACAGAAACTCGTAGAGCACTTTCTCCTCGCTAGCCTCGTGTTCTCGTCTCGCTCGATCCTCGGTCGGTGCCGAAGTCCCGCTGGAACATCTCCACCGCCCGCTCGAACTTCATACCGCGCGATGCCTTGATCAGCACCGCCTCGTCGCCGCTCAGCTCGTCGGCCAGGCGGCGATAGGCGGTCTCCAGATCCGATTCGAGGATGAGGCCGTCCCTGTCTATCTTCGCGAACGCCTCGCGGAACTCGCCGATGGCGGCGATCAGCTCGATGTCAGCCTCGATCATCCAACGCGCCACCTGACGGTGCAGCGTCTCCGAGCGGCCGCCCAGCTCGAGCATGGTGCCCGCCAGCACGGCCCGACGGCGACCGGCGGCCAGCGCGTCCAGCCCATCGATCGCTGCCCGAAACGATGCCGGGTTCGCGTTGTAGCAATCGATCAGCAACGTGAGCCCGTCGAGACGACGGACCTCGCCCCGCATGGGCGGCAGCTCGACATCGCCGAGCCTTCGGGCCGCATCTTCCGGCTCGATGCCCAGGAGATGCGCAACGCAGCAGGCGAAGAGGGCATTGCGGATCAGATGCGACCCGAAGCCGTGAAGCTCGAAGTCGACGTCGTGCCAGCGCCAGGCGACGCCTCGCTCGCTCATCGACCAGCGCTCGGGCCGTTCGTCGGCCGTCGGACCGAGCCCCACGGTCCTGACGTCCGGCCAGACTTCCCCGGCGGCTCGCGGCAGGTCCGGCGGCTCGTCGGCGACCAGTGCGACGCCACCGTCACGCAGCGACCGGAGCAGCGACAGCTTCTCGGCCAGCACGCCCTGGAGGTCGCCCAACCCCTCGAGGTGACCCTCGCTCACCGAAGTGATCACGGCGATGTCGGGCTCCGCCACCGCGCCCAGCGCCGCGATCTCGCCCGGCTGGTTCGACGCCAGCTCGAGGATCCAGATCCCCGCATCGGCCGGGGCGCGCAGAATCGACAGCGGCAGGCCGACCCGGTTGTTGAAGTTCGCCGGGCTGGCGTAGGCCCCATCGCCCAGCGCCCCCGCGGTCAACTCCCGCGTCGTCGTCTTGCCGCTGGTCCCCGTTATCGCGACCACGGTCGGATCGATCTCCCGGCGGCGCTCACCCGCCAGCCGGCCCAGCGCCTCGATGGCATCGTCGACCAGGAAGAAGTCGAACCCGTCCGGAACGTCATCGAGCTGGCGCTGGGCGATCGCCCCCGCGGCGCCCCGCTCGATGGCCGCCGAGACGAACTCGGCACCGTCGAAGCGGGCACCGGGCAGCGCCACGAACAGCTCGCCCGGCTCCAGGGTCCGCGTATCGGTGGAGATCCCGGCGTACCCCTTCGCCGGGCCGCCCTCCTCCGGCAGGCCCAGGGCGGCCCGCACCCGGTCGCGGGTCCAGACGAAGCCGGACATCACGCGTCCCCCCGCTTTTCCGCCAGCAGCTCGCCCACCAAGACGGCTTCATCGAACGGCCGCCGTTCGTCACCGACGATCTGGTATTCCTCGTGCCCCTTGCCGGCGAGCAGCACGGCGTCGCCGGCATCGGCCAACTTTAGGGCGCGGGCGATGGCACGGCGCCGATCCACGATCACCTCGTACGACCCCGAGCCCATCCCCGGCACGATGTCGGCGATGATCGCGTCGGGCGGCTCGTGGCGCGGGTTGTCCGAGGTGACGATGGCGTGGTCGGCGCCTTCGACGGCGGCCTGCCCCATCAGCGGCCGTTTCCCGGCATCACGATCGCCTCCGCACCCGAAGACCACGATCAGCCGGCCGGCCACCGCGGGTCGCAGCGCGGCCAGGGCGCGACGCAGGGCTTCCGGAGTGTGGGCGTAGTCCCGGATCACCAGCGGGGTAGACGCGATCACCTCCAGCCGGCCCGGCACCGGCGGAACCGTCGCCAGCAGGTCGGCGGTCACGCCGATGTCGAGGCCGAACGCCCGGGCGATGCCGACCGCGGCCAGCGCGTTCGCCACGTTGAAGTCGCCGGGCAACGGCAACGTGACGTCGAGCTCCACATCGGGGGCCGAGAGGGTCCAACGAGACCCGTGAGGTCCCAGCTCGATCTCGCGGGCACGGTAGTCCGCCTCGGCCTCGAGAGCGAAGCGGATCCAGCGTCGGTCGCGGGGGAGGTCGGCCCAGGCCGCCTCGTCGGCGTTGACCACCAGGGTGCCGTCGCCGGTCACCAGGTCGGCCAACCGGGCTTTCGCCGCCCGGTAAGCGTCGGCGTCCGCGTGGTAGTCGAGGTGGTCGCGAGTCAGGTTCGTGAAAGCCGCCACCTCGAAGGCCGCACCTTCCACGCGCCCCTGCGTCAGCGCGTGGGAAGAGACCTCGGCCACCACGCATTCGGCGCCCCCCTCGCGAAGCGCCGCCAGCCGCCGCTGGAAGTCCACCGGCCCGGGCGTGGTCAGCTGCGTCGCCTCTCGTCGGCCCTCGGCGTCCACCACGCCCAGCGTGCCGATCGACGCCGTCGGCATGGACGCCGACAGCAGGTGCCGGGCGATGTGGACGGTGGTCGTCTTCCCGTTGGTGCCGGTCACACCGACCAGCCGCGGTCCCCCGGCGCCATGACCGAAAACGACGGACGCCGCCACCGCCGCGGCGCGCCGTCCGTCGGTGACGCGGAACTGAGGCAGGTGAACGGCCGCGTTGGGAGTCTCGACCAGTGCGGCGACCGCGCCTGCCTCAGCCGCGTCCTTCAGATAGTCATGGCCGTCGTGTACGTAACCCCTGACGGCCACATAGAGATCTCCGGCCCGGACCGCTCGCGAGTCGTCGGTGATCCCGGTGACGGCGCGATCGGTCTCCGGGCCGGGTGACGCCAGGAGGCCGTGAGCGACGAGACGGTCGAGAACAACGCGGATCGGAATCACCGTCGCCTCGATCCGTTCGTCGGCCTGTCAGGCGGACTGCGACCGCTGCCCAGAAGAACCACGGCCTCGCCCCGGCGCAGCCGGGTGCCGACCGGCGGTCGCGTCGATTCCACACGTCCACCTCCCTGCACGATGACACGCCACCCCGATCGGTGCAGCCGGTGCGCGGCCGCGCGGAACGACAGGCCCGTGACGTTCGGGACCGTCGCTCCATCGTCGAGCTGTCGCCGATCGTTTTCGCCCTGCGCCCGCATCAGCGGCGCGTCGAGCGCGAACACGTAGGGGCCACTGGCCGGCGCCTGACCCGCTGTTACTCCCGCCTGTTTGTCCGGAATTTCCGGCTCCCCCATCAGCGGCGGCACCGACCAGTAGCTTCCCGCGAGAGCGGCGCGCAGAGCGGAGCGCATGACCGGTGCGGCCGTCGCTCCCCCGTAGTACGCGCCGCTCGGTTTGTCGAGCTTGACCAGAATGACCAGCTGCGGATCGTCCGAAGGGATAAGCCCGACGAACGATGCCGTGTACGCTCCGCCCGCGTAGCCCTGCTCGCGGTCGAAACGCCAGGCGGTTCCTGTCTTCCCCGCCACGCTCAGGCCGCGAACGCCGGCGCCCTGCCCCGTCCCCTCGGTGACCGCGTGAGCCAGCACGCCGCGAATCTCCGAGGCCACCGCACCGCTGATGACACGGCGGATCAGCTCGGGGCGCGTCGCCCAACGGGTCGCGCCGTCGGGGCCGCGCGCTTCGCGAACCAGCTGCGGCCGCATCAGCAGGCCGCCATTGGCGATCGTCGCGTACGCCATAGCCAGCTGCAGGGGCGTGACGGCGACCTCGTAACCGATGGCGAGTGAGGCACGGCTCTGGGCTGACCACTCCGCCGGGCGACGCAAAGTACCGGAGGATTCAGAAGGGTACGTCAGGCCGGTGGGTGTTCCGAAGCCAAAATCGCGCAGGTAACTGAACTGGACCCCGGTGGGCAACCGCTCGGCGAACATCGCCATGCCCACGTTGCTCGAGACCGTCAGGGTCTGGGCCAGGTTCAGTCTTCCGTGGGGATGTTCATCATGTATCGTCCGCCCCGCGGTGCGGTACAGCCCAGCGCCGGTGTCCACGATATCGGATAAACCCGCCAGCTCCTCCTCGAGAAGGGCCGCGGCGGTAAACGGTTTCAGCGTCGAACCGGCCTCGAACGGCTCGGTGGCCGCCGCCAGGTGCGCCAGGTGCGGCGGCTGCCCGACGCGCAGGCTGGCGGCCGCCAGCAGCTCGCCGGTATTCGGATCGACCACCAGAAGGTCGCCGCCCTCGGCGCCCGAGTTGCGAACGGCATCTTCCAGCACCGACTCGGCGATCGACTGCATCTCGGCGTCTATGGTCAGGTAGAGATCGCCGCCGGGTGAAGGCGGCGTCAGGTCCTCGGTCACCCAGACGGTCGACGCGCCGCCGGCGATCCGTCGCCGCAACGCCACGCCGGGCTGACCGGCGAGCAGCGAGTCGAACCCGAGCTCCAGCCCGCTCTGGCCCCGACCCTCCGCGTCCACGCGCCCGATGATCTCGGCGGCCAGCCGGCCTCGGGGATAGAAGCGGTCCACGACCCGGGTGAAATGGATGCCCCCCTCGATGCGCGCCTCGAGCGTTTCCTTCTTCACCGCCGAATGCCGACCGGGCAAGGGGATCCAGCGGCGCTCGCCTTTCACGATCTCTCGAGCCACTTCGGCCCGGACGCCGAGCACCTCTCGCACGGCTCGGGCCGCCGCCTCGCGGTTCGTCAGCTCGTTGGTCGCCACCGCGATCTCGTAGGTCGTGCGACCCACCGCCAGCACGCGGCCCTCCCGGTCGTAGATCGTTCCACGCGGCGCCGCCACCGGGATGCGCTGCTGGTTCTGGCTGAGCGACAGCTGCTCCCAATGATCGTGCTGGACCACCTGGAGCTGGAACGCGCGCAGGAGAATCCCCGCCACCGCCAGCAGCAGCGCCAGCTGCAGCAGGCCGTGCCGCAAGTGTCGTCGCCGCGCCTGCCGGACTTCCGACCTCACGACCCGTCTCCCGTCGCCGTGGCTACCCCGCCGATGAACAGATACACCAGCTCATCGCCCTCCGGAACGTGCAGGCCCAACTCGCGTCCCGCCCGTTCGATTCGGGTGCGGCCGCGCAGCCGTTCCACATCCTGCGCCAGCTCCGCCGCTCGCGTCTCCGCCGCCTCGCGGCTCTCGTCCAGCTCCTTGATCCGCTCCTCGATCGCACGGCCGCGGGTGCCCCGGTGTACGGCCACGAACATGCCGGCCAGCAGAAGCATCGCCGAGAAAGCCGTCAGAATCCCCCGCAGCCTCATTCGCCTCGCTCCCAGGCGCGCAGCCGCGCGCTCCGCGCCCGCGGGTTCCGCGCCACCTCTTCCGTCGATGGACGCAAAGGTCGCTTCACCAACTCGCGGCCCAGTGCCCGGCCCCGGCATCGGCATTCGGGGAGCTCGGGCGGACAGATGCAGTCGCGGCTCCACTCCCGGAACGCCCGCTTCACCCGACGGTCCTCCAGGGAATGATAGGCGAGGACGACCATCCGGCCGCCCGGCGCCAACCGGTCCCGGAGCGTCGGCAGTGCTCGCTCCAACGACTCCAGCTCCCGGTTCACCGCGATCCGCAGCGCCTGGAAGACCGGGGCCGCATCCGTTGCCCTGACGGGCTTCCGATAGACCGCCTCCATGGCCGCGAGAAGATCGTCGCTACGGCCGAACGGCGCGCGTTCGCGCCGGGCCACCACCTCGCGGGCCAGCTGCCCCGCCCGTCTCTGTTCGCCGTAGTCACGGAAGATCGCGGCCAGCTCCTCCGCCTCCAACGTGTTCAGCAAGTCGGCCGCGCTCGGCCCTTCGCCCGACATCCGCATGTCCAGCGGCGTGTCGGGACGAAACGAGAAGCCTCGCTCGGACGAATCGACCTGGCGGGAGGACACCCCCAGGTCCAGCAATACTCCAGCCAATGCGCCCTCCCCCAGATCGAACAGCTCGCTGGCCTCCGCGTAATCGCCTCGTTCGAGCTGGACGCGATCGCCGAACGGCGCCAACCGTGCCCGGGCCGCCGCCAGAGCTTCGTCATCACGATCGATGCCCAGCAGGCGCGCATCGGCGCTCGCCTCGAGCAGGGCGGCCGCGTGACCGCCGCCCCCCACCGTGCCGTCGAGGTAGACGCCACCACGGTCGGGCTCGAGCGCCTCGAGCACCTGGTCGACCATTACCGCTTCGTGATACGAGCTCTCCGTCACGATCGTCGCCACCTCGATGTCGCGCCCCAACTCCATAGGCGAATATCCGGACGCACCAGGCCTTCCAACATGCTCGAATCCCCGAAGGCTGGAATAGGCGAATCGTCTTCGACAATCGCCGTTCCCATTAAGAATAAAGACGGCAGACAGATGGCTTCGCCCTACCTCGATGTCGCGTTCTCTATCTCTCGAAACGAAGTCGGGGGGCCAGGACCTCGCCACCTCCCCGTATCCCCGAATCCCCGAATCCCCGAATCGCCTTCCATCATTCCCACTACCAACAGAGACGGCAGACAGATGGCCTTGCCCTACCCCTAGGTCCACACATACCCTCCCCCTGCCACCTGCCCACCGTCCCTCTGTTTCGGACCGGCTGGTCAGGGTCGACGCCCGGTCGTACCGGACCACGCTCGTCATCACTCTCATCATCCTCACGTCGACCCATCCCAACCCGTTTCCAGACGTCCGTTACACCAAAATCTGACGAACGAAGCCCTCCAGCTCCGGCTTCGCTTCCTTCGTTTCGCTTTCGAATATCTCCGGGTTCCAGATCTCGATCTTCTCCAGAGCTCCCACCACCAGCACCTTGCCGTCCAGCTTCGCCACCTTCTGCAGGCGCTCCGGGATCAAGATCCGTCCCTGCTTGTCCGGTATCGTCTCCACCGCGTTCGCCGTGAGGCTCAACACCAGCGGCCGCGCTTCGGGCTGCCTCCGCATCAGATCCATCAGCTCCTGCTCCCGGACGGCCCACGCCTGAGCCGGGTAGAGAAAGAGCGCCGATCCCTGGGCATGGATGAGCACGAACCGTTCGTCCCCTCCGGCGCCTCGTCGAAACGAGGCCGGCAGCGCGAGGCGGCCCTTCTCATCCAGCTGATGAAGGTAGCTCCCAAGGAAGCCGGTCACGTGACACCCTCTCGCGGCAGGCTGATGTCGGACCGGGCTGGCGGGACCCGGCGCGTTGATGGGCAGCCGAACCACTGCTCCCCACTCTTCCCCACTCCGAACCCCAAGCTAGCGCACCTTCTCCACTCCGTCAAGGAGTTTCGCCTTCGGTTTGTGTTCGGGAAAGCCGCATGGCGGCGCCATTTACTGGCTATCCCCGGTCGACGGCACCCCACAAAAAATAAGAGCCCGGGAAACCCAGGCTCTCTGATGTCCGACGAGCGACGCAGGCGCGGTCAGCGGCCTCTCTGGATCTGCTTGATGCGTGCCTCGACGTTGAGCAGCCACGTGTCGGTGGCTTCGAGGAATCGCGGCACATCGGGACGCACCGAGCCAGCCTGCTGGAAGTGCTGTTTGGCCGCGGTGAAGTTTCGCTGGGCACGCTGCAGCTGACGAAGCCCCGCATCGTCGGGATCGGCGAGGCGCTCGCCAATCTGGTAGTGGGTATAGCCCCACCAGAACTGGACTTCCTGCCGTTTGTCGGCCGGCGCGAACTCGGCGGCGAGCTCGAAATCGTCGAGTGCGGCGGTCATGTTCCCTTCGTTGCGGGCCGTGATGGCGCGGCCGAAGAAGAGGTTGAAGACGCTTTCCCGAGTGGAGCTTCCGCTCTCGATCGCCTGGTTGAAATCGGCCATGGCGCCCTGCTTGTCGCCAGCCTCCAGCTTGAACTGGCCGCGTCTGGCGTAGCCGTTGGCGTACGAGGGATCGATGGCAAGGACGGTGTCCATCGCAGAGACGGCATCGGAGTGGCGATCGTTGCGGGCGAGGGCGTCGGCGTACAGAGACCACAGCCGGGCGTTGTCCGACTGCGACTGCAGCGCCCGCTCGGCGAAAGCGATGGCCTCATCGGTGCGGCCGGCGGCCGTGTAGGCGGCGATGGCGTTCAGGATGATTCTCGGATCGGTCTCCTCACCCTTAATCTCCAGGATCTTCTCGTAAGCATCGAGGGCGACATCGACATAGCTGGAATCTTCGGAGGAGTAGTTCAACGCGTAGTCGCCGAGGAACTGGAGCAGGTCCACATCGTTGGGCGTGTACTCGAGCCCGTCCTGAATGATCTTGACCGCTTGCTCCATCAGGCCGGCGTTCTTCAGATCGTCGGCCACCTTGAGGCGAACCGGAACGTTGCCCGGATCGAGCTCCAGGTACTGACGGTACAGCTCGGCCGCCTTCTCCGCCTCACCCATGAGCGAATACATGTAGGCCGCCTGCTGGATCGCCTCCCGGTGTCCAGGACTGTTCTGCAGAACCTCCTCGAAGTAGCTGACGGCGGAGTCGGCCCAACCGTCGGTGCCGCTGGTTGCGGTCTCCTGATTCGCCTCGTACAGCTGACGGAAGGCGATCCCCTTGTTATAGAGCGCCGGCACGCTGTTCGGGTTGATGGACAGCGCCTCGTTGCAGTTGCGCAGCGCGCTCTCGGGCTGCTGACTGCCGACGTAGTCGGCACAGAAGGCGCGGGCGCGGAGGAACCGGACCTGCTGTTCGAAGGCCTGCAGCGAAGCCTGCGCGACCTGTTGAACCGTGTCGTCGCTGTCGTCGCGTATCGTCATCGTCGGGACCGTGACCTCATCGCCCGTCGCGACGTCGATGAACGTGGCGTCGACCTGGTAGGTCCGGTTCGGCTGCTCGGTCACCGTTCCGTAGTAGACGACCTGGGCGCCCATCAGGTTGCCGAGCTGGCGTGCGCGGATCTTGTTGAGGTCTTCCTCCTCGACCTCGTACCGCTTCAACGCCCGTTTGTACTCACGCTCGGCGATCGGCGCGTGGGTGGTGAAATCATCGAGTCGGTCGCGCAGCCGATCCGCGACGTCCTCTCCGAAGTCGTCGTCCAGCTGGCTCGATTCCAGCGGGACGACGAGGACGCGAAATCGTCCGCCCGGCTCCTGCTGCAAAACGGCGGATCGCGCCTCGGACACGAGAGACAGGGCTGCGACCGAAAGCCCGATCGAGACCATCAGAACTCTCGAAAGGGCCCTTCTTGACCTGGCGATACGCGACTTCATGGGTTTTCTCTCACGGCTTGAGGTGCTTCCAAGCGGGAACCCGCCCGCGCTTTGCGATTGCTTCCCTGCCGACCTGTGCAGTCCCTCGTGGAACCGCCGATGGGCGCGCCTGGACTCGAACCAGGGGCCTCTGCCTTGTAAGGGCAGCGCTCTCGCCAGCTGAGCTACGCGCCCCACCGCCGTTCGACGTGGGAGTTGCACGACACGCGCCCCCACTTACCCGGCCATCGATCACAGGATCAACCCCAGCGGGATCAGCACCGCGTAGGCTCCAACCAGGAGCACCGGCGCCAGAACCGTCGACAGGAACGGCGAATCGGACGCGAGTGCCAGGTAGCCAACCGTCATCAAAACGGCCGCGCTCCCGAGGAGGATCCAGTTCAGCCGGGTGAACTGCAGCGCCCGGGGGTTCAGGCCGGTCGATGGTGACGATCCTGCCGCACCTCGCACCTCCTGTCCCTCCTGCGCCCCTGCCGCTCTATGCGATCCGCGAGTCTCACGGGACCCGCGTCGAGATCTCTTCCGGGGATTTGCGTTTGGCATGAACCGCTACAACCTATTCGGTTCCCTCTTCCTCGTCAATCGGAAAATGGGTGTCAGCTACTTCACCAAAGGATCGGGCCTCCTCGTCGGCCTGCGCTCCGGCCGTCGCCGCCTCCAGCGCCGCCAATTTCCGACGATTTCGCCTTTTCTTCCAGTACCCCAGAACGAGCAATAAGATCGTCAGGATGCTCCAGAAGACCGCGGTCTGCCCCAGCACCAGGAGCCAGCCGAAGCGGTTGGCGACGTCCCGGCGCCAGAGGCGCTCGAACTGACTGAGGGTGATTCCGTAGGTCTCGCGGAGGGAGCGGTCGAGCTGACCGCTCTCACGCCAGCGGGCCAGCAACCGCGTGAACCCCTGGTCGCCGCCCAGACGGTACAGATACTCGACGGCCGTATACGAAAGGAGATAGGCATGCTCGGCGTTCAGGCGTCGACGGCCGAAGTCGAGGCTGAGCGATTGAAGCGAGGGCACTCGGCCCATCAGGATCGCGAATCGCAGCTTCCAGGCCTGGTCCGCCTGCCAGCTGCCCGCGGCCAGTTGCGCGTACCCTTCGTGGAACCATCGTGGCGCACTCGGGCCCAGGTAGCGACGCACCGCGATGTGGGCGACCTCGTGGCGCAGCACCGTGACCAGGCGACCGCCTTCCCGATAGGCGAAGGTGGGAAGGACGATTCGATTCCCTTCCGGGAAAGCCAGTCCGGCCGCCCAATCGGGTGCGGCAGGAGCCAGCGAGTCGAAGGTCGCCCGATCCGGAGGCAGGAAGACGATGACCCTCCGATCACTCAGCACGTCCGGTGGCAGACCGGGTGGAGCGGGCGAACGGGCGAACGCCTCGGCCAGGGCGCGCGCGAGCTCGGCCTGACCGGGCCAGGCCCGAAAGAGCAACGGACCGCTGGCGACCTCGTGCATGCCTCGCTGGGCGAGCGCGGTCGTCGAGACGCAGAGGAGCAAGAACACCAGATGGACGTCGGCGATCCACCTCCCGCCTCTCCTGCTCCTGCTCGTTAAGGTGCTCGTGCTCGTCCTCCGGGCCAGCCTCGGGGATCTCGGACGACAACCTTGAAACTGAAGGTCCGCCATCCACGCGCCAGGGTTTCCAATTTCCAGCCTTCGCAACTTAAGGTACTGCCCGGGAGGTGGGATGTGTACCGAGACGGCCGGATGGGGACCCGGGAAAGGCCGACCAGACCGGTAGTGGCTTCCGTAAGGTGGCGACTTACTTGTCGGTGGCCTTTTTGGCACCCCGACGGGTCTTCTTCTTATCCTTCTCTTCAGACTTCTTCTTCTTCTTTCTCACCTTTTTCGACGACCTGGACGCCTTCGCGTCCTCTTCGCCGTCGCCACCCGCGGTCGGTTCGCTCGCCTTCCCGGTCTGGGCAGTCGCCTCATCGATCGCCTTCTCGAGGGCGATTCGCTCCTTCGAAGTGAGGACCTCCTCCAGATTCAGGAGGATCATGAGACGGTCTCCATCACGTGCGATCCCGTCCAGGTAGCGGCTCTCGAGCCCCCGGAACAGACCGGGCGCCGGACTGATCGAATCGGAGGGTAACTCGACGACATCAGGCACGTCGTCCACCAGCAGTCCGACCTTGCTGTCGCCGATCGCCGCGACCAGCAGCCGGGCCGTCTCCCCGTCGGATCGTTCGGGCAAGCTGAGCCGTTTGCGCATGTCGATGATCGGGACCACCGAATCCCGAAAGCTGATCATCCCCTCGATGAAATCGGGCGTTTTCGGCACCTTCCGCACGTCGGCCGGCTTCAGCACCTCGAAGGTTTTCATCACGTCGACTCCGAACTCGTCCTCGCAGAGCCTGAAGGCGACGAACTGAGTGCGCTCCGAAGCCGTCCGATTGTCGCTCATCTTCATCATCCTATCTTCCTCGGCGTCGAGTACGTCGGCGTGCGCGGGCAACAGCGTCGAAACATCCAGCAGCCGGACCAGCTGGCCATCCAGTTCGACCAGATCGGAGTCGCCGCCCGAGGCGGTCAGCCGCCGGGCCTCCACCGCGACCTCGTCGAGCCTCTCAACCCGCAGCCCCAGACGGCCGGGCCCCTTCCCCAACAGCAACAGGAGCGAGTCCTCGTCGGGAGAAACCGGCTCGGCATCCGGCAGGACGTCCGCCAGGTCGAGCACGGGCACCCAGCGTCCGCGCACCCGGGTGAGACATGGACCCTCTCCCTCGCTGGCGGGGAGACGCTGCGAGATGGCCCCGATCTCGACGATCTCGGCGATCAGCTCCGCCGGCAAGGCGTAGCGTGAGGCGCCGACGCGAAACCTGAGCAGCTCCTTCATGTCGTCGTGTCTCTGCCCCGCTCGGCGATCGCGCTGAGGCATTCGACGATCGCCTCGGGAACCCTGTCCAGAGGAACGACCTGTTCCGCGGCGCCCTGAGCGATGGCTCTGCCGGGCATGCCAAACACCACGCTGGTCGCCTCGTCCTGCACGATGGTACGTCCGCTCGCCGCCCGGATCGCGGCCAGCCCATCGGCGCCATCCCGTCCCATGCCGGTGAGGACGACGCCGATACACCGCTTGCCGTACAGCGCGGCCGCGGTCGGGAACAGGGCGTCAGCGGCCGGGCGTGTACCCCGCAGCGGCTCGCGTTGATCCAGAACGATCCGCACTTCACGCTCGAACCGCCGCAAACGCATGTGGAAATTGCCCGGCGCCAACCAGACATGGTTCGCCACGACCGTTTCTCCTCCGGTCGCCTCCGTTACCGGCAACTTGCTGACCCCGTCCAGCCGGGCGGCCAGCGTGGCGGTGAAGCCGGCCGGCATGTGTTGGACCACCAGGACGGCCGCTTCCAGGCTCGCGGGCAAGGTCCCGAGCAGGAAAGACAGCGCCCGAGGTCCGCCGGTCGATGCGGCGATGACGACCACCGACTCTTCGCCCTCCACGGCCAGCGCCACGGGGCGGGTGATCTCACCGCGTCGTTCTTCGAGCAGCGCGTCGAGATCGGCCGCCGCGGCGGCTTCCAGCGCCTCGAACAGATGTCCCTCAACCTTGGCCACATCGAAGGAGATGGGCCCCGAGGGCTTTGCCACGAACTCGACGGCGCCCAGCTCGAGCGCCCGCAGCGCCGCCTCGGAGCCCGTCGCGGTGTAGGCCGATAGGACGACGCACGGGCGCGGCCTCGACCCCATGACCCGTTTCAGAACACCGAATCCGTCCAGCCGCGGCATCTCTATGTCCAGAGTGACCAGATCGGGATCGTGCCGCTCGATCAGCCGGAGCGCCTCTTCCCCGTCGGCAGCGGTCGCGACCACGCGGTAGCCGGGGAACCGCTCGATCATGTCGGAGATCATGCGCCGCATGAAGATGCTGTCGTCCACGACCAGCACCGAGCGGATCGAGCCCGATTCAGATCTCGACATGTTCCCGTCCATGGGCCTGAACCCGGACCCGACCGTCGCTGAGACGGAAGAAGACGGAGCGACCGAACTCGCCGCCGACATCCTCGCCGATCACCCGTATCCCCGCTTGCGCGAGGGTCAGCCTGGCGGCCGCCACGTTGCGTTCACCTATGTTCGGCTGGTCACGAGGCAACAGGTCCCGGAACATGCAGGCGCCGCCGACGAGGCGAGCGCTCAGGCGGCCGCGCCGGGCACCCGCGGCGATCGTTTCCTCGATGAGCGCCGGTATGGCGCTGGTCGCGTAGCGCCAGAGGCGGGCGGGGCTCTCGTTGTACGACGGGTCGGGAAGGAGGACATGAGCCATGCCTCCCACCTGGCTCGAGCCATCGTAGAGCGCGATCACGACACACGATCCCAGACCCAAAACAGAGAACGTCCCTTCGCTCCTGCCAACTCGACGTTCGCCCGCCGCGACGAAATGCCTCATCGCTTGCGGTAGATCCTCTCCCGGGGGTTGACCACTTCGAATACGTCGCGGACCCGGGCGTCGAGCATCTCGACCCGACCCAGCACCAGAAAACCCCCGGAGCGCAGCGTCTCGACAAAGATCTCGAACACCTGCCGCTGTGCTTCCCTGTCCAGATAGATCAGCAGGTTGCGGCATAGGATCAGATCGGCATCGAACTCCGGCCGGCCGGCCAGGATATCCCGCTGCCGAAACTCGACCAGCCGCGGAATCGGCTCCTTGAGCCGGTAAGGGCCATCGGCCTCGAACCATTGCCGCTTGAGGTCCGCCGGTGTCTCATCCAGTGCCGCCGCCGGGTACTCCCCTGTCCGTGCCGCATCCAGACTCCGACCATCGATGTCGGTACCGATGATGCGGATTCCGTTCCAGCCACCGAACCCGGTTCGTGCGAGCCAGTCCCACGCCAGAATCGCCAGGCTGTACGCCTCTTCGCCGCAGGCCGACCCGGCGCTCCACATGAGCAGCGGACCCCCTCGCTGCAGGAGCTCCGGCATCACCTCCTCGCGAATCACGACCCAGGTCTCCTGATTCCGGAAGAACTTGCTGACGTTGATCGTCAACACACGCAGCAGCCGTTCGTACTCCTCGGGATCGTTGTCGAGCAGAGCCGAGTAGTCACTCACGTCGGCCACCCCACGAGCCCGCATACGAACGGCGACGCGCCGCCGCAGACACTTCTGGCGGTAAAGGTTGCCGCGAAAGCCACGCTCGCGTTCCAGCCGGTCGAACAGATCGGCGTAGGCTGCTTCGTCGCTACTCACCGGCGCCTCCCTTGACGAACTCGAGGTTGGTTCGAACCACCTCATTCTCCGGATTGAGCGATAGCGCCCGCGCCCACATCTCGATCGCCTTGTCCCGTTCGCGACGCTTGTAGTACACGTTGCCCAACTTCGCGTAGACATCGTCGCCCAGGTCGCTGTCCGCCCGCAGCGCTCGCTCGTATACCTCGGCCGCCTCCTCGTACCGACCGTCGCGGTACAGCAGATCGCCCAGGTTCTTCGACGTCTGCGGTAGGTTGGCGTCGAGCTCGAACGCCCGCTCGTACAGCTCCCGCGCCCGATCGATATCGCCTTTCCGCTCCTGGACCACGCCGGCGTTGTTCGCCAGCGGCGCCGAGTTCGGATGGCGCTCCAGCCCCTCCTCGGCGAGCCGCACCGCCGCGTCGAGGTTCGTCGACAGCGCCTCGACGAGCATCCGCGTCGAGAAATAGAGCGGCGGCAGGCGTTTGCCCCTCTGATCGGCGTACACATCCAGCGTCGCCCGTGCGCCCGGCACATCGCCGCTCTGCAGCTGCAACTGAGCCTTGCTCAGATGGAGCCTGGGACTCGGCGGCTGCTTCTTTAGGCCTTCGTCCAGAAGCTTCAACGCCTCGTCCAGCTTGCCCTGCACGGCCAACACATGAGCCAGGTTGTTTAAGACCGCGGCCTGGGCTCCGCCGCGCTTGAGTATGCCCCGAAACCTCTTTTCCGCCCCGGACAGGTCACCCTGCCGCAACTCGACGAGGCCGAGGTAGAACTCGGCATCGAGGGCCTGGGGTTCCAGCTTGAGCACCTGCTCCAACTCTCGGATCGCCTCGTCGAACATCGACGTGCGATAGAACGCGATGCCCAGGTTGCGGTGTTCGTCCAGACGCGCCGGCGCCTCGTTTCGGGCTTTCAGCCGTTCCCGTTTGCCCGTCTTGCGGACGAGCCCGGCGGTCGCCAGGCCGTACAGCGCCTTCCCTACCTCGAAGTCGCCCAGCGCGGTCTCCTCGACCATCTCCCAGCCGGCGTGCGTGCCGTCTAGGTAAGGGAGGATCGCCTCCTGCTCCGGTGTCAGGTTCAGCGTCGAGATCGTGGCCGATTTGTCGGAATCGAGCGAGAAGATCACGTCGAGCGACTGGATCTTGTTCTCGATCTGGCTCCACTCGTCGACCCGGCGTGCTCCCTCCAGCAGCAGGCTCTCGGGGTCGATGGAAACCAGGATTTGTTCGCGCTCCGGCCGCTGGCCCGGCTCGAAGTAAAAGGTGCCCTGGCCCCAGGTGAACAGGTGATACACGGCCTCTTCGATCTGGTGCTTCACGTACCGCTGGAGCGTCTTCTCGTCGATCGCCCCGTTGTCCTTGAGGATCTCGCCCAGCCGACGCCCGTCGCGTGTCTGGCTCTGCTCGTCGATGGCCCGGTCGAGGTCCTCGCGGGAGATCGCGTTCCCGCGCACGAGAATGTCACCGAGCCGATCGCGCCGATTGAGTAGGGAGGCGTAGACGATCCGGCCATCTTCGAAATAGATGTACCCGAAGCTCTGTCGATCGGTGACGGACAGGCACCCGGTCTTTCCACCCATGGTCAGGAGCTGAAAGACGTCGGGAAGGCTTGCTTCTTTGAGGCTACCCTTTATCGCCATCGTCCCAGCTTTCGATCAGCCGACCCTCGTTCAGCGGCCACTCCCAAATGATCTTTTCATCGTCGAGGAAGAAGTCGTCGATGGCGGAATCCGAACGTTGGACATCGGCGAGCAGCGCGCGGAGCGCATCGCATCGGTCAGGATCCCGCAGACTGCCATCCTGAGGGAGCTCCGTTCCCAGTCGACGCAGTTCCTCCTCTATCGACCTCAGCTTCTCCACATCTCGCTCGTAGGCGGCGATCACCTGCTCGGAATCGATCGCCTCCTCGCCATCGAGGAACATCTCGAGCCGCTTGGTCTCGTAACCCTCCGACTCCCACTTCAGTATCGCCCTCGCCAGATCCTCCCTCCACTTGGGCGCGCCGAGCGCCTCCTCGACGGCAGAGGATACATCGGCGAGGAAGTCATCGAATTCGGCCCCCGTCTGCTGCTTCGCTTCGGCCAGCCACGGCAATTCGGGGTCGGAGACGACGTCGGCGAGCAGTCGGTCCACCTCGTCGGCGGTGACGTCGCGATTCTCGGACTTCTGCGCGGCGAGCACGCGATTGAGAGCCCCCTTGAGTTGGCGGACGTTCTCGATCGCGAGGCGCGCGATGGCATCGATGACCTCGGGGCGAAGCGACGCGTCGACGGCGGCGAGCCGTAGCTCGAGGATAGCACGCCGGGTCTCGAGGTTCGGTCGGCCGATGTCGACCACGAGACCTCCGCTGAAGCGCGACAGCAAGCGGTCATCCAGCTCGCCCAGTTCGAGCGGCGGCCGATCGCAGGCGAGGGCGACCTGCCGGCCCGACATCAGCAGGTGATCGAGCAGGTGGAAGAGGATCTGGTGGCTCTCGCCTTTCGGGCCGATAAATTGGAGGTCATCGATGAGCAGGATCTCCGTCGACCGGTAGTCCTCGCTTTCGCCGTTCTGGCCCTGCAGCTGGCGCAACAGCTGCTCGAGGGGTGTGTAGGCGATCTCGACCTCGGGGTGCAACTCGCGAGCCCGGTTGGCGATGGCGATGAGCAGATGGGTCTTGCCGAGTCCCGTGTCGCTGTAGATGAAGAGCGGATTATAGGCGGAACCGGGCAACTCCGCGGCCGTGCGGGCGGCCTCCCAGGCGAGCCGGTTCTCGGGCCCGACGACGAAGGAGTCGAAGGTCAGTTTCGGATCAACGGAATCCGTCACTCGGCGCCTCCTCGGACGCGGGGACGTCGGCGGTAATGTCCAGCTTGCTGGCGAGCTTCTTCAGCACGCCCTCGCTGGCCGAGCGCAGGGTGTCGAAAACGCCTTCTCCCAAGAGGGCGGAGGCGGGAAAACTGGGGACGTTGCGGAAGTTGATCTCCTCTTCCAGTTCCTCGATGCTGAACACATTGGGCAGGTCTCGTTTGTTGTACTGAATGACGACCGGGATGTCGCGGATATCGATGCCGTGCTCGAGCAGATTCTCGTGCAGGTTGCGAAACGACTCCAGCGACGCATCGATCTGCGACTTCTGGCTGTCCGCCACGAAAACGACCCCGTCCGCACCCTGCAGCACCAGCTTACGCGTCGCGTTGTAATAGACCTGGCCCGGCACGGTATAGAGCTGGAACCGGGTGGTGAAGCCGGAGATCCGACCGAGCTCCAGCGGAAGGAAATCGAAGAAGAGCGTTCGGTCGGCATCGGTGGCGAGCGAGACCATCTCGCCTTTCCGGTCCCACGGCACGCGGCTGTGGATATACTGCAGGTTCGTCGTCTTGCCGGATCGCCCGGGCCCGTAGTAGACGATCTTGCAGGTGATCTCCCGAGTGGCGTAGTTGACTAGCGACATGATCAGCCGCCTATCAGGTCTTGGAAGAATCGATCGAGGCTGGTCTCCAGCTCGGCCTCGAAATCGCGAGCCTGCACCGCTCTTCGCGCGGCATCCATCGCCGGAAGTCGCTGTATCTGCTTCACGAACTCCTCGAAAAAGACACGCACCAGACCGATCGAGGATTCATCGTTGAACACGGTGACGACCATCAGCTGGCCGGCGGCCGATTCGAAGTGTCCCAAAAAGAGCTGCCGCCGGCGCCCGGCGTGGTGGAGGTGCTCGAACTCCTCCTGGCCCAGCTGATTGGCCAGCGCCCGGCTCGAGGCGTTGATCCCCGCGGCCAGCGACGCCACACCGACCAGATCGAATACGCGGTCGAACCCGACCTGGGCCAGGACCTGGCCGCTGCGGTTGATGAGAACCGCCAGCCTGACGCCCGATTCTCGGACGAAATCTTCCAGCGGCCCGGAGAAGGCGTCCTGGATCTGCCGCAGGTTCGGCTGACCGGTCACTTCGCTCCCTCCATAGCCGCAAGCTCGTCGGCGGCGCGGCGTACCGCGAGCCGCACCTGACCGGGGTTGGCCCGCGTCTCGAGTACGGCCAGCAGGGCCACCGCCTCGGGGCCCGCCATCATGATCCGGCCTTGCTCGGCATCGACCTCGACGAAACGAATCCGCCCCTCGCCGTTCGATGTCGCCTGGCGGGCCCGGCGAAACAGCGCGGCGGCCAACGCCGCCGCCGCGTCGCCACGCACACCGACGTGGACCCGGCCGTCGACGACCAGTCCGTCGCGCACCGCGACGACGAGAGCACCCCGCACACCGGGCTGCTTCATCACGTCAGCCAATAGATCCCCGTAGCCCGTATCCATCACCGATTCAGGTTGCTCAGGTACGACTCGGCCAGATCCCAAGCCCGCTGCACGACGAGGGCCGCCTGTCCGGCGGGCAGATCCGTGCGGGTGGCGACGATGACCACATCCCGTCCCACCGGCGAAACCGTGAGCCGCGCACTCTTGCTCTCTACCACCATCCCTTTCAGCTCGCCCAGCTGCAGATACGACGCCACCCGTTCCGCTTCCGCCCGCGCTTCGATCAAGTCCGTACCCAGAGCCGCCTGAACATCCCCGTTCTCCGCCGGCATGTGGCTCTCGATTATCTCACCCTCGGCATCGACCAGCAGAATGCCGAGCGTGCCCGGATGATCCTCGCCCAGGGACTCGAACACATGTCCGCGGCCGTTTCCGGATTCGCCCTCGGCCTCCGGCGGCGCAAGACCGGAGTCCAGCAGGCCGCGGAACTCGTTCAAACGCGGGTCGCCGGGCGCGATCGTCTCCGCCCGTTCCAGCTCGGCCGTCGCGTCGGACTGCCGGCCCTCGTCGAGATACAGCCGAACGAGCGTGAGCCGCGTGTTCAGGTGCTCGGGTGCCAGCTGCAGCACGACGCCCCATTCATCGAGAGCCAGCTCGCGCTCGCCCCTCGCTTCGTAGATCCGGCCCAGCTCGAAGTGGGCTTCCACGTGGGTTGGGTGTCGCTGCAGGCCGCGCAGGCAGAGGCGCATGGCGCGCTCGAGATCACCGCGCGCACGGTATGCCGCGGCGAGCTCGACGAACGCCGTCGAGTTCGGATTCGACGCGACCTCGGCGCTCAGCTCCTCGAGCGACCTACGGGTGCTCTCTTCCATCCAACTCGCTCAGTACGATCTCCAGATCATGCAGCGCGGTCATCGCTCGCTCCACGCGCCGCCGCTCCGGGGTATCGGCCGCCATGCGCAGATACGCCTTCCATTCGTGCGAGGCACCCTCGATATCACCCAGCTTCAGCTTCACCAGCCCGAGTCGCTCCCGCGCCTCGGCTGCCAACGGATCCAGACTCAGCGCCTTCTCGTAGCCGGCTACCGCCTCGTTCAGCTTCCCTTCCCGCTCCAGAATTCGCGCGCCCAGATAGTGAGCACGTGGCTCCTCCGGTAGAGCGTCGAGGACCGAGGCCAGCTTGTCGCCCGCCTCAGCGAGCTGTCCACGCTCGATCAGGTCGGCCACGCGATCCAGCATGGTCTCGTGCGGTGGCCGAGTTCGGAGGCCGTCCTGCGAGCTGATCTCCAACAACCCACGCTCGGCCAGGGTGGAAACCACTTTGCTGACGTCGAACTCGCTTCTCCCCAGGGTGGTGGCAATCGACTTCACGTCGCTCACGCCATCGACACGACCCAGTATCTCCCACTCATCCGGTTTCAGGTCGAGGACACTGTTCTCGCTCGCTGCGCGCTCGGACAGGCGTGGTACCGCGTGACGGCCTTCGATGGCCGTGGACAGTTGCGACAGCTCATCGGCGCGCCGCGCACCTTCCATGAGCAGCGACTCGACCGGTATCCACGTGAAGCATTCCGATTCTTGAACCGGGCGCTCGCCAAACCAGAAGCGACCGTCCTGCCAGTCAAGGATCTCGTAAATGAACTCCTCGACCTGAAACTTCATGTACTGCTCCAAATCCTCCGGCTCCATCACGGCCAGCGATCCAAAGATGTCGGCCCAGCTTCGAGACGGTTGCTCGGAGTGCAGTTGGTCAGCTCGGTGAAGGTCGGCTTCCGTGATCTTGCCGGCGTTGAGCAGCATGTACCCCAGGCGCGGCGTTTCCTCATCCACCTCTGCGCCCACCACGGCTCCCCCGTTGAACACGACTACGCCGCGAGCGCCCGACGGCTCCCGTCTGATTTCCAACTCGCCCGTCTTCCGCGACAGGTGGAGCAGCTGGAAGATGTCGTGGAGCGCGAACTCACGTAGCGAACCCTCGATCGGCATCAGGCACCACTCCCCGTCGGTGCACCCTCGAGCGAACCCTGGGCACCACCCAACGTCATACGCGCCTGGATCCGAGCCCGGGCGGCGACCTCGCTGTCCGGATCCAGCTCTATGAGGCGACGCCAGTAGCCCAATGCCTCCCGATATCGGCCCGACTCTCCCGCCAGCTCACCCAACCGCAAGAGCGCGGTCGGTCGTTCGGGGTCGAAACGGACGGCGCGCAACAGAGCCTGTTCGGCATCTCTGCGCCTCCCCTCCTTGGCCAGCGATTCCCCCAGCAGCTCCAAAGCCTCGGGATTGTAGGGCTGCGATTGGAGCATCCCGGCCAGCAGGTTGATCGTCTCGCGCGTTCGACCCTGGCGCGCCATCAGATCGGCCAACACCAGACTGGCCTCGGCGTAAGTCGGCATCAGCTCCAGCGCCTGCTGGATCTCGCCTTCTGCCTCTCTGTACGCTCCTTCGTCGATCAGGATCCGTCCGAGCTCGACCCGGGCCGCGGCGAAGTCGGGGTCGTCGGCGATGGCTTTCCGATAGGCGTCTTTCGCCCGCCGTCGGTTTCCCACGGCCAGTGCGGCCTGTGCCACGTGGCGATGCACGACCGGATCGGCAGGCGCGAGCTGGGCAGCGGCATCGAGCACCTCGACCGCCCGCTTCGCCTCCCCCGCACGGGTCAACGCCTCGCCAACGATCAGCAGATGCTCCACGTTGGCTCCCGCCAGCGGCTGCAGCTCTTCAGCCACCTCCCGCGCCTCGTCCAGCCGATCGAGCTGCAAGAGACAGCGCGTGACCCCCGCCAACGCGTTGGTATCGTCCGGTCGGGCGGCGCGTGCCTTCCGGAATCGCTCGAGCGCTTCGCCGTGCAGCCCACGCTGGAAGTACGTTTCGCCGATGATCAGGGCGCCCTCGACGGCGTCGCCACCTTCACGAACGCCGTGCGTCGCTTCGGCGAGCGCGCGCTCGTACATCCCGTTGGCCAGGTAATCCCGGGCCAGCGCGAAGAGGTCCTCGGCGACCGGGCGTTCCTCGGCCGCCTCATCGGGCGCCTCTTCCCCGACGTCCAGTTCCTGGAAGACGCTCTCCAGCTCGCCGGGATCGAAACGGAAGTCGCGAACCCCGGGGCCACGCGGCTCCACCCGCTCCGGGGCAGCCAGCTCGGGAGCCCAGACATCGCCGGCCTCGTATTGAAGATCGATGGACAGCTTGTAGCGCGGTGCCGTGTAATACGGGTCGAGCTCGAGTGCCGCCTTGGTCTCACGCAATGCACCCGCGTGATCACCGAGACGGGCGAGGACGAAGCTCAGGTTGTAGCGGGCGGGCGGATAGTTGGGGTTCGCTTCCACCGACCGGGCGAAGGCGTTACGCGCCTCCTCCAGCTGTCCCAGCGCGATCAGCGCCGAGCCGAGGCCGTTCCACGCATCGGCACGCTGCGGGTCCGCCCGCAGCATGTCGCTGTAGAGCTGCAGCGCCGCGTCGTGCCGACCGTTCTTCATCCACAACAGGCCCAGGTTCAGCCGCGCGTCGTCCAGCTCGGGCCGGGCGTCGAGCGCCCGCCGCAGCGCCCGTTCGGCGGCGGCGGTGTCCACGCGGTGCGCGTTCAGAACCCCCACGTTGTTCCAGGCCAGGGCATAGCCGCTATCGATCCGCAGCGCACGGTTGTAACACTCCTCGGCCTCATCCAGGCGTCCCACCTGGTGCACGGTTACGCCGCGCTCGTTCCACAATTTCGGACTCTCGGGCGTCGCGGCGAGGAGCTTGTCATAGCGGCGCAGAGCACCCTCGGCATCGCCCTCCAACAGAGCCAATTCGGCTTCCGCCTGGTCCAGCAGGGCCTCGTCCTCGCCGGCCTCGCGTCCCCGCTGGAATTCGCGCCGCGCCTCCTCGTACAGGCCGCGGGCGCGGAACGCGACACCCAGGCTGTAGTGGGCGAACGCCTGCTTCCCGTCGGTGGACAGCGTCGGATCCTCGCTGCCGGTCAGCTCGACGTAGCGCGCCGAGCTGTAGCGATCGAGGGACAGGTTGGTCTGAGCCTTCGTCGCCGCAGGATTCAGCTCCGCCGCCCGCTGCGCGTGCTGCGAGGCGCGTTCGGTATCCCCGATGTCGCCGTACACGAAGCTCAACAGGTGGTGAGCCTCCGCGATCGCCGGGTTCAACTTCAGCGCTTTTCGCAGGTGGGCGATCGCCTCTTCGTTCATCCCCTGGTTGTAGAGGATCTCGCCCAGTTGCAGGTAGACCAGCGGGCGCTCGGGGTCGACACGCCGCGCCCGCTCGAACCAGTCGATCGCCTTCTTCAGCTCGCCGCGGCTCTTCTCGGCCGTGCCCAGCTTGACCAGCACCTGAACGTCGCCCGGCCGCTTCGCGATCAGCGTCTCGTAATGACCGATCGCGTCGTCGGCACGTCCGGTCTGCAGGTAGGCCTCGGCTAGTTTCATGCGCGCGTCGTCGTCGGACTCGTCGCCACGGAGCCGCTCGAGCAGACCCGCGATCTGTCGGTCGTAGAAGCCGGTCTGATGGTAGGCGATGTCGAGGTTGCGGCGCGCCACCTCCATCTTGGGATCGATGGCGAGCGCGCGCCGGAACTGCTCGATCGACTCTTCGAACAGCCCCTTCTGATAGTACACGACGCCCAGGTTGTTGAACGCGCCCGCGTCACCGGGGTCGATACGATTCGAGAGCGCCCGCAGAACTCGGAGATCGCCCTCGGAGTGAACGGCTTTTGCCATGCCCTACTTTACCCGTGCCGCTTTCAGGATCACCCGCAGGCTCGCCGGGTCCGGCAGCAGGACGAAATGACCCTCCATGCTCGATTCGCCGGGCTCGAATTTGAACCGCGTATCCAGGATTATGACGTAGCTGCGATCGTGACCGAAGTTCAGGTACGTGGTCGACAGGATCGCGCCGCACAGATCCACAGCCAGGCTGGGGACCGACGGGATTAGCATCAAACCGAGAAGATCGGACAATCCGTTCAGGTACGCGCCGGTCAGTATGTTGGCCGTCTCTTTGATGGATGACTGCTCCAGCTCCCCGAATACCCGGCTGGCGCTCTCTTCTCGATCGAGGAGCATCTGAGCCAGCCGCATCGCGCACTCCTTCTCGAACAACAAGAGGCTGCGCCCCGTCAGGTCGCCGAGGACGTGCATCAGCACGGCGGCCACGACGGAATTCCCGTTGCCGACGGCGTTGGCGGCCTCCTCGATGGGGCAGACCGCGACCTCGGGCACGTCGATCATGACGCGGCGGTTGGTCAGCTGGCTGAGCGCCGTGGCGGCATGGCCGGCGCCTACGTTCGCGACTTCCTTCAAGGCGTCGAGCTCGAGATCGCGGAGCTGCTGTGACTCGTTCATTCGATTAGCTGGCTAATGGTATTCGGGCGTCCGGCTCTTCGGGCCATCTCGCGAGGCTGCCGACATCGATGACCAGCGCGGCCAACCCGTTCGGTCGCACGGTCGCACCTGAGAAGACCGGAACGGCACCGAGTGGCATGGCGAATGGCTTGACGACGATCTCCTCCTCACCCAAGAAGCGATCCACCGAGACAGCCAGGAACGAGCTGCCGAATTCCAGCGCCACCACATGCAGGAGGTCATCGCTATCGACCTCGGATCCACGCTCGGCATCGAACAGCCGCCCGAGCCGGAGGAGCGGCACGCGATCCTCGCGCCACCTGATCCATTCGCGGCCATGCGCCCGAGCGACGGCCGTCCCATCGAGCTCGATGCTTTCCCGGGTAAACGTGGCGGGGATCGCGTAGACCTGGCCACCGATCTCCACGAGCAACGCGCGAAGGATGGCCAGCGTGACGGGCATCTCCATCCTGAAGGTCGTCCCGACGCCTTTCTCGGTCTGGAGCTCGACCGAACCGCCCAATCCGCGGATCGCGTCTTCGACGACGTTGAGTCCGACGCCGCGGCCGGAGAGCTCGGTCACGTTCTCCACTGTCGAGAAGCCCGGCCGCGCCATAATCCTGAACAGCTCCTGGTCGGAGGTCGTGCCGTCGCCATCGATCAACCCCTGGGCCCGCGCCTGCTTCAATACGGCGTCCCGGTCGATGCCGCGGCCGTCATCGCTGACCTCGATGATCACCCGTGACTTCTCGCGCCTGGCCGCCAGCTCGATCCGCCCTGCCGCCGGCTTGCCCGCTTTCGCGCGCTGCGCCGCCGTCTCGAGGCCATGGTCCACGGCATTCCGAAGCAGATGGACCAGCGGGTCGCTGATCGCGTCCAGCAGGGCGCGATCGAGCTCGAGGTTCTTCCCGCTCATCTCGAATTCGACCTCCTTGTCCAGCTTGCGGGCTGCGTCCCGGACCAGGCGCGGAAAACGGTCGAAGACCTGCCATACCGGAACCATGCGACTCTCGATGACCTCGCTCTGCATCTCGCTGATCAGGCCGCCCGCTCGCTCGACGGCCTCCTGAAGCGGGTTCAAGCCCGTCTCGGCAGCCAGCGCCCGCAACCGTCCGCGAACGATTGCCAGCTCACCGATCAGGTTCATCAGAGCGTCGAGCCGCCGGATGTCGACACGGACCCGGCTATCGGCACGACCGCCGAGCCCGGGTCGGCCACGGCCTGCCGGCACCGGCCCGATCGCGCCGGCCTTGCTCCGCGACGTTGCGGTCGTCTCAGCGGGCTCGGAATCGGCATCGGAATCCTCCGCGTCGTCCGCCTGGTCCGCAGCCAGTCTCCAGAGCACGAGGCGCTCGATGGTCACGGCCGGGTCGGGGAGCTTCTCGCCCTCGACGGTGGCGACGACGACCTCCTCGAGCTGATCGGTGCCGTCGAGCAGCAAATCGATCACTTCCGAGTCGACCTGGCGTCTGTCCTGACGCAGCTCGTCGAGGACCGACTCGATAGCGTGAGCGAGCCGGGCCGCGACCTCGTAACCCATCGCCGCCGCCATTCCCTTGATCGTGTGAACCGAGCGGAAGATCGCGTCGAGCGAGTCGCGATCCCCCGGCTCGCTCTCGAGAACGACGAGCGCACGACTCATCTCAGCCAGATGCTCGCGCGCTTCAGCCGCAAACAGCTCTGCGTATTTTTCCTGCTGGCTCATCCCAGTAGACGCTGGACAGCTTCGAGCACTCGGGAGGGCTGGAAGGGTTTGACCACGAAGTCGCGAGCCCCTGCCTGTATCGCCTCCACCACCAGTCCCTGCTGCCCCATAGCGCTGCACATGAGGATCCTGGCGTCCGGATCCTCTTTGATGATCTCGCGCACCGCATCGATGCCGCCCATGTCGGGCATCACGATGTCCATCGTGACGAGGTCGGGCTTCAGTTCTCGGTATTTCTGAACCGCTTCGACGCCCGACGACGCTTCGCCAACGACCTCGAAATCGGCACCCTTGAGAATGTCGGCTATCATCGTGCGCATGAACATCGCGTCATCGACGATCAGAACTGTCCGGCTCATGTGGCTTCCCATCCTCCTGGCGATCCGAGCTGTCGCGCACCATCACCGTCGCCTTCCCGGTCGAGAACGCGTGCGAACAACGCCTTCATATCGAGCTGGAAGAACGGGCGGTCTTCGTACTGGCCGACACCCGCCACCAGATCGCGCGCGCCGAGCGCCTCCAGAAGATCGCCCTTCACATCGAGCTCCTCCCGATCGACTTCGCTCACACCGACCAACCGATCGACTTCCAGCGCGATGCGTTGTTCGCTCTCCTCAAAGACAATCAGAGTCGCCTCCTCGCTCTTCAGCGGCTCGAGACCAAGCAGCGTTGCAAGCTCGCCGGCAACCACGAGCGTGCCGCGCAGGTTGATGAGCCCCGCTATCCCGGGAACCGAGCCGGGGACCGGCGTGGCTCTGGACGGCTCTCGCACTTCGCAAATCTCTTGAGCATCGGCAGCGAGCAGGTGAGGGCCGACTTCAAACAGGATCTGGCGCCTGGCGGAACGAGACACCGGGTCGCACCTCGAAACGGTCAAAGGTCAGGGGAATTTCCTGGGGGGAGGGATACGCGGAAGTATAAGTATAATAACGACTAAGACGCCGGTCAACTCGTCCGGCGGGCCCACTCGGCGGCCTCCGCCAGGTCCTCCGGCAACGGCGCGACGAACTCCAGCTCACGACCCGTAAGTGGGTGTCGGAAACGGAGTTCCGTCGCGTGGAGGAACTGCCGCGGCACCCGATTCGCCAGGTCCCGCGCCCATCGGCCCACCCCAGACATGCCGCGCTCCCAGCCTTCGGCGTATTGCCGGTCCCCCACCACCGGGTGCCCGATGTGCAGCAGGTGGACCCGGATCTGGTGAGTTCGGCCCGTACCCAGCCGAACGCTCAGCAGGTCGGCGGCCCGCCAGCGCTCGAGCAGCTGCAGCTCGGTGATCGCCGGTCGGCCTTCGGGGACCACTGCCATGCGCTTGCGATCGCGGCGATGGCGTCCGACCTCCGCCTCGACTACCATCTCGTCCTGCGGCAGATGTCCCCAGCACGCCGCCAGATAACTCCGCGATATGCGACGGCGGGCCAGCGCCGTAGACAGGCGTCGGTGCGCCGATTCGTCCCGGGCCACGATGATCAGACCAGAGGTGTCCTTATCGAGCCGATGAACGACGCCGGGGCGACTCGAACCGCCGATCGACGACAAACTGCCAGCGTGATGCAGCAGGGCGTTGACCAGCGTACCGGCCGAATGGCCGGGCGCGGGGTGGACGACCATGCCGGCCGGCTTGTTCACGACCAGCAGGGCATCGTCCTCGTACAGAATCTCGACTGGGATCGGTTCGGGCTCGACCTCCAGAGGATCGGGCGGCGGAACCACGGCGACGATCTCGTCCCCGACCGCCGGGACGTGGCTCTTCTTGGGGGTCTGCCCGTTGACTTTGACGTTGCCGGCCTCGATCAGCGCGGCGGATTGTGAGCGGGAGAGCGAGAGGACCTGGGCGAGATAGCGGTCGAGCCTTTCCCCGCTGGGCTCGTCCACATGGAGCGTATGGATTACCGTGCCGTCCGCATCCTCAATTCGTTTCACTCGTCCCTTTTTCGCGCTGCTGCTGGTCCTCCGCCCAGAGCGAGGCGAGCAGCAGGATCGCACCGATCGTCACCGCGGTGTCCGCGATGTTGAAGACCGGCCAGCGCAGGTTCCCGATCCCGAAATCGAGAAAGTCGACCACGCCTGCGGCCGATCGGATCCGATCGATGACATTTCCCAACGCGCCGCCCGCTATCGAGCCGATAGCGAACAGCCGCAGCTTGTCCTCGGCCGGCGTCTGCCGATACATGACCAGCAACACGCCGAGCGCAACGAAAGCGAGACCCAGAAAGATGAACCGCGAATAGGGTCCCAGATGCAACCCGAACGCAGCGCCCGGGTTATGGATATAGGTTAGACGAAAGAAGTCGCCGATGACCGGTATCGAGTCGTAGAGATGCAGCGAGTTTTGCACCCCGAACTTGGTCAACAGGTCCAGGAACAGGATCGACCCGGTGGTAGCAGCGAGTATGCCCAACTTGCTGCGCACGCCCACCCCGCTAGCTAGTTCCTCGCGCCGCGTCGCTTCCTCCGCCCGGGAATAGCCGTTAGGAGTCACCGTTCTCCTCGCGCTCTTTGCACCTGATGCACAGTCGAGCGTGCGGCAGGGCATCCAGCCGCTCGAAACCGATCTCGTTGCCGCATTCCTGGCAGTAGCCGTAGGCTTCCGGCGTCTGGTAGAGGCGGCGCAAGGCCTCGTCGATGTGGTACAGGAAACGGCCTTCCTTGCTGGCGAAGAGGAACGCCTTCTCGCGCTCCATCGCATCGGTCCCCTGGTCCGCCATGTGAAAGCTGTAGGCCGACAGGTCACCGTCCGAACCCTGGAGCGTATCAGAGAAGGACTCGTCGAACTGTGCCAACTGCTTGACTATCTTCTCTCGCTCCTCGAGAAGGCGCTGCTCGAAGTGCGCCAGATCTTTCTTGGCTAGTGGCATTCTATTCTACCTCGCATTACCGGTGAACGCTCACCGGGCTCCGACTGTTCCGTTTCAGCTGACCTCGACCCCGATCACGGCTTCACGGCCGTCCAGCTTGATTTCCCTCAGGTGTTCGTACCCGTCGCCACCCGGGGCGCCCGGCCCGATCTCTACCTCGACAGCCAGCACTTCGCCGGCGATGTAATCGCGGTGAGCTTCCGCCGCCGTGGCGACCTCGGGAGCCCCAAAGATACCCAAACGGATCCGGTCGTCCAGTTCGAGGCCCGCTTCCCGGCGCAGCCGTTGGATGCGGTTGATCAGCTCCCGCGCCGTTCCCTCGCGCCGCAGCTCATCGTCGAGGCGCGTATCGAGGCCGACCACCACGCCCGCCTCGGACCCGATCGCCAGCCCCTCTCGCGGCTCCTCGACCAGCGTCACGGCCTCGGCGGGGACCTGCACGGTCTCCTCGTCGACATCGACGTCCAGGTCACCGCCCTCCTGTCGCCACGCGACCAGCCCATCGCTGTCCTGCTTGCGGATCGCCGCACCGATCTCCTGGGCACGGCCACCGAATCGCGGGCCGAGAGCGGCGAAATTCGGCTCGGCCCGGTAGGTGACCAGTTCCTCCGGCCCCGCCACGAACTCGACTTTGTGCACGTTCAGCTCGTCACTGGCGATCTCGATGATCTCGTCGCTCATGCCCGCCGGGCGACCGCCCGGGACGCTGACGTACAGGACGCGCAGCGGCTGCCGTACTTTGATGCCGACGCCGTCGCGAGCGCCGCGGCCCAGCCCGGCAATCCTGCGGGTCAACGTCATCGCCTCGTCGAGCAAGGCGTCGTTGCGGCCGGCCGGCACCGGATACCGCTCCAGATGGACGGAACCGCCCGTAAGCTCACGGTGAATCCACTCGCTGTGGAACGGCGCCATGGGCGCGAGCAGCCGGCAGACGGCGACCAGCGCTTCGTGGAGCGTGGCGAAGGCGGCGTTCATTGTCTCGCGCGACGCGGCTCGCGTGCCCCAGAAGCGCGCCCGGGAACGGCGCACGTACCAGTTGGACAGGTCGTCGACGACGAACTCGCCGATGCGCCGAATCGCGTGGGTTACGTCGTAGTGTCTCAGGTCGTCCGCGCAGGCCGCGGTGAGTGCGTCGAGACGCGACAGCAGCCAGCGGTCCATCAGCGGCCGGTCTTCGATCGGTGGCAACTCGTCGGGCCTCCAGGCCTCGGTGTTGGCGTAGAGCTCGAAGAACCGGTACGTCGCGGTCAGCGTGCTGAAGAATCTGCGCCGAACTTCGCTGATCGCTTTCGGATCGTAGCGCTTCGGCAACCAGGGGTTGCTGACCGCCAGCAGGTAGTAGCGGATGGCGTCGGCCCCGAACTGGGCGATCGCATCCCACGGATCGACCACGTTGCCGCGCGACTTCGACATCTTGACGCCCTCGGCGTCGAGAACCAGGTCGTTCACGACGACGTTCCGGTAGGGCGAACGATCGAACAGAACCGTCGAGATCGCGAGCAGGGAGTAGAACCAGCCGCGTGTCTGATCGACACCCTCGGCGATGAAGTCCGCGGGAAAGTGCGTATCGAACGCGTCCTGATTCTCCATCGGGTAGTGCCACTGGCTGAAGGGCATGGCGCCCGAGTCGAACCAGGTGTCGATGACCTCAGGGGTTCGGTTCATCGTGCCGCCGCACTCTCCGCACTTCCACGACAGCTCATCGATGTACGGCTTGTGGGGATCGAACTCCCCGTCGATCGCGATGCCCGCCCGTTCGGCCAGCGCCTCGTAGTTGCCGATCACCTCGATGTGCCCAGCGTCGCGATCGCAGATCCAGACCGGCAGCGGCGTGCCCCAGTAGCGGTCGCGCGACAGCGCCCAGTCGACGTTGTTCTCGAGCCACTCCGCCATGCGGCCGCGCCCGATCTCCGGCGGATGCCAGTTGACGCTGGCGTTGTTCGCCAGCAGACCGTCCTTCACCGCCGTGGTGCGCAGGTACCACGAGTCGCGGGCGTAATAGAGGAGCGGTGTGCTGCACCGCCAGCAGAAGGGGTAGGAGTGTGTGTAGTCGGACGTCTCCAGAAGCCGTCCCGACTCTCTCAGCGCCTCGATGATCTGGGGATCGGCGTCTTTGACGAACACACCCGCCCACGGCTCGACTTCGGCCTTGAAGCGACCCTCCTCGTCCACCAGATGGTGCATCGGCAAGCCCAGTTCTACACCGAGCTCGTAGTCGTCCTGGCCGTACATCACGGCCGTGTGCACGATCCCGGTCCCTTCCTCCGCCGTCACGAAGTCGGCTTCGGCCACGAACCACCCGTTCTCGCGGCCGACGGCGTCCGCCAGATAGGGGAACGGCGGCTCGTAGCGCAGCCCGGCCAGATCACCGCCGGGCATGGTCTCCAGGACCTCGGGCTCCTCGCCCAGCACATCCTCGGCCCGGCGCTCGGCGACGTAGAACACCGCGTCCCCGACCCGGGCCCTCACGTAGGCGATCATCGGGCTCACCGCGAGGGCGATGTTGCCCGGCAGCGTCCAGGGGGTGGTCGTCCACGCGAGGAGGTATTCGCCGGGCCGGCCCTCGATGGGGAACTTCACCGTGACCGCCGGCTCGGTGACGTCCTCGTAGCCGAGGGCCACCTCGTGGCTGGACAGCCCCGTGCCGCAACGTGGGCAGAACGGAACGACCTTGTGCCCGCGGTACAGCAAGCCCTTCTCGTGGAAGCGGGAGAGGGCCCACCAGACGCTCTCCACGTAATTGGCCGAGAAGGTGATGTAGGCTCGAGAGTAATCGAGCCAGAACCCGATGCGCTGCGACAGCTTCTCCCAATCTTCTTTGTAGGTGAAGATGTGCTCGCGGGCCACCTGGGTGAACTTCTCGATCCCCACCTTCTCGATCTCGGGCTTGCCCGAGATGCCCAGCGCCTTCTCCGCCTCGACCTCGACCGGCAGTCCGTGGGTGTCCCAGCCGGCCAGGCGCGTGACCGAGCGCCCCAGCATCGTGTGATAGCGGCAGAAGGTGTCCTTGAGGGTGCGCGCGATGATGTGATGGATGCCCGGCCGCCCGTTCGCGGTCGGGGGGCCTTCATAAAAGACGAAGGGCTCGCCTGCGCTCGTTACCTCCAGCGAGCGCTGAAAAGTGTTCTCCCGTTCCCAAGCGGCGAGGACGTCTTCCTCGAGCTCGTTCGGGTTCTCGGGTATCTCTCGGTATAGCTTGTCGCTCATATCGCATCAGCCCAAACGGGCCACCACGCCCGTGATCAATCGCGTCAGCTTCGGCTCCGCCTCGCCCGCGACGCGGATGATCTCTTCCACGCTGGCCGGCTCGAGGGCGTCGGGCAGACAGCGATCGGTGATGATCGAGATCCCGAGCACTTTCATTCCGCCGTGCACGGCCACGATCACCTCGGGGACTGTGGACATGCCGACTACGTCGGCTCCGATCGTCCGCAGGAAGCGATATTCGGCGCGTGTCTCCAGGTTGGGGCCTGGCACGGCCACGTAGACCCCACGGCGCAGCGTGATCTTCTCCTCCATCGCCACATCGATCGCCAGCCGCTGCAACTCCGCGTCGTACGGCTCCGACATGTCCGGAAAGCGCGGTCCGAGCTCGTCGGGGTTCGGGCCGATGAGCGGGTTGTCGCCCAGGAGGTTGATGTGATCGTCGATGAGCATGAGGTCACCCACGCTCCACAACGGGTTCATCCCACCGCAGGCGTTGGACACGATCAGCGTCTCGGCGCCGAGCGCGCGCATCACCCGCACCGGAAAAGTCACCTGCTCCAGGCTATACCCTTCGTACAGGTGAAAGCGACCCTGCATCGCCACGGCCGGCTGACCGGCGAGCTGGCCGAACAGCAGTCGCCCGCTATGGCTCTCGACCGTGGGGATCGGGAAATCCGGGAGCTCCTCGTACGGGATGGACGTCTCGGTCTCGATCTCCTCCGCCAGCCGGCCCAGGCCGGTGCCCAGGATCACGGCCAGTCGGGGCTCGAGCTTCGTATGCTCGCGGACGGCCGCGACCGTGTCCCTGATGCGCTTGAGCAGATCAGCAGCGTCGGGACGACTCATGAGTCCTGGTCCTTCTGGTCACCTTCCAACACGAGCGAAGAGAGCCATTCCTTCTGTGCCTTTTCGCTCTCCTCGTCTTGCGCCGGCGCGTCGCCGGAGTCGGCTTCGCCCGACGGGCCCTCGGGCTCCACGCGATCAGCGTCGGCCTCCGGTCCCGGGGACGCCGACGTTCGGGCCGGGCCCGCATCGCTCGAGATCTCGCTCAGCCGCGCTTCCTCGACCTCGAGCTCGGACAGGTAGCGGTCGATCAACGTACGGAACGCCCGGATGAACTGACGGCGCCGTGCATGAAGCGCTTCGATGTCGCGCTGAAGCTCTCGCGCCGAACGCTGCCCCTCCTCGATGATCCGCTCGGCCTGGCTCTGCGCCTCGCGGCGGACGAGTTCGGCTTCCCGGTCGGCCTGCGCCTGGGCGTCGGTGCGCAGCTGCTGCGCGGTGACGAGGGCTTCGTTGAGTGCTTTCTCGCGCTCGCGAAACGACGCGACCTGTTCCTGCAGGTGCTCGGCCCGTTCGGTCAACGCGACGTTCTGCTTGACCAGCTCCTCGAGCCGCTCCGCTACCATGTCGAGGAAATCGTCGACCAGCTCCGGGTCGTACCCCCGGACCGAGCGCCGGAAGTCGCCCTTCTTCTTTCGTACGTCGAGTGGTGTCAGGTCTATCATAGCGACCTACCTCTCCCCAAACAGCGCTGTGCCCAACCGCACCATAGTGGCGCCCTCTTCCACGGCGATCTCGAAGTCGTTCGTCATGCCCATCGACAGATGCCGCGCCTCGAATCGGGCGATCCCGTCCGCACAACGGTCGAACAGCTCCCGGGTGCGCCGGAATGTCTTCCGCAGCACGGCCTCTTCGTCAGTATACGGCGCCATCGTCATGAGCCCCAGCACCCTGACGTTCTCGAGGGCGCAGATCTCGTGCACTTCATCGGATGCACTTTCGACGGCGAAACCGTACTTGCTCGCCTCGCCCGACGCGTTCACCTGGACGAGAACCGACGTCTCGCGTCCTCGCTTCCCCGATTCCTTCTCGATCTCCCGAGCCAGCCGACGCGAGTCGACCGAGTGGATCAGCTCGAACATCGGCAGTGCGGTCTTCACCTTGTTGCGCTGCAGATGGCCGACCATGTGCCAGTCGAGGCCCAGGTCGCCCGCCATCTCGAACTTCTCCTCGGCCTCCTGTACCCGGCTCTCGCCGATCACTTCCAGGCCGGCGTCCCGGGCGGCCTCGAGCGCCGGGAGCGGATGGCCCTTGGTGACCGCCACCAGCGTCACGGCCTCGGGGTCGGAACGCCCGACGCGCTCACAGGCTTCGCTGATGCGGCGGCGCACATCGGCCAGCGACCGCTCTAGTCGCTCAAGATACATAATCAAGCAAAGTTACGCGGCCTGTATAGGCCGATCAAGTAAAAAGCCCGGCGCCACCGGAAAGGCGGCACCGGGCCGGAACGCCCCGGCTTCTCAGCCGGCCGCTCAGCCCGTGACGCTGAACGTGATGTTCTGCGAGATCCACACCGGGACCTTCTTGTCCCGGTTGAGGGCCGGGCTAAACCTCAGTTGGTAAGCGGCTTCGAGCGCCGCCTGGTCGAGCGCCTCGTACCCCGAGCTCTCGTTCACCTGTGCGTTTTGGACGTTCCCCTCGGTATCGATAAAGACGTATACTTGGACGGTGCCGCCGATGCCGGCATCCTTCAGCATCTTTGGATACAGTCGATCGAGGAGGCGCTGGATCTCACGCGAGTTTTTCAGTTCCGGCCGCACCTCCATCGGCGTGAACACCGGCTGGTCGCCGAGCCGGCTGGCGTCCGAGGGGGGCGGCGGCAGGTTCTCCACCGGGTTCTCTTCGAAGGTGGTCGGCGCGATGGTGATGTCCTCCTCGAGCTCCGCCGCGGCGACGACGGGCACCGCGGGCCGGGAGATCTGCTCCGGCGGCGGCGGAATGTCGACCTCGGGCGGCAGCTCGATCGCCTCGAACTCGTTGACGCCGAAGCTGACATCGGAGGCCGTGAGCTCGGGGAAGAACTTGAAGAGGCCGAAGTGGAACACGGTGGCGACGATGATGCCGCCGTAAAGCCACTGTTCGGCCGAGCGCTTGAACCGGTCGTTCGCGTTTACGTGGTACGCGTGCTTCTCTTCCGCGCTCTTCTCTGCCATTGGGACTACCTCCTCTCGCGCCGGACCCGGCTCTCCTTGTCGGTGTGGAAGAAGACCCGGACGGCGTTCGCTTCGCGCAACTGCTCCGTAACGGCGTTAACGAACCGATAGGGAACATCGCGGTCACCCCGGATCGCCACCATCAGCCGGCGGTCGCTCTCCCGGTAGAGGGGCAGGACCGTCTCGGCCACGAGATCCATGGGTATATTTCTATCATTAATATACACTTCGCCGTCCGGTTCGATCCAGACGTGCAAAATGTTCTTCCGCTTTTCGTCGATCTTCTGAGTCGCCTCGGCCTTCGGGAAGACCAGGTCGCGGTCCTGCTCACGACGGATAGTCGTCGACACCATGAAGAAGATGAGGAGCAGGAACGCGATATCCGCCATCGAGGCGGTGGGAATCTCGCTCGCTACCTTCGACTTGCGTTCGAAGGGACCGCCTTTCCCCGCCATATCGCTACCTCTCCCAGAGCTGTAGTGAGATCCGCTGCGCCGCCGCCGCCTGCAATCCGTCCAGCACGGCGATCATGTGTCGGTACGGAGCGTTGGGCGCTGTCTTGACCGCCGCGATGATGTCGGGATTGGCGCCGATCTCCTGACGCATGATCCCTTCCACCTCGCTGGCGGCGACCACCTGCTCGGCCTGGCTCTCTCCGCGGCGAATCGTGACCGAGCCGTCCTCGTTGACGAGGAAGTGGATGATGTTCTTCTGCGAGACCTCGACCTGCTCGGCGGCGGCTTCCGGCAACACGATCGGCAGCCCCTTCTCCTCCTCGAACACCGTGGCGGTGAGGAAGAAGATCAGAAGCAGGAACGCGATATCCGCCATCGAGGCGGTGGGGATCTCGTCGCTTACCTTGGTCTTTCTGTTCAGCAGCGCCATGACTTCGTTTCCTGTTCTCCGGTCAGCTGCGCGCCCTAGCGAGAGCGGACATGTCGAGGACGATGTCGGCTCCCCGGTCCATGTCGATGATCAGCTGGTCGATGCGGGTCACGAAGAAGTTGTAGGCGATGTTCACCGGGATGGCGATCGTCAGTCCGGTGGCGGTGGTGATCAGCGCCACCTTGATGCCGCCGGCCACGAGTGCGGCCTCGATCTGACCCGCCTCGGCCACGGCACCAAACGCCACGATCATACCGGCCACCGTTCCGAGGAAACCCAGCATGGGCGCCACGTTGGCGATCGTGGCCAGCACCACCATCCCGCGCTCCAGAAATCCCAGCTCGATGGAGCCGGTCGTCTGGATCGCCTTCTCCACGTCCTTGTCGCCCTGGCCCCGCTCCCGCACGCGCCGCAGCCCGGACGACAGGATCGCCGCCACCGGGCCCTCGGTCTCGTCCGCCATCTCGATGATCCCCTCGATATTGTCGGGGCTCTTCGACTTCTCCTGCACGTCATCCAGCAGCCGCTTGCTCTCGCGATGGGCCACGAACAGCAAGTAGAACTTGGCGATCATCACCCCGAGAGCCAGGAGCGAACAGAGTACGAGGAAGTACATGAACACGCCCCCGTCCCTGAACAGCTCGAGTAGTGCGTACTGAGCTTCCGATTGCAAGGGAAACCTCGCTGTTCCATGGCCGCGTTCGGGCCCGACCCTGCCTTCTGTACGTGCTGATGCTAACAGGAAAGCCTACGACGCCGAGCTGCTCCTGTCAACGAGACTGAGCTCGCCGGAGGCGCTGCCCGATGGGGCTTGCTGGGGGGCGCCCGCGCTGGCGGCCAACTGCGAGCGGCTGGAGCCTTTCGCGCCCAGAACCTCGCGCAAACGCTCGCCCGACACGTTGCGATCCAACCGCCCGCGCTGCGAAATGGAGATGGCGCCGGTCTCCTCGGAGACCACGATCACGATCGCATCGGTCTCCTCGGAGAGGCCGATCGCCGCGCGATGACGGGTGCCGAGGCTGCGGTCGGTGACCGGAAATTGGGTGAGGGGCAGGATGCAGCGCGCGGCGAGGATGTTCTGTCCGCGGATGATTACGGCCCCGTCGTGGAGCGGGCCGTAGCGGGTGAAGATCGCTTCGATCAGCTCCGGGGTGACCGGCGCGTTGACCGGCGCCCCACGACGAGCGTACTCCTCGAGGCCCACCTCGCGCTCGATGGCTATGATCGCCCCGATCCGCTTGCGGGCCAGCGTCTCGACCGCCTGCGAGAGACCTTCGAGGGTCTCGGAGCGCTGCTCGGGTCGGGACAGGTAGCGCCAGAACCGGGTCTGGCCGAGACGCGTCAGCGCGCCGCGAAGCTCGGGCTGGAAGATGATGATCGCCGCCAGCACGCCGTAGGTGAACACGAAGCCCAGGAGGTAGCGGAGAAGCTCCAGCTGCAGGATCTCGGCCAGCGCGTAGGCGGCGAACAACAGGATCAGACCCAACAGCATCTGGAGGGCACGCGTGCCGGCCCAGAGCAGCAGGAGGCGATAGAAGAGATACGCCACTACCGCGATCTGGATCAGGTCCGAGATATCGGGCCTGAGGAAGCTGATTCGTTCAATCAGACTCTGCACCGCTTCCCCACCTGGCTATCGCACTCGCCATGTCCAGCGCGCGACGTGTCGGCTGGACATCGTGCACCCTGAAAATCCTCGCTCCCCTCATGAACGAAACGACGCAGGCTGCGATCGTCGCCTCGACCCGCTCCCCCACGTCGAGATCCAGGATCTTGCCGATGAACGATTTACGGGACGGCCCGACCAGAATCGGGAATCCCAGCTCCTGGAACCGATCGAGCGAGTTCAGGAGGATCACGTTGCCCTCCGCCGTCTTGCCGAAACCGATCCCCGGATCGATCACGACCCCGTCTGCCTCGCAGCCGGCGGCGATCGCCCGGCTCGTCGACTCGCGCAGCCCCGCCATGACCTCGCCGACGAGGTCGTCGTAGTGCGTGTCCTGCTGCATCGTCCGCGGCTGCCCGCGGATGTGCATGACGACCAGGCCGGCCCCCGCTTCGGCCACGACCGAGGCCAGCTGGGGGTCGAATCGCAGACCTGAGATGTCGTTGACGATCTCCGCGCCCGCGTCCAGCGCGGCCTGCGCCACGGCCGCCTTCGTCGTGTCGATCGAGATCGGGACGTCCACCCGGTCGACCGCGGCTTCGATCACCGGCAGAACGCGCCGCAGTTCTTCGTCGACATCCACGGGAGCCGAACCCGGACGCGTCGACTCGCCGCCCACGTCCACGATGTCGGCACCGCCCTCGACCAGAGCGTCCGCCTGGCGAAGCGCCGAGTCCCGATCGAAGAAGCGACCTCCGTCGGAAAAAGAATCCGGCGTGACGTTCAGAATGCCCATCAACACCGGTTTCTCGAGGTCGATCGTCCGGCGCGCCGTGCGCCAGTATCTGCGGTCCACGGCCGGAAGAGAATGGGGGTTCCCCTCACGCGCCGCGGTTCTTGCCATCATCGCGATGTCTCGGGCTTGGTCGCTTTACCTTGTGACCTCTCGCTCGCTGCCGCGGGCTCGAGCTTCGTATTTACGCCGCCGGCCGTCTTTCCGGACTCCGACTCGCGCCTGCCGCTCTGCCCCTTGCCATCTTCGGGGAGCAGTTCCTCGGGGAGCGGCGGCAGTTCTTTCCCTTCGAAGATCAGCTTGATCTCGTCGGAATCCAGCGTCTCACGCTCGAGCAGCGCCTGCGCGAGCCTGTGCAGCTTGTCCTCGTTCTCGCGGATCACGCCGCTGGCCATGTCGTAGGCCTCGTCGAGGAGATTTCGGACCTCCGAATCGACCAGCTGAGCCATCTCCTCGCTCACTTCGCGCCGCTCGACGAGCTCGCGTCCCAGGAAGATCTCCTCGCCGCGATCGCCCACGTGCATCGGACCGATCTTCTCGGACATCCCCCACTCGCTGATCATGCGGCGCGACAGGGCCGTGGCCCGTTCGATGTCGTTGCCAGCGCCCGTGGTGATCATCTCCGGTCCGAAGATCAGCTCCTCGGCGACGCGGCCGCCGTAGGCGTAGACGAGCTGGGCCCTCAGGTACTGTTTCGAGTAGTTGTGGCGGTCATCCTCGGGCATGGAGAAGGTGAGGCCCAAGGCCCGGCCCCGCGGGACGATGGTGACCTTGTGGAGCGGATCGCACCCCTCCGTGTAGTTCGCGGCCACCGCGTGGCCCGCTTCGTGGTAGGCCGTCAGGCGGCGCTCCTCCTCGCTGATCACCATGCTGCGGCGCTCGGCGCCCAGCAGGACCCGGTCCTTCGACTCCTCCAGGTCCTTCATATCGACGCGATCCTTGTCCCGGCGCGCGGCGAGCAGGGCCGCTTCGTTGACCATGTTGGCCAGGTCGGCGCCGCTCATCCCGGGGGTCGCCTTCGCCAGCTTGCCGAGATCCACGTCGTCGGCCAGGGGAATCTTCCTCGTGTGGACCCTGAGGATCCCCTCGCGCCCCTTGACGTCCGGGGCGTCGACCACGATCTGCCGGTCGAAACGGCCCGGGCGCAGGAGCGCCGGGTCGAGAACGTCGGGACGGTTGGTCGCCGCGATCAGGATGACGCCCTCGTTCGACTCGAAGCCGTCCATCTCGACCAGCAGCTGGTTGAGCGTCTGCTCGCGCTCGTCGTGACCGCCGCCCAGACCGGCGCCGCGATGGCGGCCGACCGCGTCCAGCTCATCGATGAATATGATGCACGGCGCGTGAGCTTTGCCCTGCTCGAACAGGTCACGCACCCGGGAAGCGCCGACGCCGACGAACATCTCGACGAAGTCCGAGCCCGACATGCTGAAGAACGGCCGCGACGCCTCGCCCGCCACGGCGCGAGCGAGGAGCGTCTTCCCGGTGCCGGGCGGACCCACCAGCAGCGCGCCTTTGGGCAGCCGGCCGCCGAGTCGGGTGAAGCGAGACGGGTCCTTGAGGAAGTCGATCGTCTCCTGCAGCTCGTCCTTCGCTTCGTCACATCCCGCCACGTCCGCGAAAGTGACCTTGGGCGTGTCACCGGAGAGCAGCTTCGCCTTCGATTTCCCGAACGAGAACGCTCGGGAGCCGCCGGCCTGCATCTGCCGCAACCAGAAGAGCATCAGGCCGAACAGGAAAATCCACGGCAACGCTCCGGCCAGCAGTCCGATCCAGTTCGGCCGGGCATCCTCGGCCTCGATGGCCACACCGCTGTTTTCCAGCCGCGTGAGCAGATCCTCGCCGGCCAGCACCGGCACCTTGGTCCAGAACTCGCGGCCGGAATCCTGACCACCGATCGGGGCTCGCAGCTCACCCTCGAGCTGCTTACCGTCGATGACGGTGACCTTCAGCACGTTGCCCTGGTCGAGCTGATGGAGGAACTCGGTGTAGCCGAGCTCCTGCGTCTCCTTGCGGGAGGAGCCGACGAGCTGGATGACGATGAAAGGCACGATGATGACGAGGACCCAGAAGGCCAGGTTCCTCGACATACGGCCGAAACGCGAGCCGGGCTCACCGCGGTTCGGATTCGTTTCCGGCATCTCTATGGACCTCTAACTCTTGACTCACTCTTCCCCGGTCGCGATGGCGCCGACGAATGGCAGGTGTCGGTACCGCTCCCCGAGGTCGAGCCCGTAACCCACTAGCCAATCGGGCGGAGCGTCGAACCCGACCCAACGGGGCTCGTACCTCAACCCGTCTGCGATACGCTTGTGCAGGAACGCGCATACCTCCAACGACCGCGGCTTTCGCGCCGCCAGCAGATCGCCGATTCGGTTGAGCGTCTTCCCGCTGTCGACGATGTCCTCGATCAGCAGCACGTGGCGCTCTTCCACCGATGCCGTCAGGTCCTGGTGCAACCGCACCTCGCGGCTCGAGTCAGTTCCGTGGCCGTAAAGCGCCGCGGTGAGGAAATCGACCGTCACCGCGCGCCCCTCCAACTGCCGAACCAGGTCGCTCGTGAACACGAACGCGCCCTTCAACAGGCCGACGACGAGCAGCTCGTCCTCGGGGCCATAGAACGAGTCGATCTCACGACCGAGCTCTTCAACCCGGGCCGCGATCTGCTCCTGGCTGAACACGACCCGTTCGAGATCGGGATACCGGGTTGCGAGCTCGCTCATCTCTCACGCACCACCCTGACCGCGAGGACCCGCCCTTCACCGACATCGACCCCGGGCACGGCCCGACGGCTCCGTGCCAGGCCCACCACCCAGAGCACTCCATCTCGATCGGCGAGCAGCGGGTACCGAGAACGCTGCGATCGAGGGACCTTCCGGTCGCAGAACAACTTCTTCAGCTTCCGGGTGCCCGAAGGCAGCTCGATCCGATCACCGGGCTCCCAGCTCCGCAGCGTGACCGGCGGTCGGAGCTCCTCGACAGCGAAGCAGGCCGCCGCGGCTCGGTCCGGCACCGCCTGGCCCCGATCGGCCCACGACCAGCGCACTCGCCAGTGCCGGCCGCCGATCCAAAGCCCGTCCTCACCCTCTCTAACGTCGGGCAAGTTGAGGACGTCATCCCGGGCCGGCGCGCTCGATCGCCTCTCGATGATGAACCGATCGAACTCCCGGGCGATCGAAAGACCGCCGGCGAGGTCGATCCGGCGCCCACTTGAACAGCTGTTAATAAACGCGAGGGCGACGTGCGTTCCGACCCGTCCCGGGCGTTTCGCCACGCGCGCCGCGAGCGCGCGCAAGAGATGTGCCCGGGCACTCGTATCATAGGCCAGCAAACCTGTACGTGCAACTACTATACGGCTTTCCGAGGCCTCCAAAACCAGAGGAACCGCCGCTTCCATCACGCGCTGCTCCACGACCGCCGAGGCCCGGCTCGCCAGCTCGGCCAAGCGGTGCAGGCGTTCACGGAGTCGGGGGTGCCCCCGAGCCTCCAGTGAGGGGATCAGCTGACCGCGGAGGCGGTTGCGAGCGAACGAGGGATCGGCGTTGCCGGGGTCGACGCGGTGGTCGAGACCCCGTTCGCGAGCGAACGCCTCGAGCTCGCGGCGCCAGAAGGGGAGAAGCGGCCTGACCACGCCGGGATCGCGACGCGCCGGGATCCCTGCCAACCCCCTCATACCGCTGCCGCGAAGCAGACGGAAGAGTACGGTCTCGGCCTGGTCGTCCGCGTGATGAGCGGTGGCCAACAGCTCGGACCCGAGCTGCAGACAGGCGGCGTGGAGAAACTCGTAACGAAGCCTGCGGGCGTCGGCCTCGCTGCGCGGGACTCGGGAGGCGCGGCCGGTGACGCAAGGCACGCCATGCCTCTCGCACAGCTCCGCCACCCAGGCCGCGTCGTCGGCGCTGCCGGTCCGCATCCGATGGTCGAAATGCCCCGCCGAGACCGACCACCTATGGCGCGGCGCCGCCTCGAGGAGCAAGTGGAACAGGACGGTCGAATCGAGCCCTCCCGACAGAGCGACGGTGATCGCCGCGTCGTCGGGCAGGAGTCTCCGTGTCTCCACGTGTGATCGGAAGCGTTCAGCCAGTCCTGTCATCCGTCATCCAGGATCGCAATGAAAAAGCCCCGGCGCCGACGATCGGGCCGGGGCCGGGGCGGAGGTGGTGGGGCATCTACCTGTCGGAGCGCCGGGTGCGGCGACTTCGCCGTCGGGCCGCGTTCCGCTTACGCTTGCGGGTCTCGCTCGGCTTCTCGTAGTGCTTCTTGCGCTTGAGGTCAGTGAAGATTCCGGCCTTCTGCACCTGCCGCTTGAAGCGTCGAAGCACGCGCTCGAGATCGTCGCCTTCGTTGACCGTGACCTCTACCATTCTCTGCTTACACCCCCTCGGGTTCCCGCTAAGGTGGCCTGCCCAGCCGGCCCACTACCGAGCCATGAACAGTAAATCCAGGATCCGCCACTGTCAACAATTTCCGGCAGACCCGACGATCCCACGACCCCTTCAGTTCTCGCCGGGCAACGGCTCGCCCGCCAGCCCCTCGTAGCTCAGATCGGGCGCGAACATTCGGTTCAGGGCCAGCGTGACCGCGACCCGGGCCTTCGGCCGGGCACCCACCAGCTTCAACAGATAGACGAGACGATACATCCACCACGCCGGCCGACCGGTCCATCGAAATCCCAGCGTCTCCACCAGGGCCTGCCCGGCGCCCAACGACACGATCTTCCCCGCGTAGTGCGCCTGATACTCTTCCAGCGGTCGTCCGACAATGTCGTTCTCGATGTTGCCCGCCGCACGCACGCCCTGGTTGATCGCGATCGGCGCGACGTTAGGATAGGGTTCGCCGGTGCGGGCGTTGATCACGTGGCTGCAATCGCCGACCGTGTAGATGTTCGGGTGGCCTTCCACCCGCAGGTAGTCATCCACCGCAACGCCCCCGCCGTCGCTCCGCGGCAGATCGCTCTCGCGTATGACCCGGCTCGGTTCCGCGCCAGCGGTCCAGATGAGCGTGGAGGCGCGGATCCGTTGCCCATCGCTCAGACGTACTTCGCCGTCTTCGTAACCGGCCACGCGGACGCCCACACAGACCTCGACGCCACGGCGTTCCAGGACGCGACGGCCCTCGGCCGCCAACTGGGGATCGAAGCCGCCGAGGATCTCGTCGTCGGCCTCCACCAGAGCGATGCGGGGCCGGACATCGATCTCGTAATAGAGCGGGACGACTTCGCGCAGCAGATGGCGCAGCTCGCTGGCGACCTCGGTCCCCGCCGGTCCTCCACCGGCGACCACGAAAGACAGCATCGCCGACCGGGCCTCCTCATCGGGCTCGTGCTCGATCCGTTCCACCAGACCGGCGACCCGATTGCGCAGAGCGAGGGCGTGGCGCAGCGTCTGAAACGGCATGGCGGCACGTTCCACATCCTCGAGACCGAAATAGCGCGGCTCGTTGCCGAGGGCCAGAACCAGATAGTCATAGGGCACCGACCCTACGTTGGTCACCACTTCACCGTCCGCCACGTTCAGCCGCTCGATCTTCGCCTGGAGAAAATCGAAGTCGTGCTTCGATGAAAAGACGCGATACGGCTGCGTCACGTGCTCGCGCCCCAGCGAGCCACTCCCCACCTCGGTGAGCAACGGCGTGAAGGTGAAGAAGTTCTTTCGGTCGATGAGCGTGATCGTCATGCCACGGGGACGATCCGGCGAGCGAGCCAGATACAGCGCGGCGTACAGACCTCCAAAACCACCGCCGGCTATGACGATTCGTGGACCCATCGTGCTAGAGGGCGAAGGCGGGCAAAGAGCCTCTATAGTACACCAACATCGTCCCGATCGTCGTGATCGCGATCATCAACAGCACTCCCACCAGCTGGGTGGTCAGGCACCAGGCTAGGATCCGGGGATCCTCCTGCAGGTAGCGAGGCTTCTTCCCGCTGAAGTAGAGGAAGAGCCCGTAGACCGCCAACATCAACGTCGCCGCCGACGCTTTCGCCGCCAGCCACCCCCCGTGCGGCCCGCTGAACCGGGCGATCGTCCCCTGAAATCCATCTCTCACCCCTGCCAACATCGACAGCACGATGAACACCACGCCCAGTTTCGTGCATGCACGCGCGAAACGATAGATCTTGTCGTCGAACACCGACGAGCCCAACCCCTTGGCCAGCCAGTAGCCCATGGCAAGAAACGCCATCAGCAGAAACGCGATGTGAAGGTGCACGAACAACGGGTGTAGTACGTTCATGCTCGGCTCTTTCTCATTGATCGTCGCCCTACCGCCTCCGCGTCACTTCAGCGTGCTCCACTACTGAACGCGTCCGGGGATCCGGCGTTCCCAACCGCCACCGGCACTGCCGCGTTGTATCGAAGGGCTCGGGCGAGTGTTTGTAATATAGGGCACCTGCGCCAGGGTCAATCCTCGCAAGCGGTCAGTTTGACCGCCGCACTCCGCGTGCGGCTTTGCAATATGCGGTCGGGAACCAACAACCGATGCAAGATACGGCACGACTGGAAATCGTATGTCGTTACCTGACAACTATTTAAGTTCTCGACCACCCGGGCACGAACATTGCTCTCTCGTCGACTGAGGTTTCGGGCGAGTTGACCCAGCCTCGGGAGGTTAGATAGATGGCAGACATCGCAGTGAGCGATAGGAAAACGGCTGCACCGTCCGTGAGGAGGTCTGCCACCGGTTTCACGCTCATCGAGTTGCTCATCGTCGTCGTGCTCATCGGACTGCTCACCGCCATCGCGATACCGCAGTTCGGGTCGGCGCGGGAGAAGGCGTACCGTGCGCAGTTGCAGGGCGATCTCCACTCATTGATCTCGGCCCAGGAGTCGTACTTCAGCCATTACAATGCCTACGCGGACGACGTTTCCAAGCTCGAATTCAACAAGACCCCGAACGTGACGGTGAACATCACCGAAGTCGCCGGCAACGGCTGGTCCGCGAAGGCGGTGCACGCGGCGACCCCAGTCGAGTGCGGCTTATACATCGGTAACGCCTCCCCACCTGCCGGCATCCCGGTCACGACGGACGGCAAGATCGTCTGCACAGAATGACGGAACTGCCCTATCCCTTTTAGACATACCAAATCACCGACTGTCCGTCTAGCCTGACTTGATGAGTGTCATCGCGGGAAAAGCGTCGATGAGGGCGTGGAGGGCGTGGACGATGATGCGCGCCCATAGGTTCTCGCGGCTTTTCCAATAGCCGATGCCCACCACAGGACGCCGGCCCGGCCGCCCTCCACCAGGCTCGCTTCCATACATCGAGACTCCAGACGCTTCGGTAGATCTCCACCGATAATCTGCCATCTTGTCCGCGAGTGGGTGACCGGAAAGATTCAGGGCACGTCGGGGAGGGATCTCGGCATACTCTGACGGGGAGGGAAAAATCGACCGGGACGGCGGGCAGCGAGTCGTACTGCTGGTAGGCACGCGAAAGGGGCTCTTCCGCGCCATCGCGGATGGCGCCCGGCGCGAATGGCGGCTGGAGGGCCCGCTTCTGCCCGGCTACGAGGTGTATCACGCCATCCTGGATCCCCGCGACCCCCGATACGCCTATGCCGCGGTGACTCACATGGTGTGGGGGGTCCACGTCTACCGAAGCGAGGACGGCGGCCGGAGCTGGCAGGTTCTGCCGGAGGTGCCCCGACACGGCCCGGCGGAAGCCGGCGAGGCCAGCGCGATCTGGTACCTGGCGGTGGGTCACTCGGAGGATCCCGAGACGCTGTACGCGGGGATCGAGCCCGCCGGTCTGTTCGTGAGTCGGGATCGCGGCGACAGCTGGGAGGCGGTCTCGAGTCTCAACCGGCACCCGACGGCGAGTACGTGGCAACCGGCGAAGGGGGGCCTGGCGCTACATTCGATCTACGTCGACCCGCGTGACGGCAATCGGATCTACGCCGCGGTGTCCGCAGGCGGTGTCTACCGAACCGACGACGGCGGCGGATCCTGGACGCCTTGCAACCGGGGGGTGCGAGCCGAGTACCTGGCCGACACGCGGCCGGAGACGGGGCACTGCGTGCACCGGATCGTGATGAGCCCGGCGAACCCGGACAGGCTGTACGAGCAGAGCCATACCGGCAGCTATCGGAGCGACGACCGGGGTGCGAGCTGGAACGAGATCACCGAGGGTCTGCCGAGCGATTTCGGATACGCCATCGCCACCCTCCCGCACGATGCCGACACCGTCTTCGTCATCCCGGAAGAGAGCAGTCACATGCGAACCACCGTGGGCGGCGCCATCACGGTCTATCGCAGCCGCGATGCGGGGGCGACCTGGTCCCCGCTGACCGGGGGCCTGCCCCGAGAAAACGCCTACGTGACGATCCTCCGCGAGGCGATCGATGTCGACTCGCTGGACCCGCCTGGCATCTATTTCGGGACTTCGAGCGGGCATCTGTTCGTCAGCCGCGACAGCGGCGACAGCTGGGAGATCATCGCCGGATTCCTGCCCCGCATCCTCTCGGTCGAGGCGACGGTGCTCGACGGAGGGGCGGTCCGATGAACGACCTGGTCGATGTCCTGGAGAGCCGCACGGGCACATCCTGCGCCGTCGGTGCCGGAGGCAAGAAGACCACGCTGTATCACCTCGCGACAACCCACCCCGGTCGCGTTGGCCTCACCTCCACCGTACCTACCGCGCGCTTTCCCAGTCGGCTCGGAGCCTACGAAGTGATCGCCGAGGGGGGCGAGCTGGTCGACGCCGTGCTCCAGGCCGCCAGGCGCCACCCCCTGGTCGCCTTCGCCCGGCCGGAGGTCAAGCGGGCCCGTTACGGCGGCCTCAGCTCACAGCTGCTGGAAGAGATCCAGGAGGCCCGCGTCTTCGATCTCCTGCTGGTGAAAGGCGACGGGGCACGCAGGCGCTGGATCAAGGCCCCCACCGCGGACGAGCCCGTGATCCCGATCGGCACGACCACCGTCCTTCCCGTCGTCTCCGCCCGGGCGATGGGCGAGCCGTTGACCGAGCAGATCGCCCATCGGCTTCACCGCGTGGAAAAGGTAACCGGCGCCCGCTACGGCGAAACGGTCCGGCCGGCCCACATCGCGCGGCTGCTGGCCGACCCCGACGGGTCCCTGAAAGGCACCGGTGAGATGCGGGTTATCCCGATCCTCAACATGGTCGACAACAAGGAGCTGGAGACGGCCGCCCTGGAGGCCGCCGAGGCCGCGCTGGAGATGACCGATCGATACGACCGTATCGTGCTGACCTGCCATCTGTCACCCGATCGCCTGGTAGCCGTGGTCTCGCGATAGCCGAACACCCCAACGAGTGAGGGACACGATGATCGCCATCCTTCTCGCCGTCACACTCGCATTCCAAGCGCCCGCGAACGAGGGCGAGTACCTGTACCGAACTCTGTTGTTGCGGGCCGCGCCCGGTGAGCTGCTCGACGTCATCGACATGTACGTCGACCGCATGCCCACCTACCGGATGATCGGCGAGCCGCCGTTCATGATGCGCCACAGCCAGGGCGACCATTGGGACCTGCTGCTGCTCTTCCCCATGGGCAGCTTTAGCGAGTATTACAGTCAGGAGCGCGCCTTCCGACGGGCGACCGCCGGGCGGGCGGCCCGCCTGCCGTGGCCGGCGTTCGAACGGGCCGTCGAACAGCTTGTGGCCTGGCGTGAGGAGGTGTACGTCCTCGGTCCGCCACCGGACGTGGTGGCGGAGGCGTTCGGGGAGAACTCCTATTATCACGTCGAGATGTTCGTGGCGTTGCCGGGTCAGCGGGAGGCGCTATTGGAGGAGCGGCGGATGGAGAACCGGTACCGGGCCGCGATCGGCCTGCCGGAGAACCTGATCTTCAAGCGGGTAGCCGGCGCCCACTGGGACTCGTACACGATCGGCTTCTACCGGGACATCAGACACTTCGCCGCCAGCGCCGATATCCCGGACGACAAGAAAGAGGCCGGGGCGCGCTCGGCCGGGTTCGCCAGCGCCGATCGAATCGGCACGTACCTTCGGAGGCTGATCCAGTGGCACAACGATACGCTGGCCACGGCGATCCCGAACCTGTCCCCGACCGGAGGTTAGGGATGGACTGGAGCCACACCTTCTGGGCTGGATCCCGACTACCCCGACTCGGGATGACCGTCAGGTATGGGCTTCAGTGATGCACGCCGAAAGACCCGGCCCGGGCGGTCGCTGACACCCGGGCCACGGCTACTCCGGAACGACCTCCAGCAGGATCTTCCCGAAGTTCTCGTTCTTCTCCATGAGGCGGTGCGCTTCGGCCGCCTTCTCGAACGGGAAGACGCTGTGGACGATGGGGCGAACCTGCCCGGCCGCCAGCAGCGAACCGACCTCACGCTCGAACGCCCGCGCCGCCGCGATCTTCTCCTCGATCGGCCGATGGCGCAGCGCGGTCCCAATGATCCGCAGACGCTTCCGCAGCACCGTCGACATGTCGAGGTTCGCGGTCCGGCCACCGATCAGGCCGACGATGATCATCCGTCCTTTATCCGTCAGCGACGACAGGTTTCCGGCCAGGTAGGGGCTGCCGACCAGGTCGAGTATCGCGTGGACCCCCTTCCCTCCGGTGGCCCGGCTGATCGCGTCGACGAAATCGTGCTGAGAGGTGTCGATCAGCACATCGAGGCCGTACTCGGTCGCCTTCTGCAACTTCCATTCGCTGCGCGAAGTGCCGATCACGGTCGCGCCGGCAACCTTCGCCAGCTGCAGCGCCGCGGTACCCACGCCGCTCCCCACGGCGTGGATCAACAGCCGATCGCCCAGATCGAGGTCGAGTTGGGAGAAGAGCGCGTCATGGGCGGTGATGAACACCTCGGGCACCGCGGCGGCCTCCCGGAGCGAAAGGAGTTCCGGGACGGGCAGCGCTTCGCGGGCCGAGACGATCACGTATTCGGCGTAGCCGCCGCCACCGACCAGCCCCATCACCCGATCGCCGACCCTCCACCCTTCGACCTCATCACCGATCCCCTCGATCAGGCCGCCGTACTCCAGACCCGGGATCTCCTCGGGCCACCCGGGCGGCGGCGGGTAGTGGCCACGGCGCTGTAAGAGGTCGGCGCGGTTCACTCCCGCGTAGTGGACCGCCACTCGAATCTCGCCCCGGCCCGGCTCGCGGAGCGGGACCTCCCGCGTCTCGAGCGCCTCGGGTCCTCCCGGCTCGCTGATCACCAGCGCCCTCATGGCCACCATTTCAGTCACCCTCCCGGCTCGACCGCCGGCGAAAAGAGGGACCGCGCCACGCGAACCTCGTGGCTGCTTCCGGGTATAGAATTACGACCCCTCCCGCCGTCTTATCAATCCCCCGCATTCCCGACATCCACGACACACCGAAAGTGTGCCCTGGGGCGCAGAACGCGAGCGGTCATATGTCAGGTCGAGCTACGGTGCAGGCGACGGATGGACTGAGCGTACTTCTGGTCGACAGCGATCCCGGCTTCTTGAGCTGGAACTGCCAGCTGATCGCCGAGGACGGCCACCGCGCCTGGGGCGCCGAAGATCTCATCGCCGCCGCCAACTTCCTGGCCGACCAGACGCCCCAGCTGCTGGTCGTCGAGGTCGCTCTCCTCGACATGGACGGGGCCGACCCGTTGGGCGACCTGAGAGAGCGGGCTCCAGGTGCGCCGATCGTGCTCACCGCCACCGGGGCGCCGGACGATCGCTTCCGGTCCTTCTGCCGCGCCCACGACATCTTCGGCTACCACGACAAGGAGCATGGCAGCGACGCGTTGCGCCTGTGGGTGCGGGCGGCGCTTGTGTTGGCCAATCAATCGGCGGCCGTCCGGCGAACCCGGTCGGGCCTGCAGCGCGTGCTCGACGCGGTGCCCGAGCTGCACCGCCTCCAATCGATCGAGAACGTGCTGGAAGCGATCCTCGCCCAGGTCGGCGAACTCGTGGGTGGCCACCCGGAGTTCGTCGCGGCCCGGTTGAGCGACCCGATCGGCAAGCCCCGGCTGGAGGAAGGCGACTCCGATACCCAGACCGTGGAAGACTTCGTGGTCGGTGCCGTCACGAACGACAGCGTGCCGCATGGGGCCACGCTGGACCAGCTGCCGAAGCTCCCCGCGAGTCTGTTGAAGCGCGCGGTCGAGGAGGGGGAACAGCTCATCGACGGGCGCCACGGCGTCTTGCCGCTGACCCTGGCAGAGCATGTCCTCGGCCTGGCCTATCTGAGCCGGCCGGCGCCGACGGAACGTGACGCCGACCTGCTGAGGGTGTATGCGGCGCAGGCGGCATCGGCGATCCGCAACGCGGCGCTCTACGAGCTCGCCACGATCGATGCGACCACCCGGGTCTTCCGCAAAGCGTTCACGCTCGAGCGGCTCAGCGAAACGCTCAAGCTCGCCTGGCGCAAGGAGTTCCCCGTCTCGGTCGTGATGATCGACATCGATCACTTCAGAGACGTCAACGAACAGTACGGCCACGTGGCCGGCGACCGCGCGCTCCGCCACCTGGGGCAGCTACTCAGACGGAACGTGCGGGACTCGGACATCGTAGGACGCTTCGGGGGCGACGAGTTTCTGGTCGTTCTGATCGATGCCAACCAGGAGGGCGCACACACCGCGGTACAGAGACTGTATGGCGCTCTGGGGCGTCAGAGCGGCCGTCCTTGGCCCGACAGCTTGCCACAGTTGACGGTGTCGATGGGCGTCGCCTCGATGGAGCCGGGAGAGGAAGGGTACAAGGAGCGCGGCTTGCCGGGCTTCGACGGCATCGTCGAACGACTCGTGTCCGAGGCCGACGGCGCCATGTTCCGGGCGCGGTTGGACCCACGCTCGGCGCTCGACAGCCCCGTGCTGACCTGGACCGACTTCTCTTAGCGCCGACTCCGATCGCCACAACATCGCTTACGAAAAGAGGCGCGCCGCGATCGTGGAACGCCTCGTTTCGACTTGGCGGGTAGGAAAGCTTCTATCGGATCTCGCTCGTGAAGATCTCGTTCGTGCCCCGATGGATCTCGTTCGCGTCCCGACTCACCGGGCCCGGGACTCCCACCAGGACGCGATCATCGTGCTTCGCCGCACTCCCGAGCAGTCGTAGGTCACGGTCGGTGTCCCGTTGAACTCGTTGCCGATGGTGATGTCGGCCGCACCGACCGGATCCCCGGCATCGTAGCAGAGGATATGTCCGTCGACGCTGGGCGTACCGTGCATCTGGCACTGGGCGCCGGCGTAGACCAGACCGGAATAGGACGGCGTGCTTCCCGACGCGACCCCGCCGATCTCGACGTCCCCCTCCGCCAAAATCAATATCCCTTCGGAATGGTCGGCCGTGATTCTGGGATTGCCCGTCACCTGCACGGACCCGGTGGCCAGCAGGCTGATCTGCAGCGGGTTTCCTGCGCTCCCGGCGTTGCCGTTCAGCTCGACGTTTCCGATCACGCAGTGCGTGCCGGTGACCGCCTGGCTCCCCGACAGCGTGTAGGTATCCGTCGATGATTGCCACTTCCAGCCGAGGTGACCCGCACCCTTCGCTTCCGCGCTGTCGCGGGGCGGCCCGACCGTGACCACCCAGCCGTTGTGGAGCAAGTACTCCGCCTCTTCGCAGTGCTCGTCTATATCGTACTCCGGCACTTCCACCGGTGGCCCGTAACCCGGCGTCACCACATATCCGAAGGCGTCACGGATCGTGCCGCTCAAGATGACCGTGTCCGACGCGGTAACCGTTCCATCGACAACCGGGGATCCGAGCGCCGTAAGGGTTTTGTTGGCGTGTACGCCGGCGCAGGGACCCAGGACATCGGGGTTGCCGGGCAGCAGCAGGTCGCCGTTGCTGACGATCGCGGGGAACGCCGGCGCGGCCAGTACGATCCTGACCTCCGCTTTGCCGCCGTCGGGCGTTTCGCCGCGGCATACCGCGACAACCCGGTCGTTCTGATCGGTTGTCGGGTCACCGCTGGGATCGGCATCGTCGTTCTGCAGCTTCACGTAGTAGCGCCCGCCGCCCAACAGCACGCCGGTATCGGGCAAGGCATCGAACTCGTCGAGACCGAACCCGTCGAGCACGCCGTCGTCCGCGGTTCCGGCGAGACCATCGTGGCCTCTCAATAGATCGCTGTAGCTAAGCTGGCTGAGCGGTCCGCGCATCGCCGCCAGCGCGTGGATCGCGCCGGCGTCGGCGAGCTGCAGGGCCTGGCTCGCGGACCGATGATTGATCGAAGCGCGGTACTCGACCACGCCGACGGCGGTGAGCGCGGCGCCGATGACGGTAATCAACGCCATGGCCAGCAGGACGGCGATGAGCGCGATGCCCGACTCGCTCTCACGGTATGGGCATCGCGCGGCGTCCATGGCGGGCTCTCTAGCTTATAGCAGAATTAGAGCGTCCGGGATTCCCACCAGGCGGCCATCAGCGTGCGCCTCTGCACGCCGGAGCAGTCGTAGTTGATGGTGGGCGTACCGTTGATCTTGTTGTCGTCGAAGAGGTCGTTCGCCCCGTACGGGTCCTCGTTATCGGCGCACACGATATGGCCTTCGACGAGAGGGTTACCGTTCACCTGGCACTGGGCGCCAGCGTAGATCATACCGGCGTAATAGGGCGTGGAGCCCGACAGGTTACCACCCAGCTGGGCGTCGCCCCCGGCCATCACCAGGATGCCGTCGGGGTGCGCCGCCTCGATAATCGGCGTACCACCAAGCTGGACGGAGCCGGTCGCGAGGAACGAGATATTGAAGGGATCACCGGTGCTCCCCAGGTTTCCGTTCACCTTGATGTTGCCGTCGGCACAGACGGTCCCTTCCACCGCATCGCTGGCGTTAAGAACGTACGCGCTCTCCTCCGTGTCCCACTGCCAGCCGGAAAATTTGCCAGGGTTCAACGGATACATTTCCTCCGGTGGACCGGTGACATAAATCTTTTTGTCCCGCAGCACGAAGTCCGCCGACGCGCAGTAATCCATCGGCTCGTAGTCCGGGATCTCTATCGGCGGCGCGTACGCAGGCTCCACGATGTTTCCGAACGAGTCGTAGATCGTACCGGAGACGATGACGTCCTCGGTCGCGGTCACGCCCCCGTCGATGATCGGGTGCCCGCTCACCGAGATCACCCGGTTGGCGTGAACGCCCCCGCACTTCCCCGGACGGCCCAGCACCGCGGGGTCGCCCGGTACGTACAGGTCCCCCCGGGTGGCCACGGCCGGGTAGCTCGGCGCGGCCAGCATCACCCGTACCTCGGCCACGCCGCCATCCGGTGTCTCGCCACGGCAGAGGGCGATGAACCGGTTGTTCGTATCGATGTACGGGTCACCGCTAGGGTCCCCATCGTCGTTCACGATCCGGACCGAGTAGCGGCCGTGCGGCAGAGTGACGCCGCCATCGGGAAGCGCGTCGTCGCTGTCGAGGCCCAGGAACCCGTCCAGCAGACCGTCGTCCGCGGTGTTGGGGGTCCTGTCAGCGCCGAGAATGATGTCGGTGTAGGTGTAGCCGGCGAGCGGACCTCGCATCAGCCCCAGGGCGTGGGTCGCTCCACCATCGGCGAGGAGCAGAGCCCGGGTCGCCGAGCGATGGTTGAGGGAGGTCCGGTACTCGACGATCCCGACCGCGGTGAGCGCGGCGCCGATCGCCGTGAGGAGCGCCATGGCCAGCAGCACGGCCAGCAGCGCGAGTCCTGTTTCGTTCCGAATCATCCTGGTCGACATGGCGATCACTTCCCGTTACGCAGGCGGACTTCACCGTGGATCAAGCGCTCGGTCGGTTCGAAGCTTCGCTCCCCGACGGCACGGATGGTCACGGCGGCGGAGATCGCGTGGGTGCCGACCTTGTCCGGATCGGTGATCAGCACGCCGTAGCGATCGAAGTATTCAAAAGCCAGCGAATCGACACCGATGAGATAGGGCTCGGTCGTGTCATCTTCACCGCCCGTCTGCACGTACATCGTGTCGGCCGCCACATAGAACGTGAGGTCTTCGCCGAGATCATCGGTGTCGCCGTCCGGCGGGTTGTAGTCGGCGCGCAGCCTCACATCGTCGAAGGCCCCGTTCGCGTCGGGGTCCGGATCGATCCCCGGCAAAGGCAGCCCGACCGGGCTGCTGCCGGCCAGGCGCATGTATCGCGTGAGCGCGAGATGGGCGTAGCGGACGTTGCCGACCGCTCGCGCCCGCTCGCGACTATCCACGAAGCCGTCTTGCGCGGCGATGATCGTGCCCAGCATCGGCGCAAGTAGGACACCCAGCAACAGGAGGGCGACGATCATCCCCAGCGTGCTGAACCCCGCCACTCGTCGGGACTCGGCCTTGATCTCGGTGAGGCTATTCATGGATCACGTTGGTCCACAGTTCAGCCCGGCCCCCGGCCGGGGGTATCAACGGCACCACCCGAACCACCACCTGCCGTGTACCGGCCGGGCCCGGCTCCACCCGCCAGCGCCGCCGGAAGGTCCTAGCGTCGATCTCCACGGCGTCGAAGTAGCCGGCTACGTTCGACTCGAGGCCACCGCCGGGAACCAGGGCAACGGTGTCAGGAAGATCCGTCCCGGCGATGGCCTTCAGCTGCTCGATCTTCATCTCGCCTGCAACGGTCAGCTGCGTCTCCAGCTCGGCCTGCCCCTCCCACTTGTGACCGGTGCCCAACAGCGCAGCACCGGCCAGCACGCCGAAGGCGAAGATCACCAGTGAGACGACCAGCTCTACCAGGGTAAATCCATCTCGCTGTCTCACGGCTTCCTCACCTCGTGGCCGCCGGCGGCATAGATCCGCACTTCCCTCGTCTCGCCGTACGTGTTCACCAGCAGGAAGGCATGGGCCGTCCCGTCGGTCACTGCACCCAGACCGTTGAACGCCACCGAGTCGCTGCTCGACCCGTCGAACTTCACCATCCCCGGCAGCTCGCGCGGATGGCCGGCGGCCCGGTAGTAGCTCTCGGACTCGAGCTTCACCGTCGACACCTCGTTCGCCTGGATCGCCCGGATCTTCGTCTGCGCCAGGTCCGAAGTCAGCGTTTGCACCGCCGTGTTCAGCTGGTAGTTCGCGATCACCCGTCGGCTCAGCGGGGCGCTCATGGACAGGACGGCGCCGATGATGATCAGTACCACGGTCATGTCCACCAGCGTGTATCCTCTCCTGCCATTTACCCACAGCATCCGCTTCGAATCCCTTTCCTCGCGGGTCGTTTCGACGGGTCTGGGTCTCGGTCACAATGCCATCTTCGTGCCATCGAGCAGATGTTGCCATGCAATGACTTAGAGAACGGGCCGACATTATGACCGGCAAACCTTTGCATTTTGACCGCAAATGTTTACGACGGCAGGTGTGCGGCTGGGAGAGGGTCCGGTTCGCCTAACCGATTGTGAGATCGAAGGATGCGAACGTCGGCCCGGCGCGGGCCGCGATGGCGGTCAGGTTGACCGTTGGGAGTCGACGTCAGTCCCTTCTCTTGCCAAATAGAATTCGGAAAGCGATAAGGATCGCCAGCGATCCCATCACCGCCAATCCGAGAGCCCGCCACGACCATTCGTCGACCCCACCCCAGCCCAGCCGGGTGCCGATCCAGCCGCCGACCATCGCCCCGCCGACTCCCAACAGGATCGTGACGATACAGCCGCCGGGGTCGCGGCCAGGATGGAGCATCTTGGCGATCGTGCCGGCGATGAAGCCGAAAATGATCCAGGCGACAAGATTCATGTATATCGGTTATATCGGTGGCGTTTATTCGCTGTGAACTCGATGAGGCCGTCAGCGGCCTCGAGTGGTCCTACGAGCCCGAAGAACCGGCTGTTTCGCGCGCTTCTCCATTCACGACCCCGCGAGCCCCCTCACGATGTCCCTGAAGGCTCCTTCGTCGACGAGCCGCTTGAGCGCCTCGACGTCGCCACCGAGCACCCGGTCACCGGCGAGTGGCTCGACGTGCTGGCGCACCAGCTCATACCCGGCCAGGACACCAACCCCCGGTCGCAGCGGCTTCAGCAGGTCGAGGGCCTGAGCGGCGCACATCAGCTCCACCGCCAGCACGTATTGCAGACAAGAAACCGCACGCCAGGCTTTGCGCGCCGACTCCATGCCCATCGAGACGTGATCCTCCTTGTTCGCGCTGGTCGTCACCGAATCGACGCTCGCCGGGTGCGACAGCACGCGAAGCTCGGACAGTACGTCGACGGCCGCGACCTGGGCGATCATGAACCCGGACTCCACACCGGGCTCGCCGGCGAGAAACGGCGGCAGGCCAGAGAGATCGGGGTTGAGCAGGCGTTCGACTCTCTGCAGGCTGATCGAGGCGAGATCGGTGCAGGCGATGGTCAGGAAGTCGAGAGCCTGTGCGGGCAGCTGAGCGTGGAAATTCCCGGCGCTCACGACGTCCCCGGCCTCGGCGAAGACAAGAGGGTTGTCGGTCGAGCTGTTGATTTCGACCTGAAGCACCTGTCGCACGAACGTCAGCACCTCACGGGCGGCGCCATGGACCTGTGGCATGCAGCGCAGAGAATAGGCGTCGTGGACGCGAGGATCGCCGTGCCGATGCGCTTCCCGAATCTCGCTCTCGGCGAGGAGCGCCCGCAGGCGAGCCGCGCTGGTGATCTGCCCGGCGTGTGGGCGGCTGAGGTGGACCCGCTCATCGAAGGGCGTCGGCGTGCCCATCAACCCTTCGAGTGACATGGCGCCGGCCAGTTCCGCCGTCTCTATCGCGTCCTCGGCGCGCAGGGTCGCGAGGACGCCCTGAGCTGTGGTGGCCTGGGTGCCGTTGATCAGGGCCAGCCCTTCCTTCTCCCGCAATCGGACCGGCTGTAGCCCCGCTCGTTCCAGCGCCCGGCCCGCGGCTTCCGACTCAACGTCTCCGTGGACGGTTCCTTCACCGATGAGGCAGAGGGCGACGTGGGCAAGCGGCGCCAGATCTCCGCTCGCACCCACCGACCCGAACTCGGGGATCACGGGGTCTATGCCATGGGCCAGGGTTTCCAGCAACAGCTCGACCACCTGGCGTCTGATACCCGAGTTGCCCCGAGCCAGCGAGTTGGCGCGCAGCAGCACGACAGCCCGGCTGATCTCGCGGCCCAACGGTTGCCCGAACCCACTGGCGTGGCTTCGAATCAAATTCTCCTGCATCTCGAGTCGACGTTCGGGCGGTACCGCCACCTCGGACAGGCGGCCGAAACCCGTGGTCACGCCGTACACGGGCTCGCCCCCCTCGAGGGCCTCCTCGATCACGCGGCGCGACGCGTCGATCGCCGATCGCGCGGCAGCGGCGAGCCTGACCTCGCGCTCGCGGCCGCTGGCCACCCTTTGGACGTCCTCCAGAGCGAGATTGTGACCATCGATCTCGAGCATCCATCCCTCCCGAGCCGTTTCTTGACCCGCATCGTACTCGTGCAGGCGACCGTACCCGTCTCCTACCCGTACTCGAATCTAGCACCGGTCTGGTTCGAGTAGGAGTACGGGTACGATCACGGGTAGGAGTACGAGTACGATTAAGGGTGAGCGTGGCTTGACAGGGGGTCAAGGGTGCGGCATGCTGAAGAAATCATCCTCTCTACGTCCGGCCTGTCGGATCGCAGGACCGACCGACAGACCCGGGGGCCGTGAAGTCCGTTTCGCCCGTTCTCACGCAGCGGGCGTTGCTCGTTTCAAAGGTCGGAGGCTGCCATTTCGATTCCAGGCGTCCGCGTCCCGCAGCGATGCTAGTCTACCCGGCCATCGATCTGCTGGACGGCCGCTGCGTGCGCTTGCGGCAGGGTCGGTTCGACGAGGCCACCGTGCACTCGGAGGATCCGGTCAGCGTGGCCCGGTCCTTCGTCGAGGGCGGCGCGCTGGGTCTTCACATCGTCGACCTGGACGGGGCGCGACTCGGCAAGGCCCGGAACCTCGACTGGATTTACCGGATCCGAGAGGTGGTGAGCGTTCCGCTCCAGGTGGGAGGCGGCATCCGGACCTTCGCCCTCGCCTCGCGGCTGCTGAAGGCCGGGGTTGACCGTATCGTCCTCGGCACGGCCGCCGCGGAGGACCCCCGGCTGCTCCAGAAGGTGCTGGAGGGATGGGACCCGGATCGCGTCGCGGCGGCGCTGGACATGCGGGATGGCAAGCTGGTCGTCCAGGGGCGGGAGTCGGAGTCGGCACGGACGGTGGAGCAGGTGCTCGAGAAACTGAGGGCTCTGAACGTACGCTGGCTGGTGTGCACCGATGTGACGCGCGACGGGATACTCATCGGCCCCAACCAGGAGCTGACGACGCAGATGGTGGCGGAAGGGTTCAGGGTCGTCATCTCGGGAGGAGTGGCGACCCTGGAGGATATCGAGCGGATACGTGACGCCGGCGCCGCGGGATGCATCATCGGCAGCGCCTTCTACGGTGGGATCCTCACCATCGCCGAAGCGAACGTCGCGGCCGGCGGCGTGTGAGCAGCCGCTGGTGTGGCAGAGCTCGAGGGGCTCGCGGCGGCCCAACCCCGGCCCGTGCCGCCGCCCCCGAACGGAAACTCGCCGCGCCTCAGCTCAGACGCTGCCGTTGATCGAGTACCCGCACACCGTACCGCTGTAGGTCGTCGTCCCGTCAATCGAGTAGATGACGCTGAGATTGATGGCGCAGAACTGCCCGTCGCGGTCCAGCGCTCCACCGATGTCGATGGACTGCTGCGTCGCCGGCGCACCGTTGAGCCAGGTGAACGAGCCGGTCGTCGACAGATAGGGATCGCCGTTGAGGACGCTGGCTATCCCGTTCACCTCGAATGTGCAATCGGTGAGCGTTGCGAGGACCTGCAGCCAGGCGGAGCCAGAGCCGGTCTCGGAGTCGAAAGACCCGGTCAGACTGCCGCTGACATCGACGTGGCCGGCGGCGGGGCAGAAGTGTCTGTGCGAATACTGGACGTTGATCGCCACCGGCGCGGACGGCGCGGGGGCTCCGCTGGGTGAATCGAGGGCGCCGACCAGGGCACCGAGAATCTCGCCCGCCATGACCGCCGCTGCCTCCTCGGTCATCGCTTCGCCGTCGGTGCCCGTAGAGTCACCACCACAGCCGAGAAACGCCGCCGCCAAGAGGACGCTGGCGAGACGCAGGTTGAGGGTTCGCATCGGTTCTCTCCTTTGGTGTGAAGCTGTAGTGGCCCGGTGGCGAGCGTCCGGGAGGACAGATGCGAGGCGGGCGAAATTACTACCCACGAGCCGGTTCCGGCGTTCCTCGGCACTGGACGGCACGATATCGAGCCCTTACCCTCTTGGCCGGTGCGGTCATGTAACGACGGGCACGGAGGCCGAAAATCGGCGAAGAGAAGATCATCTGGGGCAGATGGACGGTAAAGGACGACGGCGGGTTGGAGGTCGTCGTCACCTGCCAGTCAGAAGAC
>JAACAK010000020.1:399-1033 GCA_011774835.1 Candidatus Kutchimonas denitrificans | reverse complement strand
TTCGCGGGGCTGGGAACTCGTCCAGTGCTCGGGGAGGGACTCGAACCCTCACGGGGTTGCCCCCACAGGATCCTGAATCCTGCGCGTCTACCAATTCCGCCACCCGAGCCCACCGTCGTCCGAGTGGAGCTGAGGGGATTCGAACCCCTGACCTCCTGAATGCCATTCAGGCGCTCTCCCAACTGAGCTACAGCCCCGAAACCGCACATTCCTGCCGCCGGGCCGATCCCGCGCACCGTCGGGTCGCTCACGACCCCCGTGTCGGGCACAGGTCCGCCTCCGAGACCCGAATTGTCAATCAACGCGCGAGCGGGGCTGACGGGACTCGAACCCGCGGCCTCCGGTGTGACAGACCGGCACTCTAACCAACTGAGCTACAGCCCCGAAGAACCCTCCGTCCTCCTATCCCATGCCCCCACGGGGAATCGAACCCCGATCTCCACCTTGAAAGAGTGGTGTCCTAGCCGTTAGACGATGGGGGCCCCGGCTCCGGAAGACCGAGCTCCCAACGTCCGTTCCCCGCCGACCGAGAACTCCGTCCTCCCGTCGTCCCCGGCATTCGATTCGAGCGACGCCCGAACCGCCGGTACAGGCCCGGAGGGACTCGAACCCCCAACCGCCGGTTTTGGAGACC
>JAACAK010000020.1:0-331 GCA_011774835.1 Candidatus Kutchimonas denitrificans | reverse complement strand
TACCAACTGAGCTACCTGGCCGAACAAAAAACCCGCCTGGGCGGGGGGCTCAGGCGGGAGATCTCCGGGAGCGCGGCGGCGGTCTCGTCAGCGGCGCTCCCTCCCCACCTGCCCGCACGGGCTAGACCACGTATCGGACACCGTCCAGCCACGGGCCTGGGCGGCGTCCGACTGCGCTTGCACGCGAACGAACCCGCTGCGGTCTGACGTCGTGAGCATCGTGGCCGTCTCTTCGGTGCGAACCGGCCCGGCCGCCGGGGACGGCGGGCCGAAAGGACCAACGTGGTAAACGCCGCCAGAGGCGGCGTTCGCGTAAGTAGCGGGGGCGGGA
>JAACAK010000005.1:980-1139 GCA_011774835.1 Candidatus Kutchimonas denitrificans | reverse complement strand
GTGGGGATCATCGGGGTCTTCGTGGCCCTCGACCTCTTCCTGTTCTACGTGTTCTGGGAGGTCATGCTGGTGCCGATGTACTTCATCATCGGCGTCTGGGGCGGCGAGCGGCGGGTCTACGCGGCCATCAAGTTCTTCCTCTACACGGCCGTGGGGTCC
>JAACAK010000005.1:657-845 GCA_011774835.1 Candidatus Kutchimonas denitrificans | reverse complement strand
GGCGACCTGAGCTTCGCGTACGTCGATCTGCTGAACCTCACGCTCACCATGCGGGAGCAGACCTGGCTGTTCGCCGCCTTCGCGCTGGCGTTCGCCATCAAGGTGCCGATGGTGCCGTTCCACACCTGGCTCCCGGACGCCCACGTCGAGGCGCCGACGCCCGGGTCGGTGGTGCTGGCGGCCGTGCT
>JAACAK010000005.1:284-544 GCA_011774835.1 Candidatus Kutchimonas denitrificans | reverse complement strand
TCGGTGGCCCACATGGGCTTCGTGGTGCTGGGGATCTTCGCCCTGACGCTCCAGGGGGTGCAGGGCGCGATGATCGTGATCCTGAGCCACGGCGTGTCGACGGGGGCCATGTTCCTCCTGCTCGGGATGCTCTACGAGCGGCGGCACACGCGGACGATCGCCGAGTTCGGCGGGCTGGCGGCGACGATGCCGGTCTTCGGCACGATCTTCGTGATCACGGCGCTGGCGAGCATCGGGCTGCCGGGCACGAGCGGGTTCGT
>JAACAK010000005.1:0-236 GCA_011774835.1 Candidatus Kutchimonas denitrificans | reverse complement strand
GTGGGCGAGTTCCTGGCGCTGCTGGGGACGTTCCAGACGCACCCGGTCGTCGCCGTGGTCGCCACCACGGGCGTGATCTTCGCCGCGTACTACATGCTGCCCATGGTCCAGAAGATCTGGTTCAACGCGCCGGACAAGCCGGAGAACCAGGACCTGCCGGACCTGAGCCGGCGGGAGCTGACGGTGCTGGTCCCGATGGTGGTGATCATGATCTGGATGGGCGTCTACCCGAAGCC
>JAACAK010000139.1 GCA_011774835.1 Candidatus Kutchimonas denitrificans | reverse complement strand
AGGATGTCTTCGGGCCCCGAATGGCAGGTCAGCGCCGGGCCCGCCATACGGAACGGCAGGCCGGGAAGCGGTTTCATCTCGGGCTCCATCGCGCCGGAACCCCCCAGCGCGTCGGTGACGAACCCTGTCGGCACGTCCCGGAACGCGGCGATCTGCGCCTCGGTCGGGCGGTTGCGGGTCTCGGCGCGGGCGATGCGCAGCAGGGGCGGTTCCTCGATCATCCTGGCGGTCCTTTCGGTTCTTGCCGGCTTAAAAGCCGGCCNNGGCGGCCCGGTTTCGCGCGGTCTGTCAAGCCGTCCCGGACTGCGGGACCGATCGTCACGGCGACTTGCAACCGGCGGGGTTTTCCTTCAAAGACGGCCGCTGAGTACTATATGGCTTATGCAGCACCCGAACGGGGTGCATGGAAGGAGCCCGCAATGGCCGATGGCGCGATTGAATTGCCGAGCGAACCCACCGTCGATGTGAGCGTGCGCGATACCTTCGGGATCGACGTGCCGATGACGGTGCGCGGTTTCCCCGAGCGGTCCGAGCGTGTGCCGGATATCGACCCTGCCTATGTCTTCGACCACGACACCACGCTGGCGATCCTGGCGGGCTTCGCCCACAACCGCCGGGTCATGATCCAGGGCTACCACGGCACCGGCAAGTCCACCCATATCGAACAGGTGGCCGCGCGGCTGAACTGGCCCTGCGTGCGGGTCAACCTCGACAGCCACATCAGCCGGATCGACCTGATCGGCAAGGACGCGATCAAGCTGCGCGACGGCAAGCAGGTCACCGAGTTCCAGGAGGGCATCCTGCCCTGGGCGCTGCGCAACCCCGCCGCGATCGTCTTCGACGAATACGACGCCGGCCGGCCGGACGTGATGTTCGTGATCCAGCGCGTGCTCGAGGTCGACGGCAAGCTGACGCTGCTCGACCAGAACGAGGTGATCCACCCGCACCCCTCGTTCCGCCTGTTCGCCACCGCGAACACGGTGGGCCTGGGCGACACCACCGGGCTCTATCACGGCACCCAGCAGATCAACCAGGGCCAGATGGACCGCTGGAGCCTCGTGGCGACGCTGAACTACCTGCCGCATGACGCCGAATCCGATATCGTGCTGTCGAAGAATCCGCAGCTGAACACCGAGAAGGGCCGCAAGACCGTCAGCCGCATGGTGACGGTGGCCGACCTGACGCGGACCGCCTTCATGAACGGCGATCTCTCGACGGTGATGAGCCCGCGGACGGTGATCACCTGGGCGCAGAACGCCGAGATCTTCGGCGATGTCGGCTTCGCCTTCCGCCTGACCTTCCTCAACAAGTGCGACGAGCTGGAGCGCCAGACGGTGGCCGAGTTCTACCAGCGCTGCTTCGACGAGGAACTGCCCGAAAGCGCGGCGAGCGTCAGCCTGGGCTGAGACCTGCCGAATCGTGGCGTCAACGCTGCGACGTCAGCCAGCTTTCCCACGCATTCAGCCGGGGCGTGACCCCGACCGCCCGCGCGATGAGGATCTCGCCTGACGCGCTGACCGGGCGGTGCAGCAGCTTGGGGATCTCGTGCAGCATGTCGCGCGGATAGCGCTGCGCCAGCCGCGCCATCGGGATCTCCTCCAGCACTTCCCGGAAGTCATGCATCGCGAATAGGACGTCCTCCGCCATGCGACTGGTTTCGGTTCCCGGCGGCGCTGCCCGATACTCGGCAAGTGCCAGTTGGCATTGCCCGGACAGGTGCCGCCGAAAAACCGTGTTTCCCGTGCCACTTTCGGCACGGGCCTGGAAAAAGGCGCAAGCGTCATCGAACACATCGGCCCGCGCCGGGATCGCGCCAATACACAGCGCGAACAGCAACCCACTCAGAATACGCACGCTACCCACAAAACACACACACTTGGAACAACACACTAAAAGGACAATAACACAAAAAATTCTATGCAAATACGATTCAGGATCGACATGATTAACGCGCAGGCCGGATCGGCTCTGCGGCCTGGAGTCTGGCGTTCTGCATGACTGCGGCGTGGGGGTTCACCGCCT
>JAACAK010000121.1:2747-2985 GCA_011774835.1 Candidatus Kutchimonas denitrificans | reverse complement strand
CGAATAGACGGCGGAGGTGACCTTGCCGATGCCGGTTCCGTCCTTGCTGATCGGCCAGAAGGTCGTGTTCGGCCCCTTCAGCGGCGCGCCATCGATGACCAGGCCGACCTGCTTGCGGCTCACGCCCTCTTGCTGGATGCGGCGCAGCGCGGCCTTGCCGATGAAATCGGCCTCCATGTCGAGGTTGACCAGCCGGTCCAGGCCCAGCTCGTAGGGGTTGGTGCTGGCATCCGCGTCC
>JAACAK010000121.1:1280-2727 GCA_011774835.1 Candidatus Kutchimonas denitrificans | reverse complement strand
GCTCCCACAGACCGTCGCCGTAGGCGCTGTCGCGCAGGTAGATCTCGTAGCCCAGCTCGCTCGACCAGCCGGTGCGCGAGACGATCAGCGGAATGCCGTCCAGCTCGACCTCGCGCAGCCAGTAGTAGCGCAGGTCCATGATGCTCTCGCCGAACAGCGCCCGCATCACCTCGCCCGATTTCGGGCCCTGCAGCTGCAGCGGCGAGACGTCCGGCTCGCGGATCGTGACGTCCATGCCCGAATGCACCGCCACGCCCTGCGCCCAGAGCAGGATGTCGCTGTCGGCCAGCGAGATCCAGAAGTGGTTCTCGGCCAGCCGCAGCAGGATCGGGTCGTTCAGGATGCCGCCGTCGGCATTGGTGATCAGGACGTACTTGCACTGCCCGACCGCCATCTTCGACAGGTCGCGCGGGGTCAGCATCTGGACGAACCTCGCGGCGTCCGGGCCGGTGATCTCGACCTGGCGCTCGACGCCGACGTCGCACAGGATCGCGTCGTTCACCAGGTTCCAGAAGTTCTGCTCCGGGTCGCCGAAGTCGCGCGGGATGTACATGTGGTTGTAGACCGAAAACCCCTTCGCGCCCCAACGCACGGTGGCGTCGAAATAGGGAGATTTCCGGATCTGCGTGCCGAAGCCGAAGTCGTCTGCGTGCATCTTTTGCGCCCTCGCCTTTTGCCGGACCGACTGGCCGGCGAGCAGTTGAAACTGGCGCTTATCTAGATCGGGATGCCCTGCAGGTGTGGACCAAAAAATTGTCGGCGGCAGACTGTTCGTGCTAATTTTTGGGCAGGCATTGGACCGTTCGGTCCATCACGTCATTTCGGCCCCTTGGCGGCCAGTTTGGCGATGTTCGCGCGCCCGGCCTTCACGGTACGAGTCGCGAAATAGGTCATGTAGCGATCGATCCCCAATTCGGCATCGACCATGGCCTGCATCAGGGCCTGGAACGACACCAGAGTCGGGCTGATCACCTTCATCACGTAGTCCATGCCGCCGCCGGTGGCGATGCATTCGGTGATCTCATCCTGGTCCCGGACGAAAGCCTCGAACCTGTCGAAATCTGCCCTGCGGTGATGGGTAAGCGAGACCGTGACCACGACCTGCGTGAAATCGCAGACCCGTTCCAGCGCGATGTCGGCGTGGTATCCGCGTATGAACCCCGCCGCCTTCAGCCGCTCCAGCCGGGCCCAGCACGGTGTCGCAGAGATGTTGGCGACCTCGGCCAGCTTGTTCTTGCTCAGCTGCCCGTACTGCTGAACCGCGCTGAGGATCCGGATATCCGTCGCATCGAGGCCAATCCTTTTCATGCGATCGAAGCTCTCAAAGTGTCTCGTATGCCCATGCGATCTCTGCCCCGCAAATCGCAGACTATCCTAATGGTCATTTTTCTTGATGGTGAGCGGGTTTGCGACAAATTCTGTCGAGTTCGCGCCTGTGCGCCGGGCT
>JAACAK010000121.1:0-1140 GCA_011774835.1 Candidatus Kutchimonas denitrificans | reverse complement strand
TCTCGGCAAGAGCCCCGCGGCATCACAGCCACGGGGCCGTCAGAAGGCCAACCGGGGCCGGCGACCAGTCCGGGGACCGCGAAGTTCGCGTCCGATGCGGGGCGGGTCGCGTGGAAACGACCCGCCCCGTGCAAGGTCACGCGCCGAGCATCGCGACCGCTTCGTCCGTCGTCCAGACGGCATTCGCCATGTACCGGAAGTTGGTCAGGGCGGCGAGATAGCCGTCGCCTTCCGGCAGCTTTGCCGCGGCAGTGGCGTCCTTGATGACAGCCACTTCGAAGCCCTGTTCCAGCAACTCGCGAAGGTGGCTTTCCATGCAGAGGTTGGCCGACATCCCGGCGAGGACGACCTGGTCGATACGCGCCTTGCGCAACTGCAGGACGAGGTCGTTCGACTCATTGCCATACAGCTTGTGTGGCGAGGCCACGATGGTCTTCCCGTCGTCGATGTATTGCTTGTACTCCGGCATCCAGTCGGCGCCGGAGCCCTCGAAGCCCTCGGTCGTGAGCGCGCCCTTGCGGTCGAACATGCCGATGTTGTGCATGAGCTTCTCGAGGGCGCCTTCGAACTTCCAGCCGTGATCGGTGGGATAGTAGTAATGCGGCGAGATCGCGACGGTCAGACCGCTATCTCTTGGCTGCCGCGAAGAGCCGGTCGAGATTGCCGACCGTGCCATTGCGGGTCACGCTTTCGCCCACCACGCCCCATGTGACGCCTTCGGGGCTGAGGAAATCGACCTGCGGGTCGGTGACGACAAGCGCCGCGCGGTCGATGTCCAGCACCATGTCGCTCGGCGGAAGAGCCGGCTCCGCGGGGTCGGCATAGGGATCGGCGGGAGTAAGCGTTGCATGATCATGGTTCGGGCACATCTTGGTTCTCCTTCGTCTGCCGTGATCTGTCGAACCTGACAGGGACGGCGTCTCAATTGGTCCCGGTTCCGTGTCCGGATCCTTTTTGATGTGCTCTCGCGTCCCGAATGTGTTCCAATGATCCATGGACCTGGAGTTCATCCTCGACGAGATGGAAGTCAGCGCAGAGCCTTTTGCGCTCTGCGAGATGCACGGTCGTACCGACCTCGATCTCGGCAAGGATCCCGGAGCGACATTGCACTATGTGCTGGCCGGCACCGGCGACATCAGC
>JAACAK010000049.1:79652-205963 GCA_011774835.1 Candidatus Kutchimonas denitrificans | reverse complement strand
CCGACTGGACGTACTACAACCACTGGTACACGTCCCGGATCCTGGGCCTGCCGCAGGACGACCCGGAAGCGTATCGGCGCAGCTCGCCGATCTACTTCGCCGAGGGGCTGGAGGGCGCGCTGCTCATCTGCCACGGGATGATCGATCAGAACGTCCACTTCCAGGACACCGTGCGCCTGGCCGAGCGACTGCTGGAGCTGGGCAAGGAGGACTGGGAGGTGGCGATCTACCCGAAGGAGGACCACGGGTTCGATCACCAGTGGGCGTGGACCGACGAGTATCGCCGGATCTTGGAACTGTTCGAGACGAAGCTGCGTTAGGGGGTCTGTGGGACCTGTACAGGTGGAAGTTGGAAGTTGAACCTGAACGTTGTACAGGTCCACTTGGCGATTCGCCTTGGAATGTTCCACATTGAACGTTCAACGTCCAGCTTCCAACGCTCAGATTCCAAGTTGACCTGTACAATGGTCACGTTCAACTTTCACCTATAAAGCGACTATTTGCCAGGTGAGGAAGATGGCCGACCCTGTTACCGAGTTCGAGGCCTACCGAGAAGAGCTGCTCGAGTTGCTCGGCGACGACGATCCCCTCGACGTGCTGGCCCAGACGCCACGGAAGATCGAAGAGCGCCTGAAGGACAGCAGAGAGTCCGTGCTGTCGAAGCGGCCTGGCGAGGGTGCCTGGTCGGTCAAGGAGGTCATCGGGCACCTCGGTGACTCCGAGTGGGTCTATGGCTACCGGATGCGCATGATGCTCAGTCACGATGCGCCGGAGATCGCCGGCTACGACCAGGACGTGATGGTGCGTGGCATGTCGCACAACGAGCGGCCGATCTCCATGTTGCTGGAGGAGTTGCGCCGAACGCGCGGACTCAATCTCGACCTCTATCGCAGGACCCGCGGGCCGGCGTGGGAGCGCTACGGCCAGCACGCCGAGCGCGGCGCCGAGAGCGTGGACCTGAGCGTCCGGCTGCTGGCGGGCCACGATCGGCGGCACCTGGCGCAGATCGAGCGGACGCTGGACGCCGTGACCGATTAGCCGGCCGGTGGATCGCGGGCCGCAGCGGAGGTGGCATGAGAAAGACTGACCTCGATACCCCGAGCCTCATCATCGACTCGGGCACGCTTCGTCACAACATCGAATGGATGCAGAAGGTCGCCGATCGGTTCGGCGTTCGGCTGCGCCCGCACGTGAAGACCCACAAGTCACCTCACATCGCGCGGCGTCAGATGGAGGCGGGCGCCTGCGGGATCACGGTCGCCAAGCTGGACGAGGCCGAGGTGATGACGGATGGCGGCCTGGAGGACATCCTCATCGCCAACCAGATCATCGGGTCCGCCAAGATCGCGCGCGCACTCGAGCTCGCCCGACGCGTGCGTCTGGCGGTGCTGGTCGACAGTCAGGCCGGCGTCGAGATGCTGGAGCGCGCCGCGAGCGTAACCGGTCAAATCCTCGACGTGCTGATCGAGGTGGACACGGGCAAGGGGCGCTGTGGGCTGGTGAACGACGAGGAGATCGTCGCCTTGGCCGGACGGGTGGCGGATGCATCTCACCTGCGGTTGCGAGGTGTGGAGACCCACGAGGGGCACGTTCCCCGGGGGGCCGGGGGGCCAGGCGAGCTGCAGGAGCGTGCCGTCGCCGCCGGCGCGCGGATCGTCGAGGTCGCCGAGATCCTGCGGGGGCAGGGTCATCCGGTGGAGGAGGTGAGCGTGGGCTCGACGCCGGCGGCGCCCTACACCGCCTCGGTGGAGGGGATTACCGAGATGCGGCCGGGCACGTACGTGTTCAACGACGTGAACCAGATGGCGCTGGGTCAGGCGCACCCCGAAGAATGCGCCCTCAGCGTGCTCGCCACCGTGATCAGTCGGCCGGCGCCGGACCGGGCGGTGCTCGACGCCGGCAGCAAGTCCCTGTTCGCCGAGGCCGCCCGCAGCGGCTTCGCCCTCGAAGGTTACGGCGGATTCGGCTACATCCGTGAAGCCTCAGGGGCGCGAATCGTCAGCCTGAGCGAGGAGCACGCGGTCGTGAACCTGGCGGCCGGGGTCGATTTCCCGGATATCGGCGACAAGGTCACGATCATTCCCAACCACGTCTGCCCGGCCGTCAACCTGCACGACGAACTCCATATCGTGGACGGCGAGGACGTGATCGAGACCTGGCCGATCGCGGCACGCGGCGCGATCCGCTAGTCAACAGCTGGTAGTTGGAAGTTGAATGTGAACGTTGAGCAGGTCCACTTCGAAGTTGAAGCTTGACCATCGAACATTCGATGACCAACCTCAAAGACGACCTGTACAACGGTCACATCCAACGTCCAACTGCCATGTACCGGTCCGAAAAGAATCGGATCACTCGCTACGCCCGCCGACTACCCGCTTCACCTCGGCGCCGGCCGGGATCCGCTCATCCTCGTCGTAACGGTTGATCAGTGACAGTGCCTGCAGGTCGACGGTGGAGGGATAGCGGTCGGCGAACTCCCGCAGCGTCATCGCCCGATCGATCTGGACGATGTCGATGCGGCGCGGCTCGACGTTGATCGCCGCCGGGTCGGTGAGGGGGCCGAAGCTCCCCAGCGAGCCTCGGAACACCGGGTCGTAGGTGCCCATCCGGTTCGCCGGCGTGTAGCCGAGTATCTGGAACTGGGTGTCCTCGAGCTCGACGAACAGCGCCAGCCCCCGCAGGGTCTGACCGTCCTGCGTCGTGGCGCTGAAATAGCTCCAGCGCGCCGGCAGGCCGCTCACCCGCTCGGACCAGCTGTTCCCGGCCTGCACTCCACCCTGGCTGAAGAATTCCGTCGCCGCCTCGGCGGGCGACGCGCCGGACCCTAACCGGAGCTGGATGATGGCGTCCTCGGCCTCGCTGATCCCGGCCACGGCCTGCGCCGTGTTCTGCGTCCGCCAGCCGGCAGGGAAGTCGAAGCGGAAGCGGAGGTCGGGATGGAGGAACCTCTGTCCCTCGAAGTACCCGTTGCGGGGATCCTCGCCGAAGACGACCCCGTCGATCATCCCCAGGTAACGATCCCGGGCGACCGTGCCCTCCAGCGACGCGCCCGCCGCTCGCAGCGAGTCGAGGGTCTCGTCCATCCGCGCTTCCCGGTTCTCGGGCGCCGGATGAGTCGAGAGCCAGGTCGGCAGGCCGCCGCCCCCCGCCGCTTCGCTCACCCGGCCCAGCATGTCGAACACCCCGACCATCGCCCGCGGGTCGTAGCCGGCGTGGCGCATGTAGCGCAGTCCGAGGTCGTCCGACTGGCGCTCGTCATCCCGGCCGAACTTGAGGAACAGGATCCCCACGCCGGCGCCGATCAGGTCGCCGTACGCCGCGATCTCCGGCACGAAGATCGACCCGACGCCGAGTCCCAGCTGCGCCGCCTGCGCCCGGCTCATCTGCTCCGCCGAATGACGGCCGGTCACGTGGCCGATCTCGTGACCCAGCACCCCGGCCAGCTCCGCCTCCGAGCCGAAGTGGGCCAGGATGCCTCGGGTGACGAAGATCGGGCCGCCGGGCAGGGCGAACGCGTTGACGACCGGGTCGTCCACCACCTGGAAGCTCCAGGGCAGATCCGGCATCTCCGACTCCGAGGCGAGCGCCATCCCGATCTCGCTCACGTACTCCTGGAGCTGCGGATCGTCGTACAGACCGATCTGCGCCACGACCTGCTTCTTGTACTCCTGCCCCATCGCGATCTCCTGCTGCTGGCTGATCAGGATCAGCTGCCGCTCGCCGGTCGCCGGGTTGACCGGGCAGCCGACCTGAGTGAACGACAGGGCGGCGAGGGAGGCGGCGAGGAACCGGGTCTTAGCTCTCATCGTCTGGCCTTGTAGTCGGGGTGGTTTCCTGGGTCTGTCCCCACAATAGTGCGCGTCCAGCACAGGGGCATCAAGCCCGTGGTGCCGGGAGATGCGGCCGGTCACCGTGCCCCGGGAACCTTGAGGCGGCCACCCCGGTGCCTTAGCTTGCAAGCGCCGCGATCATGGCTGAAACCCGGGCAGGGTCCGCGCTCGTCGGTTAGGATAGGAGCGGATCCGAAACCCGGGAGCCCGGGAACCGGGCTGAGCAACCACACGGCGGGCCAGGCATGGGCGACGAAAAGAATGAAAAGAAGTTCAAGGAGGGCATTGCCTTCGGCCTCTGGGCCGGCTGGCTGTTCGGGTTCGCTGGTCTGCACCGCCTCTACCTGGGCAAGTGGGGAACCGGGTTTCTCTGGCTGTTCACCTGGGGGCTGCTCGGTATCGGCCAGCTGGTCGACCTGATCACGCTGCGGCGCCAGGTCGACGAGGCCAACTTGCTGGAGGAGGCGCGGGCCATGCGCTCCGCCAGCGGCCAGCACCAGCCCTCCCCCGAGCAGTTGATCCTGCGCGCGGCGATGAAAGAAGGCGGCAAGCTCACCGTGACGCAGGCCGCCATGATCACCGGCTGGTCGTTCCAGGAGGCGGAGGGGTATCTGCGCGAGCTGGTGAAGAGCGGCTACGTCGATGTAGGGAACGAGCCGGAAAGCGGGGTGGTCGTTTATTACTTTCCCGAGCTGCGCAGCGGTCGTCCGTTGGGAGACGGCGGCCAGCTAGGAGGCGAGAGCGTGTAGCCGCCTCCCCTCCCCCAGGTCATGTTCTAGTTGCGCCGACCCAACACCGCCGTCAGTTCCAGCACCTCTCCGTCGCGTCTGACCTTGATCGTCACCGAGTCGCCCGGTGCATGATCGCGCAGCGCGTAGGTGTAGTCGTAGATGTTCAGCACCTCTCTGCCGCCGAACTCGATCACCACGTCGCCCGGCTGCAGCCCGGCCTGCTCCGCCGGACTCCCGGAGCGCACTCCCGACAAGCGCAGGCCGCCGCCCTCGACCTCGCCGAAATCCGGGACCGTTCCCAGGTACGGGCCGTAGCCGCCACCACCGCCCGCCTGCGGCCGCTCGCGCTTCACCAGGGTCAGCTCCGCCGACCGGTCCGCCAGGTCGCGGACCAGTGTCGAAGCGAACTCGGCCACTTCGGCCATCCCCTGAGCGTTGATGAGCTGCCAGTCGTCCTCCGGCCGGTGATACTCCGAGTGGGTGCCGGTGAACAGATGGAGGACGGGGATGTCGCGGGCGTAGAACGAGGTCTGGTCGCTGGGTCCGTACCCGTCGCCCACATAGCTGAGCTTCAGCTCCGGGTCCCGGGCATCGAGCGTGTCGAGGAGCGCCTCGAACTCCTCGGCGCTCTCGGTGCCGAAGACCTGCATCTCTCCGTCGCGCAGGCGGCCCACCATGTCGAAGTTGATCATGGCCGTCACCCGGTCCAGCTCGAAGGGGGGGTGGCTGACGAAGAAGTCGGAGCCGAGCAGCCCCATCTCCTCGGCCGAGAAGGCGACGAAGACCAGGCTGCGCGCCGGCGCGCCTGTTTCGGCGAAGTGGCGGGCGAGGCCGAGCAGGACGGCCGTACCCGAGGCGTTGTCGTCGGCGCCGTTGTGTGGCGCCTCGACCTCTGGGGCCAGCGAGCCGGGGCCGCCCAGCCCGAGATGATCGTAGTGGGCGCCGACGACGATGATCTCCTGTGAGAGTACGGGATCGGAGCCCTCGAGCATCCCGACCACGTTGTAGGGGGTGGCCTTCAGAGGCTCCACGTTCGCGTCGAGCGTGACCGTGACGGGCTCGTCACCCCGCAGCGCCGCCCGGATCTCGGGACGGTCCACCACCTGGATCGCCGGGACGCCCAGCGCGTGGGGCGGATCGCCGGGCCGCGGCAGCTCGAGCTGCGAGACCGAAATCAGCACGGCCTCGGCGCCGCGTTCGCGAGCCATCGTCGCCTTGCGACGTGGCGACGGATCGATGCCGCTCCCGTGAAAATCGAAGCCATCCGGCACGCCGCCGCGGAGCACCACGATCTTCGGCGAGTCGGCGCCCGCGTAGTCTTCATTGGTCAGGCCGTATCCGGCGCGGAACGCGCGACCGCTCACCTCACCGGCGCTGGAGAAGTTGAACGGCATCCAGTCGACCCCGAGCTCCAGAACCTGCCGGCCGTCCGGCGTTTCCAGGATCAGCCGGCTGTCCTCGGCCACCCGGATCGTCGTGGTGATCTCGAACGGCTGCAGGTAGCCGCCCGTGCCCAACGGCTCCAGTCCGGCCGACTCGAACCTCTGCGCGACGTACTCTGCCGCCCGGTCGGCCCCCGGCTCGCCTGCCTCCCGGCCTGCCAGCTCGTCGCTGGCCAGATACTTCACGTGGCTCAGCAGGTTGTCGGGATCGAGCGCCTGCGCTGAGGCGGCCCGCGGCGTCGAGACGATGGAGGCGAACGGGACGGCCGCCAGCAATACGAGGGCGAACCGGCGATCGAGGGATCTCGGATGCTTGCGCGCGAAGCGCGCGGCTGTAGCTCTACGTAGTGTGTTCATGGCGCCGAAGTTTAGAGGGTGGCGCGTGGAAATTCAACGGAAACGGTCGAGCTCGAGTCCACGGCTGATGACGGATAAGACAGCGCACCCGGTCACGTCGGTATTGTGGCCGAACGAGCGCCATTACCTGGCGGAGGGGGCCGCTGGCCCCCTCTTCGTCCGCGAGATCGGCTCCGGGCCGCCCGTCGTCGTGCTGCACGGCGGCCCCGGGGCGCATCACGAGTACCTGCTCCCCCACTTCGGACGGCTCGCCGACGCGTTCCGTCTCTACTTCTACGACCAACGGGGCGGTGGCCGCTCCCGGGTGGCGCGGCCCGCCGAGATCGGGTGGCGTGACCATGTCGCCGACCTCGACGCGCTGCGCGAAGGCTGGGGACTGGAACGCCTGACCCTGCTGGGCTACTCGTGGGGCGCCCTCCTCGCGGCCCTCTACTCCGCCGAGCACGCCGGCCGGGTCGATGCCATGCTGCTGATGTCGCCGGCCGCCGGCTGGGGCGACTACCACGCCCGCTTCAAGCAGGAGTTCGCCCGGCGCTCGGCCTCCGCCGAGGTCGAACGGATGCGGGCCGAGCTCGAGTCGTCCGGTCTGCACGAGACGGATCCCGAGGCCTATCGTCAGCGCCGATTCGACCTGAGCGTGGCCGGATACTTCCGCGATCCCAGAGACGCCTTCGACTCCACGCCGTTCGTCGTCCAGGTCCAGGCCCGGCAGGCGACATGGGCCAGCCTCAAGGCGGACCCGCCGCCGCTCCAGGCGGCCCTCTCGGAACTCACGATCCCGGTTCTCATCCTGCACGGCCGCCACGACCCCATCCCGTTGGACTGGGCCCGGGAGCTGGCCGATACTCTGCCGGANNTACCTATCGAGAGATCCGTCGCTACCTGAACCAGCAGGCCGGCGCATGACCGAACTTCGATATCACATGGAGGCCCAGGAGCTGGCCGCTGCCGAGGCGGCTGGGCCGGACCACGTCCCGGTCGTGCCGCGCCCGGCGGCGGCGGTGATCCTGGCCCGTGACCGGGACTCGGGTCCCGAGGTGCTGCTGGTCCGCCGCCGCTCCGACGTGGGCTTCGCCGCCGGCGCGTACGTCTTCCCTGGCGGTACGCTGGATGCCGCCGACGGCGACGCGGCCTGGGACGAGTGGCTGGATCCGCCGCCGCCCGAGGCGATGGCTGGCGCCGACGATCCCCACGGGCCCACGGCCCGCACGTTCGTCGTCGCGGCGCTGCGCGAGCTGTTCGAGGAGACCGGGGTCCTCATCGCGTCGGACCCCATCCCCGATCCCGACCGGTTGGCCGCCGACCGGGATGCGCTGGTCGTGGGCAAGAAGCTCTTTCGGGAGATCATCGCCGACTCGGGCGCCCGCCTGGCGGGTGACCGCCTCACCCTGTGCGCCCGCTGGATCACGCCGGAGTCGCTCTCGCGACGCTACGATGCCCGCTTCTTCCTGGCCGCGGCTCCGGCCGACGTGCAGGTCCGGCCCGAGCGGGGCGAGCTGGTCGAGCACGTCTGGATCGCGCCGGCCGTCGCACTCGAGCGCTACTTCCGGTACGACTTCCCCATGCTCTTTCCTACCGCCCGAACGCTGAGCTGGTTGGAGGAGGGAGAGAGCGTGGAGGATTGGCGTCGGCGCGCGCGGGATCGTGAGGTCAGGGCGATCCTTCCCCGGCTGCGTCGCGTCAACGGCGACGTGGTCCCGGTCATTCCCGGCGACCCCAGGTACGACGAGCGAGAAGGCGATGGGTGAGCCGGACCACCGCCGGGTCGACACGCTGGTCGCCGACAACCCGTCGCCCCTCACCCTCGACGGCACTCGTACGTACGTGCTTGGACCCGAACCCTGCCTCGTTGTCGATCCCGGACCCGCCCTCGCCGATCACCTCGACGCCATCGAGGTTCGGCTGGGGAGTCTCGAGGTCGCCGCCATCTGCATCACCCACTATCACCCCGACCATGCCGCCGGCGCCGCCGACCTGGTTCTCAGGCTCGCCGCCCCGCTGGCCGCCACCCCGGAATCCGCCCGGGCCGCCGGCCTGGAGGCGCCCGAGATCCCCCTCGACCCCGGCTCCGTCGTCCCGTTCGGCGGCGGCCGTCTCGTCCCCGTGCCGGCCCCCGGCCATTGCCCGGACCACGTCTGCTTCCATTGGCCCGAGGCGGCCGCCCTGTTCGCCGGCGATATCATCCTCGGGGAGGGGACCTCGATGATCGCGCCGCCCGAGGGTAACATGGCGGCGTACATGAAGACCCTGGAACGGCTCGCCGCCCTGGAGCTCGAGATCATCTATCCCGGCCACGGGCCGCCCGTCGAGAACCCGGCGGAGAAGCTCGACGAGTACGTTCGCCACCGGTTGGAGCGAGAACGGCAGGTCCTCGACGCATTGGCCGACGGCGCCGCCACGCCCGTCGAGATCCGCGCCCGCGTCTACCCGGGCCTCGACCCGAGCCTGGAGCGGGCGGCGGAAGGCTCGGTCCTGGCGCACCTGGCCAAGCTGGTGGACGAGGGTCGGGTGGAAGCGGCGGGGGAGAAGTTCAGTTTGAAGGTGCGTTAGTGCGTTAGTGCGTTAGTGTGTTGCTGGGTTGGTGGGTTGTCCCGGTGCAGCGAGCGATCCGTGGCCCACCAACGCACCAAACGCACCAACGCACCAACGCACCAACGCACTAATTCACCAACGCACCAACTCACAGAGGAACCGCACACCGAATTGTCTCGTCTCGCGATCATCTTCCTCACCGTCTTCATCGATCTCATCGGATTCGGGATCGTCCTGCCGCTGTTGCCGTTCTTCGCGGGGGAGCTCGGTGCCTCACCCGCTGTCATCGGCCTGATCGTCGGCATCCATCCGGGCATGCAGCTCGTCTTCGGTCCCATCTGGGGCCGGCTCTCCGACCGGCTCGGCCGCCGGCCGATACTTCTCCTCGGCCTGGTAGGCTCCGCGCTCTCGTACCTGATCTTCGCCCTGGCCACGAACGTCTGGTGGCTGTTCCTCTCCCGAGCGATGGCGGGGATCGCCGGAGCCAACGTTCCCGTCGCCCAGGCCTACATCGCCGACAGCACGGACCTGGGGGACCGAACCCGCGGCATGGGACTGATCGGCGCCGCGTTCGGCCTCGGCTTCATCGCCGGGCCGGCCATCGGCGGAGTGCTGGTCGAGTTCGGCTACGCGGTGCCCGGCTTCTTCGCCGCCGGCCTGTCGCTGGCCAACGCGATCGCGGCCTTCTTCTACCTGCCGGAATCGCTCCGCCACGAGCTGCGCGACAGGGCCGTTCGGCGCGTCACCGGGCTGATCGGTCGAGTGCGGTTGGCCATCGACCTGGTCCGCCGGGCATCGGTTCGCTGGCTCATGGCCATCTACGCGCTGATGACCTTCGCCTTCTCCGTCTTCACCACCACCTTCCCGCTCTGGGTTGGCGCCGACCTGGGATACAACGCCCGCCATACCGGCTACCTGCTCGCCTACTTCGGCCTCCTGATGGCGATGGTCCAGGGCCGGATGATCGGACCCCTGGCCCGGCGCTTCCCGGAGCGCCGCCTCCTCGTCTTCGGCACCGCGCTCCTCGCACCGGCGTACGCCCTGCTCCCCCTGGCTCACACCCTTCTGCTCACCGGCGGCCTGCTGGTCCCGCTGGCCCTCGGAACCGGGATCACCTGGCCGACGCTGACCAGCCTGACGTCCCAGCACAGCCCGGTTGATCGGCAGGGGGCGACCCTCGGGGTGATGCAGTCGCTGTCGGCGCTGGCACGGATGCTGGGCGCCGCCTGGGGCGGCTGGCTGTTTGGAACCTTCACCCCGGCGGCGCCGTACATCGGGAACTCGATCGTGATGGCACTTGCGGCGGCGGTGGCCGTGCTGTTTATGATTAGGGCCCCGGCTCGACCGGGGGCGGCAGCGGACGTCGTGGCTTGATGCGCGCCGCGCGACGGAATCCGAACTCGAGCGAAAACAACACCATGCCTCAGCCAGGACCGACGACCTTTGGCGAACTCAAGCGTTCCGGGTATCAACCCCGCTCGGTGAAGGACGAGATGCGGGCGAACCTGATCTGCAAGCTCGAGGCGGGCGAGACGCTCTTCCCGGGCGTTCTCGGCTACGAGGACACCGTGGTGCCGCAGCTGATCAACGCGATCCTCGCACGCCACAACTTCATCCTGCTGGGACTGCGCGGCCAGGCGAAGAGCCGCATCCTGCGCGAGCTGGTCAGGTTTCTCGACGAGCGGATGCCGATCATCGCGGGCTCGGAGGTCAACGACGACCCGTTCCACCCGATCAGCAAGCCCGGGCGGCTGATGGTGGAGGAGATGGGCGACCAGACGCCAATCGACTGGGTGTCACGCGACCAGCGATACGTCGAGAAGCTGGCGACCCCGGACGTCACGATCGCGGACATGATCGGAGACGTCGATCCGATTCGTGCAGCCCGCGGAGGCCACGTTCTCTCCGACGAGTTGACCATCCACTACGGCCTGCTGCCCCGGGCCAACCGCGGCATCTTCGCGGTCAACGAGCTGCCCGACCTGGCGGGCAAGATCCAGGTCGGCCTGTTCAACATCATGCAGGAGGGCGACGTCCAGATTAAGGGCTATCCGATCCGCCTCGCCCTCGACGTTCAGCTGGTTTTCACCGCCAACCCGGAAGACTACACTGCCCGGGGGAAGATCATCACGCCGCTCAAGGACCGCATCGGCGCCGAGATCATGACCCACTACCCGAAGGAGCTGGAATACGGCATCCAGATCACCGAGCAGGAGGCCTGGATGGATCGGGGTGGTCGGCCGGTCCAGGTCCCCCGCATGATCAAGGAGATCGTCGAGCGGATCGCCTTCGAGGCCCGGGAGGACCAACGAGTCGACCGCCGCTCCGGCGTGTCGCAGCGGCTGCCGATCACCGTGATCGAGAGCGTCATCTCGAACGCCGAGCGACGGGCCATCGTCAACAAAGAGCCGGTCATCGTCCCCTGGGTCTCCGATATTTACGCCTCGCTGCCCGCGATCACCGGGAAGCTCGAGCTGGAGTACGAGGGCGAGCTGGAGGGCGGCGAAAAGATCGCCCGCGACCTGATCGCCCGCTCCGCCGGCGCCACCTTCGACGAGTATTTCGTCGAGGAGGATGCCAGCCCGGTCATCGAGTACTTCGAGACCGGCGGCGTCCTCCAGGTCGCCGAACTGACCGGCGCCGAAGCCTGCCTCAAGGGGTTCGGCAGCGTGCCCGGCCTGGTCGAGCTGGCCCGCACCGCCACGATGGCGGACCCGGGCATCGAGGAGCAGGCCAGCCTGGTCGTGGCCAGCGAAGTGGTGCTGGAAGGCCTCGTGGCCAAGCGTCGCATCGCCCGCAGCGAGGCCGGAAGCTACTCGCGCCGGCGCGACCGGCCGCGGCCGCCGAGTTCCGGCGGCCTGGGAGGCTCATCGTGGCCGCACGAGATATAACGGTCCACCGTCACCACCTCTCGGCGGGACGACACCTTTACCCCGGACTCATCGTCGCCCGCCTGCTTCACAACTTCGAGGACTTCGTCAGCGGCTACCAGGAGCTCTCTCCCCTTCCCTCCTTGCCCCCCGAGTTCTTCGTCCTCTTCCAGGTCGCCCTCCTCATCCTCCTCGCCGCCGCCACCCCCTCCGTCGCCCACGGACGACCCTGGGCCCTCCGGCTCGCCAAGCTCTGGGCGATCATCGAGATCCTCAACGGCGTCGGGCACATCATGATCACCCTCCTGGAATGGGAGTTCTATCCCGGCTTCTGGACGTCGCCGCTCCTGGTGATCTTCGGAGCGGCGCTCGGGCGCAGCCTCCGCAGGTAGGGAATAGGGGCCGCCCGAAATCGGATTCTGATACGGGGATTTCTGGATTCCGAGGTCGGGATTCTGATTTAGGGAAGCTTGAGTTCTCTGCGAATGTCGAAGCGGATTCGAGGGTTCGGGGGGATTCGGGGAATCGGGGATTCGGGGAAAAGACGATCGGCTCTCGGGCGCCGACCTGGCGCTTGCTCCCGTAAGTCGTTGTCTGACAACGAGGTGACACTGTCGCCGAAGACGGAGGCCGCCCGGTCGTGGGCCGGGTCGGTCGCTGCCCGGCCAACGCTGTACGCCTCAGAGTTGCCGAGCCGCGGCCCGGGTGGCATATTTCGGGCTTTGCCCCGACGATTCTGGCCAGGAGGTGGCCCCGTGCGATTACCTTGCTCCCCTGCGGTTCGCCGCCGTGCGCGGGCCTTCTCACGCCCCCCTACTCGTACTCGTACTCTTTATCGCACTCCTGATCGTACTCGTACTCCCACTCGTACTCGGCTGAGCGTGGCGCTCATGCCGTTGCCCGCACCCGACGCGCCTTGAGGAACCCCCCGCCCGTGGCCAGCGACCGAGGCTCGACCGAACGGCCCATCGGGCGACGACGCCGCGGTCTTCTCCGCCGTCAGGCGGCGTTGCTGCGCCTGAGCCAGGCGATCGGCAGCGCCGAGACCGAGAAGGCGATCTGCCGTGCCGTCGCCGATGGTCTGTACGACGAGGCGCTGGGCTACGATTTCGTGGCCGTGCTGCTGGTGGACGAAAAGACGGGCGACCGGGTCGTGCAGGCGAGTGTCGGCTGGGAAGACGCGCCGCCGGGTCTGCGCGTGCAGCGCGGCCGGGGTCTGAGCGAGCGGCCGCTGCTGGACGGCCGCCTGCACTACACGCCGGCGGTGACCCGGGACACGCGCTACCTGCCGACCCGTAACGAGGGGTCGGAGGTCGATGTCCCCATCCACATCAACAACGAGCTGATCGGCGTGCTGGTGGTGGAGAGCAACCAGCCCGATGCGTTCACCCGCGACGATTTCGAGATCCTGACGGCGGCGGCCAACCAGGCCGGCATAGCGATGGGCCGTGCGCGGTTGCTGGCGGCGGAGCGCCAGCGGGCCGACGAGCAGGAGGCGCTGCTGGCCACGCTGGCCGATCTGTCGACGCAGCTCGAGCTGTCGAAGCTGTTGCAGGCGGTGCTCGACCGGGCCGTGGCGCTGCTGCGGGTCAGCCATGGCGAGCTGGCGATCTACGATGCGGACCGGCAGGAGCTGGTGGTCGCCGCCAGCTACAACGTGGGGAAGCGGGATACGACGGGCACGCGCATGTCGGTGGGCGAGGGAGCGATGGGGCAGGTGGCGCAGACGCACGAGCCGCTGATCATCCCGCGCTATCAGGAGTGGTCCGGCCGCTCGAAGCAGTACGAGCAGGTCGAGTTCCACGGCGTCATGGTGGCGCCGCTGCTCATCGGCGGCCAGTTGGTGGGCGCGATCGCGGTCATGGACAAGGACCCGGCCCGGGAGTTCGGCGATCGGGATCTGCGTCGGCTGACCATGTTCGCCCCGCAGGCGGCGGTGGCGATTCAGAACGCCCGCCTGTTCGATGCGGAGCGGCGCCGGGCCGAAGAGCAGCAGGCGCTGCTGGACACCATGCAGGACCTGTCGGCCGAGCTGGAGCTGTCCCGGGTGCTGCAGGGCGTGCTGGAGCGTGCGGTCTCGCTGCTCGACGTGACGGGCGGCGAGTTGGCGACCTGGGACGAGGACCGGCGCGAGCTGGAGATCGTGGCCAGCCACAACATGGGCGCGAATGCGGTGGGCCAGCGCATGGCGCTGGGCGAAGGCGCCATGGGCCACGTGGCCGAGACCCGTGAGCCTCTGATCATCCCGCGTTACCAGGAGTGGCTGGGTCGGTCCTCGAAGTACACCCAGGACACGGTGCAGACGGTGATGGTGGCCCCGCTGATCATCGGCCAGCGGCTGGTCGGCGCCATCGCGGCCGTCCACTCCGACCCGTCCCGCGAGTTCGGCTCGGAGGAGTTGGGTCTGCTGCAGATGTTCGCGCCGCAGGCCGCCATCGCCATCGAGAACGCCCGTCTCTACACCGCCGCCCGCCAGCAGCAGCAGTACTTCGCCGAGCTGGTCCTCAACAGCCCGGTGGCCATCGTCACCCTCGACGTCAACCATGACATCGTCTCGTGCAACCCGGCGTTCGAGCGCCTGTTCGGATACCAGCAGGACGAAGTGACGGGCCGCAACCTGGACGATCTGATCACCACGGAGGAGGCCCGCAAAGAAGCCGTGGCCCTTACCGAGGAGGCGATGGAGAGCCGGCCGGTGAAGGTGATCACCCAGCGGCGGCGCAAGGACGGCACCATGGTCGACGTCGAGGCCTTCGCCGTCCCCGTCATCGTCGACGGCGAGCGACTCGGGCTGATGGCCCTCTACCACGACATCACCGAGCTGCTGGAGGCGCGGCGCGAGGCGGAGGCCGCCAACAGCGCCAAGAGCCAGTTTCTGGCCAGCATGAGCCACGAGCTGCGCACGCCGCTCAACGCGATCCTCGGCTACAGCGAGATGCTGCAGGAGGACCTGGCGGACGCCGGCCAGGACGAGTTCGTCCCCGACCTGGAGAAGGTCCATTCGGCGGGCAAGCACCTGCTCACGCTGATCAACGACGTGCTCGACCTCTCGAAGATCGAGGCGGGCCGGATGGAGCTGTCACCCGAGTGGTTCGATGTGAGCCAGACGGTGGAGGAGGTGGCGACCACGGTGCGGCCGCTGATGGAGAAGAACGACAACGAGTTCGTGGTTCGCAGCGAGAACGACCTGGGCACCATGCACACCGATCTCACGCGTACGCGCCAGGTCCTGCTCAACCTGCTGTCCAACGCGGCCAAGTTCACCGAGGACGGAACGATCACGCTGACTGCCCGGCGCGCCCGCGAGGGGCCGGACGGCGAAGCGATCGTCTTGAAGGTCGCGGACACGGGGATCGGGATGACGCCGGACCAGGTGGCGAAGCTATTCCAGCCCTTCTCGCAGGCCGAAACATCGACGGCGGCCCGCTACGGCGGCACCGGGCTGGGCCTGGCGATATCGAGACGGTTCTGCCAGCTGATGGGCGGCGACGTGACCGTAGAAAGCGAGGCCGGCGTGGGTTCGACCTTCACCGTCACGCTACCCACCAAAGCGGGGAAGTAGGAGGCGGCAACGAAGATGCCAGAGCACGAACGGGTTTTGGGTAACGCACCATCCAGCGACCTGGCGGTCGCCCAGATGCGGTCGGCGCTGCTGCGATTGAGCACGCGAATCGCCGAGTCCAAGGACGAGGAGGAAGTCTGCCAGGCCGTCGTCGAGGAGCTGCGCCAGAAGGCGTTCGGCTTCGAAGGGGTCGGCCTCTTCCTCGCCGGCGCCTCGGCGTTCGAGCCCACCTTGCGGGCCAGCGCCGGCGAGTTCGGCGCCGGCGCCGCCGCCGCCACCGTCTCGGAGCTGAAGATCCCGCTCAAGTCGGGACAGAGCGCCATCGGCGAGCTGGTGGTCCAGCGCGACCGGGCCGGCGCCTTCGACAACGGCGACCTGGAGATCCTGGCGGCGGCGGCGAACCAGGCCAGCATGGCCATCGGCCGGGCCCGGCTGCTGGAGGCGGAACGCAAGCGGACCGCCGAACAGCGAGCGTTGCTGGCCACGCTGGCCGACCTGTCGGGCGAGCTCGAGCTCGATCGTCTGCTCCAGGTGGTGCTGGAACGCGCCCTCTCCCTGCTGGGCGTCACCGGCGGCGAGCTGGCCGTCTACGATGAGGTGGCCCAGGAGCTGATCATCGTCGCCAGCCACAACATGGACACCGACGCCGTCGGCGCCCGGGTCCCCCTGGGGGAGGGTGCCATGGGTCATGTGGCCCTCACCCACGAGCCGCTCATCATCCCCCGCTACCAGGAGTGGAAGGGCCGCTCGCAGAAGTACTCCCAGGACTCGGTGCAGGCGGTGATGGTGGCGCCGCTGCTCATCGGCCAGCGGTTAGTGGGAAGCATCGCCAGCGTGCACTCCGATCCCAAGCGTGAGTTCGGCGAGGCCGATCTGCGGCTGCTCAACCTGTTCGCCGCCCAGGCCGCCATCGCGATCGAGAACGCCCGGCTGTTCAGCGCCGAGCGCGAGCGAGCCAGCGAGCAGCAGGCGCTGATCGACACGCTATCCGACCTGTCGGGCGAGCTCGAGCTCTCCAAGCTGCTCCAGGCGGTGCTGGAACGGGCGGTCAGCCTGCTCGGGGTGACGGGCGGCGAACTGGCGATCTACGACCCGGAGGTGGAAGACCTGAGCATCGTCGCCAGCCACAAGATGCCGGAGAGCGCTGTCGGCGCCCGCATGGCGTTGGGCGAGGGGGCGATGGGGCGCGTCGCCCAGACGAAGGAGCCGCTGATCATCCCGCGCTACCAGGAGTGGGAGGGCCGTTCGGGCAAGTACACCCAGAGCTCCGTCCAGGCGGTGATGGCGGCGCCGCTAATGATCGGCTCGCGCCTGGTGGGCGCGATCGCCAGCGTGCACTCGGACCCGAACCGTAAGTTCGGCGAGGCGGACCTGCGCCGCCTGATGATGTTCGCGCCGCAGGCCGCGATAGCGATCGAGAACGCGCGGCTCTACTCGGCGGCTCAGCGCTACTTCGAGGACCTGGTGCTCAACAACCCGGTCGCCATCGTCAGCGTCGACCTGGAGATGAACATCACCAACTGCAACCCGGCGTTCGAGAAGCTGTTCGGCTACAAGGAAGAAGAGGTCCTGGGGCGGAACATCGACCGGCTGGTGACGACGGACGAGACCCTGGGCGAGGCCGTCGGCTATACGAAGCAGGCGATGGCGGGCCACACGACGGTGGGGATCGGCCGCCGCCGGCGGCAGGACGGGACGCTGATCGACGTCGAGATCTTCACGATCCCCGTGTTCGTCAGCGGCGAGCGGGTCGGCATGATGGCGCTGTACCACGACATCACCGAGCTGCTCCAGGCGCGCCGCGACGCCGAGGCGGCCAACGAGGCGAAGAGCCAGTTCCTGGCCAACATGAGCCACGAGCTGCGCACGCCGCTCAACGCGATCATCGGCTACAGCGAGATGCTCGAGGAGGACGCGCTCGACGCCGGTCAGGACGATTTCATCCCCGACCTGCAGAAGATCCACTCGGCCGGCAAGCACCTGCTGTCGCTGATCAACGACATCCTCGACCTGTCGAAGATCGAGGCGGGCAAGATGGAGCTGTTCGTGGAGCCGTTCGAAGTGCGCCCGACCCTCGACAGCGTGGCCACCACGGTGCGCCCGCTGATCGAGAAGAACGGCAATCGGCTCGAGCTGCAGTTCGACGATGGGTTGGGCACGATGCACTCCGACCTGACCCGTGTTCGCCAGGTCCTCCTCAACCTGCTGTCCAACGCCAGCAAGTTCACCGAGAACGGAACGATTACCCTGAGGGCGGCCCGCGAGGGTGAACGGTTCGTCTTTTCGGTGTCCGACACCGGGATCGGCATGACGCCGGAACAGCAGGGGAAGCTGTTCGAGGCGTTCAGCCAGGCCGATGTCTCCACCGCCGCCCGCTACGGCGGCACGGGGCTGGGGCTGGCGATCAGCAAGCGGTTCTGTCAGATGTTGGGCGGCGACATCAGCGTCCACAGCGAGGCCGGGGTCGGGTCGATCTTCACCGTGACCCTGCCGGCCGTGGCGCTGCAGCGGGCGGCGGCCGAGCCGACTCCGATCGAGTCGTCGGTCCGCGAGGTGGAAAAGAGCACCGGCGTCTCGGGCACCGTGCTGGTGGTCGACGATGACCCGTCCGCCCGGGTCCTGATGGCCAGGCTGCTCGCCCGGGAGGGGTTCCGGGTCGAGGAGGCCGCCGACGGCCCCTCGGCCCTCGAGCTGGCCCGGGATCTGCATCCGGACCTCATCACGCTGGACGTGATGATGCCCGGCATGGACGGCTGGAGCGTGCTGAGCGCGTTGAAGGACGCTCCGGAGACGGCCGATATTCCCGTCGTCATGTCGACGATACTGGACGAGAAGAACATGGGCTTCGCGCTCGGCGCGTCGGCCTACCTGACCAAGCCCATCGATCGCGACCGACTCGCCGCGGTCCTGCGCCGCTACGGCGGCGATCGCGCCCGGCGCACCGTCCTGGTGGTCGAGGATGACGAGGGTACGCGCTCGCTGGTGCGACGGACCCTGGAGAAACAGGGGTGGACGGTGATCGAGGCCGAGAACGGACGGGTGGGCCTGGAGCGGCTGGAGGAGAGCCGGCCGGCGCTCATCCTCCTCGATCTGCTGATGCCCGAGATGGACGGGTTCGAGTTCCTCGAACAGCTGCGGGAGCTGGATAGCGGCGAGTCGATCCCCGTCGTCGTGATCACGGCCAAGGAGCTCACCGACAATGACAGGCAACGCCTGAACGGCGGCGTTGAACGGGTCGTCGGCAAGGGGAACCAGAGCAAGGACGAGTTCCTCTCCATCGTCCGCGACCTGGTGGCGGCCCACGACCCGGCCGGCGAGCTGAGGGGACAGGGTTCATGAGCGCGAAACGCAGCACCCAGATGACCCGACCCCAACGCCAGCGCGGGTTGGCACGCCGGCAGGCCGCCCTGCTGCGCCTGAGCACGGAGATCGCCTCCGCCCACGACGAGGCCGAGGTCTACCAATCGGTGGTGAACGGTCTACACGACGAGGCGCTCGGCTACAACTTCCTCGGCATCTTCCTGCTGGACGAGGAGACCGGCGACCGCGTGCTACAGGCGAGCATCGGCTGGCCCGACATCCAGGACGACTGGCGCGTCCACCCCGGCGAAGGGCTGAGCGAGCGCGCGATCAAAGACGGCAAGCTCCACTATACGCCCGACGTCCGGCGCGAGTCACAGTACCTGCCCAGCCTCGCCAGCGGATCGGAGGTCGACGTGCCGCTGCGCATCGACGACCGAACCATCGGCGTGCTGGTCGTCGAGAGCAGCGAGCCGAACGCTTTCGGTGCCGACGACTTCGAGATCCTCACCGCGGCGGCCAACCAGGCCAGTATCGCCATCGGACGCGCCCGGCTCCTCGCCGAGGAGCGGCAGCGTGCGGACGAGCACAAGGCGCTGCTCGATACGATCTCGGACCTCTCGTCAGAGCTCGAGTTGTCTAGAGTCCTGCAGGCCGTGCTGGAGCGGGCTGTGACCCTGCTCAACGTCACCGGCGGCGAGGTGGCGATCTTCGAGGAGGAGAAGGGCGAGCTGCAGGTGGTGGCCAGCCAGAACATCGGCAAGGACTCGACCGGCACGCGTCTCAAGCTGGGCGAGGGCGCGATGGGCGCCGTGGCGGTGACACACGAGCCGCTGATTATCCCGTCGTACCACGAGTGGCTGGGCCGCTCGACCAAGTACGCCGACGTGACCGTCCACTCGGTCATGGCGGCGCCGCTCCTCATCGGGCGCCGGCTGGTTGGCGCCATCGCCACCGTGCATTCCGACCCCGAGCGGGTCTTCGGCCCCGAGGACCTGCGCCTGCTGAACCTGTTCGCGCCCCAGGCGGCGATCGCGGTGGAGAACGCCCGACTCTACACCGAGGCGCAGCGGCAGAAGCAGTACTTCGAGGACCTGGTCCTGAACAGCCCGGTCGCCATCGTGACGCTCGACCTTCAGCACCGGATCGTCTCCTGCAACCCCGGGTTCGAACAGCTTTTCGGCTACGAGCGCGAGGACGTGATCGGCGAGGAGCTCGACCCGCTGATCACCACCGAGGCGACCCGGAAAGAGGCGGTCGCTTACACCGTCGAGGCCCGGGATCGACCGGTCCGCGGGATGGGGCGGCGGCGCCGCAAAGACGGCACCCCGGTGGACGTGGAGATCCTGGCGGTCCCGGTGATCGTCGACGGCGAACGGGTGAGCATCCTGGCCCTCTACCACGACATCACCGAGCTGCTGGAGGCGCGGCGCGAAGCGGAAGCGGCCAACAGCGCCAAGAGTCACTTCCTGGCCAGCATGAGCCACGAGCTGCGGACGCCGCTGAACGCGATCATCGGCTACAGCGAGATGCTGCAGGAGGAGGTGCAGGACCTGGGCCATCTCGAGCTGACCGATGACCTGGAGAAGATCCGCACCGCCGGTCGCCATCTCCTGTCGCTGATCAACGATATCCTGGATCTGTCGAAGATCGAGGCGGGCAAGATGGAGCTGCACCTGGAGAGCTTCGACGTCCGGGCGATGATCGAGGACGTGACGACCACGGCACGGCCGCTAGTGGAAAAGAACCGGAACCAGCTGCAGGTGCGGACCGATCCCGAGCTGGGGTCGATGTATTCCGATCTCACCAAGGTGCGCCAGATGCTGCTGAACCTGCTCTCCAATGCGAGCAAGTTCACCGAGGGGGGGACGATCGAGCTCACGGTAGAGCGGACTTCGGAGTCGAACGGTCCAACCATGATGAGCTTCAGCGTGTCGGACACGGGGATCGGCATGACCCCGGAGCAGATGGACAAGCTGTTCGAGGCGTTCTCGCAGGCCGAGGCCTCGACGACGAGCAAGTACGGTGGCACGGGCCTCGGCCTGGCGATCACCCGACATTTTTGCGAGATGATGGGCGGCGACGTGCACGTGGAGAGCGGCCCGGGCCAGGGGTCGACTTTCACGATCGAGCTGCCGGTGACGGCGGCGAAGCGCACGGGCGCCACCAGCTAGAGGAAAGGGAACCGAGCATGGCGAAGATCCTCCTGGTCGAGGACAACGAGATGAACCGCGACATGCTGTCGCGGCGGCTGACCCGCAAGGGCCACGAGGTCACCATTGCGGTGGACGGCCAGCAGGGCATCGACATGGCGCGCGACGGAGCCTACGACCTGATCCTGATGGACATGAGCCTGCCCGAGGTCGACGGGTGGGAGGCGACCCGCCAGCTGCGGGCCGACGCGAAGACCGAGAACGTACCGATCATCGCCCTTACCGCGCACGCCATGGCCGGCGACCGCGAGAAGGCCCTCGAGGCCGGCTGCGACGACTACGACACCAAGCCGATCGAGCTGGACCGGCTGCTTGCGAAGATGGCCGCCCTGCTGGAAGACGAGTCTTGAGCGCCGACCGGATGGCACCGGACCGGGTCGCCGCGCTGCGGCACGACCTGCGCACGCCGATCAATCACATCGTCGGCTACGCCGAGATGCTGCTGGAGGACATCCCGGTGGAGGCGGCCAGCGATCGCCGGGGCGCGCTGGAGGGCGTGATGGTCGACGCGCGCGGCGCCCTCGGGCTGATCAACTCGGCGCTGAACCAGGATCGCGGCGCGATGGCGAGGGCGGAGCTCGAGTCGCTCTACGAAGCGCTGCGTGAGCCGCAGCGCAAGATCGTCGACGCGGTCACCTCGCTCCTCGCCGGCGCGTCGGCCGACGACCCGACGCTGGTCGACGACCTGGGCCGGATCCTGGCCGCCGCGCACAAGCTGGTCCCTTCGAGCCAGGCGACCGCGGCCGCCGGGGATGGCCCGGAAATCGAAGCGACGCGGCAGGCCGACGCCGACGCCTCGCTGGCCCGCGTACTCGTGGTCGACGACGTGGAGGAGAACCGCGAGCTGCTCCGCCGCCGGCTGGAGCGCGAGGGCTACGCGGTGGAGTGCGCCGAGAACGGCGGTCGTGCGCTGGAGTTCATCGCGGAACGCGGCTACGACCTGGTGCTCCTCGACGTCATGATGCCCGAGGTCGACGGCTACCAGGTCCTCGGGCAGCTGAAGGACGATCCCGCCACCCGGAACATACCGGTGATCATGATCTCGGCGCTGGACGAGATGCCCAGCATCGTGCGCTGCATCGAGCGCGGCGCCGAGGACTATCTGCCGAAGCCGTTCGACCCCGTTCTGCTGCGGGCGCGGATCAACGCGTCGCTGGAGAAGAAGCGGCTGCGCGATCACGAGGTCGAGTACCTGCGCCAGGTCGATCGGGTGATCGAGGCAGCCAGCGGTGTGGAGGCCGGCAAATACGAGGCGGGCTCGCTGGCCGACGTGGCCGCCCGGGGCGACGAGCTGGGCAAGCTGGCCCGCGTGTTCGACGGGATGGTCGAGCAGGTGCGGGCGCGCGAGGCGCGGCTCCGCGACCAGGTGCGTGACCTGCGGGCCGAGATCGAGGCGGCGCGCCGGTTCGAGCGACCGGCGGAAAAGGCGGGCGAGGAAGGGATCGACTTCGCCAGCCTCGCCGCCGGGGAGCGGTTCTCGGAGCGCTACGAGATCGTCGGCGCCATCGGGGCCGGCGGCATGGGGATGGTCTACCGGGCGCGTGACCTGGAGCTGGGCGAGGAGATCGCGATCAAGACGCTCAAGCCGGAGCTGGTGAGCGATGCGGCGCTGGTGGATCGCTTCAAGACCGAGATCCGGCTGGCCCGCAAGATTTCGCACCGAAACGTCGTCCGCACCCACGACTTCGGCGAGTGGTCCGGCGTCTATTACCTGACGATGGAGTTCGTGGAGGGGATCACGCTCCGCGAGCTGATCGACAGTCGCGGCCAGGTCGGCGTCTCGTCGACCCTGGCCATCGGCAGCCAGCTGGCCGAATCGCTCGAGGTCGCCCACGACCAGGGCGTGGTCCATCGGGACATCAAGCCGCAGAACCTGCTGCTCGACGCCGACGGCGTGCTCAAGGTGATGGACTTCGGCGTGGCCCGGCTGGCGGAGCGCACCAGCTCGCTCACCGAGGCGGGCCTCATCGTCGGGACGCCGGCCTACATGAGCCCGGAACAGCTGCTGTCGGAGACCACCGACGCCCGCAGCGATCTCTATTCCGTCGGCGTGGTGCTCTACGAGTGCCTGACCGGGAGGCTGCCCTTCGAGGCAGAGTCCACCATATCGCTCATCGGCAAGGTGCTGAACCTCGAGCCGCCGCCGCCCGTCGAGGTCAACGGGGACATCCCGCCGGCGTTCTCCGCGCTGATCCTGGATCTGCTGGCGAAGAAACCAGAAGAGCGGCTGGGCAGCGCCAAGGATCTCCGCGAGCGGTTGCGGGGGATCGGCTAGTCGCGCCCGTCGCCCGGCGGCGACGGCCGGACCAACTCGTAGACGCGGATCCGCTCCACGCCCAGCTCATCGCGGTGCCGGCCCAGCAGGAAGTCCCGCCCGATCTGGAAGATCCGGAAGCGCTCCGGCGTCTGGATGTCACCCAGCCAGCGGCCGTCGGGATCGAAAATCTCCCAGCTCGGCTGGCTCTTCCACGGAAGGCGGTAGCGCTCGACCCACAGATAGCCCTCGTCGTCCACGAACAGGCCCTGGTGAGCCGGGAGATACTCGGGCAGGGGCAGGTCCTGCTCGTAGTAGTGGATGATGAGCGGACGCCGCTCCTCCCGCGTCGACTCGATGTCCGCTTCCCGGTAGCGGTCGTAGAAGTCGGCGGCGCGCCGTCGCTGGCCCTCGGGCCAGCGGTAGAGCGAGTTGAGCTCGCCGTCCAGCCGCCGACGCTCGATCTCGTGCGTCGTCCCGTCGCCGACGAACAGCCAGTAGTCGCCGGCGGCGACGGACGGCCGGGCCGGGAAGGGGAGATACGGGTAGTGGGTCACTCCGCCGTACGAGTGGACGTAACGCCGCGGATCCGCCAACTCGAACAGCGTGTCCGCCGGGCGGCCGTCGGGGTTGTAGCGCGAGTACTCGAGGCTCCCCCCGATGATCTGGCCCGGCGCGCCGGCCAGCGGGCCGAGACCGCCCACGGCGAGCCAGGTGCCGTCGGCGAAGCCGTCGATGATGGCCGGTGACGTCCGGCTCGGGATCGGCTCGATGCGGACCGAGCTCACGAACTCGCCGGTCGACCGGAAGAAGTTCACCCGATTGTTGAAGCCGTCGGTGGCGACGATGACGTCTCGACGGGCGCCCCAGATTCTAATCGAGGAAAATTCACCGAACTCGCCCGGGCCCTGCCCGTGGCCGCCGGCGCGGTACAGGAAACGGCCCGTCGGGTCGAAGAAGCGCAGCTCCCCGGTCCCCGAGTTGCCGACCACGATGCGGCCGTCCGGCAGGCGAAGGGCGTCGGAGACCCGGAAGAAGACGTAGGGCTCCTCGCCGTCCTCGACGCCGATCTCCAAGCTCGGCATCTCGGCCACCCGCCACGCCGTCTCAGGCATCCACGCCGGACGCACGTTCTCCACGACCCGGACATCGGCGCTGTCGCGAACCGTCCAGGCGGCCTCCTCGGCGGGCTCGGCGCAGGCGGCCGCCGAAAAGGCCAGCAGGCCGATGAGGCACGCTCCGCGAGTGGGGGACCGTTCGCTCATATACGCGTCAGTCGGCTCAGCACCGCACGGTTGGCTGCCGGGAAGGCATAGCGGTCCAGCTCCGTCGGCTTCACCCACGCGTACTCCTGGCAGCCCAGGGGTTTGGGCGTGCCGGCACGATACCGGCAGTGGAAGGCGTGCATCGTGATCTCGAAGTGGCTGTAGGCGTGGTCGACGCTGGCGATCTTTTCGCCGGGCTCGACCTCCACGTCCAGCTCTTCCGCGACCTCCCGGACCACCGCGGCCTCCATCGTTTCGCCCGGCTCGGCCTTGCCGCCGGGGAACTCCCACAGGCCGCCCAGCAGGCCCTCCGGCCTGCGCTTGGCGATCAGGATCTCGTCGCCGCGCCAGACGACGCCGACCGCGATGTCGTAATGCGGCCGCTTCCGCGCCGGCCGACGTCCGGGCCGCTCCGCCACGGTGCCCCGCATCCGCGCCAGGCAGAGGGCGTCCAGCGGGCAATCGGCGCAGCGCGGCGCCCGGGGCGTGCAGAGGCCCGAGCCGAGGTCCATGAGCGCCTGGTTCACATCGCCGGGCCGCTCCTGAACCAGCGTCTCACCGCGGGCGCGCAGCTCGGCGGGCTTGGGGTCGGGCAGGTCGTAGAGCCGGCTCAGCGCGCGGCGGACGTTGCCGTCGAGGGCCAGCGCCGGGTAGCCGAACGCGATGCTCTGGATGGCGGCGGTCATGTAGGGCCCGATCCCGGGGAGCGCCTGCAGCTCGGCCGAATCGGTGGGCAGCTGACCGCCGTGTCGCTCGACGACGAGCTGCGCGGCGGCGTGGAGGTGGCGGGCGCGTGCGTAGTAGCCGAGCCCCTCCCAGGCTTTCAGCACGGCATCCAGGCCCGCGGCGGCCAGCGACTCGACGTTAGGGAAGCGCGCCACGAAGCGTTCGTAGTACGGGATCACCGTATCGACCTGCGTCTGGACCAGCATGACCTCGGCGACCCAGATCAGGTACGGGTCCCGGGTACGACGCCAGGGCAGGTCGCGACGGTAGGAATCGTACCAGCCCAACAGCCGTCGCCGAATCCCTGCTGCCCTGTCCCTGTCCTCGACGGGAGCGTGAGTCGATGCGGCCGTCATGCCGCAGGAGACGGGAGGTCGAGCTCGCCGGTGTAGACGAGGCGCGCCGGTCCCTCCAGCTCGAGGAGCGTGAAGCGGCCGTCGTCCTGGCGCTGAAAACGGACCGTCAGCGTATCGCCGCTCCGCGTCTCGACGGCGACGGGGGACTCGACCTGGCCGGCGGCGCAGAGCGCGATCGCCGACGACATCGAGCCGCTGCCGCAGGCCAGCGTCTCGGCCTCGACACCGCGCTCGTACGACCGGATTCGGAGGGCGTGGCGGCTGACCACCTGGACCAGGTGCACGTTGGCGCCCGCCGGCTCGAGCTCCGGCGCGTAGCGCAGCGGCCGGCAGCGGGGCTCGATGGGGCCGTCCGGCAATGCGTCGGGCGTCTCGATGATGAAGTGGGGGTTGCCGATCTCGACGCGGTGTCCCCGCTGAGCCCCGTCGGCCGCCGTCACCGTCAGGTCGAGCTCGATCGTCGGCTCGGCGCCGTAACGGAGCGACACGACCCGGTCGTCCACCCGGGCGGCGATGCGGCCGCTCAGCGTGTCGATCGTCATCTCCTCACCGTTTGCCAGCCCTTCCAGCACGGCGAAGCGGGCGGCGCAGCGCGTGCCGTTCCCGCAGGTCGCCACCTCCGCGCCGTCCGGGTTCCAGAACCGGGCGGTCACGTCGGCGCCGGCGGCGCTGGCCGCGTCCACCAGGATGAGACCATCGGCGCCCACCGATGTTCGCCGGGCGCAGGTCCGCTGCGCCAGCTTCTCCAGGTCGGGAAGCCGTTCCAACCGCGATCCGCTCAGCACGATGAAGTCGTTGCCGGCGCCCTCCATCTTGGCGAACCAAATCCGTTCGACGCCGCCCTTCGTCGCCTCGCTCACCCGGCGCCGATTTCCTCTTCGTCCTTGGTCCCGGGCGCCGCGCCGCCGGGCCCCGGCGCTTCCAGTGCCTGTGGCTCCGCCGTCTCACCCTCGGATTTCGGCCTCTCCGGCTTCTGTCGACCCGCGCCGCGGCGCCGCGCGGCCACGTACACCGCCGTGGCGGCGCCCATCACCAGGCCGACCAGCAGCGGCAACAGGACCAGCAGCGACACGCTGGCCTGGAAGTCCCAGACGAGGAACGCCACGGGGACCGTTTCCAGGGCGTTCTGCATCGCGAAGAAGATGACCGCCGCCGTCAGAAAGACCAGTGCGAACGCTTGTATGCGCTTCTTCATGCCGTTTGTCCCGTCTGCGTCCTGTTCCTGGAGCCCGCGGAAGTCGCGTCGACTTGGCCCCGGGGCAGGTGATAAGCTAACTTGAAGGGTCCCTTCGGTACAGAACGACGACGAACGGCTTATGCGCTTTACGACCTATACGAAATACACCGGAAGCCTGCTGGAGACCCTCAACCTCCAGGAGCTCCTCGACCAGCTGGCCGACTTCCTGCTCCAGAGCGGATTCGCCGGCGGCCCTTACCACCACCCCTTCTGGGGCGAGTTCGGCGAGGACGAGTCGGGCGACAGCCTCGAGTCGCTGAAGGAGGCCATCCTCCAGAAGCTGATGGAGATGGGGAAGGTCACGCCCGAGATGCTGAGGGCGCTGTCGGAGGAGCCCGACGAGGAGGGCGCCCGGCAGCTGGCCGAGATGCTGGACGAGATCGTCCAGAAGCTGATCGAAGAGGGATACCTCAGCACCGAGGGTACGCCGCAGATGCCGGCCGAGGGGCAACCGGTCACCGGCCCGGGAAGCATGGGGCAGGGCGCTTCCCGTTCGATCAAGTTCAACCTGACGCAGAAGGGGCTGGACTTTCTCGGCTACAAGACGCTCAAGCACCTGCTGGGCTCGGTGGGCAAGTCGAGCTTCGGCGCGCACGAGACGGCCGAGCTGGCCACCGGGGTCGAGGCGGAGGCGGCGTCGAAGCCGTACGAGTTCGGCGACACGCTGAACCTGGACGTCCCGGCCACGCTCAAGAAGGCGATCGAGCGCGAGGGGCTCGGCGTGCCGATCAACCTCGACTACGACGACCTGCACGTGCACCAGTCGGAGTACCGCTCGTCGTGCGCCACGGTCCTGATGCTCGACTGCTCGCACTCGATGATCCTGTACGGCGAGGACCGCTTCACCCCGGCCAAGAAGGTGGCGCTCGCCCTCGCCCACCTGATCCGCACCCAGTATCCCGGCGACACGCTGCGCGTGGTGCTCTTCCACGACAGCGCCGAGGAGATCCCGCTGGCCGAGCTGGCCCGTGCCCAGGTCGGGCCTTACCACACCAACACCAGCGAGGGCTTCCGCCTGGCGCGCCGCATCCTGATGTCGCAGAAGAAGGACATGCGGCAGATCATCATGATCACCGACGGCAAGCCGTCGGCGATGACCGTCGACGCCGGGCACATCTACAAGAACCCCATCGGGCTCGACCCGCAGATCTTGAAGGAGACGTTCCGCGAGGTGAGCATGTGCCGCCGGGCCGGCATTCAGATCAACACCTTCATGCTGGCCCGCGACTACGCGTTGGTCGACTTCGTCAAGCGTGTGACCGCGCTCTGCCGGGGGAAGGCGTACTTCACCTCGACCGTCACGCTCGGCCAGTACATCATGATGGACTTCCTGCGCCGCAAGGTGCGGAAGGTGAAGTAGCATCGTGAGCCCGACCCGTATCGCCGTTCGCGTGCAGCCGCGGGCGTCCCGGACCGAGATCGCCGGCGCTTACGGCGATGCCGTCAAGATCCGGGTCGCGGCGCCGCCGGTCGACGGCGCGGCCAACGCCGAGCTCGTCGCCTTCCTGGCCAAGCGCCTGGGCGTGCCGAAGTCGAACGTGCAGATCGTGAAGGGCGAGCGCGGGCGCGACAAGCTGATCGAGATCGACGGCGTCTCCGACGAGGACGCGCGTCGGCTGACCGGCTGAACGCGAGCTCAACCACCCGACGCGACCGCATGTCTTTCCAGCGCGCCTCCGTGATCGTCTCGACCTACAACCGGCCGGATGCCCTGGAGCGCGTCCTGCTCGACCTCGATCGGCAGACGGTCGAGGGGTTCGAGGTCGTGGTCGCCGACGACGGCTCGAGCGACGAGACGCGGCGGACGATCGATGAGGTGCGAGGCCAGGTTCAATACCCGCTCCGGCACACCTGGCAGGAAGATCACGGCTTTCGCGCCGCCCGGGCCCGGAACCTGGCGGTGGGGAAGGCGAGCGGCGACTACCTGATCTTTCTGGACGGCGACTGCCTGCCGCGGCCCGACTTCCTCGAGGGCCATCGCTGGCTGGCGGAACGGGGCCGCTGGGTGCGGGGCAACCGGGTGAACCTGACCGAGGAGTTCACCGAGCGCGTCCTGTCGGAGGAGCTCCCGGTGGCCGACTGGCCGCTGTGGCGCTGGGTCCTGGCTCGGCTGCGCGGCGAAGCGGTGCGGACCACACCGCTCCTGCGGTTGCGAACGCAGGCCCTGCGCAAGAGCAACCCGCGGAAGTGGCGTGGCGCCCGAAGCTGCAACTTCGGCTGCTGGCGCGATGACTTCATGCGGGTGGACGGCTACGACGACGCGTACACGGGCTGGGGCCGCGAGGACTCGGATCTGGCGATCCGGCTCATCAACGCCGGTGTCTACCGAAAGGACGGCCGCTACGTCGTGCCCGTGCTCCATCTGTGGCACCCGTCGGAGGACCGCTCGGCCTGGGACGAGAACGACGCCCTGCTGAACGAAGTTCTCGAGAGCGGGGCCGCCCGCGCCCGACTCGGGATCTCGCAACACCTGTCACATGTTTGAGCGGGCGTCGATCATCGTCTCGACCTACAACCGGCCCGACGCCCTGCGCCGCGTCGTGCTCGAGCTCGATCGGCAGAGCGACCGGGGGTTCGATGTCGTGGTCGCCGACGACGGGTCGACCGAGGAAACGCGGCGGACGATCGATGAGGTGAGGCGCCAGGTCGGGTACCCCCTCGAGCATGCCTGGCAGGAGGACCGTGGGTTCCGTGCCGCTCGTGCCCGCAACCTGGCCGTCGCCAGCTCGGAAGGCGACTACCTGATCTTCCTGGACGGCGATTGCGTCCCGCTCCACGATTTCGTCGCAGCGCACCGCTGGCTGGCGGAGAGGGGCTGGTGGGTCCGGGGCAACCGGGTCTACTTGGGCGAGCGGTTCACCGCCCGGGTGCTGGAGGACGATATCGACCTGGCCGAGTGGCCGCTCTGGCGCTGGTGGCTGGCCTGGGTGCGACGCGGAGCGGCTCGGGCCACGCCCTTCTTGCGCTTGCGGACCGAGCTCTTCAGGAAGCGGCAGCCGCGCCGCTGGCAGGGCGGCAAGACGTGCAACCTGGGGGTCTGGCGCGACGATTTCTTTCGGGTCGACGGGCTGGACGAATCGTTCGTCGGCTGGGGCCGGGAGGACTCGGACCTGGTGGCCCGGCTGATCAACGCCGGGGTCTACCGGAAGGAAGGAAGGTACACCTCGCCGGTGGTCCATCTGTGGCATCCGCACGCGGAGCTCAGCGGCTACTCGGCCAACGACGCGCGGTTGCAGCAGGTGATCGAGGAAGGGATCGTTCGTCCGCGGATCGGGATCTCATGTCACTTCGACGGTACGGAGGAGACGGCCTCGGCCGGGTGAGGCGCGATCAGGCTCGGCCGTTGGGGGCCGCGCCGCCGTAGGCCTGATGAAACGCTCGCCATTCCGCCTCGCTGATCCGCCCCCCGGTCTCTTTCTCGAACTTGCGGGCCGAGCGCTGGAACCGGCCCAGCATGCGCTCCCGCTGTCGGCGACCCAGCCGGACCGCGATTCGGCACTTCTCCAGATCGATGATGTAGGCGCGTGGCGACGCCGCGTCGCCCGACTCGATCAGCACGTTTCTCAGGTTGAGGTCCGGGTGAGCGAGCCCGGCCGCGTGGATCGAGCGGAGCAGGCCCCCGGCGGCGGCGAGGACGGTAGCCCGCGCCGGCGCCGCCAGCTCGAGCGGCCCGAACAGGCACGCGGCCAGGTCCCGGGCGTCGGTGATCTCCTCCCGTGCGATATCCCCGCGGTAGAAGAGCGGTCCGGACGGGTAGACGGCGGCGGCCCGGACGACCGGTGTCGGGATGCCCAGCGCCGCCAGCCGGTCGGCGATGACCAGCTCGTTGAAGGGCCGGGGCCGACCGAGCCTCAGGAAGCGGTCGCCGGTCAGCGGGGCCAGCGCCCCGCCGTGGCTGAGGCGCCGCACGACCCAGCGCCCGGACCCGACGGGTATCACGTGCAGCGTTCCGCGCCCCTGGATCGCCTCCGCCGCCGGGTGGGCCGCCGCGAAGTCGTAGAGCGAGCCGGCCCGCTCCATCATCGCGCCCACCTCGGCCAGGTCTTCCGAGCGCGCCATGACCCGGGCGCCGCCGATGCGCTCGGTCCGGTACGTTGTCCCGTTGCCCCGCGTCCCGCCCTTCATGCGCCGCCGGACTCCGCCCGAGGCCGCACGTAGCGCTCCAGCGCCCGCTCGACCCTGTCCAGCACATCGGACACCGCGATCAGCTCCATCCGTTGGTCCCAGCCGCCCGGCGCATGCCGCTCCGGCTCGTCGCGGCTCCGATCGATCCAGAGGTCCTCGTAAGCCCGGTACGGCCCGACCTCGTGCGGATCGGTATGTCCGTACAGGCCGATCACGGGCGTGCCCAACGCCCGGGCGATGTGCACCGGGCCCGTATCGGGGGCGATGAGCAAGTCGAGCCCGTCAATCAGGTAGACCAGCCGCCGCAGGTCATTGCCCAGCGCCCAACGAGGTGCGGCCTCGCTGCTCTCGGCGACCGCCCGCGCTCTTTCGGTCTCACGCGCCCCGGGTCCCCCCAGCAGCACGACCTCGAAGCCGAAGTCGCGCTCCAGCGCCGTCGCCGTCTCGGCGAACCGTTCCACCGGCCAGTCCTTGAGCGGCCGGCCCGACGTGGGGACGAGCCCGACCGTGGGGCGGCCCGCGAGGGCGCGGAAGAACTCGCTCTGCGCCTCGCGCTCTTCTTCGGTCAGCTGGATGCGCCATTCGATCGGCTCCGTCTCGATGCCCAGGTACGCCAGGAACTCGAGGAACCGGTCCTGGGTGTGCCGCGTCTGCCGCGCCGGGAGACGATGGTTCGCGAACAGCCAGACCAGGTCGCGCGCCCGGTCGCGACCGAAGGCCAGCTTGTCGGGCGCGCGGGCGATGGCCGTCGGGACGATCGCTTTGAAGTAGACGTTGAAGTTGATGACGGTGTCGAATTCGAGGCGACGGAGGGCTCGCCAGAGTCCCGTGACCGCCGTCAGGCCACGTCGGCGGTCGAACGTGATCACCTCGTCGATCGCCGGGTGCGGTCGCAACAGGAGCGCTCCCAGCGACTCGACGATCCAGGTGATCCGTCGCTCCGGATCGTCACGCTCGAGCGCGTTGACGATCGGCAGGCCGTGGACCACATCGCCGATCCCGCTCAGCAGCACCATGCAGATCCGCTTGCCGGCCTCGAGTACTCCGCTCATGGCCAGCGAAGCTAGGCCGGGCGGCGGGCCGCGGCAACGCGATCGGCCGGGTCACCGCGATCGCCTCGAGTTGCGCGGCGCCATCGGTCCCGCGAGTTTTTGCCGCGCATGGCCGTCACCGACCCGAAGACACGGCGCCGCCGTCCCCGCTGGCGGGCGATCTCGATCGCGACCGTCGCATGCCTCTCAGCCTGCCCGATCGCCCGGCCACCGGTGCCCCCGGACTATTACGAGTTCAGGGAGATACTGCAGGAGGCGGTCGCCGATACCGTCGCCGGGACGCTGCGTGGCGATGAGGAGGCGCAGGAACGGCTCGAGCGCCGCCTGCCCGACCTGGCGGCCATCGTTCGCACCGACTCGCTGGCGCTGGAGCTGGACGCCGATCCCGTACTCTGGCCGCTGGCCAGCTCGGTCACCTACGTGCTCAACCGCACGCTCGGCTCGGAGCAGATCGACGGGTCGGTGCGCGACGCGTTCGGGAGCCCGGCCGGCCAGCGGCAGGCCGTCGATGCGATCGTGATCGGGCTCGGGCTGGCGCTGCGACGGCTGCGGGTGGAGTCGGGAGCGGGGCGGTCAGGCCTCGGCGCGGTCGGCGGCCGGATCGAGGAAGGTGTCGAGCGATATTCCGCGGGTGGCGAGTATCCGCTCCACCGTGTCGCCGATCTTGTTGTTCGGCGTAGAGGCGCCTGCGGTGAGCCCGACCTCGATATCACCGCCCGGCAGCCAGTCGGCCTCCGTCACGATCCGGTCGGTACCGACGATCTTGTGGCTGATCGTGCCGGCCTCGGGATCGATGCAGGTGGCGTCCTCCAGGTGGAACGTGCGGGTGTGCTCGGCGCACATCTGGGCCAGGTGGTTCGTGTTGCTGGAGTTGTAGCCGCCGATCACGATCATGATGTCCGGCGGCGACTCCATCATCCGCATCACGGCGTCCTGACGGTCCTGCGTCGCGCTGCACAGCGTGTCGAAATGCCGATAGTGCGCCTCTAAATTCGCCTCACCGTACCGCTCGACCATGGCCCGCTTGAACTCGGCGGCGATCTTCGCCGTCTCCGACGCCAGCATGGTCGTCTGGTTCGCCACGCCCACCTTCTGCAGGTCCCGGTCCGGATCGAACCCCTCGGAACAGGCGTGGCCGAAGGCCTCGAGGAACGCGTCGCGGTCGCCGCCGTTGGCGATGTAATCGCAGACCGCCCGCGTCTCTTCCATGTCACGAACGATCAGGTAAGCGCCCGCGCACACGCTGGCCTGCGACGCCGTCGCCTTGCTCTCCTCGTGGAAGAACTTCCCGTGGATGATCGCCGTGTACCCGTCGCCGGCGTAGCTCTCCACGCGCTTCCACACGTTCAGCACCGAGCCGCAGGTCGTGTCGACCAGCAGGCAGCCGATGTCTCTAAGCGCCTGGAAATCGTGCCGGGTAACGCCGAACGCCGGGATGATCACCACGTCCTCGGGCGCCAGTCCGCTGAACTCGAACCGACCGTCCGCGCCCGGCATGAGGAACTCGATCCCCATCCCCTGCATGCGGGCGTTCACGTGCGGGTTGTGGATGATCTCGCCGATCAGGAAGAGCCGACGGTCGGGGAACTTGTGCCGCGCCTCGTACGCGTACTGGACCGCCCGATCCACGCCGTAGCAGTAGCCGAACTCCTCGGCCAGCCGCACCGTGATCCCGTCGGCCGTGGCGCGATAGCCCCGCTCGCGCAGCCGATCGACCACCTGCGAGTGGTACTCGCCCTCCAGCACGGGGAGCACCGCCTTCTTCAGGCCCAGGCCGGTTCGGAAGTAGGTCTTGGCATCGCTCATCGCACCCAAAGGGTATTCGAGGCGTGGAAGCGATGCAAGTTATGTGGCGCGGCGGGCTGAACATCGAACATCCAACTTCCAACCTCCAACGTCCAAGGGAGGCTTCGTCTGGAGTCGGTACGTTCCACCGCCCCTTCGATGTTGGACGTTGGACGTTCGACGTTGGATGTTCACTCCGGTTCACTTAGCGCATACCCGCCGCCTGTTATATCTTTACTGTCCTGCCCCAACCTTCCTGCTAAACCCCTCCTCGGAGAGGTATACAGATGGTTCGCAAGAAGGAGTACACACGCCGGGAGATCGGCGAGCACCGCCTGCGGCCCGAGAGCCTGATGATGGGCTACGGCTACCGGCCCGAATGGTCGGAGGGCGCGATCAAGTGTCCGATCTTCCAGACATCGACTTTCGCGTTCAAGACCGCCGAAGAAGGCAAGGCGTTTTTCGAGCTCGCCTACGGGCTGCGCGAGCAGAAGGCCGGTGAGAGCCTCGGCCTCATCTATAGCCGACTGAACAATCCCGACCTGGAGATCCTCGAGGACCGGCTGTCGCTCTGGGACGGAGCCGAGCGCGCCGCCGTTTGCACCAGCGGTATGGCGGCCATCGCCACCACGCTGTTCAGTTTTCTGCGCCCCGGCGACGTGCTGCTGCACAGCGAGCCGGTCTACGGCGGTACCGAGCACCTGATCACCAACGTGCTCCCCCAGTTCGGGATCGACGTGATCGGGTTCCCGGCCGGGCCCGACGGGCCGGCGGCGGCGGAGAGGGCGCTGAGCGAAGAGTCGGTGAGCGATCGGCTCGGGATGATCTTCATCGAGACGCCGGCGAACCCGACGAACGACCTGGTCGACATCGCCCATTGCGCCGAGCTGGCCGCGAAGTACTCGAACGGGCGCAAGGTGGCGGTGGCGGTGGACAACACGTTCCTGGGCCCGCTGTTCCAGCATCCGCTGAAGTTCGGCGCCGACCTGGTCATCTATTCGGCCACCAAGTTCATCGGCGGCCACAGCGACCTGATCGCCGGCGCCGTGGTCGGTCCCGACGAGCTGGTGAGCCGCATACTGGAGACCCGGACGTTCCTGGGCACGGCGTCGGGGCCGTGGACCGGCTGGCTGTTGCTGCGCAGCCTGGAGACGCTGAAGCTGCGCATGACCTCGCAGATGAAGAACGCGCAGTACGTAGCCGACTTCCTGGCCGACCATCCGAAGGTCGACCGGGTCCATTACCTGGGGCATATCACCGAGGACCATCCCCAGTACGAGCTGTACCGAAAGCAGTGCACGGCGCCCGGCTCGATGGTGGCGTTCGAGATCCGCGGCGGTGAAACCGAGGCCTTCAGGTTTCTCAACGCGCTGAAGCTGATCCATCTGGCGGTGAGCCTCGGCGGGACCGAGTCGCTGGCCGAGCATCCGGGCACGATGACGCACTCGGACATACCGGCGGCGGAGCAACCGCGGATGGGGATCACGCCGGCGCTGATCCGGCTATCGATTGGGGTCGAGCACTACGAAGACATCATCGCGGATATCGAGCAGGCGCTCGACGAAGCGTAGATGTTGGAACGTCGAGCACGGAGCACGAAACTTCGGACGTCGGTCGTCCGCGTTGAGCGGCGGTTGACGACGGTGCTCGATGATTTTCGGCACGGGGGCGACGTGTTGATGCGACCCCGAGTATGGGGTTGATGTCGGCCTTGATCTCAGCGGCGCATGTGCGTTGAAGTCACGACCACGGGCAGCTAGCGTTGCCCCTCGCCCAGCGCCCATTCGAGGCCGGCCATCGCCCGCTCACGCCAGCTTGCCACCTCGGGACCGCCCCGGTCCCAGTAGCTCAGGGCCAAGCGGTAGTGGCGCGCCGCCGCTGCGTGGTCGCCACGCGCTTCCGCCAGCTCGCCCAGCTCGAACGCCGCGCGTGTCGTCAGGAATCCCATCCAGGTGGTGGGGGGAACCAACGAGGCGTACAGCGCTTCGGCGCTGTCCGGCTGATCGTTGGCTTCGTACAGGAGGGCCAGGTGGAACCGCATCTGGGGAGAGACCGCGGCTTCCCAGTCGTTCTCCGTGTGGATGCTCCAGAGATCAAAAGCACGTTTCGCCTGGGCCAGCCCCTCGGTCAGATCCCCGCGCCGGACCGCGAGCCGCGCCTCCAGGTCGCGCTGGAGCGCGCCACGGTAGTCGAGGGGCGTTCCGCCCTCCGGCAAGGTTCCGATGACCCGCTGCCACTCCCGCGTGACCATGGAGTCGCCGAAAGCGGCGTGATAGGCACCCACCAGCCAGCCGGTCCACCAGACGGGCCGGGTCTCGAAGTAGGCCAAAGCCGAGTCCGGAGGGATGTACTCGGCGAGCCACTGCGCGGATTTTCGTGCGGCGGCCGAGTCGCTCACGCCGACCAGCGTCGCCGCCACGTTAAACCGATGCAGGTGTTTCCAGAGCTCCCACACTCGGTACTCGCCGCTCTCGATGGCCGAGTAGACCTCGCCCGTTCGGCCTTCGGCCAGTAGGAGTCGCGCGTGCTCCGCTTCCGCGGTCCACTGCGGTCGGCCCGGGCTCGCGATCTCCTGCAGGCGGCGGAGCAGGCTCTCGGCCCGGTCAGGGTGAATTCGCCGCAGGTCGCGCAGCACCGTGATCCAGACTCGCGGAGGAGCTGTCGCGGCCTCTATCTCTGTCTCGGCGAAAACGCTGTCGTCCGCCAGCACGGCGCGCAGGCCCAGCAGCGACCCTCTGATCAGCACATTCGTCGTGTCCGCGGCACGCAGTCTGGCGATCTGGAGCCGGATGTCGTCGGCGTCGCCGAGACTGGCGGACAGCGAAGCGCGACGCGCCAAGCCGGGAACGTAGGTCGAATCGAGTCTGACGAGGCGCTCGGCGGCGGCCAGGGCATCGCTGGGCCCGGCCCCGTACTGCCAGCCGTAGACCAGATGGTAGTAGGAGAGGTCGTCCCAAGCGGCGAAGTCGGTGCTGTCGATTTCGATGATCCGATGCGTGGCCTCGGCCGCCGCGGCGCCATCGGTCCTGATCGACGCCAGCATGGCTTTCGCCCGCAGCCGGTTTCGTTCGCTCAGCGAGTCGCTGTGTTCGACGGCCTTCTCAGCGAGCTCCTGAAGACCGGTGAAGAACTCGCCCTTCATGTACTGGGCCCAGGATTTGATGCGTGCGGCTTCCAACAGGGCGAGGGCGAAAGTGGAGTCAGCAGCCAGGGCCCGATCGATGGCGGCGTTGGCGGAGTCGACTTGGCCGCGCCGCATCGCCGCCTTCGCGTCCAGATAGGCCTTCAACGCGTCAGCCGAATGGGTCGCATACCGGTCCAACTCGGGCACGTTGGGCCGGTCCTCGCGCGGCCACACTCGCCGGATCGTCTCGACAGCCAATCGCTGCACTATGTCCGACAGTCGATGCTCCGCGCCCGGATACACGAAGGCATCGATCGGCTCACGCTCGCCGACGGCATAGACCCGAACGTTGACATTGAGCGATTCGCCCGAGCCGACGATAGAACCGAGAAGAAAGTGGTGGGCCCCCGCTGTGAGCGCCAGACGATCGGCTTCCTCGGGGCTAGGGGCACGCGCTCGCCCGCTCGGCTCGGGCCGCAGATCGCGCCACAGCGACCACGGGTCGGTCACGCGAATTCCTTGAGTCCCATCCAGAGCGGTCGCCAGGAGGTCGGCCAATCCCTCCGACCAGCCCTCCACTGCGGCTCCCGTCTGCCGGAAAGGGAAGACGGCCAGGCCGACGCGGCCGTCCTCTCCAAGCGCCGGCCGGGCGATACGCTTTCCCGTCAGATAACCACCGATCGCGGCCAGGACCGCGACAACGAGAACCGCCGCCAGTCCCCGGGCCCGAGACACCTTCGATGGCGGGTCAGCAACCGCCGGTTCGCTTGGGTGGGCCGCCCGCCGCACGCCCTGCGGGGTCAGCTCGAACGCCCAGGCCAGCAGAAGCGCCACGGGGAGCCCGGCCATGGCCAGCACGACCACGGCCGTGACGGTCCACCCGGCAAGATTTAGGGCGGGCAGTATCGTCGCGGACGCCTCGATGACGACCCACGCTGCGGCCGCGTACATGGCAGCCGCGCGAAACACTCCACGCCGCTTGACCTCGGCGATGAAGGCGCTGACGTTCGGCAGGCGGACCATGGGCAATCGCGAGAGAGGTCAGGCTGCGGGGTTCCCGACCTTCGAGTTACCCGCAAGATGCTGATTCCAAGATGCTGGTTCGGCCGTACCAGTGGCAAGCCTCGATCGAGATGGGGTACTACGAGGAGATCATCGCCGATATCGAGCAGAGCGCTGGGGGATGTGTGATCAATGTTCAGCTCAACGCTCAACTAGTATGCCGCAGCCACCTGACCGTTCGCCGCGCCCCATCCGCATAATCCACTTCCGACTGCCAGCCCAACTCGCGCCGGATCGCCGTGCCGTCCAGCAAGATCGCGTTCTCCATTAGATAAGACAGATCGCGAGTCAGTCGACGGTCGGCATCGAACAGATCGAAGAATCGCAGCAGCGGAACGGGGATCGAGCGGACGCGCGGTTCCTGCGCCGCGGCGCGATAGATCAGCCCGATCATCTCCCGCGGCGTGGTGACCCGATAGCCTGGCGCCGTGTAGTCCGACCCCCGAGCCTGCCGACGTCCGAGCGGCGCGATCAGCGCCCGGGCCGCGTCCGCCACGTACAGGAACTCGATCGGGCGGTCCAGATCACCGGGGAAGTATGCGGGCTTCCCTGCCAGGGCGCGCCGGAAGGCGTCGTACAGCCACCCGCGCTTCACCCCCGGTCCGTACAGCGCCGGCATGTGGATCACCGTGCCGCCTTGCGCCGTCACCGCCTTCTCCAGGTCCGCCCGCACCGCCCCCAGCCGCGACGGGCTGGCCTTCGGGTGATCCGGCCCAACCCGCTCCGCCTGCGGCGGACCGAAGACCCACAGGTTCCCCGGGTAGACGAACCAGCCGCCCGGCCTGAGACCCTCCAGCGCGTGGCGGATCGCGTCCCAGTTATGCCCGAACTCCCGCGGCGCGAAATCGACGCAGTGCACGACCGCGTCGGTACCCGTCAGCGCCTCGCCGGCCTCCGCCCGGTCCAAAATGTCGCCCTCCCACACCTCGACCCGCGGTTCGGTCGCGACCCGTCGGAACTCCTCTTCGTTCCGCACCAGGGCCCGCACCTCGTGGCCGGCCTGGACCGCCGCCTTCACGCAGGCCCGGCCGACCGTGCCCGCGGCGCCGGTAACCGTGACGGTGAGCATGGCGGACAACTTACCACCCCCCGGGTTGGGCCGCGAACACACCCCGGGCGGGCCCGGTGCCTGCCTGTTTGGCAGAGCCGCCGGAACGGCCGGGGTGCGGACTCCCGTTTCGCGCCAACCTGACGCGATTTCTTGGCACGGTCGGTGCACCCTGTACTTCAACCGGCGTCATGCCGTTACATTTCAGGTACGACTGAACGGCGCGGGCGGGAGCAAAAGCTCCAGGGGCCGCGTTTCTCAGGAGAAGAGGAGATAGATACGTGACGGATAAAGAACAGGAAATCCAGGAGGCGAAGCCCGATCGGCTGAGATTGCCGGTTCTGCCGCTGCGGGAGACGGTCGTCTTCCCCGGCGTGACCGCGCCCATCGTCGCCGGTCGGGACAAGACGCTCCGCGCCATCGAGCACGCGCTGAGCGCCGACGAGGAGACGAAGCGGATCTTCGCCGTGGCGCAGCGCGAGAACGTGGACGAGCCGACCGCGGATATCCTCTACAACATCGGCGTCATCTGCCGGATCGCTCAGATCCAGCGCTTCCCCGGCGGCCTGCAGCTGCTGCTGGAGGGCGAGGGCCGGGCGACCGCGCTCCAGTACGCCGAGGGCGGCGAGAACGTCTTCCTCGAGGCGATCGTCACCCCGCTGGCCGACCAGGGCCCCCTCAACGTCAGTGACGCTGCGTTCCAGGGCCTCTTCCGCGAGGTCAGCGAGAAGGCCGCCGAGCTCGGCCGGCACCGCGGCGTGCCGGAGGAGATCATCGAGCGGTTCATCCGCGCGGTGGAAGAGCCGGGCGCCCTGTCGGACCACGTCGCCTATTACATGGAGCTGGGCTCCTCCGAGAAGCAGGAGCTGCTCGAGACAACGTCGGTGGAGCTGCGGCTGCGGCGGATCCTCGTGCACCTCTACCGGCAGATCGCCATGCTCGAGGCGCAGGAGCACATCCGCACCCGGGTCCAGGAGGAGCTGGGCGAGCGGCAGCGCGAGATCTACCTGCGCGAGCAGCTGAAGGCGATCCGTCGCGAGCTGGGCGAGGAGGACAGCGACGCCGAGATCGAGGAGCTGCGCGAGCGACTCGAGACGCTCGAGCTCCCCGGTGAGGCCCGCGAGGAAGTCGATCGCGAGCTGCGTCGGCTGGAGCGGGTGAACCGCGAGTCGGCGGAGGCGCAGGTCATCCGGACGTACCTGGAGTGGATCGCCGACCTGCCGTGGAACGAGCGGTCCGAGGACCAGCTCGACATCGAGAAGGCCCGGGTCATCCTGGACGAGGACCACTACGGCCTCGACGATGTGAAGGAACGGATCCTCGAGTTCCTCGCCGTCGGCAAGATGCGGCGCGAGCGGGCCGAGGGCGCCGAGGAGAAGGCCAAGGCGATGGCCGCCGGCCCGATCCTGCTCTTCCTCGGACCGCCGGGGACCGGCAAGACCTCGGTCGCCAAGTCGATCGCCCGGGCGCTGGGCCGCGAGTACGTCCGCGTCTCGCTGGGCGGCGCCCGCGACGAGGCGGACATCCGCGGCCACCGGCGCACCTACGTGGGCGCCATGCCGGGCCGCATCATCCAGGGGATGAAGCGCGCCGGCACCAAGAACCCGGTCTTCCTGCTCGACGAGGTGGACAAGCTGGGCGCCTCGTTCCAGGGCGACCCGTCGGCGGCGCTGCTGGAGGTGCTCGACCCGGCGCAGAACAACAGCTTCACCGACCACTACCTGGGCGTCGGCTTCGACCTGTCCGAGGTGCTGTTCGTCTGCACCGCCAACTTCGGCCACCAGATCCCCGCGCCGCTGATGGACCGGATGGAGGGGACCGACTTCTCCGGCTACACCGAGCTGGAGAAGCTGGAGATCGCCAAGCGGTACCTGCTGCCGCGGCAGCGGGACGAGTCGGGTCTGAGCGAGGAGCAGCTCACGGTGACCGACGACGCGCTGCTCAGCGTGATCAACGAGTGGACCCGCGAGGCGGGCGTGCGGCAGCTGGAGCGCGAGCTGGGCAGCCTGGCCCGCAAGGCCGCCCGCGAGATCGCCGAGGGCGGTGCGACCGAGATCGCGGTCGACCGCGACAACCTGCGCGACCTGCTGGGCAAGCCGAAGGCACGGCCGGAGAAGAAGCTGCCCGAGCCGCAGGTCGGCGTCGCCACCGGCATGACGTACACGCAGGTGGGCGGCGACATCATCTTCGTCGAGGCCAGCACGATGCCCGGCAAGGGCAACCTGGTGCTCACCGGCCAGCTGGGCGACGTGATGAAGGAGAGCGCCCGGGCGGGCCTGACCTTCGCCCAGACCCATCATCGCGAGCTGGGAATCGCCGAGGAGCGGCTCCGCGACATCGACGTCCACGTCCACGTCCCGGCCGGCGCCGTCCCCAAGGACGGCCCGTCGGCGGGCATCACCATGGCCACCGCGCTGGTCAGCGCCATGTCCGACCGGCCGGCGCGGAACGACGTCGCCATGACCGGCGAGCTGACGCTCACCGGCCGCGTCCTGCCCATCGGCGGACTGAAGGAGAAGGTGCTGGGCGCCTGCCGCGCCGGCATCACCGACATCATCCTGCCGAAGGAGAACGAGCGCGACATCGAGGAGATCCCCGAGGAGGCCCGCTGCCAGCTCACCTTCCACCCCGTGGAAACGTTGAGCGAGGTGCTGGCCGTCGCCCTCGAGGGCGTCACCCTGAAGGACGGCAAGCTGGTGTTCGACGAGTCGCCGCCGACGCCGGCGGGCGCCGAGGTGCTGCTGCAGGAAGCGTCCGACGGCGGCAGCCAGCCGGACGCGGTGAACTAGACGAGCGCTCGACCGTTCGACGGACTGGGCCGGCCCGTTTTGCGTGGGTCGGCCGTTTTTTGTCCCCCTGCGCCAGCACGTTGCGGTCCACAAAGAGAGAGGGCCGCCGAAGCGACCCTCTGGTTGAAGTTGGGGAACAGTGATTCAGAGCGCTGCTAATCGTCGCCACCCACCTGCAGCACGCGCATCATCTCGTGGTCCTCGTGGGAGAGGATGTGGCAGTGCCAGACGTAGCGCCCGGGCTTGTCGAAGTGAGCCTTGATCCTCACCATCTGGCCGGTGGGCGGAGTGCCCTCGGGATCTCCGGGCAGCGACGTTACCATGTCCTTCGGGGCGTCCTCGAAGTACTCCGAGCCGACCGATGTTGGCGTCAAGTTTCGGATGTTGGAGATCTCCGGCGCCTCACCGGTCGTCCCGTTGTGTTGCGTGGTGGTCTGGGTACCGGTGATATCGTACTCGAAGTCCTTGCGATCCAGGATCTGGAAGTTCACCAGGTGCAGATGGATCGGGTGAGCATCTGCGGTGAAGTTGTAAATCTCCCAAATCTCCGTGCTGTCCAGGGCGGGCGTCTCGGTTGTTGGCTGGAACCAGGTGTAGGCCGTGGCGACGTTGCTGGTGTTGAGGTTGCCGTCCTTCACCGTGCCCAGCAGCGGCTGCAGACGCCCGAACTCATCCGTGCCCTCGAACAGCGCCACCCTGCGTGTCGTGGCACCGTTCGCTACACCGTCGTACCCGGGCAGACTAATTGGATCGAATCTGTCGGGTATACCGGACCTCGGTACGACCACGTCGAAGGCCATGACGCGGTCGGTCTCGCCGAAGGCCTGCGGTCCCGGGATGTCGCCGCCGAACGGCTCGTCGCCGCCGATGTTCTTCATGATGACGCGTTTCCCCTCCAGTGCTGGGTCGGAGAAATCGAAGACGATGTCGTAGCGCCCACCGGGCTCGAACACCAGCGTGTCTGTCTGGGCCGGCGTCCCGAGACCCTGGTCGCTCCCGATGACCCAGAACGGGATCGGAGCGCCCGCGTTGGTGAAATCGGTGTCGCCGGCGTTCACAGCCACGAACTGAATCACCATGAAGCGGCTGTCGGTGCCGTTCAGCAGCCGCATCCGGTAGTTGCGCGGCTCGACGTTCTCCTTGGGCCAGATCTTGCCGTTGACCACCATGTGGTCGCCGAAGAACTCGGCCAGCGCCGTCGGGCCGCCGCCGGGGAACCCGTCCTGCGGCAGCCGCCGCTCGGCGATGTTCAGGTTCGCCATGATCTTGATGCGGCTGATGGCCGCCGACTGGTAAGCCTTCGGCGGTCGCGAGACGTCGTGCAGCACACCGTCGATGCGGTGCCGAACGCGCAGGCCCTCGGGCGTCGACTCGAGGTGCAGATCGCTGGCTCGCGATTTCAGCGCCTCCAGGATCATCACGTTGACCAGTTTGATGACCGGCGCCTGCGTGGCGAGCGCCCGCACGTCATCGAACGCCTCCTCCTCTTCCGTCACGACCTGAACGTCGGCGCCCTGCAGATCGGCCGGCAGGCCACCGCCCGTCGATCCGGCGACCGACATGATCGCGGCATGAATTTCGGCGGCGGGCGCGTCGACCAGCTTCACACGGGCCTCGTAGGTCCAGCTCAGCTCGTCGATTGTGGCGGGGTCGAGCGGGCTCCCGGCGGCCACGAGCAGCGTGCCGTTTTGCAGCTCGAGTGGCAGAAGCGAGTGCTGCTCCATGTACTTCGGCGACAGCCGACGGGCGAGCGGGCCGGCGGCGGCCGAGCGAAGGTCACCCGTCGGGCGCGTGGCATCGACGCCTGACGGTCGGGCTTCCGGAGTTTCGCGGGTCGTCGTCATCACTCCCGATCCTCGGGCCACGCACGGGGGTTCCAATCTAGGGTGGCCGGGAGATCGGTGGAAGTGTGAAGCCGGGGGCGACGCGCGGCGCGCGAGACCAAATTCGATGTGACCCTTTGTGGCCCGGTGTCGTCTTTAAGGTTGACCGGCTGACGAATCCCCTCCCGTTCTCCCTCGTTCCGAGCGCGCACACGCCGGCAGGCGAGTGCGAAAATTCAGATAAATCAGGAGGTTGTTGTGATGTTCGGACAGATGCGACGATCGTTTGGCGTGCTGACCGTGTTGTTGGCGTTCTCGCTGGCGCTCGCGGCATGTGACGACGGTACGGCTCCGGGCGGTGAGGGGACGCTCTCGCTCTTGCTCACCGACGCGCCGGGCGCCGACATCGAGGAGGCGTGGGTGGAGATCACCGGAATCTACCTGCAGGGCACGTTCGTCGCCGGTGAGCGGGTGTGGCTGCTGGAAGAGTCCACCGGGCTGATCGATCTGGCCCAGCTTTCCGGCATCACGATGGATCTCGTGAAAGATGTGGCGGTGCCGCCGGGCGTCTACGCGCAGCTGAACATCGTCATCGGCGACGCGGTGCTGGTGGCGGGCGGCAACGTCTACACGAAGCCGGGCTCCAGTCACCCGGACGGCCGGCCGTCGGACGGTTTGCTCGAGTGCCCGAGCTGCACGGAGACCGGCATCAAAGTGAACCTGCCGGGCGGCGCGGTCACGCTGGAGTCGGAGTCGAAGATCCTGGTGCTCGATTTCGACGTGAGCCAGAGCTACGGGCTGGACGCCGGCCTGTCAGGCGCGTGGGTGATGGACCCGCTGATCAACGGTTCCGACTTCCAGACGACCGGGACCATACAGGGGACGGTCTCGCTGGGGCAGGACGTGACGCTTCCCGCCTGTGGCGGTGGAGCGACGGCGTTGAGCGATTTCCTCCCGATGGCGATCCTGGATGAGATCCAGAGGTCGGGCGATGTCGCCGACGACGGCTCGTACAGGATCGCGTTCGTGGAGCCGGGCGACTACAGCCTGAGCTTCGAGTCACAGGTCAGCTTCGACAACGGCGACGTGCTGAGCTTCGACGCGACGCATCCGGCTTCGGTCAGCGTCACCTCTGGTGGAGTGGCGGAGGCGGACTACACGCTCGTCGACGCCAGCTGCACGCCCAGCGGCAGCTAGCCGACGTACCCTCTGGGGCGCCGGGGTCGCGCGCGGAAAGCGACCCCGGCGTCTTCAGTTTATAATGACGAGGTGTCTGTGACCGAAGGGATCACCGGATCGTCTTGTGGTGGGGGGCTGGAGAGTGACGGAGCTCAGTGACGCGGCAATCGTTCGCGCCGTGCTGAACGGCGAGGCGGATGCCTTCAAGGAGCTGGTCCATCGATATCAAGACCAGCTCTACCGCCACGCGGAGCGGATGACCGGACAGCCCGATGTGGCGGCGGACATCATCCAGGCAGCCTTCGTCAAAGCTTTTCGGAGCCTGGCGCGTTGCCGAAACCCGGAGCGGGTCGGCGCCTGGCTGTTCAGGATCGCGTCCAACCAATGCAAGGACCATCTGAAGAGCCGCCGGCGCAAGAACCTTCGGCTCGACGATACGAGGCGGCTGCCGGCCGAAGAGGGCGACCCGGAGGAGGCGGCTGAGCGGGCTCAAGTCAGGGACCGAATCCGCATCGCGCTCGATCGGCTGACTGCTGAGCAGCGGGAGGCCTTCGTGCTCAAGCACCTGGCAGGGCTCTCGTATCCGGAGATCGCGGCGCGACTCAACGAATCGATCTCCGCGCTGAAGATGAGGGTCCACCGGGCCCGCGAGGAGCTGCAGACGCTGCTGGAGGAGTATCGATGAGACCCGAATTACATGCCTATCTGGACGGCGAGCTCGCGTTCGACGAGCTGCCGGCGGAGCTTCGCCCGGAGGCGCGGCGCTGGGAGCGGTTGCTGACAGATGCCGCCGAGCTCGGGCCGGCGGCTGGCCCGGTGGGGCTCGAGCCCCGCATCCTTCGGTCGCTGGCGGCGGCTCGCCGGGCGCCAGTGTGGCGGCGGGCCCTGGGCTGGGCCGTGCGTCCGCGTCCGGTCGCGATCTCGCCGCTGGCGGGTCTGGCCGCCGCCGCGGTGCTGGCCCTGGTCCTCATCCGCCCGTGGGCCGAGGCGCCAGAGCCGGCGTCGGAGGGCACGACCACGGTGCATGTGCAGTTCATCCTGGAGGCGCCCTCCGCCCGAACCGTCGCGGTGGCCGGGGACTTCACCGGCTGGTCACCGAGGCTCCTGCTCCAGGATGTGGACGGGGACGGGGTGTGGGCCGGCCGGTTCGCGGTCGCGCCGGGCGTGCACCAGTACATGTTCGTGGTGGACGATGCGCGCTGGGTGACCGATCCGCAGGCCGAGCGATACGTGGACGACGGGTTCGGGCAGCGGAACGCCGTGCTGGTGGTGGCGCCGCCCGGCGGCGGCGGGAGATTGAGACAGGGTTCCTGACGGATGAGATGCGGACGGGTCCGCGTTGCGGCCGCATGCGCGCTGGTGCTCACCGCAGGGGTATCGCGGGATATGCCAGCACAGGCCGTCTCCGCCAATCTGGACCTGGGAGTCTCCCACGCTCGGCCCCCGGCGGATGTGGAAGCCGAGGCGACGTCTTCTGTTCTGCTCGGCGGTCGCCTCCATGCGGGCGCGATCTTCGCCTCCGCCTACGGCGCCTGGACCCCCGATCCCGATGGCGCCAGCTGGGTGTCCGGGTCGCTCGGGACCCGGATTCGCGCGCCGCTCACACGCGGGTTCGACGCCGGTTTGACAGCGACAGGCTCGGCCTTCGCCCTGGGAGACCCGACCCCGTATCGGGCGGCTGTCGGCCGCGTCGAGCCGGAGCTGCGGTTCTACCGCGGGGGTACGGAGCTCTCGCTCCGCGGCGCCGGAGGCCTCGGTCGCTCGGACGCCCTCGGCGTGCTGACAGACCTGTGGCTGTATGGCGGGTCCATCGAGCTGGGGCACCGGTTCGTGAGCTTGGCTCTCCACGTGGGGGCCGAGTTCTACGAGGCGAAGGCGGGCAGTTACCGGGCGGCGTCGCTCGGTTCCGGCGGCGCACTGGGCGGGGCCCGCTGGACNNTGGCAGGGAAATGGGGACTCGAGGCGGCTGGCGGTCGCTCCGGTCCCGACCCGCTGCTGGGGAGCCCGGCGGCGGTGAACGGCAACGTGTTGCTCACCCGGAAATTGATCCGGTCGCGGTCGGGGCCGCCGCCTGTCTATTCCGTGACCGGCGGCGATGAGTCGCACGTGGTGTTCCGAGTCGAGCGCCCGGACGCGAAGGCGGTCGCTGTGACCGGCGACTTCTCGGGTTGGGAGCCGATCCCGATGGAGAGGCGCGACGGCGTCTGGACGGTGCAGGTCCCGGTGGAGCCGGGGACCTTCCATTTCGGGTTCCTGGTGGACGGCGACTGGTACGTCCCCGAGGATGCGCCGGGACGGGTGTCGGACGACTTCGGCCGGGCCAACGCCACCCTCGTAGTTCCCAGGCGGTGACGGAACGGCCGGATGAGTCGTCTATAGAATGAGGCGGTGAATGCGATGCGTACGATTCTGATCCTGATTATTTGGCTGGCGTTCCCGGCCGGCCTGGCCGCACAAGAGGCCAGGCTGGACCGCGTGCGCGAGCGGCTTCCCGCCGAGACGGTGAACCGGATCGAGGTGATTTTGGCGGAGGCGCGCTCCGCCGACATCCCCACCGATCCCCTGCTGGACAAGGCGCTGGAGGGCGCGGCGAAAGGCGTTCCGGCCGAGCGCATCGTGGCCGCGCTCTCGGCTTACACCGCGCTGCTGATCGAGGCACGCGGGCTGGTCGGCCCCGAGCGTGACATCGGCGAGCTTGTCGCCGCGACGGACGCGGTCCGCCGGGGCGTTTCCGAAGCGGCGATCGCCTCCCTGGCGAACGAGCACGAGGGAGATATCTCGGTCCCGTTGGTGGTGCTCGGCGACCTGGTGGCGGTCGAGGTTCCGGTAGATCGGGCGCGCCAGGTCGTAAAGGATGCGCTCGCCCGGGGGGCAAGTCCGGATGAGCTGCTGGCCATCCCCGCCGCGGTGCGTGGCCTGGTCCGTCAGGGGCGTACGCCGGAGGATGCGGCGACGGCGGTGGGCATCGCCTTCTTACAGGGAGGGCTGCCTGGCCTGATCGAGATCGCCGGCCCGTTGCTCGAGCCGCCAATCGGGTCGCCGGTGCCGCCGGGTGCGGGTCCGCCGGTCGAGGCCGGGTCGAAAAAACGTCCCGGGGGAGGCGCCCTCGATGATCGCTTCTAGGCACATACTATCTTCGGTCTGACCCGAGGCTCAGTACTTCCCCGTCGCTCAGTACTTCCCCGTCGCTCAGTACTTCCCCGTCGCCAGTAGCGCACTCCCCCGTCGAAAGCAGAACCCTCCCCCGTGGCAAATGGCACGCTTCCTCTCACAAGTGGCAGCTTCCCCGCCGCAATCCGAAGGAGCTGGAAATGAGAGAGCAATTCATGCGTTGGACACGCGGAGTCTTGGCAGGTGTCGTGGTGGCCCTGGCGTCGGTCGCGGCAGGTGCGTGCGGCGGCGATGGCGGCACCGAGCCCACGGGACTCCAGCCCGACATCCTTATCGTAGGCGCCGACAGCGGCAATGCGGGGACGCAGGTCGAGATCGCCGGGTCGAACTTCGAGCAGGGCGCCTCGGTCGACTTCGGGACCTGGGCGGTGGACTCTCTCGTGTTCGTCGATGCCACCACGATCCTCGCCTTCGCGCCCGACAGCCTGGCGCGTGACTCGGTCTACGATGTCCAGGTCACCAACCCCGGCGGCAAGTTCGACGTGCTGGCCGACGCCTTCAAAGCCGTCGCGCCGGCGCTTCAGGTCGTGAACGGGGTGTCCAAGCCGAGCGGCAACGCCGGCAGCACGGTCATCCTGGAGGGCAAGTCGTTCGGCGACCTGCTGGGCCGCGGTACCGTGTACTTCAGCGACGCCGCCGGCCAGCCCGTAGCGGCGGCGATCGCGCTCCCCGAGAACTGGACCAACGAGTTCATCGTGACCACGGTCCCGACCGACGCCGAGACCGGGCCGGTCTGGATCGAGACACTGACGGGGTCCACCGACTCCATCGAGTTCACGCTGCTCCAGTCCGCCACCTTCAGCCCGTCGCTGATCAACTGGACGTCGACCCAGGCACTGCCGGACTCCTCGCAGGGGCACGGCTCCGTCTTCCTGGCGATCGAGGGCGGTGCCGGGGCCGGCAACCTGATCTACGTGACGGGCGGCGCCGACGGCTCGCTGAGCCTGAGCACGGACGTGGCCTACGCGGAGATCGATGCGGGCGGCCAGCTGGGCGCGTATACCGGCGCCACCGCGCTAACCGCGCCGCGCGCCTTCCACGGCGCGGCCCTCGCCACGCCGTTCAACGCGCTGATCGATACGGCGGTGGCGGGCCACCTCTACGTGGTCGGCGGCGTCGATGGGACGGGCGCGCCGACTTCCACCGTCTACACGGCGGCGGTGAGCAAGGATCGATCGGTGGGCGCCTGGTCCACGACCACATCGTTGCCGGTGCCGCTGCACTCGATGGGCGTGGTGGTGTTCCGGTCGTGGCTGTACTTGGCCGGCGGCGCCACGACCGCGGACGATCCGGTGGCCGACGTCTACCGCGCGCGCATCAACGAGGACGGGACGCTGGGCAGCTGGGAGAGCCAGCCTGCGCTGCCCTATCCGCGCGCCCACGCGCCGCTGGTCCAGTTCGCCGGCGTGCTCTACATGTTCGGCGGCGATTCCGCCGCGGTCGCCCCCGGCGACAACACGGTCACCGGCACGACGGTCGGCCAGATCTACTATCACCCGCTCGACCTGAGGACGGGCGTGCTGAAGAACGCGTCCTGGACGCTCAACCCGAACGAGATGATCAAGGCCGTCTCGAAACATTCGGTCGTCGCGGCGGGCGGCACGGTCCTGGTGAGCGGTGGCCTCTACAGCGGCGCGAGCAACTCGTCCACCGAGCACCAGTACGCCTCGATCAACCCGGACGGCACGATCGAGAGCTTCAACGGTGCCACCGGCTCGCAGACCATCGCGGGCGCCGGCGGCGCCGGCGGCGTCCCCTTCTTCAACCACGCCGCCATCACCTACGTCGATGCCTCGGGCGTGGCCCACGTCGTGATCGTCGGCGGCAACGACGTCACCGACGCGACCAGCCCGGTGCCCGACACGTACTACTACTGATCCTGCCGATTGGCCCAAAACGAGCAGCGTCCCGGACATTTGTCCGGGGCGCGTCGCTTGTCTTCCGCCAACCGCGAGTCAATCCATGCCCGGGTCCCGGGCCTCGAATCGGCCGCTCTCCCGGATATCCACCCGATAGCCCTCCAGCTCGGACGGGATTCGGTCCGAGAGCTCCGGTGTCTTCTTTGCCACGAAGACGACGATGCAGAGGTCGTCGTCGCACTTGCCGAGCCCGGTCCCGACGACGCCCGGGATCGACATCAAGCTGTCGCTGTGCGCCTCCTGCACGTCCGCGATTGGCCTCTGTTGTGTCACCTGTTCCTCCTCCGCCTGCTCGCCCCGTTCGGGCCCGGGCCCCCCGCAGACGGCCAGGCCAAGGACGAGTCCCAGAGTCATGGCGAGCCTGGCTGGTGCGGCTGTCGGCCTCACGTTTCCATTCCCCTTCCTTCGGCGGCCGCCCCCAAGAGAAAACGGGGGAGGGCGATCGCCCTCCCCCGGCTCGTGCAGCTCATGTTTCGACGCGGCCGGTCTTACGGCTTGTTCACGACGATGGTGGTGCCGTCGCTGTCGCCGTCGGAATCGTGATTCGCCGAGGCGTCGTACGTCAGTGTTTCATGACTCACGTCGTCCACCGTGAACGTAACGTCCCCGGTGCGCTTCGGAATGTTACTGACGCTCACAGTGCACTGGCCGGTTGCGTCGGTCGTGCACGAACCGATACCGGTAACGTCTCGGCTGTTCCACGACAGGGTAACGGTGGCGCTGGTCACAGGGTTGTGACTTCCGTCGTGCACGCTGATCGTTACCTCAGCGGTCCAGGTGCTGCCGTTGTTGATGCTGTTTCCGTCCAGATCGCCGACGTGGATGTTCTCGCTCGCCTCGGCGACGTTGACCGTCGTCGACCTGGAGTCGTTCGTGGCGTCGTCGTCGGCGAAGTCGTGGCTGGCGGTGAGGGTATGGTCGCCCAACGTGGCGCCGTTGGTGTCCCACGAGTAGGTGAGCGTGGTCGAGCCGCCGGCGGTGAGCCCGCCGCTGATCGTCTGTGTCCCGATCTGCACGACGTCGGTGTCATCGTCCAGCGTCACGGTAATGTCGCCCGTAACGTCCTGGTTGCCGACGTTCTCCACCGTCACGTCCACGCTCACCACGTCGCCCTGAACTACCGAGCTCGGCGCGCTGAGGGCCGAGATGGCGATGTCGGTGATCGCTGACTCGACCGTGACGACCGTGCTGGCAGAGTCATTCGTGCCATCCTCATCGGTGACGTCGTGGCTACCGGTAAGGGTATGATCGCCCAGGGACGAGCTGCCGGTGTCCCACGAATAGGTGAGCGTGGTCGAGCTGCCGGCGGCGAGCCCGCCGCTGATCGTCTGGGTCCCGATGAGGACCCCGTCGGTGTCATCGTTCAGCGTCACGGTGATGTCGCTGGTGACGTCCTCGGTGCCGACGTTCTCCACCGTCACGTCCACGCTCACCACGTCGCCCTCCACGACCGAGCTCGGCGCGCTCACGCCGGTGACGGCGATGTCGGTCACCGGCTCCAGCGTCGCCGTTCCGTCATCCACCGTCACGTTGAACCGGTTGAGGACCCGGTCGATGCGGTTCGCCAGCGTTCGCGAGGAGCTGCCCGCGAACAGCAGACCGACGGGTTTGGCGTCGGTGTCGTTCGTCACGATGAGCGAGCCCGAATCGCCGCCGCCGCTGAACTCGCCCGGGGTGATCGAGATCTGATCGACGAAGTGCGCCAGCTTCGAGCAGCTGAAGCAGAAAGGACCGTTGCACTCGTAGCACACGTCTACCTCGACGTTTACCGCTTCGATCGTCCCGGTCGTCAGGGCCGTCGTCCGTCCGTACTTCTGGACCAAGAGATCGATCAGATCTGTCGTATTGTCGAAGACCCCATCGCCGTCGCTGTCGCCGAATATCGTCGCGTTCGGAGCGCCGTAGCCCTCGGCGGGTGTCTCGAAGCCGACGCCGTTCTCGCTATCGCCGTCGCCGTCGAAATCCCTGAAGTCGATGGCGGCGATGGCGGCATCGATGGTGTTGTCGGCGCCCGAAAAGTCGATGGGCTCGAAGTCGGCCAGCTCGCCGATCTTGTCCTGCGGATCGCTGCCGCCGTCGAACGGCCCGGGCTGCAGCTCCGAGTCGCCGATAACCGCGTCGTTGCTGTTGGCGTAGATGTGGTTGTTGCTCAGGGCGAAGAGGCTCGACCCGTTCGTGACCCGTGCCCCGATGGTCCCGGCGGTGATGTCCGGGTGGCCCGTGGAGACGCCGATGGGCGTGGGCCGCGGGAATCGGGCGGTCGGGTCCGTCTGCGCCGCCCGGGCCACGAACATCCCGGTCACCTCGACCCTCACCGGGATGTCGTCGAGCCGATTCGGGATCCCGGCTATGCCGGGCCGCACCGTGAAGACACGGATCTCGGGTCGTCCATCCTCACCGAGCGCCGTGCCGGTACCGACCACGCCGGAGATCTCGAACAATTCCGGGCTGTGACGGTTCTGCACCGCCATGGCCGTCGCGAGCTGTTCCTGCAGCTGGGCGACGCCCAGCTGGGCCGGTGATGTCGGCACGTTCCGTTGATCGTCCGAGCAGCCGAACCAGACCAGCCCGGCGATGAGGACGCTGGCGATCGTTAGTGCGAATGATTGGCGCGCGCGGCGAGTGGCCATGTGATCCCTCCTGAGTGCAGCTGGGCATGATCGACTGGCCCGCGAGGTCCCTCGTTGGGCGGGAAGCCCCTGACAGACCGTCGGCCGTGCCGGAGCGCAGGACTTCGATAGGCAGAATTCCTTTTATGTCACAAAATTTATGATAGCCATAGACCCGGTAGCCTGCAAGCGAGCGTTCGGGGTCCGTTTCGTGCCGCCGGGCCAGCTGACCGGCCAACGCGGGAACTGGGAGAGGGTCGGCGAAGAGCGGCAGCCAGAGCCGATGCGCTCGCTCCGTCGTTCACCTAGAACACGGAGATCTTGATGTAGCGGCCCGGGTTGAGCCGAATGTCCTCGGTCAACGAGCTGACGTTACGGGTCGCCGCCCGCAGGTCCTCGTAAAGCCCTGGATCGTTGACCAACAGTCCCAGCGTGCCCTCGCCGCTGTCGATCTTGGCGGCGATGGAGGCCAGCGACTCGGCCGAATCGAGGAAGGAGTCGGCGGTCTCCGACAGCTTCGCCGCCGTGTCCTCCAGGTCGGCGATGAGCTTCTCGACGTTGGCGTTGCCCACCGCACCCCGCAGCGTCTCGGCCGTCTCGCGCAGGCTGCGGCTCAGCTCCTCGAACTCGGATCCGCCCTCTCGGGCCAGCCGCTCCAGGCCCCGGATTGTACCGGGGAGCGCCGCGACGGCGCCGTGCACGTCCTCGACCGTCGAATCGGCGAGCAGCGCGTTGACCTGGCGGAGCGCCTGCTCGGCCTGGTCGCCCAGGTCGCCGGCGACGTCGAGGAGAGAGGGTGCGGTGGCGAAGGCGAGCGTATCGCCGTCGGCGGCCAGCTCGGACGCCGAGCCGGGCCGCAGGCTCACGAGGACATCGCCGAACACGCCGGCCGACTGGAGCACGGCCCGGGAGTCACGGGGCAGCTCGACATCGCGCTGCAGCCACAGCCGGGCCACCACGTGGTTCGGCCCCGCCAGCTGGACCGAACGGACCACGCCGACGTCGACGCCGGACATCGAAACTATGTCGCCCTTCTCCAGGCCGCCGGCGTTCGGCATCTCGACGACCACCGTATAGCCGCGCTCCCCCAGCGGCTGCCCGGTGAGCCAGAAATAGCCCCAGATGAGTAACGCCGACGCGACGAGGACCAGCAGGCCGATCCACAGCTCGTACTTGCGTCTACGACGTGCCAATCTCCCCCCTAGTAGACGCCGGCGATCTCTTCCGACGGGCTGACGAAACGACGGACCACCGGGTCATCGGTGTTCCTGAACTCGTCCACGGTCCCCTCGAAGCGGATCCCCCCCTGGTGCAGCAGCGCCACCCGGTCCGCCACCCGGAAGCCGTTCTCGATGTCGTGGGTGACCATGATCGACGTGACGCCGATCTCCTCCTGCAGGTGCTCGATCAGGCTGGAGATGATGAAGGCGTTCTCGGGATCGAGGCCGGTGGTGGGCTCGTCGTACAGCAGGTAGCGCTGATGGCCGGCGAACGCCCGGGCGATCGCCACCCGCTTCTGCATGCCGCCCGACAGCTCGATGGGGTACAACTCGGCGACCTCCGGGTCCAGGTTGACCAGGCGGAGGCACTCGATGATCCGCGCCTCGCACTCCTCCGCCGTGCGTCGGCACCCGTCGATGTCCATCCCCAGCCGGATGTTCTCGCCGACGCTGAGCGAGTCGAACAGCGCCGAGCCCTGGAAGACGTAGCCGACGCGCTGGCGAACCTCGTTCAGCTCGCGCCGCGACGCGCTGGGGATCGAGACGCCGTCGACGATCACGTTGCCCTCATCGGGCTCGATCAGGCCGATGATGTGCTTGATCAGCACGCTCTTACCCGTGCCGGATGGGCCGAACAGCGCCGTCGTGCCGCCTTCGTGCACGCGCAGCGAGACGTCTTTCAGCACGACTTTGTCGCCGAACGATTTGCTGACTCCGATGATATCTATCATGTCGATCCAACTCGCTTCTTCAGCCGGCCCCAGACTTCTTTCCGGCCCCCCAGCATGGGCCCGCTCAGCCGAACGCCTTCAACAACCGCGCCAGCACCGCGTCCCAGAACATGATCGCCACCGTCCCGGACACCGCCACCGACATGGTCGTCTGCCCCACCCCTTCCGCCCCGCCCCGCGTGTTCAATCCGATGTAACAGCCGATGAACGTGATGGTCGCCCCGAACACGGCGGCCTTGATCAGCCCGAACCAGAGCGCGAACTCGTGGAAGTAGTTGTGCACGCCGTACGTAAACTCGGCGCTGGTGATGGGAAGGGTGAGCAGCGCGCCCGCCCAGCCGGCGCCGATGCCGACGAAATCCGCGATCACCACCAGCGGTGGCAACATCAGCGTGCCCGCCAACACCCGCGGCACCACCAGCTGCTCCACGGGGTCGTGCCCCACCGCCTTCAACGCGTCCACCTGCTCGGTGACCACCATCGTGCCCAGCTCGGCGCCGATGCGTGATCCGATGCGGCCCACCAGGACCAGCGCCGTCACCAGCGGGCCCAGCTCGGTCAGAACGCTGGCGGCCACGATGCTCCCGATGATCCAGATCGGCACCGTCCCCGTGAACTGGTAGCCGCTCTGCTGAGACGTGACGGCGCCGGACAGTGCGGCCACCAGGATCACGACGGGCAGGCTGCGCACCCCCATGTCGTAGCACTGGTACGCCAGGTCCCGAAGGTAGCGCCGCGGTCGGGCGAGGCCGATGACCGTGTGGCCGGCGAGTGCGGCGGAGCGGGCCGAATGCTCCAGCACCTTCGTGACGCCGCGGCCGAGCGCGGCGGGAACCCCGCTCAGAATCGCGCTCAACCTGTTCGACGCTTGCGGCTCTATATCGGCCATCGAGTTCTCGACGGGAAAGTTCGGTCGGTGCGCCGCTCGTGAGCAGCAGCCGGGCGGCGTCAGCCCCCAAATTCACTCAGAACGGCGCCGGGCCAGCGCCAGTATAAGCAAAAAGGAGAGGCGCTAAAAGGGTGGGGTTCGGGGAGTGGCGGGGCGATGGAGTCCGAACCATGGGCACGAAAACAATTCCAACCTCCCCGAATCACCGAATCTCGGAATCGCCGAATCCGCTTCGACAATTCGGAGAGAGCTCGAACCTCCCGAAATCAGAATCCCGATCTCCGACTTGCTTGAATTCCCTAAATTTCACCCGCAACGAAGTCGTTCAAAAACGGTTCGGGGGTGAGTGGTGATCCCGTGGCGCTCTCCAACAGCTCCTGCCAGTGGATCGACGCGCCGGGCGCGAACCAGCGCTCCCTCAGGAAGCCTCCCAGCTCGGGGCAGTCGACGTAGCCGTCGGCCGCCCGGCCCGCCAGCGCCCGGCGCTCGATGGCCGCGCCGAGCTGCGAGGCGATCAGCTCGCCCAGGAGATAGTTGTGGTAGTAGACCGGGGCCGCGGTGAGGTGGATCTTGGCGGCCCAGTCGGGCGCCTGTCGGCCCTCGGGACGCGGCAGGAGCTGGAGGGTCTCCACCAGGTCCCACCAGTGGTCGTCGAGGTCGGGCTGCCGCGGGTCGGCGTAGAGATCCCGCTCGAACGTGGTCATGACCAGCACCCAACGTGCCATGAGCAGCATCTCGAAGCGAAGCGCCCGGAAGGCGTCGCGCTGCAGCTGGTCGGGGTGCTCGAGGGATATCCCGGCCGCGCGCTGCAACCAGCCGGCGTCGAAGATCAGCCGGTCCATGAACATGGCGACCGCTTCGGTGGTCGCGATGTGAGCGGGTTGGCGCAGGAGCCAGGGGAGCGACGGCGGGAACCCTTTCTCGAAGGCGGCGTGGCCCAGCTCGTGGAGCAGGATGCCCATCCAGCGCTCGTCGTCCTTCAGGTTGCAGAGGATCCGCACGTCGCCCTCGCGATCGATGTTCGTGCAGTAGGCGTGCTGGTCCTTGCCGTCGCGCTCGTAGAGATCGCTGCGGGCCAGTACGTCGTCGATGGGGAGGCCGACGTTGGCGAAAAAATCCCGGGCGATCTTGAGCAGGTCGCGCCCTTCGAACTTCGGACCGAGGCCCAGCTCATCGACCAGCGGCGGCTCCTGGAAGAACGGGTCGTCGTAGTGCCAGGGGCGGAGCTCCTCGGGCGTGATCTCGAAGCGCTGGGCCAGGCGGTCGTCGATGTCTCGCTTCGCGTCACGGAACGGGCGATCGGTTCGATCTTTCAATTCGCCGAATACTCGGAACAGCTCGTCCTCGTCGATCTCCTGCAGCTCGAGGCGCATCGCGTAGTAGTCGCGGTAGCCCAGCGACCGCGCCGCCTCGTTCCGGCGCTCTACCAGCTCCAGCAGCGGCCCCGCGACCCGGGGGCCGATGCCCTTCGACGCCTCCCATGCTGCCCGCCGCCGGGGCGTCTTCCGCTCCTCGCGCAGCACGTCCAAAATCGCGTTGTTGGTCACCGGCCGGCCGTCCAGCTCGGCGCGGAAGGTGTAGAACTCGGCCTGGATGTTCTTGGCGCGGCGCACCAGGTCCTCGATCGTCTCCCGGGGCAGCTGGTTCTCCACCTGGTCCAGGTAGAGCAGTCGAAGCTGGCGGCGGGTAAGCGGATCGGCGCCCGGATTCGATTCCAGCGATTCGACCGTTCGCTCGTGGCGGTCCCTCGAGGCGAGGAACAGCCGCAGCTCCGTCTCGCATTTCGCTGCCTCCCGCTGGGCCGCGGGCTCGCCCGTCGTGCTCGCCTCCCATTCGGCCAGCGCCGACGCGACGGCGAGCGGCTTCAGCTCGCTCACCGTCGCGTCGATAAACACCCGAGCGCTATCGCGCTTCACCGCCGCCATCGCTAGCTCGCGTACTCCTGCGCGATCTCGTCGTAGAGACGCGTCATGACGTCGATCCCCTTGTGATAGAGATCGAGGGAGATCCACTCGTTCGGCGAGTGGAGGTTGCAGCCGGGCAGGGCGAAGCCGAGGAGCAGGACCGGCGTATCGAGTACCTTCTCGATCATCGGGACGATGGGGATCGAGCCGCCTTCGCGGATGAACAGCGGCTCACGATCGAAGACGGCGTCGATCGCGGCCGACGCGGCGCGGAAGAGTGGGCCCTCGGGATCGGCCCCCCAGGGCATCCCATCGGCGTGGATCTGGACGGTCATCTCGACGCCGTCGGGCGCGAGCGAACGGACGTAATCTTCGAACGCCGCCCGGACCGCCTTCGGGTCCTGGTCCGGCACGAGCCGCATGGAGACCTTCGCCATCGCCGTGGCCGGTATGATGGTCTTGGCGCCTTCGCCGGTGTAGCCGGAGAGGAGCCCGTTCACGTCGAGGGTGGGCCGGGCCCAGATGCGCTCCAGCCAGTGCACCCCCGCCTCGCCGTCGCCGGTGGCGCTGACCCCGGCCTCTTCCGCGAACTTCTCCTCGGTGACCGGGATCTCGGACAGGGCCTTCTTCTCCGCCGCGGTCAGCTCTTTCACCGCGTCGTAAAAGCCCGGGATCGAGATCCGGCCTTCGTCGTCCTTGAGCTGCGCGATGATCCGGGCCAGCGCGTTCGCCGGGTTCACCACCGCGCCGCCGTACTGCCCGGAATGCAGGTCCTGTCGCGGACCCTTGAGGCCGACCTCCATGTAGACCATGCCGCGCAGACCCACGCAGACACTCGGCAGGTCGGGCGCCAGCATCGGCGTGTCCGAGATCACCGCCGCGTCGCAGGCCAGCCGCTCGACGTTATCGTTGACGAAGTCCTCCAGGTTCACGCTGCCGACTTCCTCCTCGCCCTCGAACAGGAGTTTCAGATTGAGCGGCGGCGTGCCTTTGGCCTCGCGGTAGGCTTCGAGCGCCTTCATGTGGATGTGGATCTGGCCCTTGTCGTCCGCCGTGCCGCGGGCGTACAGGTTGCCGTCGCGGACGGTGGCTTCGAAGGGGGGCGATTCCCACTCGTCCAGCGGCTCCACCGGCTGGACGTCGTAGTGGCCGTAGACCAGGACGGTGGGCGCGTCCGGGCCCGCCTCCATCAGCTCGCCGTAGACGATGGGATGCCCCGGCGTGGTCAGGACCTCGGCCTTCATCCCCAGCTCGCCCAGCTTCGCCGACACCCACTCGGCGCAGCGGGTCATGTCATCCTTGTGCTCGGATCGTGCGCTCACGCTGGGTATCGCCAGGAACTCGGCCAGCTCATCTTCGAAACGCTCGCGGCTCTCCTTCAACAAAGTCTCGAGTGACATCAGCCGAACCCTTCCTTTGCGGTACTCGGGTTGTTCTCCTACGAGTACGAGGGATTATCGATTGTCGTGCAGGGGTTAAGATAGTCAGGCCGATGGGGGCAGGCCATACGGGATAATCCCGGACGGTCCCTTGCCGGAGCGGCGCCATCGAACGAGTTTGCCCCTCACCCCGACCAGTGCCGAGATCACATTCTCAATAATGGAGGACACGGCCATGCGGTCGCCACGTGGAGTGATTCTGCTTGCGGCCCTCGTCGCGGTCGGGCGTCCGGTTGCGGGACCGCCGGAGCTATCGGCCCAGGTGGCGGGGGAGCAGGAGTTGAGCGGCGTCGAGATCGTCCAGGAGGCGGGTCTGGGCAAGATGTGGACCTTCGATCGGCTACCCCTCGATTACCTGGAGGAGCGGTACGATTTCCGCCCGGACCCCGAGTGGTTCGATCATGTTCGCCTGGCCTCGCTGCGCACCGGCGGTTGCTCGGCCTCGTTCGTGTCGCCTTCGGGCCTGGTGATGACCAACCACCATTGCGCCCGCGGTTGCATCACGGCGGTCTCCGCTGACACCCACGACTACATGGTAGAGGGCTACTACGCGGGCAGTCGTGGCGCGGAGGCGCACTGTCCCAACATGTACCTGGACCAGCTGCTCGAGATCGAGGACGTGACCGAGCGGATCGACGCTGCGGCGCCGGCCGGGATCTCGGGCGAGGAAGAAACACGGCTCAAGGGCGAAGCGATGGATCGGCTGGAGGAGGAATGCTCGGAAGAGAGCGGCCTCCGTTGCCAGGTCGTGTCGCTCTACCACGGCGGCATCTACTCGCTCTACAAGTACCGAAGGTACGACGACGTGCGGCTGGTCTTCGCGCCGGAAGGACAGGCGGCGTTCTTCGGCGGCGACCCGGACAACTTCACCTATCCGCGCCACGACCTCGACGTCACCTTCCTACGCGCATACGAGAACGATGAGCCGCTGCGGCCGGACCATTACTTCACCTGGAGCGAGGCTGGAGCCGCGGAGGGTGAGCCTGTCTTCGTCACGGGTAACCCGGGCTCGACCGGCCGCCTGCTGACCGTCTCTCAGCTCGAGTACCTGCGGGACGCGTCCTACCCGCTGAGGATTCAACAGTACCACGAGCGGGTGGCGGTGATGGGCGAGCTGATCGATGAGGATCCGTCACGGGAGCCGGACTATCGCAACATGATCTTCGGGCTGGAGAACGCGATCAAGGCGGTGAGCGGCTACCTGCGGGGCCTGGTCGACCCGACGCTGATGGAGGAGAAGCACGAGTGGGAGGCGACCCTGCGCGCGGCGGTGCGGGAGGACCGGCGGCTGCGCGAGCGTTACGGTGGGGCGTGGCAGGAGATCGCGCGGATCAACGAGAAGCTGACCCGACTCCACGAGGAGCTGGTCTACAGCTCCTTCGCCCACTTCCAGACGCTGAGCCGCGCCCGAGACATCGTGCGGCTGGCAAGCGAGCTGGCGAAGCCCGAGGGCGAACGGTCGATGAGCGAGCGGACGATCGAGGCGGCGAAGCGACGGATCGCCTCGGATCGGGAGATCGACCGGGAATACGAGCGTATGCTGCTCGAGCTGCGGCTGACCGCGGCCCGGGAGGCGCTGGGCCCCGACCATGTCCTGGTGCGGGCCGCGCTGGCCGGGGACGACCCGGAAGCGGCGGCGGCCCGGATCATCGGTGACACACGGGTCGGCGACCCGGAGTGGAGGCAGGCGCTGCTGGAGGGTGGCGTCGCCGCGGTGAACGCGACGGACGATCCGGCGGTCGTGCTGGCCGGGACCGTCGACGCGTGGGTGCGGGGGCTGGAGGAGAAGGTGACGGAGCTGCGTGCCGAAGAGGGAGCGAACGAGGAGCGGGTGGCCGAAGCGACCTTCGCGGTGTACGGGACCATGCTGCCACCGGACGCGACGTTCACGCTGCGGCTTTCCGACGGGCTGGTGGCGCGCTATCCGTTGAACGGCACCTTCGCCCCCTACAAGACCACGATCTACGGGCTGTTCGACCGGGCCGAGTCCTTCGACCATAAGGACCCGTGGAAGGTGGCGCCGAAATGGACGGCGGCGAAAGACGAGCTCGACATGTCGACGCCGCTCAATTTCGTGTCGACGGCAGACATCATCGGGGGCAACTCGGGGAGTCCGGTGATCAACCGGGACGCCGAGATCGTCGGCCTGGTGTTCGATGGCAACATGGAGATGCTTCCGAACCGCTTCCTGTATAGAGACGAGGTGGCGCGCTGCGTTTCGGTCCATTCGATGGCGATCATCGAGGCGCTGCGGACGGTCTATGGCGCTGGCGCGCTGGCCGACGAGCTGCAGGGCCGTTAACCCGGAGAAGTCGAGCGATTTATGTCCGATACGACTGAGCGACGCAGGCTCTCGCCGAAGGCCTACGAGGAGATACCGGGCGACGAGTACGATCCTTACATCGGCCCGGACCAGTTGCCCGCCGAGTTCACCATACGGCCGGTGCTGCTGGGCATCCTGTTCGGGATCATGTTCGGTGCCGCGAACGCGTACCTGGGGCTGCGCGTGGGGCTCACCGTCTCCACGTCGATTCCGATCGCGGTGATGACCGTCGCGGTGTTCCGCATCTTCTTCGGCGGCAGATCGACCATCCTCGAGCACAACATCTCGCAGACGGTGGGGTCTGCGTCATCCAGTCAGGCGTCGGGCCTCATCTTCACGATACCGGCCCTCTTCCTGTGGGGCTTCAGCCCTGGCGTGACCAAGCTGCTGGTCATCGCATTGGCCGGCGGCCTGCTGGGCGTGCTGTTCATGATCCCGCTGCGCCGGTTCCTGATAAAGAACGAGCACGGGGCGCTCCCCTATCCAGAGGGGACGGCGTGCGCCGAGGTACTGGTGGCGGCGGACGCCGGCGGCACGCACGCGAGACCGGTCTTTCTGGGGCTGGGGTTGGGCATGGCGTACACCTGGCTGATGAAGGGGTTGAACCTGTGGCCCCGCGACCTGTGGGTATCGCTGGGCCGGGTGATTCCGAAGGCCCAGGTCGGTGTCGACGTGGCGCCGGCGCTGATCAGCGTCGGGTACATCCTCGGCCCGCGGATCGGGCTGGTCATGGTGGGGGGCAGCGCTATCGCCTGGCTCATCCTGATCCCGATCATCGAGGTGATCGGCCGCGGCCTCACCGCGCCGCTCTACCCGGAGACGGTGCAGCTGATCGTGGACATGGACCCGGAGACGATCTGGACGCGCTATATCCGGTACGTGGGCGCGGGCGCGGTGGCGACGGCGGGCATCGCGACGCTGATCCGCTCGACGCCCATGATCATCGCCTCGTTCAAGGAAGGGATGCGCGGGCTGCGGTCTCGGATGGAAGCGGCCCAGGCCGTGATCGCCGAGCGGACCGACGACGACCTGCCGCTCAACTTCGTGCTGATCGGCGTCGGCGCCATCGTGCTGTTCCTCGTCGCCGTCCCCCACGTGTTCGGGTTCGTCGAATCGGTTGCCGTCCGGGTAATGGGCGCGCTGCTGGTCGCGATCTTCGCCTTCTTCTTCGTCACCGTCTCCAGCCGCATCGTCGGCCTGGTCGGCGTGACGTCGAACCCCACGTCGGGGATGACCATCGCCGCCCTGCTGGGGACCAGCCTCATCTTCGGCGCGTTGGGGTGGACCGACGACACCGGCCGGATCGCCGCCCTGTCGATCGGGGCGGTGGTCGCCATCTCGGCCTCGATCGCCGGTGACACCTCGCAGGACCTGAAGACCGGATTCCTGCTCGGCGCCACGCCGAAGCGCCAGCAGGTGGGCGAGCTGATCGGCGTGCTCACCGCCGCGTTCTTCGTCTGCGCCAGCATCCTGGCGCTGGAAGGCGCCTACGGTTTCGGATCGACCGAGCTGCCGGCGCCCCAGGCGAACATGATGATGCTGGTGATCGACGGCGTGCTGCAGGCCGAGATCCCCTGGCGGTTCGTGCTGGTCGGGGTCGGGCTGGCCCTGGTGGCGGAGGCTTTCCGGCTACCGTCGCTGGCCTTCGCCGTCGGCGTCTATCTGCCGATCACGACCATGATGCCGATCTTCATCGGCGGCATGATCCGCAAGCTGCTCGAGGACCGGCAACCCGACGCCGAGGCCAGGAGCCGGGTCCGCGAGCGCGGCGTGCTGTTCTCCTCCGGCCTCATCGGCGGCGATGGCCTGATGGGTGTGGGGATCGCCTTCTGGGCCGGTGTATTCGGGATACCGGAAGGGTTCGGTCACGCGTGGCTGGGCCCGTTCGCGCCGGTGCTTTCGCTGATCATGTTTGCCGTGCTCGCGTACCTGATCGTGCAGCAGGCGCGCCAGCGACAGGGCCGGTAGCGGCGCCTGGCGGTGATTTCTACGGCCTCGATAACCTTGCAGGGGGAAACATTACCGGGGTAAGTTTCGGACCATGAACGGGGAGGAAAGGGAAGTACCGCCAGCCCGGCCGTCGCGCGCAGCGAGCGACATGGAGCGGGTCGGGTTTCTGACCCGCATCTCCGACGGCAAGGAATTCTCGTTGGGTTTCGGGAGCATGCGGGTCGGACGGGAGCGCCGCGCGGACCTGGTGATCGCCGACAAGACGGTATCGCGCCACCACGCCGACATCATCTACGAAAGCGGCCGGTACGTGCTGTACGATCACAGCACCAATGGCACGTGGGTGAACGGCAACCTGGTGGCCGTGGCCCAGCCGCTGCGAGAGCGCGACAAGGTCAAGTTCGGCAAGATCGAGTTCGTCTTCTCGACCAAGTCGGTGCCGAAGAGCCAGGCGGCAGGCTTGAGGCAAGTGACCGAGCCGGAGCGGGTCTCCGGCTCCTCGACCGCCATCATGCGGGGGGGTCGCGGGAAGGGCAGAACGGTGCGGCGCATCAAGCGCGCGGGCATCGTCCTGCTGGTTCTCGTGATCGCCGCCGTGGTCGTCTACTTCGCGCTGCCGGAGGTGGCGAACTCGGTGATCTCGAGGCTGCCGCAGCCCTTGCAGGATCTCCTCAGCCGATAGCGAAAAGCGCTAGCGGCCCGGCGGCTGCGGCTGGTATTCGACCGGCTCCTCGGTGATCAGCGATCGCGCGTCGGTGCCGTGCCGGAGCAGTTCCAGCGCGCCGTCCGCCGTCACCATCTTGACCATCCCGAACGGCACGTCGGCGATCCAGACCTCCTCGCCTCCGTCCGGAGCGCGGTAGTGGCGGGCGATGAAGTTGCCCGCCGGGACCGTCACCCGTTCGTTCCCCAGATCCTCCGCCGACTGACACTGCTCTTTCCAGCCGGGCCCCGCCGTGGAACCAGCCAGTTCGGGGAGCATCTCCTCGGGGAACCGTATGGCAGGCTGACCCGGCATTCGTACGATGTAACCTCGCAGGCTGTTCTGCTCGAAGGGGTAGTGGGGGACGAGCATCTGCACGACGACGGTGTCCTGAACGGCGGGCGGCACGCTGACGATCTCGATCCAGTAGTGAGGCCGGCCGAACACGTCCTCCTCGCCGACCACGGCGAAACGGACGGGCATGGTCCCCTGCTCGGAGCTGCGGAAGCGCAGCTCGGCGTACTCGCCCACCCGGGGGGCGGGGTACATGCCGGGGCAGGGTCCGGCGGAGCTCTGCGCCGTCAGGGGCGATGTCGTCCCCGCGATTCCAAAGAACGCTGCCGCGATGATGACCGTCTTGTTCGCCATTGGACCTCCAAAACGTGCTACCCGGCACCCGCGCCGGGGTGCCCTGCCGCGCCAAGGTACCGACCGGCTGGCTGGCCGGTCAACATCAATAAGAAAGCGGGCAGCCCTGAGGCTGCCCGCCTTGAATTCCTGCGGTACGGGTCCGTGTTAGACGAGACCGAGGAGGATGAGGAAGAGAGCGAACTCGAACACGCCGAATCCGAACTCGACCACGTCGACCATGGCGATGAACAGGTCCTCGACGGCCGCCAGCTCCTCAGCCGTCAGCGGATCGCCCTCGGCGTTCGTGATGGTCGGGTTCTCGATGGTATCCGAGATGACGGCTACCGTAGTGCCGTTGAACGAGACGCCGCTGCCGCTGAGGATGTTATCGCTCGCGTCGACGCTCAGGGTGACGACGATGGAGTTGTCGCCGTCGCTGAACGTCGTGGTTATGCTGGCACCGCCGGTGTCGCTGCCGGAGAAGACTACCGATACACCGACGCCGTCGGCCGTCATCCCGAACGTGAAGTCGAAGGCCGTCTCCGAGAACAGCGCGTCGATGGTGAAGTTCAGGCTGTTCTGCCCGTCGGAGAGCGTGCCGTCGAAATCGAGCGTGAGGCTCGTCTGGGTCAGCACCCCGGTGGACGTGACATCGACCAGCGTGACGCCGCCGACCACCGCCTCGAGGGAGATGTCGATCGTCCCGGTGGAGAAGTTGCTGGTGTCGATGATGTCGAACCAGCCGATCTCCTGGAGCGGTGTGACCGGCTCCTCGAGAATCGGGTCCACGGCGTAGAGGATGAAGCGCACGCCGTTCGCCGGAGCCCCGGTGCGCTGGGACGGGACGTATCCGTCGACCGGATCGAAGATGAACGTCACGCCGAGCGCGCCCACCGGAATGTTGAGCGGCTCACCCTCGGTCAGCTCCGAAACGCTCGCCTGGATCCGGCTGGCGGAGGCGAAGGGGCTGGTGGAGCCGGGGACCATGTCCCAGACCAGCACCGACGGGGCCACCCCGCCGAGCGCGCTGGCCATCGCCTCGTTGAAGACGCCGATGCTCTGGATCGCGTCGTTCCCCTCGAGGAACTGATCGACCGTCGCGTCGACTACCGCGGCCGTCTGCCCCGGATCGACGTCCCCCGGGCCCGCGCCGTCATCGTCACAGGCCGTGACGACGCTCAGCGCCAGGGCGAGGACCGCAGCCTGCGCAAACCATAAGGGTTTCCGATTCATCGCGTTGCCTCCCTCTAATGATGGGTTGGGTATGGGTGCATGCAGTGGCTCGGGAACATCTTCCCTTTGAGTCCTGACAGGGGGTCTCACGCCGTGGTTACGGCGCTCGAGGGGGGGTCGGGTAACCACCAAGCTAGCAAAACCGCCGCCCGATGCAAGACTTTTTGGCCTTGCTGGGTGTGTCGCCTTTATCCGGCCTCCGGTTTGGAGGCGGAGAGCCGGAACGCGATATACAGAGCCAGAGCCAGAGAGAGCAAACTCACCCAACCGAAGTGCTCCTCCAGCGCGGCGAGGATCGCGTTAGGGTCGGACAGGACCGCGACCACCTGCGTGATCCCCTCACGCGATAGAATGCCGGTCAGCGAGGCCGCCGTCAGGACCGCGCCCAGCGCCGAGCCGATCAGCGTGAAGATCAAGCCCACGATCCGATAGGGGAGCGTGTGCCCGTTGCCGCGCAGCCGCACGCTGATTCCCACCATGACGCCGACGGCGGCGGCGAGTGGATGAGCGCTCCGTTCGGCGGCGATGGCGAGCAAACTCCAGACGATGCCCCCGGCGACGGCCGCGGAGAGGCCGGCGCCGATCCCGCGGAGCAGGCTGGGGCGCTCGTGCCCGGGAATACCAGAGGACGAATCCGCGTCGACTTCGAGGCGGATGCGTTGGCCCGAACTGGTCTCGATCACCGCGGTATCGCTCTCGAGATCGAGGAACTCCACGTCGCCGCCCTCCGCGCGCGCCCGCCCGAATTCCTCCTCGGGGAAGAAGGGCGGCCGGGGGAGATCCTCCTCATCCCCGACCTGCAACTCGGCACCGGGAACCGGCGCCTCCGTCGAATCGCGGACGAACTCCACGGAGGCGTCGTCGCTCTCGATCAACGCCTCCAGTTCGCTGGGCTCCGTGTCCTCGGGTGGCCCCCCGGCATCGGAGGCGTCGAGAAAATCGGGAAACGAAGCGGCCGCGTCATCCTCGCCGGCCGTGGGCGTCGCCGGCTCGTCCCCGTACCACTCGTCGAACGACGGCAAAGAGTCGCTCGCCCCCGACTGGGGCTCGAGCTCGATCGGCTCCGGATCGATCGATGCGTCCGTGCCGAACTGGACGGCCTCCTCGTCCGGTGTGGCCCAGGGGTCCGGTGGCCCGACCTCCGCCCCCTCGGCCTCGCTCGTTTCCGACTCGGGCCATTCCGGCTCCGACCATCCGGGCTCCGTCTCCTGGAGTTCCCTCTCTTGGGGCTCCGCCCATTCGGGCTCCCATTCCGCGGTCGGCTCCTGGGTCGGCGTCGCCTCTTGGGCCGCAGGGGGCTCCTGGGCCGTGGGCGGCTCGTGGGCCAGGGGCGGTTCCGGCTCGGGCGCCGGCGGAGGTGGTGGAGCTTGCTCGATCGGCTTTTCGGCCGGCGGTGGTGGAGGCGTGGGCGGTTGGGCCGGAGGCCGCGGCCGCGGTCGCGCGCCCGAGTCGGCGCGGGCCGTCACCGGCATCGGCGTCCCGAACTCGCCGACCTGCTGCTCGAAAGTCAGGCCGTGCTTGCCCAGCTCGTAGGCGACACGCTCGAGGAAGGGAAGCGAGCTGTCAGCGGGCGGCGCCTCGGTGACCAGGCGTACGATGGTCTGCTGCGGTCGCTGGTTGTGTCTAGCGCTGAACTCGGGGCTGCGAACATAGCGGACGTAGTTCTTCACCTTGGCGGCGAGCTGCCTGTGCATCAGGTCCGGCTCGCGCCAATCACGCTTCTCCTCGATCACAAGGACGAGTTTACCGGTGAGCTCGTCCACCGTTGTGCTGTCGATGGACGAGGGATCGGACATCATCCTCCGCTATCCCCACTGACAAGCGTTCTTGATCGACATGACCGGCGGCACGCGCGGCGACGGATCGCCGGCGTGCGCCGAATGGAAGTACGAGGACGAGTACGATCAGGAGGAAACGCCGGAGTTCGACAGTGACTCCGGGACCCTTCTCCGCTCCTGTTCGCAAGCGCACTCGCGCTCGAGTCGGTCACGCGGTAACGACGCCACCTACCGGAGAGTCGATACGGTACACGATGTCGCCCTCCTCTCCGGGTTCTACCGCGGCTCGACCCTCCGAGACCAGCGTCATGAGGGCGTGCTCCGCCTCCATCGGCGCCAGTCCGTCATGGGCCGCCGCCTCGGCTGCCGTGATTCGCCCGCCCTGAGCGACCGCCCTCCAGACGATCTGCTCCTTTATCCCGGCGAGCCTCGCCGACTCCGGGTCCCTGTCCTTCGACGTGCTACGGTAGTCCGACCATATCATGGCGGCGCCGATCACCGCTGGCACGATCCCGAACAGGAACGTCGTGCTGATTCGCAGGCCGCTGGGCAGGTCCAGGATGAAAACGGACCCGGCGATTACCGCCGCCCCTAAAGCCAGTAGCAGCCCGCCCTTGGCGGTCTTTGTCATACCAAGCTAATAGCGAGCGTGAAGCAGGGCCAGCGAGCAGCCGGGCAGGGAACGGGTCAAGCTGACCCAATATTCCAGAAACCGCGCGGTTTCACAAGGGCATAGATCCCGAAGGCCAGGGCATAGGCCAGGATGAACCATGCCAGCCTGGCGGGAGCGACGATCGGCTGGCCCCGCTCCTGCCGGCGCCAGATCTCCGGGAAGACGAGGGCGAACTGGAACGCGACGATCGCTGCGGTCCCGGGCCGCAGGATCTCGGCCCAGGGGTACCCCATGACGAGGCCCGCCGCCAGGAACCCCAGGTCCTCGCCGACTACGAGGTTGATCGCGTGGCGGAAGCCGCGGCCGCGGCGGCCCAGCCAGGCGACCCAGGCGTAGGCGAGGCCCAGGAGGAACCCCAGCGCGACGGCGGGAGGAAGAACGGGCATCCCGCGGAGCTCGGCGATCCAGGCGTGGGAGAAATGCGTGGCGGCGATCAGGCAGAGGAAGGCCGGCACGGCTACTGGGCGCGAGGCGGTCGGGGTGTTGTCGTGTTCCGTCATGGTCGCGTTGGACGAGGGCGGTCGATACCTCTCACGATGCTAAGCCGCTGGCCGATCCGGGCACAAGGATGCGAAACGGCTGGCACCCCAGGCCCGGCCTGCATACTTTGGCGGACCATGACATTTCGTCAGCTCACTGGTAGTGTGGCGGCGCTCCCGATACTGCTCTCGGTCGCGGCCGACGCTCCGGCGCAGGCGGACGCGGCGCGGGCGGCGGGTGCGGTCGACACGGAGCACGGCATCATCGCTGTCGCCCGGGAGCTGCGCGGTTTGGGGAGCATCAAGCGCGTCCTCGTCATCGGAGCTCACCCCGATGACGAAGACAGTGCGTTGCTGGCGGTGTTGGAGCGAGGGATGGGCGCCGACGCGGCCTATCTGTCGCTGACCCGCGGTGAGGGTGGCCAGAACCTGATCGGTTCGGAGCTCGGGGTCGCCCTGGGCCTGCTCCGCACCGAGGAGCTGCTGGCGGCGCGACGCATCGATGGCGCTGAACAATACTTCACCCGCGCCTACGATTTCGGCTATTCGAAGTCCGCCGACGAGACGTTCCGGTTCTGGCCCAGGGACTCGCTGTTGGCCGATGTCGTCCTGGCGATTCGCCGTTTCCGACCACAGGTCATCGTCACGATCTTCTCCGGGACGCCCAGGGATGGACACGGTCAGCACCGCGCCGCGGGGATGCTGGCCCGCGAGGCGTACGAGGTGGCGGGGGACCCGGGCCGGTTCGGCGACCTGGGCCTGGCGCCCTGGAACCCGTCGAAGCTCTATCGCTCCACGCGCTTCGACAGCGCGGCCACGACGTTGACCGTCGAGACCGGCCGGCTCGACATGCTGTACGGGCGGTCGTACCACCAGATGGCCATGGCGGCCCGCAGCCAGCACCGGTCGCAGGACATGGGCCGCATCGAGGGGTTGGGCCCGCAGGAGACCCGGCTCCAGCTGCTGGAGAGCCGGGTCGATGTGCCGGAGGACGAGTCCTCGCTCTTCGACGGGATCGACACCACCCTGGTCGGTCGGCTCGAGGCGATCCGCGATCGTGGGCTCCGTGGCCAGCTGGCGGAGCTGCTGACGGGCTACGGTGCTCACCTGCGGGCCGCCCGGGAAGCATTGGGCCGTACGGCCACGCCGGAGCTCGAGACGCACCTGGCGACCGCGCTGGCCACCGTCCGGCGCGCCCGCGAGGCCACTGCTCGAGCCGGCGATGAGGCCGAGCTGCTCCGCTTCGCCCTCGGGGTCGACGAGGCGAAGCTCGAAACCGCGTTGGCCGAGGCGGCCGGCGTGATCGTCGGCGCTTTCGCCGATGACGATCTGCTGGTGCCCGGACAGAGGCTGGCCGTGGAAGTGGCGGTCTGGAACGCGGGCCAGCGGCCGGTGGAGCTGGGGAGCCTCTCGCTGGAGACCCCGGCCGGCTGGGAGGTGGAGCCGCTGGACGGACCGGAGGCGCGGCTCGCGCCGGCGTCGTTGAGACGGCTCCGGTACCGGATCGCCGTCCCGGCGGCCGCCGCGATCAGTCGGCCCTACTACCTGCAGGAGCCGCGGGCCGGGGCGCTCTATCGTTGGCCCGACGACACGCCGGAGCGCGGCAGGCCTCGCGGCACCCCGCCCATCCGGGCCGAGCTCGACGTTTCCATCGCGGGCCAGCAGGTACGCCGCCGCGTCGAGGTGGTGTACCGCTTTGCCGACCAGGCCCGCGGCGAGATCCGGCGGCGGCTGGCCGTGGTCCCGGCGGTGGGGGTGAGCCTGGAGCCCCGGACCGCCGTGCTACCCCTGGGTAGCGGGCGGACCCTCGCCTTCGGTGTGACCCTGCGTGGCGAAGCGCCAGATGGCGCCTCGGGTCGACTGCGTCTCGAGGCCCCGGGCGGCTGGACCGTCGCACCCTCCGCGGTCGAGTTCGATCTCGACGCCCCCGGTGCGACGGCCAGCTTCGACTTCGCGGTCGAGGCGCCGGACTCCCAGGCCGCCGGCGCCTATCGTCTGCAGGCGGTGGCGGAGTCGGGGGGTCGGCGATACACCTCGGGCTACACGTTCATCGACTACGACCACGTGCGTCGAAGCTTGATGTTCAGCAACGCCGAGGCGGAGGTCGAAGCGTTCGACGTGATCGCGGACACGAGCCAGCGCGTCGCCTACGTAGCGGGTGCGGCGCGCCGGAACGTGGTTACCGGCATCACGTCCCTGGGGCTGCCCGTCGATGTGCTCACCGGGCGCGAGGTCGAGACCCGGGATCTGTCGAGGTACGAGGTGATCGTCATCGGTCCCCGGGCATACGAGACCAATCCGGCACTGGTCGCGGCGAACGGACGTTACCTGGAGTGGACGCGCCGCGGCGGCACGCTCATCGTCCAGTACCAGCAGTACGGCTTTTTCCGGGGCGGCCTCGCGCCCTATCCCCTCCGCGCACGCTTCCCGCACGATCGGGTTAGCGATGAAGGCGCGCCGGTCAACGTGCTCGTCCCCGACCATCCGCTGTTCAACCGGCCGAACCGCATCGACTCCCGCGATTTCGAGGGCTGGGTCCAGGAACGCGGCCTCTACTTCGCGTCGGAATGGGACGAGCGCTATCAGCCCCTGCTGGAGACCGCCGACCCGGGAGAGGAGGCCAGGCGCGGCGGCCTGCTGGTTGCGCGTTACGGAGACGGCCTTTACGTCTACACCGGTCTGTCTCTCTTCCGCCAGCTGCCCGCTGGTGTGCCCGGCGCCTATCGCCTGCTCGCTAACCTGTTGAGCCTCGCGTCATGAAGCGGCACCTGATCGGGATCACGCTCGCTGTCATGGCTGTAGCGTTCGGCTGCGGCGATTCGCGGACCGTGCTCACCGTGTACTCGCCGCACGGAAAGGAACAGCTCGTCCTGTTCGAGGAACGCTTCGAGGCCCTGCACCCGGAAGTCGACGTGCAGTGGGTGGACATGGGTTCGCAGGAGGTGCTGGACCGGGTTCGCTCCGAGAGCGCGAACCCGCAGGCCGATGTCTGGTACGGCGGTCCAGCGCTGTTTTTCGAGCGCGCCGCGGCGGATGAGCTGCTCGAGCCGTACCGACCCAGCTGGGCCGGGTCGGTGCTCCCCGAGGCGCGGGGTCCCGGTGACCATTACTTCGGCGTCTACCTGACGCCGGCGGTGATCGCCTACAACAGCGAGGCGGTGGACTCCGCGGAAGCGCCGCGGGACTGGGACGATGTGCTGGAGCCGCGCTGGAAGGGGGAGGTGCTGATCCGCGACCCGCTGGCCAGCGGTACGATGCGGACGATCTTCGGGATGATCATGTATCGAAGCATCCAGGAGACCGGCGACACCGCCGCCGGCTACGAGTGGTTGAGAAAGCTCGACGCCCAGACGAAGGAGTACGTGCTGAACCCGGCGCTGCTCTATCAGAAGCTGGCCCGGCAGGAGGGAGTGATCACCCTGTGGAACCTGCCGGACGTGCTCCGGGTGCAGGATCGTGTCCACCTCGCTTACGTACTCCCCGAGAGCGGCACGCCCGTGCTGGTGGACGGCGTGGCGGTGGTGCGAGGCGCCGAGCAGGGCGAATGGGCCCGGGCGTTCGTCGACTACCTGGGCTCGGTGGAGGGTCAACTGCTCGCGGCGCGCAGCGCCTACCGCAACATCACTCGAACTGACATACCCGACGATTCGCTGCCCGACTGGCTGGTGAACGTCAAGCGGGAGCTGGTGCCGATGGAGGTCGATTGGGCCCTGCTGGAGACGCGTGGGCGCGAGTGGATGCGGTATTGGGACGCCAGCATCCGGGGCCAGGGCGTGCGTTGAGCGAGGATCCCTTCCTCCACCTCGATCGGCTGACCCGGACGTTTTCGGGCTCCCTGGCCGTCCGCGAGCTGACGCTCGAGATCGCCGAGCACGAGATCGTCACCCTGCTGGGACCCAGCGGCTGCGGCAAGACAACCACGTTGCGACTGGTCGCCGGGTTCGAAACGCCGGACGCCGGGCATATCCGTCTGCGGGGCCGTGACCTGACCCGGACTGCGCCGCAGCGCCGCGGCTTCGGCATGGTGTTCCAGCATTACGCGCTCTTCCCTCATCTCGACGTGGGGAGCAACGTGGCGTTCGGTCTCGAGCGGTCCGGCCTGGACCGCGACGCGGTGGAGGTGCGGGTCGCTGGCGCTTTGGATCTCGTCGGGCTCCCCGGTACTCAGCGCCGGTCGGTGGGCTCGCTGTCGGGCGGTCAGCAGCAGCGGGTGGCGCTGGCCCGGGCGCTGGCGCCGGAGCCCGAAGTGCTGCTGCTGGACGAGCCCCTGTCGAACCTCGACGCGGCGCTGCGCGAGCGCACGCGACGCGAGCTGCGAACGCTGGTGAAGGAGATCGGGATCACCAGCATTTACGTGACCCACGATCAGGAAGAGGCGTTCGCGCTCTCGGACCGCATCGCCGTGATGCGGGAGGGTCACCTGGACCAGGTCGGCCTGGCCGAGGAGCTGTACCGGCGGCCGGCGACGGAATTCGTCGCGACCTTCCTCGGCCGGGTGGGCGTCGTCGCGGCGACGGTGGAGCGCTTCAGCCCGAACGGCGATGTGGTCTGCCGGCTGCCCGGCGATGCCACGTGGACGGCTACGGCTCCGGCCGCGGAGCCCCCCCTCGAGCCCGGCGCGGCCATCCGGCTGATGGCGCGGCCTGAGGCCGTCGAGATCTGCGGCCCGGACGAGGCGGAGGCCGTACGCGGGGTCGTGGACGACCGGCGATTCGCCGGATCGGTCTATGTCTATACGATCGAGGTGGAGGGCGGACGGCTCGAGGTGCAGGCGACCGGCGACGTGGCGCGGGTCGGCGCCGCGGTCGGGCTACGGCCCCCGTCGGCGCCGGACGGACTGTTCGCCTTTCCAGCCCGTTCCTCCGAGGCGGCCAGGTGAACTCGTCCCGGCGGGGCTCCCGCGTCTTCGTCGCCCTGGTCTTCGCCGTCCTGATTTGGGCGGTGGTCTACCCGAACTTCGTCGTGCTGATCGAAAGCGTCAGGACGGAGGGCGGCCTGACGCTGACGCGCTACCTCGATTTCCTGCGAACCGAGTCGGAGCTGCGGGCGCTCTGGTCCAGCGTCTGGATCTCCCTGGCCACCGTCGCGCTATCTGCGCTCGTGGGCGTGCCCCTCGCCTTCCTGTTCGCGGGTTACGAGTTCCCGGGCCGTCGTGCGCTGGGCGCGCTGGCCGCGATGCCGGTGCTGTTGCCGCCGCTGGTCGGCGTCATCGCCATCCTGTTCCTTTACGGCGAGAGTGGTATCGCCAGCCGGATGATCCAGGGCATCCTGGGACTCGAGGAGCCGCCGTGGCGGCTCCAGGGAGCGTTCGCCATCCTCGCTGTCCACGCGTACTCGATGTACGTGTATTTCTATCTCTTCACCCTGGCGGGCCTGGCCCGGGTCGATCCGGCCGTCTTCGAGGCCGCCGCCTCGTTGGGCGCCGGCCGCCTCCGCACGCTGGTCCGCGTCACGCTTCCCCTGCTGACGCCCACGCTGGCCGGGGCTTCGCTTCTCACCTTCATGACCTCGATGGCGTCGTTCAGCGCGCCTTACGTGCTCGGCGGCGGCTTCCGCGTCATGACCACGCAGATCTTCAACAGCAAGCTCCAGGGCGAGTTGGGGGTGGCGATGGTCGAGACGGTGATGCTGGCCGCCGTCTCCTTGCTGATCCTCTGGCCGCTGTCCCGCTGGGAGGGCGGCCGCGAGTACGTGGCGCCCGGCAAGGGGACCCGGAGCGTCCGCGTGCGAGTGAGCTCGCGCTGGGCCGCCGCCGGCGTCGCCCTGGTCGCCGGCCTCGGGGTGGCGCTCCTGGTCCTGCCGCACCTGACCCTGCTCCTCGTTTCGTTCGTGCCCGATGGCAGCTGGACGACACAGACACTGCCGCCCGTCTACTCGCTCGAGAACTACGTCGAGCTCTTCTCCGAGGCGCGCACGCTTCGCCCGATCATCAACTCTCTGATCATGGCCAGCGCCGCGACGGTCGCCGCCGTCGCGCTCGCCGTCGCCGTCGGTCAGCTCGTCGTACGCTGGGGCGTCCGCGGGAAGAAGCTGCTGGAGGGGCTCCTCATCCTGCCCTGGGCCCTGCCCGGTACGGTGCTGGCCATCGCCCTGGCCACGACGTTCAGCGTCAGCCAGCCGCTGACCCTGCGCTGGGTGCTGGTGGGAACGCCCTGGATCCTCATGCTCGCCTACACGGTCCGGGTTCTGCCGCTCACCGGGCGAGCCGCGCTGGCCGGCTTCCGGCAGCTGGATCCCAGCCTGGAGGAAGCGGCCGCCTCCCTGGGTGCCGGTCCGTGGCGAACGCTGCGCCGCGTCACCCTCCCGGGGCTGCTGCCGGCGCTGGCCGCCGGGGCGTCCCTCGCCTTCGTGACCGGCCTGGGTGAGTTCGTCGCGTCCATCGTGCTCTACACGCACCGCACCCGCCCGATCTCCATCGAGATCCTCTCTCAGCTTCGCGACTTCGACCTCGGCGCCGCCGCCGCCTACGGCGTGCTCCTGATGCTGCTCGTCGCCGGGGCGTTTCTGTTCGGTCAGCGATGGCTACAGGGCGGCACAGCGGCGTAACGGTTAGCGCACCTGGCGTTTGTGGACGGAAGGAGGTGGGGTCGGGTGGTGTGGTGGAGTTCTCCTGTGTCGGCTCAGCGCCGATCGCCCCAGACGTTCGTCCCGTCCAGTTCCTTGTTCCCGGCCTTTACGCCGCCGAACACACCGGCACCGAAGGCCGCCGCGGTGAGGCCGCCGATGATGGGGAGGAGCGCGGCGACAGGTGCCGCGACGATGGCGGCGCCCGCGCCCGCGATCCACGGGGTCGCTTTCTTACGGGCGTTCGGAACGAAGCGTAGCTTACGCACCACGAACTTCTTCGTATATCTGAAACCGGCGTAGGCCGCACCGCCGGCGAACAACAGCTCGATTCCCATCTGTAATTCCGTCCTCCATTGGATCAACGTACCGTTGGCCTTCTACACCTTACGGCGAAGCGCCGGCTCGAGATTCAACCGGTCTCGCCGGGATCATTCCAGCAGCCCGGCGTCCTGCAGCAGGCTGAGAGCCTCGGCCAGGTCCGTCTCGGCCACCAGCAGGTCGACCCCCTTGTGGAAAGGGCCCTGGTGGCCGGGCCCGAAGATCCCGACGTCGTCGGCCCGGATCGTATGCATGATCCCATTCGATTCCAGGATGCCCGCAGCCAGCCCCGCTTCCACGCGGCTCGGGAACGAAGCCACCTTCACCAGTCTCATCTTACGGCACCGACCCCTGTAGTGGGAATTGTGAATAGTCAACAGCAGAGCAACGAACCGGTGAGCGGCGAGATCGCGCCGCGCTTTGCCTCCGCTTCAAAGTCGGTCGACTCGTCGATCCACGGGTCCTTCTTCGTTATTTGCCGGCCAAGCTCGTCCTCGAACACTGCTTCCGGTACACCCACAACTTAGCTGTTTCAGGTGCCGCGTGGCGACCTCGGGCCCCGGGACCTTATGTTCAAGATCGACGCTAGGACATTCGAAGTTCCCCGGGACGTGTTGTCGAAGCAGTCCGGCGGTTGGCGGCTGCGGCTCTTGCCCTCATCGTCGGCCTGCGGCGGCACGTTCGGAAGATGACAGTTTGGGAGGCAATGTATGGATTTGCTGAATCGGGCGGAGTTGCGGGAGCTCATCGACGAACGCGACGTGCCCTCGATCTCGCTTTATCTGCCGACACATCGCACGGGCGTGGAGACGAAGCAAGATCCGATACGTTTCAAGAACGTCCTGAGGCAGGCGGGCGAGCGGCTGGTCGACAGCGGGCTGCGGAGCAGCGAGGCCGAGGAGCTGCTCGCCCCCGCCCATTCGCTTCTGGACGATGACGACTTCTGGCAGCACCAGGGCGACGGCCTCGCCGTCTTCATCTCGACCGAGACGTTCCGGCATTACCGCTTGCCGTATGAGTTCAACGAGCTCGTGGTCCTGACCGACCGCTTCCACATCAAGCCGTTGCTCTCGCTGTTCACCGTCGACGGTCGCTTCTACGTGCTGGCCTTGAGTCAGAACGAGGTCCGTCTGCTCCAGGGCACCCACCACCGGGTCGGCCCGGTCAATCTCGATAGCCTGCCGAAGAGCTTGCGTGATGCGCTCGGCGCGGAAGAGCGAGAGAAGCAGTTGCAGTTCCATACGGCGAACCGTGCCGGCGGGGCCATCTTTCACGGCCACGGCGGTGGCGGCGCCGACGAGTCGGTCCACAAGAAGGCGCTGCTGCGCTATTTCAAAGTGATCGACAACGGGCTGCAGGAGCTGTTGGCCGACGAGAGCGCTCCCCTCGTGCTCGCCGGCGTCGATTACCTGCTGCCCATTTATCGCGAGGCGAACAGCTACGCCAAAGTGATGGAGGAGGGGATCGTGGGGAACCCGGAACCACTGTCGGATCAGGAGCTTCACGATCGGGCCTGGTCGATTCTGGAGCCACACTTCGCACGCAAACTGGAGCGAGCGGCGGCGCAGTTCCACGAGCTCCTGGGCACCGGACGGGCCACCGACGAGCTGGATGCCATCGTCCCGGCGGCCCACAACGGACGCATCGCTTCACTCTTCGTCGCGGTCGGGGTACAGCGTTGGGGTACGTACGATCCCAGCGGCCAAGATCTGATGGTCCATGACGAGCCGGAGCCTGGCGATCAGGACCTGCTCGACCTGGCGGCCGTGCAGACGCTGGCACACGGCGGAGACGTCTTCGCGGTCAAGCCGGATGAGATACCGGATGGGGGCTCGGGGGGCTCGCTGGCGGCGATCTTCCGCTACTAGCCGCCGCCCACCCGCCTACGCCTTCTCCACCTTGACCGCGCAGAACTTGTACTCGGGGATCTTCCCGTGCGGGTCGAGTACGTCGTTGGTCAAGATGTTGGCCGATGCTTCCCGGAAGTGGAACGGCATGAACACGTTGCCCCGCGCTACGCTGGGCGCGCTGCGCACCTTCAGGGTGATCGTGCCGCGCCGGGTGGTCAGGGTCACCAGCGTTCCGGGCTCCAGCCCCATCGCCTGCAGGTCCTGCGGGTTCATCTGGCAGACCGCTTCCGGTTCGATCGCGTGTAGCGCCTTCGCGCGCCGCGTCATCGTACCCGTGTGCCAGTGCTCCAGCATGCGACCCGTGTTCAGGACGAACGGGTACTCGTCGTCGGGAAGCTCCGCTGCCGGCTGGTAGTCGACCGGTACGAACTTGCCGCGCCCGCTGGACGTCGGGAACCCGTCGCCGAACAGCAGCTGCACGCCGTCGCTGGTCTCGGGGTCGGGGCAGGGCCACAGCTTGCCGGTGGGTTTCAGGTTGTCGTAGTCGAGTCCGCTGTAGCTGGGAGCCAGCGAGGTGAACTCCTCGAAGATGGCCGACGCGGAATCGTAGCTCATCGGGTAGCCCATCCGCGTGGCGATCTCGCACACGATCTCCCAGTCGAGCCGCGCCTCGCCCGGCGCCTCCAGGGTGACCTGTCCCACCTGAACGCGGCGGTCCGAATTGGTGTAGGTGCCTGTCTTCTCGAAGAACGAGGTCGCCGGCAGGATCACGTCGGCGAACTCGGCCGTCTCGGTGAGGAAGATGTCCTGCACGCAAAGGAACTCGAGGCTCGCCAGCGCCTTGCGGACCTTGTTCACGTTGGGGTCGGAGAGGAACGGGTTCTCGCCCATCATGTACATGCCCTTGATGCTACCGTCCAGCGCGCCGCCGATGATCTCGACCACGGTGAGTCCGGGATTCGGATCCAGCGGTACCCCCCACGCCTCCTCGAACTTCTGGCGCGCCTCCTCGCTTGCCACGTTCTGGTAGTCCGGGTAGACCATCGGGATCAGCCCGGCGTCCGACGCGCCCTGCACGTTGTTCTGACCGCGCAGCGGGTGGAGACCCGTGCCCGGCCGGCCGATGTTGCCGCTGAGCAGGGCCAGCGAGATGAGGCAACGGGCGTTGTCCGTGCCGTGTGTGTGCTGCGAGATCCCCATCCCCCAGTAGATGATGGCGGCGTTCGCCTTGCCGAAGATCCGGGCCACCTCGGCGATCTTATCGGCCGACACGCCGCAGATCTTGGCGGCCACCTCCGGCGTGTACCTGGCGACCAGACCCTTCAGCTCCTCGAACCCCTCGGTGTAGCGCGCGATGTAGTCGTGCTTGATCAGGTCCTCTTCGATCATCACGTGCATCATCGCGTTATAGAGCGCCACGTCCGACCCCGGCTCGATCTGCAAGAAATGATGCGCGTGGCGGGCGATGCCGGTCTCCCGGGAGTCGATGACGATCAGCGTCGTGCCCTTCGACGCCGCGTCCTTGATGAAGGTGGCGGCGACCGGGTGATTCTCGGTGGTGTTGCTGCCGGTGACGATCGCCACGTCGGCGTTGCGAACGTCGGAGAATACGTTGGTCACCGCGCCCGATCCGATCGTCTCGAGAAGCGCCGCGACCGACGATGCGTGGCAGAGCCGGGTGCAGTGATCGATGTTGTTGGTGCCGAATACCGCGCGGACCAGCTTCTGGAACAGGTAGGCCTCCTCGTTGCTGCACTTCGCCGATCCGAACCCGGCGAGCGTCGAGGGGCCAAACTCGTCCCTGATGGCTTTCAATCGCGACGCCGCGAGGTCGAGGGCCTCCTCCCAGGTCGCCTCCCGGAAGGCGGGCATCACTTCGTCGTAGTCGACCAGGCCGCCCGGTTTCTTGCGCCGCTCGCCTTTGACGTCCGACGACAGCGGTCCCTTGGGATAGTAATCGTCGCGGCGGATGAGGGGCGTCGTCAGACGCTGCGGGTGCTTCGCGTAGTCGAAGCCGAATCGACCCTTGACGCACAGCCGCGACTCGCTGGCCGGACTGTCGCGCCCCTCGGCGCGAGCGACCGCGTTCTTCTCTCGGTCCACGTGATAGGTGATCGCACAGCCCACGCCGCAGTAGGGACAGACCGAGTCGACGGTCTCGAGCGGCCGGTCCGCCTCGATCGGTACGGTGATCGGCTTGACGGTCAGGGCGCCGGTCGGACACACGGCGGCGCACTCACCACAGGCGACGCACGTGCTCTCGCCCATCGGGTTGTCGAGGTCGAACGAGATGCGCGACCCGTACCCCTTGCCCGTCCGACCGATCACGTCGTTGTGTTGGATCTCGTCGCAGCCGCGGATGCAGCGGTCGCACAGGATGCAGGCGGAGTGGTCGACGGCGATGACCGGCGATGAATCGTCCTGTGGTCGCCCGTTCCCCCTCGGCAGCGAGGGCGCACGCCCCTCGATCCCGTAGTCACGGGCGAGCTGGAGCAGCAGGTCGTCGGCGCTCTTCTGTTCTCGAGCCGAACCCTCGGGATAGTCGGAGAGTAGCAGCTCGGTCAGCGTCTTGCGGCAGCGCTCGATCTTGTCCGAGCGGGTGATCACCGACATGCCGTCGGCGGCCTTTCTGACGCAGGCGGCCGCCAGCACCCGCTCGCCGACGTCGACGACGCACATGCGGCAGACACCGACCGGTCGCATACGGGGGTCGTGGCAGAGGACGGGAATCTCTACATCGAGTTGTCGTGCGGCATCGTAGAGCGTCGTGCCCTCCGGCACCGTGACCGGCCTCCCATCGATCTCCAGACTGATCGTGCGTGTGCCTGTAATCATGGCGAATTCTGTTGCCCTGGCTGCCAACTCACTGACCTACTGACCCACTGACCCACTACTTCCCCACCCGTCGCCTCACCGGCGCCGTACGCCCCTCCCCCTCCATCTCGTCGCCCCAGTATTTCAGCGCGGAGGTGATCGGATTCAGGGCCACCTGCCCGAGCCCGCATATCGAGGTCTCGGCGAGGGTCACCTCGAGGTCCGGGAGGGCCTCGCGCAAGGCGCCGTTGCCGTCGCCGGCCAGGGTACCCTCGAGCATCGCGACGACCTTTTCCGTGCCGACGCGACAGGGTACGCACTTGCCACACGACTCGTTGCGGAAGAAGCGAACCACGTTTGTCGCGGCGGCGATCATGTCGGCGTCCTGGTCCAGCACGATGAGGGCGGCGGATCCGAGCATGCTGCCTGCCTCGGCGATCGACTTGAAATCGATCTCCACGTCCGCGGCCTCCGCCGGCAGGAAGTTGGAGCTGGCGCCGCCGGGCGCGAACCCCTTGAGACGGCGGCCGTCCTTCACCCCTCCTGCCAGCTCGATCAGTTCGGCCACCGTTGTGCCCATGGGGATCTCGAACACGCCGGGTCGCTCGACGTGTCCGGAAACGCCGATGAACTTGAGGCCGTGGTGGCCCCGGGTCCCCTGTTCCTTCCACCAGTCGGGACCGTGCTGGACGATGGCCGGCGCCATCGCCAGCGTCTCGACGTTGTTGATCAGCGTGGGCTTGCCCCACAGCCCGGACTGACCCGGGTACGGCGGCTTGTTCCGTGGCTCGCCGCGCCGGTCCTCCAGCGCTTCGAGCAGCGCCGTCTCCTCGCCCAGGATGTAGCCGCCCGGGGAGACGAAGATCTCGATGTCGAACCGTTCGCCCAGCACGCCAGCCGAACGGGCGGCATCGATCGCTTCCTGCAGCGCCTGGCGCTCGGGCTCGTATTCGTGCCGGATGTAGATCCAGCCCCGATCGGCCCCGCAGACCAGGGCGCCCAGACACATCCCCTCGATCACCAGGTGCGGCAGCTCGGCCATGATCACCCGGTCCTTGAAGGTGCCGGGCTCGCTCTCGTCGGCGTTGCAGATCACATACTTCGGGGTCGCTGCCTCCTTGCGGACCAGCTCCCATTTGAGCCCGGCGGGAAAGGCCGCCCCTCCCATCCCCGCCAGCCCGGAGGCCTTGAGCCGCTCGATGATCTCCGCGGCGGCCTCCTCCTCGTCACGATCTCGGTAGGCCTCCAGTACGGCGTACGGCTCGAGCTCGGACCCGGCGTACAGGTCGATGCGCCAGTCGCGACGGGCGGCGCTGGGGCCGGCGCTCCGCCGACGCCCGGGCTGACGCGCCGCTTGGGCCACGTCCTCGGGGCTGGCGCCGAGCGGCACGTCGCCGATCAGCGCCGCCGGGGCTGCCTCGCAGCGGCCCAGGCAGGAGACCTCGCGGACTTCGATCTCCGGGTCGTTCGCCAGCAGCTTCGTCACCCGGGCGCAGAATTCGTCGCCGCCGTTCACGTAACAGGCCAGGTCGCGGCAGACGGCGACCTCCGCCTTCGGCGGCGGCGTCGTCCGAAAGTGCGGGTAGAACGAGATGACCTCTTCGATTCGGTAAAGCGGCACGCGGAGCCGCTCCGAAAGATCGCGCAGGTCCTCATCTCGCAGGTGGCCCTGCGCCTGCTGCAACCGGTTCAGCTCGCCGATGAGTTCCATGTCCGTCTTTCGCCTCTGCCGTTCTTCGCCTCTGCCGTCAGGGTCAACTGGAAGCGCGCCCCGACCCTGCTGCCCGATCATTGGCCTCCCCGTTCATCACGACGGCCACCAGTCTCTGGCCCGGCCGCGGCTCGGGCGGGTCCTTGACGGTGACGATAGTCAGCTTCCCCTTCTCGCCGATCAAGAACAGCGGGATCGCCTCTTTGTACCGATTCATGAATGTTTGATAGTTGAACGTTTCAGTCAAATTCGTGGTCTTCACGTCGGCGCCGGCGTCGAACGCGGCGGTGAGGTTCCAGTACGTGGCCCGCGGGTCGAACAGGAACTTGCCGCGCAGGTGACGCGAAAGGACCGCGTCGCCCGTGGTGGCGAGCTGCTCGGGCGGAAGCTGGTAGACGCTGTCGCGGCCGAAGGCCTCGCTGAAGCTAACGGCGGTCAGCGAGTTCACCTCGTCGTTCGACGTGAGCGCCAGCAGACGACCGATCCCCTCCAGGTCGATCCGGTCGAACGCTTCCTCGCTCAGCGCGCTGCCGTAGTAAGTCGGCAACCCCGACATCCTTGATTCCGCGATGTTGAGGTAGTTGGTGTCGATCAGGCGGACGGCGATGCCTTCGTCCTTCAGTTCCGACGCGATGGCCCGCGCCCATGGGTGCGCTCCCACGATCAATACACCCTGCGGATCCGGCTGCACCATCCGCAGCGCCCGGGCGAACGGCCCGGCGCCCAGCCCGTAGATGACCACGGTGCCGATGATCACCATGAAGGTGATGGAGACCAGCCGATCGGCGCCGGGCTGCCCGGCGTGCGCCAGCTCGAGGGCAAAGAGCGACGAGACCGCCGCCGCCACGATCCCCCGGGGCGCGATGGCGGCGAGCACCGCCCGCTCGCGCCAGCTCAGCTTCGATCCGATCGTCGATGCCGCCACCGCCGCCGGGCGGACCACCACGATCAGCGACGCCAGGAAAACCAGCTCCGGCGCCCCCAGGCCGGTCAGGTCCGCCGGCGACAGCCGTGCCGCCAGCAGGATGAACAGGCTCGAGATCAGCAGGACCCGCAGGTTCTCCTTGAACTCGATGATGTGCTTGACATCGACCCGCTTCTGGTTGGCCAGCAAGACCCCCATCAGCGTCGCCGTCACCAGACCCGACTCCGCCTGCATGATGTTCGACGCCGCGAAGGCGGCGACCAGCACCATCAGCGCCATCGGGCTCTGCAGAAAGTCCGGCACCCACCCCCGGTCCAGCAGGAGAACCAGGATCCCCGCACCGCCGCTGGCCAGGACGACGCCGATCACCAGCGTCTTCAGCAGCCCCAGCGCCGCCACCGTCGTCGCCGCCTGCACCCCCGCCGCCAGCGCCGCCTCGAAGACCAGCACCGCCAGCACCGCTCCCACCGGGTCGATCAGGATGCCTTCCCACTTCAGCGTGTAGCTGACCGAGTGCACCGGCCGCACGTGGCGCAACAGCGGAACGATCACCGTCGGACCCGTCACCACCAGGATCGCTCCCAGCAGGATCGCACTCCGGGCACCCATGTCCAGGACGTAGTACGCCAGCGCGGCACCGAGAACCCACGAAATCAGCGCTCCCAGCGTGACCAGGTTGATCACGGCCCGACCGATCTCCTTCAGCTCCCGGACCTTCAGGCTCATGCCGCCTTCGAACAGGATGATCGCCACCGATATCGATACGATGGGGAACAGCAGCTCGCCGAACACCGCGTCCGGATCGAGAAAGCCCGTCACGGGACCGGCGATCAGACCCGCCGTCAGCAGCGCCAGGATCGCCGGCAGATGGACTCGCCAGGCGATCCACACCGCCACGATTCCCAGCGTGATGATGCTGGCCAACGCAATCAGAAGCTGCTCGCTCAAAAGAACGCTCCGTTTCGCGGGTGCCGTCGGTCGTGAACTTCGCATGATACCCGTCCGTCAGGGCGGCCGGAAGGGTGCAAGCCAGGCAGACGCGATGCCCGCGCGTCTGTCAAAGTGGCAGGGCCGTGGGGAGCGGCCGACCGGGGGGTGGGCCTGCCTTTCTAAGTTATTGTCCGACAATGGCTTGAACGAAGCCCCGGCGGCTTCGATTGGCATACCGTTTGCATTTCTTTAGCAGCGAAGCCGAAAACTACAAATCCGGCGTACGAGTCGTCAGGCGAAGAGCGATAAAGGCAACTCTCTGGAAGGAGGAAGGAACAAATGACGAACAGATGGTTGGTCAGACGAAGCTATCCGTTCGGGCAGCTGCGGAGCGAGCTCGATCGGACGTTCGGGGACCTGTACGGATGGTCGCGGGCGCCCGTTGGCCGCGCGGGGGCGCGGAGGGGGACGTATCCGGCGGTGAACGTGTGGGAGGAAGATGATGTCCTGCGCGCGGAAGCCGAGGTGCCCGGCCTGAAGATGGAGCAGCTGGAGATTCTGGTGCAGGGCGACGAGCTGACGTTGAAGGGCGAGCGCGAGATGGAGAACCGCGAGGAGGTGACGTACCATCGTCGCGAGCGTGGTTTCGGCTCGTTCTCCAGCGTGGTGCGCCTGCCGGTTGAGATCGACGTCGACAACGTCGAGGCGCGCCTGGAGGATGGCGTACTGACGGTGACGTTGCCCAAGGCGCCGAGCGCGCGTCCGAGGAAGATCGAGGTCAAGACGTCAAACCACTAATTGGACGCCAACGAGCGGAACGAAAAACAGCAAAACAAACAAGATAAAGGAGGAAAGCAGCGATGGAAACGACGACGGCTGTCGACAAGCGAACCGGCCGCGAGGTCGGCACACAGGAGCCGACGCGCACGATGCCGCGTTATCGCCCGCTGGTGGACATCGAGGAGCACGCGGATGAGTTGCGGGTGATCGCCGAGGTGCCGGGCGCGAAGGCGGAGGACATTGACATCAACTACGAGCAAGGGATCCTGACGCTGCATGCGCGGGTCAGGCCGCGTCAGCCGGAGAACGTGAATTACCTGATCCGCGAGTACGGGATCGGTGACTACTATCGCGCCTTCGAGGTAAGCGAGACGATCGACCCCTCGCGGATCAGCGCCGACTACACCGACGGCGTTTTGGTGCTTCACCTGCCGAAGGCCGAAAAGGCGAAGGCGCGCAAAGTGGAAGTCAAAGCCCGCTGAGGAGCGGGGCTTTCGCGAGAGATCGGCCCCGAAATATCCGGGTCCAGCGAACTAAATAATAGATGAACGCAGAAATGATTTCCAACGAACCATGGAAGGAGGTTGAGCGGATATGTTGATGAGCACGCTGATGCCTTGGCGAAGCAAGAGCAATGACGACGACGGAGCGTCGACCGCGCTGTCGCGGTTGCACGACGAAGTCGATCACCTGTTCGGTCGCTTCTTCGAGGATGCGTTCGGTGTCACGCCGGGCATGACCGCAGGTGACATGGGTTGGGCGCCCTTGCTCGATGTGAGCGAGACCGACGACGAGATCAGGGTCAGCGCCGAGATCCCGGGCATCGACCCCAAGGAGTTCGATGTTTCGGTGACGGGCAATGTCCTGACGATCTCGGGCGAGAAGAAGGAAGAGAGCGAGGAGCGCAAGGGGAACGTGTACCGCACGGAGCGCCGCTTCGGCACGTTCCGTCGCAGCATCACGCTGCCCGATAACGTAGACACCGAGAAGGTGTCCGCGGATTACGATCGCGGCGTTTTGACCGTGCACCTGCCGAAGACCGAGAAGGCGACTGCGAAGCGCATCCCGGTTTCGGCGTCGAAGAAGAAGTAAAAGTCAGAGGAGAGTCCAAGCCTTCTCTGGAGGCGCAGGTCGGCTTTGCCGGCCTGCGCTTTTCTCTTTTGACAGGCCGCAGGCCGGTCCGCGTCGTCCGTCGCTCGAGCCGTGGAGCGTCTGGCCCAGCCGCGTATAGTTTGTCTCACCTCCCGATCCAGCCCCGGCGCCAGAAGTTGAGCGCCATGGCCCCGGCGGCGACCGCCATCAAGGCTATCGCCGCCGGATATCCCCAGTACCAATTGAGCTCCGGCATATTCCACGGCGAGACCTCGGTGTTGAAGTTCATCCCGTAAATGCCGGCGATGAACGTGAGCGGTATGAAGATGGTGGCGATGACCGTGAGCACGCGCATGTTCTCGTTCAGGCGGTGTCCGACGGTCGATTGGTAGAGCTCGGTCAAGCTCGACCCCGTTTCTCGGTAGGTCTCGACGACATCGATGATCCGCACGGCGTGGTCGTGACAGTCGCGAAGGTAGGTGCGGGTTTCGGCGCTGATCTGCGGCATCGGATCGCGGATCAGCGCATTGAGCATGTCGCGGGCCGGCCAGATGGCGCGACGCAGCGCCAGCAGGTCGTGGCGAACTTCCCGAATCTCGCTCAATAGATGGACCGCGGGCCGCTCGGCGATGCTGTCCTCGAGGCGATCGAGCTGCTCGGCGAACCGTTCGAGGAGCGGGAAGTAACTGTCGATGATGGCGTCGATCAGCGCGTAGGCCAGATAGTCGGCGTTGAGCAACCGGGTTCGTCGTTCCCGTATGCGTCGACGTACGGGCTCGAAAGGATCGCCGCGCCGCTCCTGAAAGGTGACGACGTAGCCCGGTCCAAGGAAAACGCCGACCTGCTCGGTGCTGAACACGTCTTCCAGGTGGGGCATGCGAAGGACCACGAAGAGATGCTCGTCGTACTCCTCGACTTTTGGCCGCTGGTTCGTGTTGACGACGTCCTCCAGTGCCAGTGGATGGAGGTCGAAGATTCGACCGATGCCCTCGATGGCCTCGATGCCGCCCAGGCCGTTCACGTTCACCCAGAGAACGGGCCACCTGTCTTTGAACTCACGAAGCTGCGACGGGTCATCGATTTGTGCTTCTTCCACCTCCTCCGGGCCGTAGGCGATGACGGTGATCTCGGGGGGCGGTGCGGTGGGATCGGCGATCAGCGTGCCGGGCGAGGTGCCGGGTGCCGTCCGGGGCGCGATCCGGGTCCGCAGGCGCCGGAGCCACCTCTGGTTGATCTCCATCGTGACCTCCTCTGTTAGGCTTCGGGGGCAAACGGCAGCGCTCCGGCGGCCGCCGGGTCCGCTCGCTGGTTGGCGTTGGCTCAGGGTTGACTACTCGGGAGTACGGACCGTGTCGGGAGGGACGCTGTCCTCCGTCGCTGCGGGTTGGGACCGGGATGTCGGCTCGGTCTCCGACCCGGCCGGCCCACGGGTCGCCGGCGGCATGTCCGGCTTGGCGACCCGAATGATATCGGGGTTTTCCATGAAAGGCTGATAGCCCGGCACGTCGAGGGCGACGGTGTCCCCTTTCTCCACCAGGAGATTGATCTCCTCCACCTGCTTCTTGAACGTGGCGAGGATGGCGCCGGCCGAGGTCGAGACGGTGAGGAGGAGTCGTTCGTCCTGGAGTTGCTTGGCGGAAACGGGCCCCTGGAGCACCTCGTACTTGCCGCGCACGGCCTCCGGCAGGCGCCGGCCGAGGAACGGCTGTGCCACCAGCGTACCGACGACGCCTATGACCAGTCCGATGACGAAGGCCACGATCATGCCGCGGCCGGCGCCTTTCTTTTCCGACAGCTCGAATTCGTTCTCTTGCATGGAGACGCACCTTGCCCCATTAACGGGCGCTGAGTTCTTTTCGGCGGCCACAGGGGACGCGCGCCCATGGGACGCGCTTCCCGGAGCGAAAATAGAGGACGGGGACCGGGATGTGCTAGCGTCTGGAGAAAGAGCCGCATCGAACCCCTGGCATAGCCTGACGCTCGAGCGTGTGCTCGATCTCCTCGATACGAGCAGCGCCGGTCTGAGCGAAGGGGAAGCCGGCCGCCGCTTCGAGCGCCACGGTCCCAACGTCCTCGAGCTCGCCAGCCCGATCTCCGCCTGGCGCATTCTGGCCGATCAGCTGAAGAGCCTGGTGGTTCTGCTGCTTTTCGCGGCGGCGGGGATCGCCCTCGCCATCGGCGATGTGGCGGAAGCCACGGCCATCGGCGCCGTGCTGGTCATCAACACTTCGCTCGGGTTCTGGACCGAATGGCGAGCCCGGATGGCGATGGACGCGTTGCGGCGCCTTCAGGTCCAGGAGGCCGTCGTGGTGCGTGACGGCGCGGTCCGGACGATCGATGCCTGGGAGCTGGTACCGGGAGACATCGTGGTGCTGGAGGCGGGGATGTCGGTGCCGGCCGACGCCCGACTGATCGCCGCCACCGAACTCCGGGTCAACGAAGCGCCGCTGACCGGCGAATCGATGCCCGTCGCCAAATCGATCGAAGCGGTCGCCGACGAGGACGGTCGACCGACGCCCCTCGCCGAGCGGCGCTCGATGGTCTACAAGGGCACACTGGTTGCCGCCGGCTCTGGCCGCGCGGTGGTGGCGGCTACCGGTGCCGGCACCGAGATCGGTCACCTGAGCAAGCTGGTCGAGGAGACCGAGGCGGTGGAGACGCCGCTGGAGCGTCGACTCGAGGCTCTGGGGCGTCGGCTGGTCTGGCTCACGCTGGCCGTGGCGGCCGTCGTGACCGGGCTGGGCGTGGCGCGAGGCGAAGACATCTGGCTGATGCTGGAGACGGGGATCGCGCTGGCCATCGCGGCGGTCCCCGAAGGGCTCCCGGTGGTCGCGACCATCGCCCTCGCCGTGGGCGTTCGCCGAATGGCCAGGCGGCAGGCCCTGGTGCGTCGGCTGCCGGCGGTGGAGACCCTGGGCTCGGCTACGCTGATCTGCACCGACAAGACCGGAACGCTGACCGCGGGCGCGATGACCGTGACCGCGATGGTCGTGGCGGGCCAGGAGATCGGGGTGACCGGCGTCGGGTACGAGCCCCGAGGCGATCTGCTGCGAGACGGGGGTCCCATCGACGGAGGCGACACGCCGGGCCTGGAGCTGGCTCTGCGGATCGGCGCGCTGGCGAATCGGGCGGCGCTGCGCCGGGTGGAGGAGGGTTGGCGTGCCGAGGGCGATCCCACCGAGGCCGCGCTCCTCGTTCTGGCCGAGAAGGGCGGCGTGCAGCCCGGGCGAACCCGGGAGGCGTATCCCGAGCTCGCGGAGGTCCCGTTCGCCAGCGAAAGGCAGTTCATGGCGACTTTCCATCGGACTCCGGAAGGGAAGACGGTCGCCTACGTCAAAGGCGGTCCCCGGCGCATCGTCGAGCTATCGGGCCAGCAGGTGACCGCCGAGGGAGTGGCGCCCGTCGCCGCCGGGGAGCGCGAGGCCATCCTGGCCCACAACCGCGAACTCGCCGGCCACGGACTCCGCGTTCTGGCTCTGGCCTGTCGCGAGCTGGGATCGGACGAGGAGCCGGACGAGGCCGCGCTGCACGATCTGACCTTTGTAGGTCTCGTCGGGATCCAGGACCCGCCCGCCGAAGGCGTCGAAGAGACGATCCAGACTTTCCACCGCGCCGGCGTGCGGACGGTGATGATCACCGGTGACCAGGCGGTCACCGCCGAGGCGGTGGCGCGAGAACTCGGTCTCATGCGTGAGGGCGACGGCACGCTGCACGGTCGTGACCTGGCGGACCTGTCCGACGGGGAGCTGGTCGAGCGCGTGCCCCGCATCGCCGCCTTCAGTCGAGTGACCCCGGAGGACAAGCTGCGGATCGTCACCGCCTATCAAGCGGGTGGCGCGATCGTCGGCATGTTGGGCGACGGGGTAAACGACGCCGCGGCGCTCAAGCGGGCCGACATCGGTGTGGCGATGGGGAGGCGAGGAACCGATGTGGCGAAGGAGACCGCCGATCTCGTTCTGCAGGACGACCGCTTCCAAACGATCGGCAAGGCGGTGGAGGACGGTCGGGTCATATTCGACAACATTCGCAAGTTCATCTTCTACCTGTTCTCCTGCAACGTTTCCGAGGTGCTGACACTGCTGATCGCCGGCCTCGCGCGAACCCCGCTCCCCCTCCTGCCTCTGCAGATCCTCTGGCTCAACTTGATCACCGACGTCTTTCCCGCCCTGGCGCTCGCGGTCGAGCCGCCGGAGCCCGACGTGATGGATCGACCACCCCGCGACCCGCAGTCGGCGATCCTGTCTCGTGCCTTCGTGGCCACCGTGGGCACTTACTCGGCGCTGATCACCGCCTCCACCCTCGGCGTCTTCCTCTGGGGTCTTTACGGCTGGAAGGTCGAAGTCGAGCACTCGGTGACGCTGGCCTTCATGACGCTGGCGCTGGCTCAGCTGTTCCACGTGGTGAACGCGCGCAGCCCGGACAGGATCCTTTTCACGCGCCGCATGTTCGACAACCCGTGGACCGCCGCGGCCCTGGCCGTCACGATCCTGTTGCAGGTGGCCGCGGTCTACCTGCCGGGCCTGTCCGATGTGCTCGGGACCTACCCGTTGGGCGTGGGTGATTGGGCTCTCGTCCTCGGCGCTTCCCTCACGCCCCTCTTGATTGGCCAGCTGCTCAAACCACTGTCGATCTCCCGGCACTGACCGGCGCTTTACGCGGCGTCGCTGCCGTGGCTATCTTGCGCGGCAGTCGTTTTTCCCGGGAGATAACGGTCCGACATGTTCAGGGAATTCTTCTACGCCATGAGCCCGGCGGCGGCGTGGGCCGCGTTCGCCGGCTGTCTCGTCCTCATTCTTTACACCGGCACGCGCCTGTCCCGCTATGCCGACCTGATCGCGGTGCGCACGGGACTGGGTGGAGTGTGGGTCGGGCTGGTCCTGCTGGCGGTGGTCACGTCGGCGCCCGAGCTGATCACGGGGCTGAGCGCCATCCTGGTGGTGGGCGAGCCGGACCTGGCCGTGGGCTCGGCGCTCGGCAGCTGCATCTATAACCTGATCATCATCGCCATCCTCGATTTCATCTACCGGCCCGGCTCGATCTACACGGGGATTCGACACAGCCACAGCCTCTCGGCCGGGTTCGGGGTGATCCTTCTGGGAACGGTGGCCGGTGTCATATTCGTCGAGCACAACTTCGCGATTTTGCCGCTGGGGCCAATCGGCGTTTACACGTTGATCGCACCGGTGATCTACGTGCTGGCGATGCGTAGCGTCTTCTTCTTCGAGCGTCGACTCGACGGCGTCGGGGAGCTGACCAGTGCAGAAGCGAAGGCGCGGGCGGCGCACCGCGGGCTGACCGAGGTGTACCTGCGGTTCGGCCTGAACGCGTTGGGGCTGATCGCGGCCGCCACCGTGTTGCCGGTGATCGGCGAGGCGCTGGCCCGGATCATGGGCTGGCACGAAACCTTCGTGGGCACGATCTTCCTCGCCTTCGCGACATCGGTCCCGGAGATCGTCATCTCGGTCCAGGCGGTCCGCATCGGCGCGGTCGATCTGGCGATCGGCGGCATCTTCGGCAGCAACCTGTTCGACCTCCTCATCATAGCGGTGGAGGATGTCGCGTACTTGCCGGGCTCCGTGCTGGCAGCGACCAGCGAGCAGCATCTGCTGACGGCGGTCGCCGCGCTTACCATGACCGGGATCGCGATCGTCGGTCTTTGCTCGCGACCCCAGCCGAAAGTGTTCCGTGTGATGGGATGGGCCAGCCTGGGACTGTTTGTCGTGGGTCTGTTCAGCGCGCTGGTGCTCTACCTGTTGGGCATCAACGGCTGAGCGAAACCCGGCCGTCGCCCGGGGAGAAGCGCGCTGCCGCTGCACTCGACCGCTCTCTCCTGTAGATCGGTCTCCAGCCCCAACCATCGCGACCGATCATCGCGCCGACCAGCGTCGTCAGCGTCGTGACTCCCAGGTACACCCCGACCTTCGAGCCCGTGCCGGTGTCGCACGAGTCGCCGCAGAGGCCGAAGGCAGCGGTCGCGAGCAGCACGCCAGCGCCGGTGCCGACTATCGCGCCGTAGGTCGGCGTTCCGACCCGAACGTCGAGGCGCGAGACCCGATCGAGGGGCAACGGGCTGTGGAAGTCACGGACGCCCCCGCGCGGCCGCTTCTCGAAATGGGCGCGCCCGAATCGTAGTCCGTCGGGTGTGAGCTCGGGCCCGTACAGCTCGACCCGGCCCCATTCGGTGGTAGCCCGCACTCGCTTCACGCCGTCGATACGCGCACGGATCGCCTCGAACGCCGGGTCGCCCGGCGACGGTACGGGGGTCGTGGTGTCCGTCTGCGCCAGGCCAGTCGCGGCGAGCCCCAGCAAGAAGAGCGCGGTGCTGGCGGTGCGGTACGACATCGGTGCTCCCGGTGGTGCGGCTGGAAGAGCAATATAGTCGCCCGAGGTTCCTGCCTGCCAGCGCGAACCGCGAGCGGACGACCGGGGGCCGAGGGTTCGATACGATCAGGTTCCCGCCGGTTCGAACTCCTGCTCCGAAAGTCTCGGGTCGGCCATCGGGGGCCGGCGCGCCACCAGCCAGATGCCGACGAACAGACAAGCCGCCGCGACGGCCATCCGGATCGACGGCCGCTCGTCGAATACGATCCAGGCCGCCAATCCCGCCACCAGCGGCTGCGCGTAGATATAGACCGCGGTCGTCGTCGCGCGAACGCGCTCGAGTGCGAACATGTTGAGCAGGTAGGCGAGGACGGTCGGGAAGAGAACGATGTAAAGGAGCGACAGCCAGGCCGAGCGGTTGCCTGGATCGGCGAGCAGGTCCTCGCCGATCACGAAGTAAGGGAGGTACGGCAGCGACAGGATGTAGACCCAGGCGATGACGACAAGCGAGTCATAGCGGCCCAGGAGACGCTTCGAGAGGACGAGGAAGCAGGCGTAGGAGAGGGCGTTCAGCACCATCAACAGGTTGCCGAAGCCGTAGCCGCGCATCATGCCGCCGCCCCGGCCCATCAACAGCAGCACGGCTCCCGCCATGGCGATCAGCACCCCCGCGGCCCGCAACGGGCTGAGTCGCTCCTGTCGCGCGGCGGCGGCGACCGCGAAGGTGAAGACCGGGATCAGCGTCATGACCAGGCCGGCGTTCATCGGCGTCGACCGGGCCAGGCCTTCGAGGAAGAGGCCCTGGTTCAGCGCCACGCCGAGCAGACCGCAGATGGCGAAACGGATCCAGTCATCCTTTGCGGGGATCGCCGCCCGGCCGTAGGCGAAGAAAGCCAGGCCGCCGAGGGCGACGCTGCCGGCGACGATCCGCCAGCTTCCCACACCCAGTGGGGAAAATCCGCCAGGGGCAAAGGCCAGCGTGCCGAAGATGGGGAAGAGCCCGAAGAACACCTGCACCACGGCCAGCGCACCGTGCCCGGCGACGATGCTTCGGTTCATCGGGTCTCGGTCCCGCCCGCTCGGCCTATGGCGCGCTGGGGCCCACGACCGCGGCGTTCAGGAACAGCCGGTTGAGCCCCCGGCAGTAGGCCCGGAAGTTCAGGTCCTCGGCGAAGGCGATCACCCGGCCGGAGCCGACCCGCTCCTCGTAGGCGTAGACGGCGCCGGGGACGCGCTCCAGCGTCTCGCTCCAGGCGTGACCGGAGAGCAGCGGGTCCGGGGTCGAATAGGTGGCCACGGCACGCACCCGTGACGATGGCGGCCCCTCGGGCATGAGGTAGATGGTGCTGGAGTTCAACAGCACGGGGAGTCGGTCCCCTGCGTAGCCGGCGGTCATCCAGACGTGGTCGTTCAGTTCCGTCTCGACGATGGCGCCGGGAACCCCAAACCGCTGCGCCTCCTCGTTCTCTTCCAGCTCGTACCACGACCGCAACGAGATCAGCTCGAGCCCCCGCCGTGCGAACTCGGTGGCCGAGCCGATGGTGATCAGCGTACCGCCGTCGCGCACCCAAGTCTTCAGCCGCTCGACTCCATCGTCTCCCAGCGCGTTGGCCAGGGGGCCGAACGTCGACGGAACGATGATCACGTTGTATTCGTCGAGCGGCGTGTCGCCGACCGAGCTCGTCCGAAGGACGGTTACCGGGATCCCGTACTGTCGGTCGAGGGTGTACCACGCCCAGCCGAACGAGTATCCCGATATCGGGTTCTCGCCCAGGATGGCGATCTCTGGCCTCTCCACCATGAACGTGGCGTCACCCGACCCGAGGGTCGGGAAGCCGGGCTCCGAGTAGCCGCTCTCCGTTCCTCTCACCTCCAGGCCATACCGTTCAGCGATCGCGGCGATCGCCTCGTGCACGCTCTCGTCGTTCTGGCCCAGCCGGACGATAACCGTTCCGCTGGAATAGTCGTGGCCGCCGATTCGCGTCGGCTCGGTCAGGAAGGAGGCGCGGTACCCGTCCGCCTTCAGATGGTACAGCGCCGCGACCGATGCCACCTGCTTGCCGTCGATCAGATAGGCGTAGCCGGGCCGCGTGCCGGGAGTGCGGGCGGTCGCCATCACCGGACCGGTCAGTGGCTCGGCGGCCAGGTCGCGGCCGTCGGACGTGCTGTAACCGCCGGCGTTGAACAGGAGGGGCAATGACCAGCCGGTGATGTCGTAGAAGCGGGCGCTCTCGCCACGCTCGACCCGCGCCCGGGCCTCGCGCAGGAAATCCTCGGGCGTAGGGACGTCGGGCTCGAGTAGCGTGCGCACCAGCCGGGCACGCGGCTGTGCGGCCTCGACGACGTACGTACCGGCAGGGAACTCCCGCGAGCCGACATCCGAACCGGCCCGATCCCGAACCCCGCTCAGCCGCTGGGGACGGCTCAGGACGCTCACCTCGATCCCGTTCCGCAGCAGCAAGTTGGCCAGCTCGACGACGTGCAGCGGGTCACCCTCGGGTGCGATCAGATACCGACGAAACCCCTCGCGGCCGGCGGCGACGTCGGCGCGCAGCGCGTCGCTATGCTCCCGCAGCAACCGCTCGCGATTGGCGACGGCGGTACGCGCGGCGGTCCAGGCGGCCACGTACTGCTGCTCGAGGGCGTCGGCCAGCGTGCGAACCGAGCCGTCGGGCCGCTCCAGGGCGAGGCCGCGGCTGGAGCCCTGCTCGTAGAGCATGCCGACGGCGCCCTGGTAGTCGCCGAACGAGGTGGTGTAGCCGGGATAGAAGTAGTCGAACCGCTCGCGGGTCATGTACTCGAAGCCGGCGGAATCGAAAGCGGCGGCGTAGGCGCGGCTGAAGATGTCGAACCAGCGTTTCGAGTGTTCGGGAAAGTAGGGCGCGTACGGATCGGTGCCGGGATCGAACCAGAACTCGACATCGGATCCCATCTCGTGCATGTCGATCACGATCTGTGGGCGCCAGGCGATGATCGTGGGGACGCGAGCCCGGGTCTCGCGCTGTGTGTGGGCGAACCAGTCGCGGTTCGTATCGAAGTAATAGTGACCGGTGCGGAACTTGAGCGCCTGCCAGAAGTTGAAATCGTTTACCCAGTCGTCGGGGTTCGGGTTCGGCTCCGCGCCGATGTTCTGATGGTTCAGGTAAGCGAAAGCGTCGCGGCCGTCTGGGTTGAGCATCGGGTCGATGATGATCACCGCGTTGTTCAGAACCTCCATCGTCGCCGGGTCGCTGCGCGTGGTCAGATGCTCCAGAAGCTTGAGCACGCCCTCGGAGCCCGACAGCTCGAACCCGTGGATCGAGCCGCCGTACCACATGACCACCGGCTGTTCGGCGATGATCTCGGTCACCTGGTCCGGGGTGGTGACCCGCGGATCGCCCAGACGGTTCGACGCCTCGCGGATCGCGTCGAGTCGCGCATGGTTCTCCGGCGCGCTGACGATCGCGTACAGGAGGCGACGCCCCTCCCAGCTGACGCCCTGGTCCGCGACGGTCACCCGATCGGAGGTCTCGGCCAACCGCTCCAGGTAGCGCATCGCCTCGGCGTGCACGGTGATGCGCTCGCCGAACTCGTGCCCGGATACTTCGGCGAAGTTCGGAACCTGGGCGCTGACGGGGCGCGGGGCGGAAAGGCTGACCGCGGCGAGTGTCAGGGCTGCGGCGTGTCTAATGGGCTTGGTCATCATCTGCGGACTCCTCGTCGATGTTACGTCCGAAAGGATCGCCGGTCGGGCGCGCCGATGATCCCTGCAAGCGGGCATGGTTGGGGATATTCTGAACGGTGGACGCCACGCGATTCTATCTAACCCGACGCGGCTGCGCCAGCCTCTGAGGCCGCCAACTTGAAGTCGCGGACGGTCCGGCGCATCTTCGGACTTTCCATGACGAGGCTTTGGGAGAATTCGATCTCAGCTCAGCCCTAACCGCTGACCAGGAGGCGATCGTGCGAACAGCAGCTTCATGGAGTGTCCGGGCCGTTTCGGTGCTGGCGCTGGCCGTCACGCCCGCGGCTTCGGCCAGCGCTCAGGAATTGCCGGCGGACGCCGAGGCCGTCGAGGCACGACTCGAGTCGTCGCCGCGCCACGGCGAATGGGTCCAGTACGACGCCGGGTCGGGCGACTCGGTGCTGGCCTGGGTCGTCTACCCTGAGCGGAGCGATCCGGCGCCGGTCGTCGTCGTGATCCACGAGATCTTCGGGCTGACCGATTGGGTGCGGGGCGTGGCGGACCAGCTGGCCGCGGAAGGGTTCATCGCCGTCGCGCCCGACCTGTTGAGCGGTAAGGGCCCGGGCGGCGGCGGTACCGAGTCGTTCGAGTCGGGTGAGGTGCGGCGCGCGATTCGGGAGCTGGATCGCGGCGAGATCGTGCGGAGACTGAACGGTGCGGTGCGCTACGCCACCTCGCTGCCGGCGGCGACGTCGAGCTTCGCCTCGATCGGCTTCTGCTGGGGTGGCTCGGTTAGCTTCATGTACGCCACGGCGCAGCCGGAGCTCGACGCCGCGGTGGTCTACTACGGCACCGCTCCCGACGCCGAGGCGCTGGCCGACATCGAGGCGCCGGTACTCGGCCTTTACGGCGGTGACGACGCCCGGGTCAACGCGACGATCGGGCCGGCCGAGGAGGAGATGGCGCGTCTGGGCAAGTTCTACGAGTACGAGATCTACGACGGCGCGGGTCACGGCTTTCTGCGACGGCAGGACGGCCGCGACGGCGCGAACCTGAACGCCGCACAGAACGCGTGGCCCCGCGCGGTCGCGTTCCTGAAAGGGCAACTCGGCGATATGTAGCCGCCGGCGCTGGACGCCCGGTCTAGCCCTTGTTTCCGGATGCCTCGTCGCCGCTGCGGCAGACGGCGTCCGCCTCGATCTCGATCAACATCGCGGGGTCGATCAATCTCTGGATCTCGACCATGCTCGTGGCTGGCGGGTGGTCGCCGAAGAACTCGCGGTGGGCGCGGCCGAACTCCTCCCAGCGGCCGATATCGGTGACGAACATCCGGGTCCGCACGACATCGGCCAGCTCGGCGCCCAGCTCTCCGAGGGCTCGCTCGATGATCTGGAAGCAGCGTTTCGCCTGAGCGTAGCCGTCGCCGGGGGCGTGAACGCCGCCGTCATCCGCCGCGGCGGCCGTGCCGGTGACGTAGATGTGAGGGCCCGCGCGAACGGCGCGGCAGTAGCCGACGCGCGACTCCCAGGGCGCGCCGGAAAAGGCTCGACGGAATTCCATCGGACGACCTCCGCTCGGTTGAATCAGCCCGGGATCCAGATGGTCTTGGCGTTCACTGTTTCGGCCTTTCGTGAGGTGGCTCCATATTGGAAAGCCGATCCGTGAACCGAAAGGGGAGCCGGGAAACAGGCGGCGGTGTAGAGCCGTTGCTCATCATTCACAAATGATGCGCGCGACAGTTCGGACTCTCATCACACTGCTCTGCGGCCTGGCGACGGCGGGGTGCCGGGGCGATGCCCTCCGAACGATCGTCGTCGGGGTGCCGACCACGCTGCAGGACTCGGGTCTGATCGACGTCCTGATCCCGGCGTTTGGCCGCGCGCATCCGGAGTGGCGCGTGCGGTTCGTGGCGGCCGGCAGCGGCGAGCTGCTGTCATTGGGTCGGCGCGGCGACCTGGACGTTCTGCTGGCCCACGCGCCGCGAGCCGAGCGAGAATTCATGGAGGCGGGCCACGGATTGGAGCGCCGGCCGGTGATGGAAAACGACTTCGTCATCGTCGGTCGCGAATCGGACCCTGCCGGCATCCGCGGGATGACCGATGCCGCCGAGGCGCTGAGTCGCATCGCCGACTCTGGCGAGCTCTTTCTGTCTCGAGGAGACGAGTCGGGCACGCACCGAAAAGAGCTGGAGCTCCGCGGCGGTCGGGACCCCGGCAGCGGTTATCGCGAGATGGGGCAGGGGATGGGCGCTGTACTCCGGGCGGCCTCCGATCGAGGCGCTTACACCATCGCCGATCGGGCCACGTTCACGGCCCTGGCCAGCACGCTGGAGCTCGACCTCCTGGTGGAGGGCGATCCGCGCCTGCGAAACGTCTACAGCGTGATCGTGGTCGCCGACGCCCGGGCTCCCGAGGGGGCTCTGGCCTTCGCGAAGTGGCTGACCTCGGACGACGGTGAGGCGGTCATCACCGACTACGGCGTCGAACGCTTCGGCCACCCCCTCTACCGACCCGTCGCTCAGTGACCGGCGCACCGATCACCCCGCACCGCACACCGCCTCACCGCAAACAGTACACCGACCTAAAGCTTGCCTTCCATGCTGGTGTCGATCTCGTCGCCGGGCCCCTCGCCGAACAGAAAGGCCTGGACGTTGCGCCTCAGGAACTCCCGGGCCTCGGGTGTTCTCACGTCGAGCGCGTAGTGGTTGATCAGCTGCATCTGGCGCTGAAGCCATTCGTCCCAGCAGACCTGGCATATGTTCTCGTGTACGCGCTCGCCGAGCTCATCGCGGAAAGGCGGCCCGTCGAGCTGGGCCCGGTTCTGGCCGCAGCGGGAGCACTCTATGTTGTTGCTGGTCTCAGTCACGGTAATCGATCCCTTCCTCTGGTCGAGCTGCTACTCCTGAGCCGGGCCTTGCCGTATAATCACGCCATGGCTCCGCCGCAAGAGTTGGGACGCATCGTCCTCGTCCTCAATCGGCCCAAGGATCCCGTGAACATCGGCGCCGTTGTGCGGGCGATGAAGAATATGGGACTGAGCCGGCTGTACCTAATCGACCCTGACGATTTCGACACTTACCGGATCGAAGGGATCGCGCACACGGGGATGGACATCATCGGGTCGGCCAGGCTCTTCGACAGCCTGGCCGAGGCCGTCGCTGACAGCCAGCTGGTGGTGGGGACGAGCGCCCGCGGTCGGACCGTGCGGCGCGCCTACCGGCGGCCGCGGGAGCAGGCGGCCGAAGTGCTGGCGAAGGCGTGCACCGGTCAGGAGGTGGCCCTGGTCTTCGGACGCGAGGATCGGGGGCTGAGCAACGAGGAGCTCGACCTCTGCGATCGGGTCGTGGTCATCCCGACGGATCCCGACCACGCGAGCCTCAACCTGGCTCAGGCCGTGCTCGTCGTCGCATACGAGATCGCCGTGGCCGCCGAAGTGGCCGATCCGTTCAAGGCACCGCGCCACGACTCACAACGGGCCACTCGGATGGAGCTCGAGGAGCTGTTCGAGCAGGTGGAGAAGTCGCTGCACGCGATCGATTTCTTCAAGGCACATCGAACGACCGCGGTCCTCCGAACGTTGCGCAGCGTCGCCGGTCGGGCCGATCTCGATGGGCGCGAGGTGGAACTGCTCAAGGCGATCGCCTACGAGGTCCGCCACTTCCTGGCTCGCGAGGGGATCGAAGTCGACGAGTAGGCGCCCCACCTGAAAACAAGTTTTCCCTCTCCTGCAAAAGCTTGCGCCGAATTCCCGGGCAGAATGACCGATGGAAGCAGCGGTGGTCCCGCCATCCGATTTCGCAAGCCGTTGGACGAGATTCAGATAGCGCCGCTACGGCCGTTCGCGGCACACGAGTTGCCTCTACTCGCCCACGGAAGGTCCACTCTCGAGGCACAGGAATCCCTGTCTGCTTCGCCTCACCTCGCTGGTGGGGTGGGGGACGCCGGGTAGTCGCGTCTGCGAAAAGGGAACGAGCGATGGATGGTGAAACGCGCGAACATGAGGAGGTCGGGTTCGACGAGCCGAGTTACGTCTACCTCAGCATGGAATCGCCGCCGGCGCTTTTGAGGCACAGGATACGCTGGTCCGTTTGGCGGCGGCGGCGCGACAACGGGAAGGATGACGGCGTCGGGTCGTGGCGCCGCCGTCACGGTCTCGAGCCTCGAGTTCGCGGCGGCGGTGAAATCTCCGACCTCCCGCTGCTGTCGCCGTGGTGATGCACCGCATCAAAGCGAGCGGCGCGAAGCCGCGTCGTTGACGAGCTGACCCGCCGGTACGCGGGTCGCCGAAGGCCCAGGCGACGCCGCTGCCCGAGCCCGGAGGGAGATCTGCCTCCGGGCTCTCTCACGATAAGCCCACTCCCCACTCCCTACTCCCAACTGCCGACCCCCACCCCTACCCTCCAGGCCGCCGGCGGCCCAAACTGCTAGCGGTCGGACCGGTGAATAAAACCGGCCGCCGAGGTGTAACCTGGTCGAGGACCGGCGAAACGGAGGCCGTCCGTGGACACAGCGTTGGAGGCAGACAGGGCCGGGGAAGAGCGTGAGCTGGTCGCCCGGGCCCGGGAGGGGGATCGAACGGCGTTCGGCACCCTGGTGACGATCTATATGCGGCGCGCCTATTACGTGGCTCTGGGGCTGGTGGGCGCCCACGACGATGCCCTGGACCTCTCGCAGGACGCCTTCGCGCGAGCCTATCGAGCTCACGCGTCGCTCGATCCCGAGCGGCCGTTCTACCCCTGGCTTTACCAGATCGTGCGGCGATTGTGCTTCAATCACCTTCGGGACCGTCGGACCCGTCGTCGCCGGATGGAAGAGGCGACCCCCTGGCTGGCGGATGAGGCTAGGGCCACCGCGAGGGATCCTGCCCGCGAGGCGGAGCGGGCGGAACTGCGAGCCCGTCTCGAGACGGCGATCGATGAGCTTTCGGAGAGGGAACGTGAGGTGCTGGTCCTCAGGGAGTTTCAGGGGCTCCGCTACAAGGAGATCGCCGAGCTGCTGTCGATCCCGATCGGAACGGTCATGTCGCGTCTTTACTCGGCTCGCCGGAACCTTGCCGAGCAACTGGAGGATGTGCTGTGAATAGCGAAGCACGGGCCCCGGACTCTCGTGGCCGCCGCCTGCTGATGGCGGAGCTCGACGGGGAGCTGACCGAATCCGAGCGAGAGGAGCTCGAACGACTGGTCGCCGCTGACCCGGAGCTCGCGAAGGAACGCAAACGGTTCAAGAGACTCAAGGAGGTGACGGACTCGATGGCGCTCAAGCCTGCACCCGAGGAGATGTGGGACGACTACTGGGCGTCCGTCTACAGCCGCGTGGAGCGCGGACTCGGCTGGGTGTTCGTGTCGATCGGAGCGATTATCCTGCTGGCGTACGGTGCCTGGCGTGGCGTAGAGACGTTGCTGGCCGACGCGACGATGCCGTGGTTCGTCAAGACCGCGGTGTTGGCCGTGAGTTTTGGAGCGGTGATTCTGCTGGTATCGGTGGTGCGCGAGAAGCTGTTTCTGGGTCCCAAACAACGGTATAAGGATGTGGAGCGATGATCATCACGCCCTCGTCGCAGATCGTGGGTTACCGAATCGTCGAGACGCTCGGTCTCGTGCGGGGCAACACGATCCGCGCGCGCCACCTCGGCAAGGACATCCTGGCCGGGCTGAAGAACCTGGTCGGCGGCGAGATCGAGGAGTACACCAAGATGATGGCCGAGTCGCGCGAGCAGGCGATCGACCGCATGATCGCCCACGCCGCCGAGCTGGGTGCCAACGCCATCGTCGACGTTCGCTTTTCGACCTCCTATGTGATGGGAAGCGCGGCGGAGATTCTGGTTTTCGGGACGGCCGTGGCGGTCGAGCCCGAGTGACGCCCATCCCGGCGCAGGTAGTGGCCACGACAAGGATGACTTTCGCCGCCGGCGCGCTCGTCGCCCTGATCGGGGGCGTGATTCGGGATTCCCATCAATCGCCGAAGCTGACCCCGAGGTCTCTCGCGGTTGCCACAACGTCGCCATCGATGGGGACCAGCTTCTGACGCGCCACCGCCTCCTCCAGGGGGATGGAGGCGACGTCGGGCGGATCGAGTGCGATCATGCAGCCGAACTCGCCCTGTTCGACGCAGCGAACGGCGGCGGCGCCGAAGCGGAGCGCGATGAGCCGGTCGTACGAGTTGGGGCTGCCACCGCGCTGTAGGTGGCGCAGGGCGAGGGCCCGGGTTTCCTTGCCGGTCGCGCCGCCGATCTGGCGGGCGAGCACCTCGCCCACGCCGCCGAGGCGCTGTGCTTCGGGATCGGTGAACGATGGCTCGCCGCCGACCGGGTAGGCGCCTTCCGCCACCACGATGATGGCGAAGCGCCGGCCGCGCTCCTCACGTTCCATCACCTTCTGGCACACCTTGTCGACCCGATACGGGATCTCGGGGATCAGGATCACGTCGGCCGTGCCGGCGACGCCGGCGAACAGCGCGATCCAGCCCGCGTGCCGCCCCATCACCTCGACGACCATGACGCGCTCGTGCGCCTGAGCCGTCGAGTGGAGCCGGTCGATGGCATCGGTGGCGATGTCGACGGCGGTGAGGAAGCCGAAGGTCAGCGTGGTGCCCTCGATGTCGTTGTCGATCGTCTTCGGCACACCGACCACGGGCAGGCCCTGCTTGGCCAGGTCGCGGGCGATGGTCAGGCTGCCATCGCCACCGATGGCGATCAGCGCATCGAACCCGTGCTCCTCGAACGCGGTGATGACATCGGCGGACCGATCGACCGTTTTCGTCGTGCCGTCCGGCAGCGTTACCGGCATCGCGAACGGGTTGCCCCGGTTGGTCGTGCCCAGAATGGTCCCGCCCACGTGGGTGATGCCGCGGACCGTGTCCTGGGTCAGCGGCATGATGCCGCCCTCCTCGAGCAATCCCTGATAGGCGCGGCGTATCCCGTACACCTCCCAACCGCGATTGATCGCCGATAGAGTCGCCGCGCGGATTACGGCGTTCAGTCCCTGCGCGTCACCTCCGCCGGTATTGATCGCTATCTTCTTCATCTGCGCATCCTCAGATTACTTTGGCGCTCTCTTCGTCTTGATGACCTGCGCGTCGAGGTCATCGGGATCTTGATCGCCCGCCACTCGAGATTCAAGTCAGGCGGTTTCGGAGGGGGTCTGGACACACCCGGGGTCAGACCGGCATTGTACCCGTGTTCCAAGCTCCAAGTCGCCTCGCAATGGAGGGCCCGGTGGTCCCGGGTCCGTACATCAACGCGGAGGGCAACATGGGACGCATCAATATCAGTCGCGTGATCCTTGGCGGTTTGCTGGCCGGGCTGATCATCGATGTGGGTGAAACGGTCGCTTCACTCATCTTCAGCGCCCAGATGGAAGAGGTGCTGCAGGCCCTCGGACTGGTCATGCCGGGCGGAGGAACGATCGCGGTGTTCATGGTTCTGGGCTTCGTAATGGGGATCGCGCTGGTCTGGTTGTATGCAGCGATCCGGCCACGGCTCGGCGCTGGCCCCGGCACGGCCATCATCGCCGGTCTCTTCTTCTGGTTCGTCGGCTATTTCATGCCGCTGCTCGGCGATAGCCTGATGGGCATGCTCCCGTGGGGGACGACGGCCATCTTCTGGATCTGGGGTCTGGTGGAGGTCTGTCTCGCCGCGCTGGCTGGCGGCTGGGTTTACCGCGAGGAGGGTGCGGCCGCCGAGCGGCCGGCCGCGCCAGCGATGTAACGCTTCTGTCGGCGACGGGGCATCTTGGCGCGTTGGGTCCTCATCTATGACGGCGACTGCGGCTTTTGCCAGCGCCAGGTCCGTTTCGTCGAGCGGCACGACACGAAGGGCCGGATCGAGGCCGTCCCCTTTCAGACGGCCGAGCTGAGCCGGTACGGAATCGACCGGCAGGCGGCCGAGGAAGCGATGCACCTCGTGTCGCCTGCCGGTGATGTGTGGCGTGGGCCGGCGGCGGCTCGGGAGGTTCTCAAGTTGCTGCCGCGGCTGAAGCCGTTGGCGTGGCTTTTCTATTTGCCCGGTGCGATGTTCGTCGCCGAGCGTGTGTACCGCTGGATCGCCCGCCGGCGGCATCGCTTTGGATGTGACAGCGCCGTCTGTCGCCGCGGCACAGGGCGTGACGGTTAACACGGAGAGTCCCCGCGAACGATGTTCCGGCGTCTGCTACCCCTCTTCATCATCGTCCCGATCGTCGAGTTGGCCCTGCTGATCCAGCTGGGACGCTGGGTGGGGCTCTGGCCGACGCTGGCGCTGATCGCGATCACCGGGATCGCCGGGGCGGCGCTGGCCAGCCGGGAGGGGCTGCGGGCGTGGCGCGAGTTCCAGCTGGAGATGTGGCAGGGTCGGGTCCCCGGGCGGCAGATCATGGATGGGATTTCGATTTTGGCCGGCGGTGCCCTGCTCTTGACGCCCGGGCTGCTCACCGACGTTGTCGGGTTCGGCCTGGTGGTGCGGCCGACGCGGCGCTGGCTCCAGAATCGGGTCGTCAATCGGTTCGCCGGCCGCCTGGTGCGCGGCGGCCAGTTCTACGTTCACATGCCACCGGACCGGGGCGGGCCCGAGACAGGAGAGGGGCCCGGTGCGGCGGGTCGGGGACGCGGTCGCGAGGTCGGCCGCGACGGCGGCTGAGGGGAGGCGGTCGATGCGCTGGTGGCTGCTGAATCGCTATTTCCACGATTGGGGACCGTTCTACCTGCGGCTGGCGCTGGGCACGGTGTTCATGGCCCACGGTTGGGAGAAGCTGCAGGGCCCGCTGGGAACGCCGGAAGGTTTCAACATCGAGTCGTGGGGCTGGCCGTACCCGGTCTTCTGGGCCTGGGCCGTGGCCCTCGTCGAGTTCTTCGGTGGCCTGGCCGTCGTTGTCGGCCTCTTCACCCGCTTCGCCGCCGTGTTCATCGCCGGGGTCATGGCGGTCGCCATCGTTCAGACTCGGGTCAGCGAAGGCTTCATCGACGGCTTCGAACTCGAGTTCACCCTGCTGATGGTGGCGTTTTGCCTGATCGTGACGGGTGGGGGTCGGTTCTCGGTCGACTACGAGATACTGGGTTGGGGCGCGCCGCCGCGTCGGCGCGCCGATCTCGAAGAGTAGCGCTGATGATCGATATCAGTCGGCCCCTCACGACGACCACGGCGGCCTGGCCCGGCGACGCCGCGTTCCGACTCGATTGGTCGTCGCGGCTGGACCGTGGCGACAGCGTCTCGGTCTCCCACCTGGATTTCAGCCCGCATGTCGGCACGCACGCCGACGCTCCGGCCCATTACGATCCGGACGGCGCCGCCGCGAGTTCGTTCGAACTCGCCAACTTCATCGGTCCGGCTCGCGTCGTCGACGCGATCGGCCGCGAGGCGGTGAGCGTCGAGCTATTGGAGGCGGCCGGCGCCGTCGGCGCCGCTCGCGTGCTCGTTCGCTGTTTGGACGAGGTGCGGCCGGACGAGTTTGTCAGCGATTTCCCACCGCTGGAGTCGGAGGCGGCGGAAGCGCTGGTGAGCGGTGGCCTGCTGCTGTACGGGACCGACGCCCCCTCCGTCGATCCGGTGGATAGCGCCGCCATGAGCGCTCACCGGGTCCTCGGGCTGGCCGGCTGCCCGATCCTGGAGAACCTCGATCTCTCGGCGGTCGAGGCCGCCCCGTACGATCTGCTGGCGCTGCCGATTCGTCTGGTCGAGGCAGAGGCCGCGCCGGTGCGGGCCGTCCTGCTGCCGCCCGGCAGCCTGGCGGTCCGGTAGTCGCGATCGCGGCATGCCGTCGGGCGTCAGCGGGGGAAGGACCAGACGATGCCCGCCTGTAGCGTGGTGACGTTGCCGTTCCCTGATTTCTCCGCCCCTTCCACCGCCCTCACCCCATCGGTCCAGAGGCCGCCGAAGAACAGAGTCAGTTCCACGGCCAGGCGACGATTCAACCCATAGATGCCGCCCATCGAGCCTCCCAGAACCAGGCCGCTGGCGCCGCCCTCCAGGGCCGCACCGCTGAGCGTTTGGCGTACGAAGGCCGCGCGCCCCGCGACGAGGAGCACGATACGCTCCGAGTTGAAGAGCTCCAGCACGTATCGCGGGTCGACGAAGACCTCGAGGAACCGCACGTCGCCCGGTCCCCCCGTGACGCCGTGGATGCTGTAGTGCACCCCACCCAGCAGCTGGAAGCCGCTGCGTGCCGTGTATCGCCCGGTTATCGTTCCGCCGAACCCGTCGTGGAATGTCTCGAAATCTTCACCGCTGAACGCCTGGAAGATCAGATTGGCGCCGATGGCGGGGCCAGTGGGCGCGGGCGTGTACGGTTCCTGGGCGGATAGGGCAGCGGCCGAAGCCAGAACCAATCCCAATGCCGGGACGAGCCGTGTCCCGGGATCGGGTACTGGCCAGGCTGTGTTCGTGGGTCGGCTACGCATCGGGGCCCACCGGGCTCGGCAACCGTGGGAATCGGGCCTTCGAGGAAGCGTTACGCTGGACAGATTGCGACGGCGCTGCCCGCGCCGCAACTTGCCGCATGCTCGATCCCGAAACGATCGCCGACGAGCTGTGGGGCATGGCCGAGATCCGGCCGGATGCCGTGGTGCATCGCGCCGTCGAGCGGATCCATCAGTTGCGTTCGGAGAACGATTGGGTTGGCGTCTACCTGCTCAGCGGCGCGAGCCTGGTCCTGCACAGCTATATCGGTGCGGACACCGAGTTGCTGCGCATCCCGGTCGGGAAGGGAATATGCGGCAAGACCGTGGCCGAGGCGCGTGACATCAACGTACCGGACGTCTACGCCTTCGAGGGCTACCTGGCCCGCGACCCCGAAACGCGCTCGGAGCTCGTCGTGCTGGTGCGCGGCGGCGAACGCGTGCTCGGACTCATAGAAGTCCGCAGCCACGCGCCGGCGGCGTTCGGCCAGGGCGACGAGCAGGCTGTGAAGACGATAGCGGACACGCTGGGAGTCCTGCTCGCCCCCCGGTTGGGTGGGAACCCTCCATCTTGAAGTCGGATTTCGGGATTCTGCGTTGGGGAGGGCCAGTGGGAAGTGTTGAAGGGGATTCGGGGAAATAGGGAGTGATGTGCTTGGCGCGTACCCTGCACTTCCCTGCCTCCCCGAATCCCGGAATCCCCGACTCCCTAAACCTCTCTGTGCCAGCTGAAGGCGAAGTCGAAGCGCCCGCTCGAGCCCGGGATCGTCAGCGGCGCCCGCGTCTCCACCGCTCCCCTCAGCGCCAGCCAGGACCGGTCGGTCAACGATACGACCATCCCGTCCTCGACGATCTCGCCCATGTCCTCTTTCTGACCGGGAACCAGAGCGATGAAGCAGCCGCTGAGACGGCGACGTCGGCTGCCGGGCGGCGCGGCGACCGTCGGCTCCAGGCGCCCCGCCTCCCAGACCAGGCAGCCGTCGGCGGCGGGGTCGAGCTCGGTGGGTATGGCGAGGGGCGCGTTCGTCGGCGCCTGGTCGAGGGTGCTCTTCAGCTCTTCAGCGGATTCGGGCGCCACCGAGACGATGAGTCGGTTCGCCTCCACACGGACCCGCACACCCGGGATCCGTTTCCGCTCGATCCGCGCGAGCACGCTCTGTTCCGTCATGTGGCTCAGGTTCAGCCCGTCTCGAGAGCGGTCGGACCAAACGGGGTACGGATAGTGCCCGGCCGCCCGACCCAGTTGGGCCAGCACACGGGAGGCACCGAACAGCTGGGATACACGGAGCTCCTCTTCGGTGACCAGCACCGCCGCCAGCGCCTTGTCGGGGACCTCGACCCCCTCGAGGGGCTGCGGGTTGGCGTAGACGATGCCATCGAGACCTAGAAAGCCGGCGCCCTCGAACTGGGTGACGTCGCCGGTGTCGACCGACGCTCCCGCATCTGCGAAGGAATGGAGGCGTGAGAAGAACTTGAGGGGGGCGCGCGGGAAGTCGGTGGGCTTTTCCTCGACCTCGCGGTTTAAAGTAATAATCACTTCTTTCTGGCCCAGGGTCCATAACCCGTCGCTGATGTAGGTCCAGCACGGCGCCTTCTGCCGGCCGGCCCGGGCTTCGTGGGCCCAGACCCGGGCGCTCACTTTTGATGGGACGATGTCGACGCGAAGCGGAAAGTCGCCTGCGACGTCCAAGTTGGAAAACATCTGCCGGCCTCCCGGCGCCATAGAACAGCCAATGCAAGGCGAAAGGGAAATATTTCGGGGGATTCGGGAAGGTCACCGACTAAGCAAGGGTTTCTATGATGGGTCCGAAGCGTCCCACGGTCAAGTGTGGTGTGGGAATCTCGAGGTCGGATACGGGGATTCCGGGCAATAGGGAGGTGGTGTGCCTGGCACGTGCCCTCCACTTTCCCTGCCTCCCCGAATCCCCGAATCCTGGAATCCCCGAACCACCTTCAACGATTCGGAGAGAACTCACGCCACGACGAGCAGCGCTGTCGTGTACATGATCACCAACCCGGCCACCAACCCCATCGCGTTGAGGGGCATCATCCACCCCGCCTTCGATTCGCGATGGATGACTCGGCCCAGCTCCCAGACGACCTGGAGAACGGCCCCGGCCCCGAGGGCGAGGAAGAACACGGCCAGATCCGGACGGTAGTTGAAGCCGCCGATCCATGCGCCCGCAATCGTCGGCACGCCCGCGATGGCCCCCATCGTCACTAGGTGCCACAGCGACGGTCGCTCCTTTGCCACGGGAGCGACGATGCCCAACCCCTCGGTCGTGTTGTGGATGGCGAAGCCCACGACCAGGAAGGCGCCGAGCGATATGGCGCCGACCGAGTACGCCGACCCGATGGCCAGGCCTTCGCCCAGATTGTGCAGGCCGATCCCCAGCGCGACCATATACGCGACCCAGAGCCGCTGCGAAAGACCGGCGGCCACCGGCCGGCGACGCAGCCAGCGCCCGATCGCCACGATGCCGAACATCGCGCCCAGCACCCCCAGCGTGATCAACCCGACGCCCTGAAACGCGTCGGCCACTCGCTCCTGCAGCTCGAACGCTTCATGCAGCGCGTCTATCCCCAGGAATATCAGCAGACCCACGGTCAGGCTGAGGAAGAAGTTGATCCACTTGCGATCGATTCGCTTCAGGAACGGGAACCACAGTAGTCCGATGAGTACCGGGAGCACGCCGACGTAGACGCCCAGCAGCGTGAAGGTCGCCAGGTACCGCGCGTTCGGAGCCGGCGACTGTGTCGCCACCTCGATTTCGGCGCTGAACGTCAGACCGGTGCTGGTGAGCAGCGTCACCTCGTGAGGCTCGCCCTCGACCCAGGGATAGCGGGTCCGGATCGTCGCGCGGCGCAGCCGCGGGATCGTATGGCCCGGCTCGATCTCGAACGGCCAGTACGCCTCATCGATAAGCATCTGCGCCACCGTCACCGGCTCCGGCCCGCCGTTGACCACGCTGATCTCCATCAAGTCCGGCTCCGGCAACCGGATGCGCTCGATCGTCAGCTCCTCGATGGGTGGGAACGATGCCCGGAACACACCCAGCGGCCCGAACCTGAGGAACAGGACCGTCATGGCGGCCAGTAGCACGAGCGGGGTCAGGCCGGTAACCCATTTCTTCCAGCGTTCGCTCATGCCCGGCCTCCTTCCTTACCGACGGCGCTGGCTACCGTTGGCGGCTGCGCCTCGAAGAAGCCCATCCAGCCCAGCTCGGCGAACTCGCTCTGGTGCGCGTGGAACATGTGCAGGCCCGGATTCTCCAGCTCGAACTCCAGCACGTGCCGCTCGCCCTGGCACATCATGAGCGTGTCGGTGAGCTCGTGTCGCTCCAGATCGGTACCGGTCCGGTACACACGGAACATCCCGGCATGTAGATGAAAGGAGTTCACCGGGTCGAACTCGGTGATGTTGACCAGGTAAACCCGTACGGGCTCCCCAACCTCCACCGGGATCGGCTGCTGCTGATAATAGAACGCCACGGTGTTCACGGCGTACACCTCGTTCTCGCCGTCGAAGTTCGTGTCGAACGCGTTCATCATCATCACCAGCTCCCGCGCCGGTGGTCGGCCGCCGGGCGGATCGATGATCAGCACGCCGTACAGCCCTTTGTGGATGTGCCGCTTCAGCGGCATGGTGTGGCAGTGGTAGAGATGCAGCCCGAACGGCTTCGCCTCGAACTCGTAGGTGAACGACTCGCCGGGCGCGATCACCGGGAACACCCCGTCCATCTCCGGCGGATGCGTCCCGTGAAAGTGAATCGTGTGCGGGTGTGAACCTCCGTTGCGCAAGTTCACTCGCAGCACATCACCCTCGGTGCAGCGAAGCGTGGGGCCCGGAACCCGGCCGCTGTAAGTCCAGGCCGGGTAGTAGACGCCCGGCGCCACCTCGATCTCCCGATCGACGGCCACCACGTCGTATTCGCGCAGCGTCCGGCCGTCGGAGAGACGGCGGCTTCGACCGTAGTCGAACTCGGTCAGGTACTCCATCGGGTCGAAGTCGGCCGTGGAGACGCGCCCGACCGTCGCCGCCTCGTGGCCGTGCACCTCTTCGCCCCCCGTCTCGGCCTGGGGCCGACGGGGCCGGAGGCCGAGTGCGGCGGCGAGGGACGAGAAGCCGGCGGCGGCGGCGCCGAGCTTGAACCATTGGCGCCGAGAGATAGTGGTCATGGGACTAACCGGGTGTGGTTGAGTTTTTAGGCTGACAAAACCTCGAATTTAGCCAATACGAAAGATGTAGCATAAGGGAAGGGGCGCCGGGATGCAAGCGAGACTCATTCTCATGCCACCGCTGGCCTGACCAAGCCGGTCGTCCCATTCTTCTGGCTCATGCAAAGACGACCCGTTGTGGAGCTGATGGACCAGCCTCGGCCCGATCCCGAGCGCCTGGCCGAGAGCCTCGCCGATCTGGCCTGGTACAACCGCTACCTGGGGGGCACGGCCACGGTGGTGCATCAGGTGCGGCGGCTGTTGGAGCCGAAAAGGCCGGCCCGGGTGCGGGTGGTGGACGTGGGTGCCGGGGGCGGCGATGTGTTGCGCTCGCTGGCGGTCTGGTGTGCCGAGCGGTCGATCGGGTTCGAGGGCGTGGGGCTGGATCGTGGGCGTCTGACGCTGCGTATCGGTGCCGAAACTACGGTGGCATCGTCCGAGTCGGGTGAGAAGATCCGGTTCGTGGGAGGCGACGCGCGTCATCTGCCGTTCGGCGAGCGTGCGTTCGAGGTGGCGATTTCGAGCACCGTTCTGCACCACCTGGAAACAGGGGAGGCGGTGGACGCGTTACTTGAGATGGCGCGGGTCAGCCGCTGGGGCATCGTGGTCACCGACCTTCGTCGTTGCCTGCCGGGTTACCTGGGCGCTCAGTTGCTCGCTCGGACCGTCTGGCGCGGGCACCGCTATTCGCGGCATGACGGTCCGGCATCGGTTCGGGCGGCGTTCGACCTGACCGAGGTGCGGGAACTGGCGGCGCGCGCCGGTCTGGATGCGGAGGTGGAGCCGCAGCCATTTTTCCGTTGGGCTCTTCGCTGGGAGCGTGGACCGGATGACCGTGCGTGATGCTGATGTGATCGTGGTGGGTGGTGGCCCCGCGGGTTCGGCCGTGGCGCTGCGCCTGGCCCGGGGCGGCCACGACGTGATGGTACTGGAGCGAGCGGCGTTCCCACGGGACAAGCCGTGCGGCGACTGTGTGAATCCGGGAGCGGTGGCGGAGCTCGAGGCATTGGGGTTGGCGAGCGAGCTGGCTGAGCGCCTCGAGCCACAGGGGTTGAAGGGGTGGAGCATCGAAGCGCCGAACGGGAGAAGGTTTCGAGCCGAGTTCGGTGTGGGGGAGACCGGGTGGGCGGTTCGGCGTCGGGACTTCGATGCGGCACTGCTGGCCGAAGCGGAGCTCGCCGGCGCCCGGGTCAGCCACGGGGCTCGCGTGTTCGGCCTCGTCACCGGCACGGAGAATCGTGTGGTCGGCGTGCGCTTTCGTCGGGGAGGTGCGGTGGGCGAATTGCGCTCGTCGTTGGTGGTGGGCGCCGATGGTCTCCGCTCGGTGGTGCAGCGGCGGTTGGGGCTCGCGTCCCGCCCTCCGCGCCTGCGGAAGATCGCGATCGTGGGGCACCTCGCCGGGCCGAACGGGGCCGGCGACCGGGGTGAGCTCCGGGTTCGGGTTGGGCGAAGCTGCGGCTACGCCCCGTTCGCCGAGGGTGGCAACGTGACGCTGGTAGTGCCGCGCTCGGACGCAGCGGCGATGGGCGGTAATCCACGCCGCTTTCTGGAGCGCGGATTGGGCGCGTTTCCGGAGATCGAGCGCCGCGTCCGCTCTGCCGGGCTGGAGGACGATGTGCTCGTCACCGGGCCGTTCGATCGGCCAGTCCGCCGGGCTTGGGCGCCGGGCGCGGTTCTGGTCGGGGACGCGGCCGGGTACTACGATCCCTTCACCGGGCAGGGGATCCATCAGGCGTTGCGCAGCGCGCGGCTGGCGGCGGCGGCGATCGCCGTCGCCCTGGAGGATTCCGACGCCGCGAACGCGAGCCTGCGGCGCTACGATTGGCGGCTCCGGTTCGAGCTGGCCCCGACCCGCGCTCTGCAGCGGACGATCGAGTCGGTCATCCGCCGGCCGGGGCTGATGGGGTGGCTGGTGGCGGCGATGGCAGCGAATCCGGCGCTGGCGACGCGGTTGATCCGGGCGACGGGCGACCTGACCCATCCGGCGGCGGTCCTGGACCCGCGGCTCTGGTTGCGGGCGCTGCCATCGCTGATCGGCGAGCTATGATGACATGAAGACGCACAACGAAATGCGAATGTGGGCCGACGTGGACCGCTGCTTCCGGGTGGCGGCCGATGTCGAGCGCTGGCCCGAGATCCTGCCCCACTATCGCTGGGTCCGCTTCCAGCGTCGCGATGGCTTCGGCCGCGGCCGGGTGGAGATGGCGGCGCGCCGAAACTTCGGGCCGCTGGGGTACCCGGTCTGGTGGGTCAGCGAGATGGAGATCGAGGAGGCTACGCCGCTGGTCCGCTACCACCACGTCGACGGGATCACGCGCGGAATGGATGTGGAGTGGCGTTTCCATCCCGCGGACGACGCCACGCGAGTCGAGATCGTCCACGCCTGGCCGGAGGGGCCGGGGTGGCCGCTCATCGGCAAGTTCGCCGCGAACGCGGTGATCGGTCCGGTCTTCATCCATCACGTCGCCGGCGAAACCCTCGCCGGCGTAAAGAGAGAGGCGGAGTCGAGGTGATACTGGACAGCGGAGTGCAGTCTCGCGACGGCCGCCGGGTCGCCGTCACCGGCATCGGCTGCATCACGCCTATCGGTACCGGCACCGAAGGGCTATGGGACGGATTACGGCTCGGTGCTTCGGCGGTGCGCGAGCTCACGCGGTTCGATCCGTCGCGCTTCCGTAGTCGGATGGCCGCCGAGGTCGAGCGCTTCGACCCGGCCGACCACATGGACGCGAAGCGTGCCAAACGGCTCGACCGCTACGGGCAGTTCAGCGTGGCTGCCGCGCGCATGGCGTTGGCCGACGCGGAGCTCGCACCGGAGTCGCTGTCACCGGACCGGGTGGCGGTGCAGATGGGCTCGGCGCTCGGAGGCGTGGCGTTCGCCGAGAGCCAGCACCACGTCTACGTAGAGAAAGGGCCTTCGGCGGTGAACCCGCTGGTCGCCCTCGCCGTCTTCACCGGCGCCGCGAGTTGCAACATCGCTATCGAGTTCGGGTTCACCGGTCCCAACTCGACCAACGGGATGAGCTGTGCCTCGGGGGCGATCGCCGTCGGGCGCGGCTTCGAGCTCATCCGGGGCGGCGGGGCCGATGCGGTGCTGGTTGGCGGAATCGAGTGCCCGCTGGCGCCATTATCGTACGGCGCGTTCGCGTTGATCCGCGCCATGTCGAAGCGCAACGATGACCCCGCCACCGCTAGCCGTCCGTTCGACCGGGACCGTGACGGGTTCGTCATGGGCGAGGGCGCGGCGGTTCTGGTGCTGGAGGAGTGGGGGCGGGCGGTGGCGCGCGACGCGCGCATCTATGCCGAGCTGTGCGGGTTCGGCACCACCAACGATGCCTATCACATGACTGCACCGCGTCCCGACGGTGCTCAGTCGGCCCGGGCGATCGAGCTGGCGTTGGCCGGGTCGGGCGGCGACGCCGATGACTTGGAGTACGTGAACGCCCACGCCTCATCCACGCGGCTGAACGATCCGGTGGAGACGCGGGCGATCAAGTCGGCGCTGGGCGCGCGAGCCCGCGGAATTCCCGTCAGCGGCACCAAGGGCTACTACGGCCACCCACTGGGCGCATCCGGGGCCATCGAGGCGGCGATCACGGCCTTGTCGATGGAACGGGGGTGGCTGCCGCCGACGCTGAACCTGAGCGAGCCCGATCCCGAATGCGATCTCGATCTCGTCGCCGGCGCCGGCCGTGCTGCGGGCGCGCGATTCGCCATCTCGAATTCGTTCGGGTTCGGGGGGATAAACGCGACCCTTGTCTTTCGGAGGGAGTAATGGGAATTCGAGTTCGGATTTCGGGACTCTGATATCGGGATTCTGATTTCAGGAATATCCAGCTCTTCCCGAATTGTTGAAGACGATTTTGGGATTCGGGGATTCGAGGCATCGGGGAGGCAGGGAAGGAAAAGGCGCGAGCCATCCGCTATCGTTTCGTATTTCCCCGAATCCCCGAACCCCCGAATCCCCGAACCTCCTTCGGCAATTCGGGGAGAACTCGAGATTTCCCCAATCGGAATCCCGATATCCGACTTCGTAGAATCCCAAGCGATGAAGCATGAGTGAGCCGATCCCCCCCGTCGACGCGATCATCTTCGATTGTGAGGGTGTCGTCGTCGACAGCGAGCCGGTCTGGGACCTGGGCCAGGCCGAGTTCCTCCGCCGGCACGGACGTGTCTACGATCGCGCGAGCATCAAGCCGCGGCTCACCGGTCGCTCGCTGCTGGAGGGCACCCGGCTGCTTCAGGAGGTCTGCGCGCTCGAGGGCGGCCTCGAGGAACTCACCGCCGAGCGGCTGGCGATCGTGAGGGAGCTGTTCGCCGACGGCGTCGGGTTCGTGTGGGGCTTCCAGGAGTTCTTCGAGGACGTGCGCGACGCGCACAGGACGGCGCTGGCGACGGCGCTGACCCCCGAGCTTCTGGCCGTCGTCGATCGGCGTCTGGGGCTCGCCGACCTGTTCGACGACCGGATCTACGACATCGAGACGGTCGGCTGCCGCTCCAAGCCGCACCCCGACATCTTCCTGCACGCGGCCGAGCAGCTGGGCAGCGATCCCAGGGGCTGCGTGGTGATCGAGGACGCGCCCCAGGGGATCGAGGCGGCGCGCCGCGCCGGGATGGCGACCATCGCCTTGGCCTCGACCCACCGACGGGATGAGCTCGCCGACGCCGACATGGTCGTCGATTCGTTCGCCGAGATCTCAATGGCGAAAGGCCAACCCGGTTCCCGGAGGTGATGGCGGCCGCCGGCCGCCCCGATCCCGGTGGCCCTGCGTACCCCGCTCCCCCGGGCGGCTCAACTTCCGGGCTCGACCAGGATCGTCCCCCTGTCTTTGGGATGCAGGGTGCATACGTACTCGTGGCGGCCGGCCTCGTCCAGGTGCACCGTGTAGGTCTCGCCCGGGCCGATGGGTGGGGATCTCCAGCTGCCGTCCGCGGCCGCCACCGTGTGGGCGATCGGGTCCCGGTTGATCCACCGTACGAGGCCGCCCTCGGAGACCATGACGTCGGAGCCGTGGAAGGCGAAGCGCTTGATGTCGACTTCGGCGACCATCGGGACCACGTTCTGTCCTTCGGCGGCGCTCTGTCGGGGATCGAAGATCCGGCCCCAGCGGGCGAAGCCGCTGAACGGAACGGTGAACTCGAAGCCCCAGACCAGATCGCTGCTCGGTGTCTCGGCGCTGTTGAACGACGCCTCTTGCGGGATCGTCGAGAGCGCATTGCTCACCTGGAGCGAGAAGGTGTGCGGGGTGAACGGGATGCCGATGGCGATCCCGGCGCTCCAGGCGACACCGGTGTCCGGGCCGGTCACGAAGCCGCCCACGTCCGCGGAGAGCGCGATGTACTCGGTGGGCCGATAGCCTAGGCCGCCGGCCAGGGCCAGCCCGGCCTCGTCGGTGTGCAGGGCGTCGCTGAAGCCCCGGACCTCGCCGGTGAATTCGAAGCCCGCGGCGTTCACCTGGCCCGCCAGCACACCGTCGGCGCTCTCGGCCTGCGAGTTGTAGCCGCCCAGCAGGGAGATCGACCAGCGGTCGGTGCGGAGCGGCGACCACTTCGCGTAGGGGAACCACTCGTTGCTCCGGCGGTCGTTGGAGATCCTGGGAGCGGAGCTGTACATGACGCCGGCCATGAACGGAGCCCAGAGTCCGAGCGCGAGGTTGAAGGAAGGCGAGTTCTCGACCACGCCTTCGTCGAAGATACCGCCGATGTTCTCGTCGCCCAGAATTCGGAAGCGATGATTGAAGGCGAAGTAGAGGTTCCAGGGCGACGTCACCCAGGACCCCAGAGTGTTCGGCGTCCGGCGCGTGAGCGGCTGGGCCACGGCAGTGGCGGCGGTCGCCACGAATATGACGGTGGCCGCCGCCACGATCGTGATCGTGCGCTTGGCTCTCATCTCGAGTTCTCCCGTTCTCGTTGTGATGGCCTGCGAGCTGCGCTTGGGCTACCGCTAGCAACGCGGGTACCCCTCGGCTTGTTCCTGCCCGTATCGGACCGGAGCTTGACTGGTGGGACGGCGGTTGTAGCTTGGGATTTCGGTGGACTGATTTGTGGCCGCTTGCAACCACCTTAAAAAAAGGCTAAAGAGCCGGGCGCTGCAGACCGGGGACGGCTGCGGCGGCTCCGAAAAGGAGATCTCACGCGACCCGGGTTCGAAGCGAGCCCGGGTCGCTTTTTGTATCTGGCCAGGAGAAAGACGATGCCAGACTTTCGAGCGCTGATCGAGAACGGCAGCGCGCATCTGTTCGACGGGGCGATCGGCACCGAGCTGTATCGACGAGGCGTGTTCATCAACGTCTCGTACGACGAGCTGAACTTGAAGCGGCCCGAGCTGGTGCGCGAGGTGCATCGTGCCTATCGAGACGCCGGCGCCGAGATTCTGGAGACGAACACCTTCGGCGCGAACCGCCTGCGGCTGGACCGGCACGGTCTGGGCAATCGGGTGCACGAGATCAACCGGGTGGCGGCGGAGCTGGCCCGTGAGGTGGCGGCCGACGACGTCTACGTGGCGGGTTCGATCGGGCCGCTGGGGGTGCGAATCGAGCCCTTCGGCCCGACGGGTCGTGACGAGGCGCGGGCGCTGTTCCGGGAGCAGGCCGAGGCGCTGGCCGAGGGCGGTGTCGACGCGTTCATCGTGGAGACGTTCAGCGACATCTCCGAGGCCGAGCAGGCGATTCGGGGGTGCCGCGACGCGGCGGATCTGCCGGCGATCGCCCAGATGACGGTGCAGGTTGACGGCTCGACCGCGCTGGGAGCCGAGCCGGAGCGGATCGCCCGCCACCTGGACGAGGCGGGCGCCGATGTGGTCGGGCTCAACTGCAGCGTGGGTCCGGCGATGATCCTGAAGGCGATCCAGAAGATGGCGCAGGTGACGAACCGCCCGCTCTCTGCGCAGCCGAACGCCGGGCTGCCGCGGGAGGTGGAGGGCCGCAAGATGTACATGGCGTCGCCCGAGTACTTCTCGAAGTACACGCGCCGGCTGATCCAGGCAGGTGTGCGCTTCGTCGGCGGCTGCTGTGGGACGACGCCGGATCACATCAAGGTGATGTCGGGCCAGGTGCGTGCCTTGCGGCCGCGGCGTCAACTGGTCGTGGTGCCCAGAGAGACGGCGGCGGCCGAGGAGCCGAAGGGCGTCGAGCCGGTGCCGGTGGCCGAACGCTCGCGGCTGGCCCGCAAGATCGTCGATGGCCAGCGGGTGACCAGCGTCGAGATCCTGCCGCCCAAGGGGTCCAATCCGGCCGACGTGCTGGAGAAGGTGCGTCGGCTCAAGGCGGCCGGCGTGGATGCGGTGAACGTGCCGGACGGCCCACGGGCGATGATGCGGATGGGCGTGCTGGCGAGCTGCTCGATCATCGAGCGCGAGGTGGGGTTGGAGACGATACCGCATTACTGCTGTCGCGATCGGAACCTGCTGGGGATGATGAGCGACCTGCTGGGCGCGCACGCGCTGGGGATCCGGAACCTGCTGATCATCACCGGCGACCCGCCCAAGATGGGTCCTTACCCAGACGCCACCGCGGTCTTCGACATCGACTCGGTGGGGCTCACCAATCTGGTGCGCAAGCTGAACGAAGGTCTGGATCCGGGCGACAATTCGATCGGCGAGCCCACGGCTTACTTCCTCGGCGTGGGCATGAACCACGCGTCGGTGGACCTGGACTACGAGCTGAACCATTTCTACTGGAAGGTGGATGCGGGCGCCCAGTACGCCATCAGCCAGCCGATCTTCGACACCGACCGCTTCCTCGACTTTCTGGGACGGATCGATGAGATGGGAATCCGTATCCCGACCATCGCCGCGATCTGGCCATTGGTCTCCTACCGCAACGCCGAGTTCCTCAACAACGAGGTCCCGGGCATCGAGGTGCCCGATTCCGTGCTCGAGCGGATGAGGGCCGCCACCGACAAGGGGAAAGAGGCGGGCATGGCCGAGGGGCTGGCCATCGCCAGGGAGATGGTCGCCGCGATCGAGCCTCATGTACAGGGCGTGCAGGTCAGCGCGCCCTTCGGCAAGGTCGACTTCGCCCTCGAGGTGTTCGAGGCGATGACGGGCTGGGGCTCGGCCCGCGAGGCGCTGCCCTAGCTTCGGCCGACCTCTGCGGGGCCACGCCAGGCCGCTTTTGGTTCGCTCCCCGGCTGAACGCCAATTTCTGGTTCCAGGGGGGGAAGTGCGTACCGGACGAACTTTCGCTTGATCCACGTCGCGCTCATCGGGTGTGTCGGTCCCTGATGGCGCAGCAGCGGGACCCGACGCCCGAAAGAGGCGAAGCCCTGCGAGTCGCATCCGACCCACGCCTGTTGCCGCCAGCGCCGGCCAGCATCGATGAACCATTCTTCATTGTCTCACCGCTGCCACTAACGTCGGGTCAGGATGAAGCGCGGGGAAACTATGCCCTGCAGGGGGCGATCCTGGGCGGAGCCATCCCGTTCCTCATCCTGCTCACCTCGGACGGAATGGAAGCCTACGCCGGCTTTCTGCTGATCGTTCCGGGGATGGCGGTCGGCGGTCTCGTCGGCTCGCTCGCTGATCGAAAAGCCGCGTGGTCCGCCAGACGAGGATGACACGGAACCGGCGGACTCGCTGGCGGCGCTGATGCGGGCAATCGAGCCGCCTCAGTATGCGGGAGGGACGTACACGTTGAGTGTCTCGAGCGGGCGGTCATCGGTGTTGCGGATCTCGTGCGTTTCGCCGCGCTCGATCAGCAGCAGGGTGCCCGTCTCCAGCTCGTGCTCTTCGCCGGCGACGATGGCCGTTCCGCTTCCGGCCACGACGTACAGCCACTGATCGCTGCCCTCGTGCTGGTTCTCGGGACCGCCGATCGAGGTGCCGGCGGCGAGCGTCATGACGGCCGCCTGGGCGCGGCCGTTGTCGACGAGGACGTTGAACCCCTCCGAGAACTCGAGCTGCGCGCGCTCCATGCGACTCACCTCCTCCGGTCGTGGCGGCTGTAGTGAACGATCAGCGGCAGCCGACGAAGCGAACGCTGCTCTGGCGATCGCCGACGATCTCGCGCAGGCTCTCCAGGACGTAATTGATGTCCGCCTCCTCGTTGCCGACGCCCAGCGACATGCGGATCGCGCAGTGAGCGTCTTCGTCGCTTAGGCCCAGCGCCTTCAGAACGTGTGACGGATCGGGGTTGCCCGATTTGCAGGCGGAGCCGGAAGAGAAGTAGACGCCGTAACGGTCGAGGAAGAGCACGAGCGACTCGCCGCGCATCCCCGGCAGCGTGAGGTTCAGCGTGTTGGGGAGTCGTTCGTCGGCATGGCCGTTGAGCCGCGCCTCGGACACGATCTCGCGGATGCCCGCCTCCAGCCGATCGCGCAGGCCCCGCACTCGGTCCATCTCCCGGCCGTTGAGTCGCCGGACCGCTAGCTCGCACGCCTTTCCGAAGCCCACGATCCCGGGGACGTTCTCCGTGCCGGCCCTGAGCTTGTGCTCCTGGCCGCCGCCGTGGATCACCGGCGACAGCTCCACGCCCTTCCTCACGTACAGAGCGCCTACGCCCTTGGGGCCGTGGATTTTGTGGCTGGAAACGCTGAGCAGGTCGACCCCGAGTTCCTCGACATCGATGGGCAGCTTGCCCAGACCCTGCACCGCGTCGGTGTGGAAGAGCACGTCGTGTTCGTGGGCGATCTCCGCCAGCTCGCGGATCGGGTTGATCGTCCCCACCTCGCTGTTCGCCAGCATCACGCTGACCAGAACCGTGTCGGGCCGGATCGCCTCTACGAGCGAATCCGGGTCGACGCGACCCGTGGCGTCGACCTCCAGGTAGGTCACCTCGAAGCCCAGCTCCTGCAGCGCCTCGCAGGTGCGCAACACCGCCGGGTGCTCGACCACGCTGGTGACGATGTGCGCCCCCGTCTCGCGCCTCGCGAGGGCCACCCCCTTGATGGCCAGGTTGTCGCCCTCGGAGCCGCCGCCGGTGAAGACGACGCGGCGCGCGGTGCAGCCGAGGGCCTGTGCCACCTTACGGCGCGCGGCTTCCACCGCGTCCTTCGCCTCGCCGCCCCGGGAGTGGATGCTGGACGGATTGCCGAACTCGCTTTCGAGGAACGGCAGCATCGCCTCGAGCACCTCGGGGTCGAGGGGCGTCGTCGCGTTGTGATCGAAGTACACGTGGCGGCGTGGACCCTCGTGCTTCTTCACTTCGACCACCGCCTCGCTCTCCGCTTCGCCGGTCCGGCAGGCCCCGTTGCCGCCTTCGGCCTTCACCACATCGCAGAGCAGCGCCTTGTAGACCGGGAAGCCGGAGATCGGGTCGTAGCGCTGCAGGTCGGTCAGGTCGTTGACGTTGCAGTCCTGCCACTCCTTCGGACCCAGCGGTCCGCCGCCTCCCATGTTGGCGTCGATGGCGCCCTCGACGATGTGATCGGTGACCCGTGCACTGTACTTGACCTTGCCCCGCGGCGTGACGACCCAGACCCAATCGCCGTCCTCGATCCCGCGAGCCGTCGCGTCCTTGCTGTTCAGCGTCACCTGGGGCACCGGCGCCTTCCGGTTCAAACCGGGAACGCCATGATGCTGACTACGGAAGTCGGCGAAGATCCGCGCGCCCGAGTTGAAGACGAGCGGGTACTCCTTCGCCAGCGCAGGCTGCGCCAGCGGTCCCTCGCCCGGCTCGGTGTAGACGGGCAGCCCGTCGTAGCCGTGCTCCTCGAGGACGCTCGACTTGATCTCGAATTTTCCGGACGGCGTGTTGAATCCGGGCTGGCCATCCTCCCGCAACTTCCCCTTCTCCCACTTCTTGTATTCCATCATTACGGTGGGGATCTGGACGGAACCACCGGCCTCGCGCACCTGCTGGGGGGTGAATCCTGAACCGTCGAGAACATGACGGAGCAGGTCCTCCTCGGTGCGCGGGTAGCGGTCGCCGTAACCGAGACGCTCTGCCAGCTCGGTCAGGATCAGGTAATCGTTTCGCGACTCGCCTACCGGCTCGACCATCTTCTCGCGGATCTTGAACACCGGGCCGTAGGTCATGTACGACGTGATCTCGTAGTAGGTCGTGGCCGGCAGCACGATGTCGGCGTAGGCCGAGTCGGCGGTGTGGTGGCGGTTGATGCTCACGACGAACTCGAGCCCTTCCAGCGTCTTCCGCCAGATCTCCGGCTGCGGCCACGCGGTGACGATCGAACCGCCCAGTATGATCAGCGACCGGATCTTGTACGGCTCGCCTGCCACCACCGAGTCGGGGAGCGCGATGGCGTGCGACTCGCCCCGGTACATGCTGTAGACCGGGAAGCGGTCGCGTCCCAGCGCCTTCTTCGGGTTCGGGTTCGGCACCAGGCCGTCCCGGTTGATCGGGAACTGGTTCTCGCGCATCCGGATGTTGAGGCCGCCGGGAACATCGAGCTGGCCGGCCAGGGCCCAGAGGGTGAAGACGGCCCGGATGGCCTGCACGCCGCTGTCGGAGTACTCGAGGCCGGTGTACATGACCGGGGCGGCGCCACGGGCACGGGCGATGCGTCGGGCGAGCTCGGCCACCGTGGCAGCGGGCACGCCGGTGATCTCCTCGACCGTTTCGGGCCGGAAATGCTGGACGTACTGGGACAGCTCCTCGAAGCCGACGGTCCAGTTCTCGGCGAAGTCGTCGTCGTACAGCTCTTCTTCGATGAGGACGTTGATCATACCGAGGGCGAGGGCGCCGTCGGTGCCCGGACGGATGGGCACCCAGGTCGCGTCGACCTCGCGGGCCGTGTAGTTGCGCTGTGGGTCGATGCAGATGACGTCGGCGCCGCGCAGCACGGCCTGCTTGATCTGTTCGTGGGCGAGCGGCGGCGAGTCGGTGGCCGGGTTGGCGCCCCAGATGACGATCAGTTCGGCGTTTTCTATGTCGTGCTCGGTGGTATGGTAGTACTCGCCGAACGTGACGTGGGGGGCGATCATGGCGAACGACACGTAGCAGAGCGCGCCGACGCCCAGCGTGTTGGGCGAGCCGAAGGGGAAGAGCACGCTGGAGGCGGACGATATGGCCACGTCGGCGGGCTGGAAGACGTCACACAGCGCCAGCTCGAAGCTGCCGCGCCCCGTGTAGATGGCCGTGGACTCGGGCCCGTGCTGGGCCTTCATGGTCTCGAGATTCTCGACGATGATCTCGAACGCCTCGTCCCAGCCGATGCGCTCGAACTCGTACGTGCCTTTCGGGCCGACTCGGCGCAGCGGATGTCTCAAGCGGTCGGGGTCGTGGACGATCTCCGCCGAATGTGCTCCGTTGGTGCAGATCATGCCGAGCGGGTGATCTTGCGGGCGGACGGCGCGGATCCGGCCGTCCTCCATCGTCACGGTCACCCAGCAGCCGGCGGGGCAGATCCCGCAGACCCCGTCTTTCTCGATGACATCAATACCGGCGTCGGCCGTTGCCCGGCCGCCCATCGTCGCTTCGTGCATACTTATCGTTTCGTTGTTGGATAAGGGGCGCGCCGCATCAGACGGTCGTCAAGGCGCTCCAGCAGGAGCAGCGCGAACCATCCTTTTTCGTCGCTGAAGCTGCGTCTCGAACGGAAACCGTGCTTGGCGAGTTCCGCCCGCAGCATGGGCAGGCGGAACTTGCGGCTGATCTCGATCAGGATCCGCTCGCCGGCGGCGATTTGATAGGATTCGTCCAGCGGTTCGATGTAGATCTCCTGGGCCCGATGGAAGTGGGCGTAAATCTCCATCCGCTCCCACTCGGGGTTCCATACGGCGACGTGCTCGATGGCGTCCAGGTCGAGCTCGGCGCCCAGCTCGCGGTTCAAACGGACGAAATAGTTCTTCGTGAACCGCGCCGTGATGCCCGCCGCATCGTTGTAGGCCGCCTCCAACACCGTGGGGTCCTTCACCAGGTCGGCGCCCAGGAGGAAGAAGTCGTGTGCGGGCATGTGACCGCTCAGCGCGCTGAAGAAGGCGGTCATCTCGCCGGGGTTGAAGTTTCCGATCGTGCTGCCCAGGAACACCACCAGCTGCGGTGAAAGCTGGCGCAGCACGGGAAAGGCGCTGGGGTACGGGCCCGTGATCCCGGTGAAGCGGACCGCCGGGAAGTTGGACGCGATCGAGCGGTTCGCTTCGCGCAGCGCGCTGGCGCTCACATCGACGGGAACGTAGAGCACGTCCTTCCCGTCGCCCGCGTAGGCGCCCAGCAGATGCTCGGTCTTGACCGAGTAGCCCGAGCCCAGCTCGACGATGGCGACCGGCCCGGTGAGCGCGCGGATCTCGTCGGCGTGGGCCTGGAGGATCGCCGCCTCGGTCCGGGTGGGATAGTATTCGGGCTGTTCGGTGATCCGCTCGAAGAGACGACTGCCTTCCGCATCGTAAAGAAAGCGACAATGCAGCCACTTCGGATCGTCGGACAGACCGGCGGCGACCGAGCGCGCGAAGGTCATCACCGTGTCCTCCGCACCCGGCGCCTGCACGAGCGCGGTCCCGTTGGTTACGGCGTCGCGGAAGCGAGTCGAGAAGAGTGACATTGGACTCGCAACATATGTAGGAATCGATGCTGCGGCCAGTTCCACACCTGGCGGCGCCCTTTCGACCTACCAGACGGGATCGACGCTGACACCGGGTGCCGGATCGCTTACCCAGGTCCGCGGCCGCCGTCCGTACAGCCGTTCGTAGCCGTCCGCGACGTAGCGGCGGAAATCGCTCACCAGCGCGGCGCTCACGACGTTGACCGTGCAGCCGCCGAACCCGGCGCCGGTCAGCCGCGACCCGATGACGCCGGCGGCCTGGCGGCCGAGCTCGACCAGCGTGTCGAGCTCTTCGCAGCTGACCTCGAAGTCGTCGCGCAGCGAGCGGTGTGAGGCGAAGAGCAGCTCGCCGAACCGCTCGGTCTCGTTGTTCTCCAGCGCGGCCGCAGCGAGCCGCACGCGCTCGATCTCGCCGACAACGTGTCGGGCTCGCCGATCGAGGGGCGCCGGCAGCGCATCGAGCAGCGAGGTCGGGGCCTCGGCCGGAACGTCACGGAGCGATGCGATGCCATCGTCGAGCGCCGCCAGGCGGCGCGCCGCCTCCTCGCACTCGAGCCGACGCTGATTGTATTCGGAATCCCTCAGCTCGCGGTCCACGCCGCTGTCGACGATCACCATGCGGAGCGCCGGTGGCAACGCGATGTGACGGACCTCCAGGCTGCGGCAGTCGATCAGGGCGGCGCGGCCGCGCCGGGCACAGGCCGAAGCGATCTGGTCCATCATGCCGCAGCGGACGCCTACGAAATCGTTCTCCGCAGCGTGGGCGTGACGGGCGAGCTCGAGATCGGAGAGCCCGAGGTCGGCGACCTGGCGGAAGGCGGCGGCGAAGGCGATCTCGACGGCGGCGGAGGACGACAGGCCGGCGCCCGGCGGAATGTCACCGGCGATCGTCGCATCGATGCCCAGCAGGGGCAGATGGGCGCGCCGCATCGCCCAGGCGACCGCCGCCGGGTAGACCGACCAGGAGGGGGGCGGGGGCGGCGCGACGGGCGAGCCGGGCGCCAGATCATCGATGTCGAACTCGGCCGTTTCGTCGAAGGAGAGAGAGTGGATCCGCACCCGGCGGTCGTCGCGGCGGCGGAAAGCGAGGCCGATCTCCAGGTCGATGGCCACGGGCAGCACCAGCCCCTCGTTGTAATCGACGTGCTCGCCGATCAGGTTCACGCGACCCGGCGCCCGGCAGGTCCACTGCGGCTGCGCGGAGAACGTATCGCGAAAAGCGTCCCGGGCTGCATCGACCGGCTCGCGCTTCGAGCTCTTCATCGTTGACATCGTTCAGCGCTCGGTCTAGTCTCGACGACGGTTAGTGGTTCGCCCCCATTCCAGGTCATCGCATGCAACGCATCGCTCGCTCGCTGCCCGGCCGCGTCAGTCGCTGGCTCCTGCCGGCCGGCACGATCCTGTCGCTGGCGCTGTCGGCTCCTCTCGGGGCACGCTCGACCGATTCCCCCGATCGAGTTCGCCGTCTCGATCTGCTGATCGTCCTCTACACGCGGTCGTTCGCGCAGACGCTGGATCGGGAGCAGGTCGAGCGCGTGCACGAGGAAGTCCTCGAGTTCGTCGACTTCTACCGGACCGCGGCCGGCGATGCGGTGGAGTTCCAGATCTCGTATCTCCAGATCGATCGCGAGCTCGCCTTGGCCGAGGTTTCCGAGGTCGCGCCCGGGCGTTACTACCTGGCTCGCGAAGACATCGAAGCCGAGCTCGTCGCGCTGGGCATGCTCGAGTACGGCTTCGACGAGGTGATCGCGCTCTACGCTTGGAACAACGCCAATCCCGACGGGGCGGCCCTCGCGTATGGGGGCGGTGCGGTAGGACCCGACGGCAGCTTCCTCGGCGATGCCGGCTACAATTCGATCGGCGTCTTCGCCTGGGATCCCGGCCGCATCTCCCAGATCATGATCCACGAGGTGCTCCACAACATCGACGACATGTTCTCGATGAGCGGCATGCCCGACGGCTTCCTCAACTCCGACGAGATGAGCCGCAACATGTCGACGCTGTTGGAGGAGCGCCCCGGGGCATTCCTCCCATATTACTCTGACGACGAGATGGTAAGCTACGCCGAGCGGGAGCTCGCCAACAGAGCGACCTACCCGTGGGCGATGCAGCTGGTCTACTACGGCTGGATGCTGGGACGGACGCCACGAGAGCGGTGGCTGGCCCTCGATTACGGACGGAGCGTGGATCGGCGGCAGCGCACGGGTCCACGTCCCCTCTACGAGCGGATCTTCCTCAGCGACGCCAACGATTCGGTCTACCTTCCGGTGGCGGGCGGCGATTCGGCGACGACCGTCCGGGTCAGTGGGGCCGGCGGGGCGACCCTGCCCGCACGCCGTTACCGCCACACCGACTTCGACGGGCGTGTGCTGTTCGAGGGCGACTACCACGCCGCCTGGCTTCCGATGCCGGCCGAGGGCCGAGTGGCGCGGGTCGCGGTGGGCGATGCGGCGGCGGAGGTCGTGGGCCTCGGCATGGGCGATCTGAGCGCGCCGCCGCGGATCGTCACGTATGCCGGTGGCGCCGGGAGCGGATCTGGCGGTGACGCGGGTACGCTGCAGGTCGAGGTTCGTCGCGCCCGACTGGGCGGCGGCGGCCCGTGGGTAGCGGGCGCCAGAATCGAGGCGGCGCTGGGCGGGGACACGGTGCGGCTGGAGGAGACGGGGACGGGCCGCTACTCGATGAGCCTGACGGGTCTGGAGGTCGGGTCACACCGTGCGACGCTGACCGCCGCAGCGGATGGCCTGGCTTTCGTCCCGCGCCGGATCTCGTTGGAACGGCGCCTGCCCTGGTCGATCGAGGCCGAGGCCGGGCGCGTGACCACCAACGGCGCGCCGTTCGACATCACGCTGAGGATCGCCCAGGATGCCGGCGTGCCGGGCGCTCGCGTCACGGCGCGGATCGGCGGACGCGAGCTGACGCTGCGCGAAGATGTGGACGGCCGCTACAGCGCCGTGGTAGACGAGGGTCTGGTCCCGGGCCTCGACACCGTGCACGTTCGCGCCGA
>JAACAK010000049.1:9116-79647 GCA_011774835.1 Candidatus Kutchimonas denitrificans | reverse complement strand
CGCGGCTGGATCGAGGTGCCGCCGCGGATCGGGGCGGCACCCGACACGAGCATCACCCTGGAGGCGCGGGTGCGGGACCGGATGGGACGTATCGTGAGGGGCGCGCGCCTGCCGATCGCCGTCGTGGTCGGACCCGATCTGTTGCTCATGACGGAACGGATGGACGGCACGGGGGTCTACGAGGCCCGCTTCCGGCTGCCGCCCGGCCTGCATCGCGTCTATGTGATCGGGTTGGAAGGCCGATTCGAACGGCGCGTGGTCGTCTTGGAGGTGGAATGATGGCGGCGTGCGTGTGTGACGATGACAGGTCGCGGAAGATGGCTCGGGGGGCGCTCGTCTTCGGGTTCGTGGCTTACAGCCTCGCTTACGCCATGACCGCGCCGGCCGGCGCCGAGGATGACGCGATAGCCACCGCGCCGCATCGAACCGCCGCGATCGTTCTCGACGGCGGACTCGACGAGTGGAACGGCGTGCCCGCCGTCGCCCTCGATTCGTCCAGCTACCTGCTCAGCGACCCGAGGCACTACGAGGGGAACAGGGACCTGGGCGGCGCTGTCCAGTTCGTATGGGATACGACCTACCTGTACGCGGCGGGCCGGTTCGCCGACGATCGCCTGCAGGCCGGCGCGGCCTGGACCAGCGATCGCGTGAACCTCGTCTTCGATTTCCGCAATGACAATCATCCCCTCAGCTACGAGGGCCGGGCGCCGGATGCGTCGAACTGGCAGGCCGACGACAGCTGGGTCTACGCGCACATCGTGGGTGACGGGCCGCCGCCTCATCCGGTGATGCGCCTCGCGGCGGACTACCACGGCCCGATCGAAGGCGCGGCGCTCGTCTCCCGCGTCGTCCAGGGAGGGTGGACGTTCGAGCTGCGCGTCCCCTGGTCGGGGCTCCCGGAAGCCCGGCCTTTCGTCGGCGCCGTACTCGGCCTCCAGATCTTCGTCTCCGACGGCGACGCCGAGGGCGGCCTGACCGAGATCATGTGGAGCGACCGGTGGAGCTGGTCCCCGGATGCGGGGCTCGCTTGGGAGCTGTGGAAGATGGGGAAGCTGGTGCTGACCGGCGTGCCGGCCGGCGGTTGATCGTATCGCGGCGTGCCCGGAAAGGCTGACATGGCGGAGGAACTACTGAACTCGCTCGAGCGATCCGACAAGTACTATCTCGGCTCGGGCGATGGCATCCTTTGGGCACCCCGCTATCCTCGCTGGCTCGACCAGCCGGGGTTCTGGGACGAGGCGCACATCTACCACTACGAACTGGCGCCGGTCTTCACCATCACCTTCCTCGCCGCCGAGGGGCAGCCGCCTGGTGCACCCCTGATGCCGCGTGTTTTGAGTCGCCGCTGGACGCCGGCCGAGCTCATCGTCGAATACGAACTCGACGGGCTGGTCGCCGAAGAGCATCGCTCGGTCCTGCCCGGGGGCTATTTCCTCTCGGAATGGGCCATCCGGAACGGCAGCGACGCGGATCGCCGGTTGCTTGGCGTGGCGTGGACCGGCCAGAGCGCGAACGGGATCGAGCTCTCCAGCGTCCAGGCGGCGGCGGGCTCGGTGTCGTTCAGCCACACGCTGCAGGACCGGCACGTGCACCGGCTGGCGGTGCAGGTGACTTTGGAGGCGCCCGACGGCGGAGTGGCCGGCAGTGCGCTGCTGTCAGAAGGCGTTGCCGACGGCCCGCGCTGGGAGCTCACCCCTTTTCCAGACAAGTGGCGACGTGGGCCGGTGACGGCGGTGCAGGTCGACGGGGTGAGTCCGCGGGGCGTGCTCTACGCCGCCGTGGCCACCCCGGTCAGCGTTCCGGCCCGGGGCACGGCCACGCTGAGAGCCCAGGCGCGTCTGCGGCCCACCGGGCTGCCCGCTCCGCAGATGAGCAGCCCCCTGGCGACGGTCATCCGGGGGCATGCGCCGCCCAAGCGGCGGGCCGAGCCCCGGCGTCCGGCGCCGGGGGCCGAGCCCGGAGCGGCGAGCCGTGCCAGTTGGAGTCGCTTCCTGGATGGCGTGCCCGGCCTCGACTGTTCGGACAAATTCTTCGAGCGCTTCTGGTACTACCGCTGGTACGGGTTGAATCTCTGCAGCCACGAGGGGGGCATCGGCAACCATGTCTACCCCGGCTGCTGCGAGGGGACCGGCTACTTCCACGTGCCCATCGCCTATAGCGCGCAATGCCAAGCTCGGGAAACCCGCTGGCTTTCCCAGCCGGACCGAGCGCGCGGCTGCCTCCTCAACATCCTCGCGCACCAGAAGGAGAGCGGCCAGCTCCACGGGCGCATCTACGTGAACCACCTGGCGCACACCGACTTCTACTTCGCGAATTGGGGCGACGCCGTTCTGGCCGTCGATCGGGTACACCCGGACGACGCCTACCTGCGCGCGGTCTACGAGCCGCTGTCGCGCTATGCCGAGTGGCTCGATCGGCAGCGTGACCGTGAGGAGAGCGGCCTCTACGACGTGATCGATCACTACGAGACCGGTCAGGAGTACATGAGCCGCTACATGGCGGTGAGCCCCGAGGCGGACAGCGAGACCTGGGGTAACCTCATCCGGTTGAAGGGCATCGACGCGACGGTCTACGCTTATCGGCTGCAGCGGGCTCTGGCCGAGATCGCCGCGCGGATCGACGACGGCTCCGCCGCGGGTCGCTGGACCGCCGCCGCCGACCGGACCGGCACCGCGATCCGCGATCTGATGTGGGACGGCGAGACCGGCATGTTCTCCGATGTCGACCCGCGCACAATGCGTCGAACCGGGGTCAAAGCGGCGGTCTGCTTCTACCCGTACTTCACCGACCTGGCCGACGCCGACCACGTCGAAGGGCTGCGCGCCCACCTGCTCAACCCGGCGGAGTTCTGGACCGTCTATCCCGTCCCCTCGACCAGCGCCGATGACCCTTACTACAGTCCGGACGCTGAATGGAAGGGGAAACGGCACAACTGCCCGTGGAACGGCCGGGTCTGGCCGATGACCAACTCGCACATCGTGGAGGCGCTGGCGACGGCGGCGATCCGCCAAGACCCGGGTCTCCGCGAGCGCGTCGTCGAGCTCGTCCGAAAGTTCGTTCGTATGATGTTTCACGACGGCGACCTCGGGCGGCCCAACTGCTACGAACATTACAGCCCGGACACCGGCCGCCCCTCTCTCTACCGCGGGTTCGACGACTACCAGCACTCCTGGGTCGTCGACCTGCTGGTCAAATACGTGGCGGGATTCCGGCCGTTGGGCGGTGATAGGTTTGTCGTCGACCCCTTCCCGTTCGAACTCGACTCGCTGCGCCTCTCGGAACTCCCCTTCCGCGGTCGGCGGATCGAGATCGAAATCGATGCGGGACGGTTCGCTGTGTCCGTGGACGGCGAGCGGACCGCGGATTCGGCTGTCGGGGAACCGCTGCGGGTCGAGCTGTGACGAGGGACCGAGAGCGGACGCTCTGAGTGGGCTTTTGACCTCTGGAGGCGCGCGCGCTCTCGGCCCTCGATGCGTTGGAGTTGTGGCGGACCTCGTGACGGGCGTCCCGGGCCCGCACCCTTCCCTTGGGGCAATGGGCATGCCCGAAGAGGGTTCCCGACCGAACTATTTCTTCGGGAGGTCGTTTTAGGAACGGTCCGGGCGCTGAGCATCCAGTTTGTTGTCCGACAACGACTTGTGTTCCGAAGCTTCGGACCCTTTCCGCCATATGTTTACCGATTCCGCCTGTCGACCCGCCCCCGGCCCGCGGCCGCGGGACCACATGGCGGGCCCGGCGGCACAGTTTGGGGCGTTCGAGGCCAGGCGGTCAGTCGAACAGCCGCAACTGCACCCCGCGCGGGCGCCGTCGAAAGGATTCGGCGGACAGGTGAAGCGGCTCGCGGTTCAGGCCCAGCCGACGACAGGTGATGCGGAAGAGGTTGGCGATCTGAGCGGCGAAGGGACCCTCGCCCCGATGCCGCTTTCCAAACCGCGGGTCGTTGAGCCGGCCGCCGCGGAGCGACCGGAGACGCGCCAGCACCTTCTCCTTGCGGTCGGGAAAGTGCCCCTCGAGCCAGCTCTGGAAGAGGTCCTTCACGCCGTAAGGCAGACGCAGGAGCAGATAACCGGCCCGCCTGGCACCGGCTTCGGCGGCGGCCTCCAGGATGCGAGGTAGCTCGTGGTCGGTGAGGCCCGGCACGACCGGGGCCAGGTTGACGCCGACGGGAATGCCGGCGGTGCTCAGCCGGGCGATGACGTCGAGTCGTCGAGCGGGACTCGAGGCCCGGGGCTCCATCCGCCGCTGCAGATCGTCGTCCAGCGTGGTGATCGATATCGTCACCGCCGCTGCGCCGAACCGAGCCAGTTCCCCCAGATGATCGATGTCCCGGGTGACCAGGTGGTTCTTGGTCACCACCGCGGTCGGGTTTCGGAAGTCGGCCAGCACTTCCAGGCAGCCGCGGGTGATCTGGAGTCGTCGCTCCGCCGGCTGGTAGGGATCGGTGACGCCGGAGAGCGCCAGCGTCTGCGGCGTCCAGCTCGGCTTCATCAGCGCTTCGCGGAGCAGCCGAGGCGCGTCCTCTTTGACGAAGATCTTCGTCTCGAAATCCAGGCCCGCCGACAGACCGAGGTACTCGTGGTACGGCCGGGCGTAGCAGTAGACACACCCGTGCTCGCAGCCGCGATAGGGGTTCACGCTGGTTTCGAACCCCACGTCGGGGCTCGCGTTGCGCGCTATGATCGTCCGGCTCGTATCCCAGAACAGCTGGGTCCGGGGCGCCGGGTCCTCGGGATCCTCCCAGCGGTCACGAACGATCTCTATGGGTTCGAAGCGGTTGGCGGGGTTGTGGGAGGCCCCGCGGCCGCGAACGGGCAAGCTGATCATGCGCCTCCTTGGCCGGCTGTCAGGCTCGGGCGAGCGGCGCCAGGCCGGGTCGCCGAGGATCCAGTATAGGGTTTCGGGTTTTCTTCGGCAAGGGCCGCTTGCATCCACTGGCCGTGCCCTCGAGATTCGCCGAAACGAGATCGACGATCAGCCGCGCATATGGAGGTGCGACGAGTGGGAAAGGAACTGAAAGCGATCCTGGCCGCCGGTGCCCTGGTGGGTGTCGGCGTGGTCGCCGGGGCCCTGCTGTTGGGAGGGGAAGGGGCGCCGGACGCGAACCTGGATAGCGGTCCTGTGGTGACGGTCTACAAGACACCGACTTGAGGCTGTTGCGAGGCGTGGGTGGGTCACCTGCGCAGCGAGGGGTTCACGGTCGACCCGGTGGACGTCAGCTCGGCCGAGCTGAGGGGTACGAAGCAGCGCTACGGCCTGGACGAGGAGCTCGCCGGGTGCCATACGGCGCTGGTCGATGGCTACGTGATCGAAGGGCACGTGCCGGCGGCTGACATCCGGCGGCTTCTCGAAGAGAGGCCGGACTTCGTGGGGCTGACGGTGCCGGGGATGCCGGCGGGTTCACCGGGGATGGAGAGTCCGAGCGGTCGGAAGGACCGGTACAACGTCCTGACGTTCGACGAAGAGGGCCGGACGCAAGTCTACTCCCGTCACTGACGGCGGACCTTTTTCACGGCGATACCTGGCATTCACCCGTTGGTGGTGCCAGGTATTCTCATGTCTGGAGTGAGGGTTCTAGCTGCCGCCACCGAGCTGGTCCTGGGAGAACTCTGGAGCCGATAGGGTCCACGAACGGCGGGGCGGGAAACCGAGGCGCAGGAGCTCGAGCACGGACCTGGTCCGCGGCGCGCGGCACGGCGGCGCGGATTTCCGCGCTCATCCCGAACTGCCTTCGAGTTGTCCGGGGTATGACACCCACGACGAGCAATTCCGACATCGCGAGCTCGCTGTACTCGAAGAAGGCGACAACGCTCTCGCCCAAGACCCGGCCCGGCTGCTCGGGTGGGTCGAACAGCTCCTCTGGACGGAAGAGGCGCAGCTCGCCGGGCTCGCCTTCCGCCTCGAGGGTCTTGACCAGGATCAGCGCGTGCGCCCGGGGCTGACTTCGAGACGCGTGGCCGTCGTGTCGACCAGAGCGACCCCGGGGTCGAACCGGTAGAACGCCTGCAACCGGCGAACGACCTGGGGGCCGAAGGCGTCGTCGCCGAGGATGACGTTGCCGACGCCAAGAACGGTAACGGCTGTCACTGTCATTGACCTCCTTGCCATCGGGTCACGAATGTAGTCGGGCCGATCCCCACCCGTAAGCGAGGGCGAGCGGCTCCCTAGTGGCGGTACGAAGATTACGGCGAAATTCGGTCTGGACCATCGGGTTGGTTCGGCCCGATCCTGTTGTCGGACAATCACTTCGATACGTGATCCCGCGTGCTGGCTCGCGAGATTTGGTCGAAAGACATGCCGGTAACAGTTTTGTTACGCTGGCCGTCAGCGCCGACGCCGGCCCCGGTGTCTGTCGTGGTCCCACCCTATCCCTGCGGCGCGCCGGGCCCTGCGGCGGTATAATGAGATGAGATGACCTAAGGCCACACGGGTGGAGCGTATGCGGGAGAGCCTGAAGATCCTCTTCGTCCTGCCGGACGCCGGCGCGTCCCGGGAGACGTCGGCCGCTCGGGTCTGGCTGGAAGAGCAGACGTCGTTCGATGTGCGCTGCGTTCCGTTGTCCGATCTCCCCCAGGCGTTGGAGGGTCCGGAGGCCGTGGTCTGGTTCCACTGGGTCGAGCCGCCGCGGCTGCGGGATTCGATCCGGCTGGCGCTGGACGCCCACGTCCGGGCCGGCGGTGGAGCGCTGGCCACGCTGGCCGCGGCGGGCTTGCCCGTCGCGCTGGGCTGGGAGGAGATCGGGCCGAACGACAAGCACGAGGGGCCCTGGAGCCCGGACGCCGCGGACGAGGCGGCGGAGAGCTTCAGCCAGGTCCATCGGATTCGGGGACTGCAGAGCTTCCGGGGCCATCCGCTGTTCGAGGGTCTGGGCAGCGGGGTCTATCTCTGGTCGCCGAAGGCGGGCGAGCGCTTCGTCCGTTGGGGCTATGCGGATGAAGTCTGGCCGCTGCGGGGCCGGGTCATCGCGGTCGAGCGCTCGTACATCTCGATGAACCCGGAGCGGCGGCTGGCCTGGGAGTACATGGTCGGCGACGGTTGGGCGCTGTGCATCGGCGGCTACGTCAACTTCGGTGCCCGCTCATCCCGCTATCGGCCCCACCTCGAGTGTCTGATCTCGAACGCGCTCTACCGCGTCGCGCCGAACGGGGGCCGGGCCCGATTGCTGGGCGGCGCGTGGCGTCGCCCCGTGGCTGGCCTGGAGCCCGACAGCGCGGTGCCGCTTCCGCCGGAGCTCGAGCCGGGCGACGCGTTCGAGACGGATGAAGGCGAGCTGGCGCTGGAGCGTGCGGCCTCCGACGTGGAATTCACTCTGGCGGGCGCCCGTGCCCTGCTGGCCGGGTCGGAGCGGAGCGGACCGGAGGAGGTGTGGTTCCATCCGTTCCGGGCCGTCAGCCGCTGGCGGCTGCAGGGGAGGGACCGCAACGATGTTGTGGCGACGTGGTTCCGCATCGAGCCAGGCGTGATCACCCGCAAGATGACCGTCGATGGTCGAGGGCTCGTGGAGCGCACGACCGTAGCGCCGTCCCAGCCGGCCTTGCTTCTCGAGTTGGCGCCCACCGATGGGGCGGTGCGGGTCGCCTGGAGCACCGAGGGGGACCTGCGTCCGATGTGGCCGTATCCGCCAGAGGCGACCGGGCGGTTGTCGTACCGGCTGGCGGATGGCGCGGTGGGGGTGCAGGCGGAGACCGGCGAGTGGCTGGGGCTGCGGATCGACCCGGCACCGGCGGAGCTGAGGGTCGTGGACGCTTCGGACAGTGGCCGGAGCCGGGTCCGGCTGGAGGCCGAGCTGGAGATTTCCGGTCCGGTCCGTTTTCTGTTGCTGGCTTCGACCAGGGCCGAAGAGCTTCCCGCGTCGCGGGCAGCGGCGGCGGCCTGGAGGGCGGAACGGTTGGAGGCGCGGCGCCTGCAGCGCGAGGCGCGGGCCGGACCGGTGAAGGGTGATCCGGAGGTGGCGGCGGCGCTGGAGTGGGCGAAGTGGCGATTGTCCACCTATCGTGTCACGGTTCCGGGAGTCGGCACGTCGCTGGTCGCCGGATATGGAAGATCGGGGCCGGGCGCCTTCGGCGATGGGCGGCCCGGTTACGGCTGGTACTTCGGACGGGATGCCTGCTGGACGGCGCTCGCATGTTTGGCCGTCGGCCAGGCCGACGCGGTTCGGGAGGTCCTCGAGTTCCTCGGTCGCCACCAGGACCTGACGGGCCAGATCCCCCACGAATGCACGACCAGCGGCGTGGTGCACTACGATGCGGCCGATTCCACCCCGCTCTATTTGCTTTTGGCCGCTCGCTATCTGCTGGCCACGGGTGACCGGGAGACCCTCGATCGTGAGTGGCCGCGGATCGTGAAGGCCTACCGGTTTTGCCTCACCACCGACAGCGACGGCGACGGGCTGATCGAGAACACCGGGGTCGGTCACGGCTGGATCGAGTTCGGCCGCCTTGGCGGCCACCACGTTTCGCTCTACCTGGCGGGCGTGTGGACGGCGGCGCTGAGCGAGCTCGAGACGGCCGCCCGGTCCCTCGGTCACGCCGAGCTCGCCGGCGAGATCGCTTACCGGGCGGCCGCCGCACGGGCCAGCCTGGAGCTCTCCTTCTTCGACCCCATCGCCGGCCGTTACGCGCACGGACGCAGAGCCGACGGGTCGCTCAACACGGCCGAGACCGCGATGACCGCGGTTCCCTTGCTGCTGGGCGCGGTACGGGCGGAACGCTGCGAGTCGTGGCTCGACCGGGTCGCGTCGGACGACTTCACGGCGCCCTGGGGCGTGCGGCTGCTCCCCCGCTCCGATCCCGACTATCGGCCCGATGCCTACCATGGCGGCTCGATCTGGCCGCTGTTCACCGGGTGGGTGAGCCTGGCCGAGGCCCGGGCGGCTCGGGCCGAATCGGCCGGGCGCCACGCCGAGGGGCTGGCGGGGCTGTACAGGATCCACTCGCTGGGCGCCTGGCCCGAGGTCCTTCACGGCGACGAGCCCCGCAGCATCGGCGTGACCGCCGACCAGGCGTGGTCGACCGCGCTAACAATACTGGCTCTCGTGGAGTCGGGCTGGGGTTGATCTCGCTTGAGGGCTTCCGCAGAGGTTAGGACGGCGACTGGGGCGAGGTGAGCGGGGCTCGGTGCGCCCCGCTCGACCCCGCTTCGCGCTACATGCCCTCTCGGAAGGCGTGGAACTTGAGGAGCTGCAGGCCACCCTTGTTCGTCACCTGGCCAAAATCCTCGAGGCCGGCGGCGAGGATCGCCCGATCGACGGCGCACTGGCTGTATTGGGCCGTGCTGCCGCGGTTCACGTCCAGCGGTGCGTCGGGTTCGCAGAGGAGGCTGCCCATCCCCGGGTAGCCGCCGGTCCAGTAGTTCCCGTCGACGAAGATGCCGCCGTGGAAGACGGCATTCTCCTGGATCTCGACGCAGCCGCGACCGAGGATGACGCCGTTCAGCTCGGTGCCTTCCTCGATGTCGATCTCGCTGCCGCCGGTGATGGTCTCGCCGTATTCGTTCACGAAGGTCGCCGTGTCGGCCAGCAGGATGGCCTGGCCGTACATGCCGCCCTCGAGGTCCAGGTCACCGTAGGTCACGATCAGCGGGAAGTGGTCGAAGCAGGGATCGTTGGGATCCTTCGAGCCCCAGTTGAGCGGGTGGCTGGTGTCGCAGATGGTCTCGCCCGTCGTCATGTCGATCGTGTAGCGAGGGTACACTTGACTGGGGTCCAGCTTCGTTGCCGTGCCGGGTGTCCCGATCGAGAACTGCGCGCTCGCCTTCAGCGAGTCCCAGGTGAGCCCGTTGAACCAGTTGAAGCTCGAATCGTTGAGGGTTGGATCCTCGATTATTGACGGATCGCCCTCGATGATCGACTCGCTGTCTTCCCTATTCAGCAGCGTGGTGTCCTGATGGATGAGGCCCGCCCGGTCCTCGCCCTCCGCGTTGCAGGCGTCCGTCGTCTCCCAGCCCGGCGGGTGCTGGTCGAAGCCGCTGATCGACGATGCATCGTTGATATCCACTATGCCGCGGACCGTCGCCGCCGCGTCGCAGCACTGACCCAGGCGGTAGCCGCTCTTGGGGCCGGACGTCATGGCGAAGCTCAGCGTCCGCTTGCCGCCCCGCGGACCGGCGCCCCGGCCCTCCACGACCAGCTCGTACTGCGGCGGCCCGTCGTCGTCCCACCGGTAGATCAAGCCGCGATAGCTCATGCCCCCCGCCAGCGTCTGCCAGCCGAGGTCCAGGCTGTCTCCGGCCGCCAGGCCGTCCAGCTGAACCTTCACGTTGCTGTCCGCTTCGGCGAAGATCTTCTGCAGTCCGGCTTCCGCCGCGTAGAACGCGCTCGACGACTCGTACATGGCCCGCGATGCGTCGAACTCATCGCCCGCCGTCAACAGCGCGCCCACCGCCAGGATGTTCAGGATGACCAGGGCCAGCAGCACGAGCGGGACCACGAACCCGGCTTCCCGGGATGGTCGGATCCTCGCACTCGATTGTGTCAGTCTATCCGTGCCGTCTATCACTACCGCCTCCGTGAAGGCTCTTTTGCCCGCTCTCCCGCGGCCAGCTAGAATGCACAGCACGTGCCAGCGGGCCGAAGCGCCTAAGCCCTTTACTTACATGACGTTAGGTTGTTTACCAGGCGTAGCCGGGCGTCCCTGTTCGGTCAGATTGACCGGCTCCTGGACAAAATCTTTATTTTCGCCCTTCTGAACCCGGGTCTCTCAAAGGTCGCCGAGATCACATACCGTGCTCGGTGAAGGCGTTGCTCTTGAGGAGCTGCGGGCCGCCCTTGTTGCGGGCCTCGCCGAAGCCCTGCAGGCCGGCGGCGAGGATCGCCCGATCGATGGCGCACTGGATCTGCTCCTGGCCGGCTTCCGTTTCCGCCTCGACCGGGTCGGGTAGATTGGTCCGAATCGATCTGCCGCGTATTATCGTAGTGACGCGAAGAGCATGAACTGAGAGAACGGCCCGTCCCAGTACGAGCATAGAGCGAGCGCACCCGCCCTCGGAGGTCCAACGCATGCGGAGAAACGCCCTGAGGCATCTTGCCGTAACGGCTCTCCTCGGGTCGTATGCCTGTGGCGGCCCAAAGGCCGAGCAGCGATTGGACGAGTCGCCCGTTGGGACGCAGGTGGTGGTCGAGCGGAGCGACACGAATCGCCCGGACTGGACCCTACGGCTCCCCGAGGACCGGGACGGCTACAAGTACTTCTCCGGTGGCGAGGAGGGGTACACCGACTACGCGCTGGGCTTCCGCATGGCGAAGGCGGAGGCGCTGCAGGAGCTGGGGGAGCGCGTGCTGGGGATCTGGAGCTGGCTGGTGCAGACGTCCGAGGTCGGCGGCAAGAGCGAGATCCAGGGATACGGTCGAACCTATCAGGAGCTGGTGGTCAAGGAGATCGATTCAGGGAAGGAAGAACGGTACTACGAGAAGGTGGCGACGAAGACGGCATACGGCGTCGAATACCGTTACAACACGTTCGTTCTGCTCCATATCTCCGGGGACGAATACAGACGGGCCCAGATTCGAGCTCTGGAGGAGCTCGGGAAGCGCGCCAGGCGCCAGGGGAATTCCAGCCTGCGAGAGTTCATCGACGAGAGTATCGCTCGCCTGAACGAGATCGAGAAGAAAGGATGAGACATCGAGCGACAGCGCTGTCGATCTGGGTGGTGTTCTCAGTCGGCGGGTGCGGGAGCGCGATCATCGAGCGCTCCGCACCCGAGCGGCCCGCCTGGATCGAGGTCACGCCGGCGGCGCGTGACTCGATGTACTTCGTCGGGGTCTGCTCCGATCTGGCGAGCTATGAGGAGGGGGTGAACTGCGCGCGGGCCGACGCGCTGAGCGGCGTGGCCGCGTGGGTCGGCACCCGTTTCTCGGCGTATGTGCCCCGCGGGCAAAGCGAGCGGACGCGGGCGGCGAGCGCCGGCGCTTACCGGTATGCCGAGCGGTTCCTGAACGAGGGCCGCCGCACCCACACCTACTACGAGGTCCGGAAGGCGGATCGGGGTCGTTCGTATTACGTGAGCGTGCTCTACGCCTACCCCCGGGAGGCGGCGGAGGCGGAAAGGGCGCGGATTGAGGCGACGACGTTGGAAGCGCAGCGGCGCGTGGACGGTGCGGCACTTCAGCTGAGCCTTCTGGCCGCCGAGGGTCGCTGGGGCGAGGCGATGAGCCGCTTGATCGATGTCGCGGGTGAGGTGGCCGTACCCCGCAACCTGGGGCACGATGCGCATCTGGAGCGTTTGGAAGGGGTGGCCGACGAGCTGGTCGGGCCTCTTCGCCTATCGGCCCGTGTGGTCGAGCGGAACCCGAAGACCGATGTCGTGGCGTGGGTCGATGCGACGTACGATTCGGTCGCCGCCGCCGGCGTGCCGGTGCGCTGTACCCGGGACTCGGAGACGGTTTCGGCCCGAACCGACGACGCTGGCCTGGCGGTCTGTCGCCTGGGACCCGTTGATGCCGGGGCGGGGCGGGTGATCGTGCGTCCCGACGTCAGCCGCTATCGCGAACAACTCCCCCGTGCGGCCGGCCGGCTGGCCGTGGCGCTGGATGCCCTGCTCGAGCACGGCGATACGGCGAAGCTCGCTTCTCCACTGACCGCTCGCGTGTCACTGGACAACGGCCGCCCGTGTCGTCGCGCCGTAGATACGCTCCGCCAGCGCCTCCAGGCGTCGGGCGTGACCGTGGTCAGCCGGGCGTCCGGGGTGACGCACTTTTCCATCGCGTGCAGCGTCGACCCGGCCCAGCGGGTGGGGGAGCTCTACGAGGCGTACGCGTGGGCTTCGGTCCAGTCGCCGGAGCGGACCGTGGATCTTCCGACGAGCCGTGGCCTGGGCGCCAGCCCGGAAGCGGCGCGGAGCGAGGCGGAGGACCGATTGGGCGCCGCGTTGACCCGCACCGTGCTGCAAGTCCTTCGAGAGATCGAGGCTGGCAAGGGGCGCTGAAGGCCACCGCCGTGGCGCGGCCGAGGGGTCGAACGACCGGCTCGTCAACCGGAGCTCTTCTTCTTTTTCTTCGGCAAGGCCCAGTCGGCGTCCGGGTCCTCCATGGCCAGCTGGTTGATGCCGCCGGGAAACCGCGCCTGGAGGCGCTCGTACTCGGCCTGGTGGTAGGGATCCGGGTGTCCCCAGTCGTGGATGTAGACGACCCGCTCGACGCCGGCCTGGAGCAGCTCCTTGGTGCAGCCGAAGCAGGGCCTCATCGTCGTGTAGATCGTGCCGCCCTCGACCGAGATCCCGAAGCGAGCGGCGGCGAGCAGCCCGTTCTGCTCCGCGTGCACGCAGATGCAGACGTCGTACCCCTTGCCCGACTCGTAGCGTTCCGGGTTGGCGCACCGCTCGCAGCCGCCCTCCAGACAGTTCTTCATTTTCGACGGCGTCCCGTTGTAGCCCGTGGAGAGGACGCGGTGGCCCTTGACGATCACGGCACCCACCTTGCTGCCCACGCAGTTGGCGCGCTGCCGCACCGCCATGGCGAGTCCCATGAAGTAGTGGTCGAAGTCGGGTCGCTGGTGTTCGGACGGCATCGTCAACCTCTCTACGGTTTGCGGAAGCGGATCTCGCGAGCGTGCCACCCGGCGTCCTCATCGATGGCTACGGTCAGAATGTAGCGGCCCGCCCCGGCTTCGCTCAGCTGCGCGCCGCGGACGTCCCGGGGCGCGTCCGCCGTGCTGATCAGCTGGATCGTATAGGTCCGTCCGGCGCGCCCCTCGACGCGGAGCGTGTACACGCCGTCCTCGCCGTCGTAGCTGTAGTCGATGATCCTCACGTCGTCGGACGCTTCCCCCTCCAGGGGCCGCGGCCGGCGCGGCGCCACGGCGACACCGGGTCGATACCAGACGTCGACGGAGGCGCCGTGGGTCGCCTCGATGGCGTCGAGGCTCACGCCGGTGGCGTGACGGCCGCGGGACTGCTCGAATTCGACGGCTTCCCGGTCCACCTCGATCCGGACGACCTCCGATCCCGGCGGGAGGCGCGGCGCGAAGCGCACTCGAAGTCGGCTATCCTGTTTGCCGGGCCGGAAGTTTGCTTGAAACAGTCGTGCCGTGTCGCCGTCGGCGTCGGTGCGAAGCCTCACGTTGCTGTAAATCTCGATGTCGACCCGATCCTCGCCCACCGGGTAGTTCCGCACCTTCGCCCAGTTCCAGTCGGCGGGCAAGCGCGGGGCGAAGGCGAGCGTTGCACGCGGCGCGTCCGCCTCCAGGCCGAAGAGGCCGCGGAGGAGCGGTGTCGGAATCATGCTGGTCGCGAAGAACTGGTGCGGCACCGTGGTGTCCAGGGTGCGCCGAAAAGCGCCGGACTGCAGCTCCGGGTTTCGGCCCAGCGCGTCATAGAAGGTCGATCGGGCGTTGGCCCAGAGCGCCGCGAAGCCGGCGTGTGGCCGATCGTAGTTGAAGAGCGCCCAGCCGGCGAAGCCGGTGACGAACCCCCAAACCGCCCCGTTGTTGTAGTGGAGCGGGTCGTACAGCTCGTGCTCGCTGGACAGGATGCGCGTCCCCCAATCGGTGGCCATACGGTGGGAGGCGAAGGCGTCGAGGTTCCTCCGGGCGTGCCGGGGCTCGAGCAGCCCGAACGACCCAGCGGTGGCCGGCCAGACCGTCATCGCCGGGTTGGTGTGGCCGCCCTGCAGGATGCCAAAGGCGTAAGCATCGAGGTCTTCGACGTAATACTCGCGCTGGAAGTTTGTCCGCGCTTCCTCATAGTAGCGATCGGCCTCAGCGGCCAGTTCGCTGGCGCCCAGCGCCCCGGCCAGCTCGGAGACGGCGCGCAGGCTCTGGACCGATACCGCCGCCAGGTAGATGTCCTGGTGCAGCGACTCGCCCAGTCCGCCCACCTCGATAGCCCCCAGGCCGCCGGCGGTGTTGTCGACGATCCGATCACCGTCGCTGTCGTGCTCCACGCACCAGTCATAGGCCGCCCGGACGCCCTCCCAGCTGTCGCGGACGAAGGCGGTATCGGCGGACTGCAACCAGTAGCTCCAGAGCGCGACGAGCCAGTACGGGGTGGTGTCGGCGTGGTAGTACGCGTAAGGGAACTCGGTGAACCAGTCCTTCCGCGTCCGCATCGCCGACTGGGTGACCTCGTGGGGCATCTTTCCGTCGTCCCGACGGTTGCGTCGCTGGAAGTCGAGCCCCGCGCGGACGAGATCGAAATCGCCGTAGGGGGTGATCCCCAGGGCGTTGATCGAGGCGTCGCCGCCGAAAAACCAGCCGAAGCCCGGCCGACGGCCGCGACCCGACGGCCCGTAGCCGGCGACCATGCCGCAGCCCAGATCGGGGTTGCAGGCGAGCGAGCCGTCCAGGTTCACCTTTGCCCACTCGAGCGCCAGATCGAGGATCGTATCGGGCGTCTGGACCGACGCGAGGTCCTCGCGGAGGTGGCGGCCGTGCTCGAGCCGCTCCTTATAGTAGGCCTCGGCGTCCCCGAGCAGTCGCTCGTAGATGAGTTCGAGTGAATCGCGCGGCATGACGCCGCCCGCGATGACGATCGGGATGAAGCGCGAGCTCACGACTTCGTCATCGACGGTGACCCTGAAGACCGACGGTGCGTCGGGCGCCGCATGGGCCGGATGGGTCGAGCCTTCGTGGGCGAACGGTGACCCGACGTATCCGTTGTATTCGCGGCGGCTCTCGGAGAGCAGGAAGCGATTTCGGTCCGCCCACCAGAAAGCGTACTGGCCGCCGATTCCCGCCGGCCACATGAGGTCGAGGTCGGCGTGGAACGAGGCGACGATCTCCAGCGGGCGGACCGCGTCGACATCGAGCAGCACGATGACCCCCGGTTCGTGGAGCGGGACCAGGATGTGCTGCTTCACCGTGAACGTGGCGTGCGAGTAGACCACGGTCTGGAGCTCGGGCCGCACGATAACGCGCCGGGCGACGCTGGCGCCCGGTATGGGCTCGCTGTAGTCGGGGATCTTGAAGCTCAGCTCGAAATCGTGGAGCAGTTTCACCGGCCAGGCCCACGCTTCGAAGGCGCCGGTCTCGGCGCCGAAGAACGCGGCCTCGCGGCCCACGCCACCCAGGTAGACGCCGGGCCGGGCGATGCCCTCCAGCTGGATCGAGCTGACCTCGATGTCGAACTTGGGCACGCCCTGCGCCCGGACGTCGACCCCGGTCCAGGGCATCATGGCCATGGGAACGAGCGCCAGCAGTGTGGTTCTCAGCATCTTGGGCAAGCTCCCCGAACGATGGCGTCCGGTCAGTCGAGATGGGATGTGGCCGCGCGGGTTTTGTCCTCGGTCGGGCTGATTATAATCTCGGGACACGCATCGAGACAGGCTGCGGAGCGTCCACCGGTCGCGTCGTGTGATTCCCAGACGCCCGGGCCGACGAGCAGGAGAGCATGAATCATGAACGATCTGCCACCCGGCATCCAGCGCTTGCGAGAGAAGTGGAACTACAGGGGGGACCGCCGGCCCGACTTCGCCGAGGAGCCCGGGCCGGGGCAGGAATCGGTGTGGGACTATCCGCGGCCGCCCCGGGTCGAGCCCGATGCGCGGCTCGTGCGAGTTGTTTGCGCCGGAACCAGTATCGCCGAAACGCGGAACACGTTCCGGGTTCTGGAGACCGCCAGTCCGCCGGCCTTCTATCTGCCGCCCGACGACGTCCGCATGGAGCACCTCGAGCCGGCGGACCGCTCCTCGCTCTGCGAGTGGAAGGGACGGGCCAGGTACTGGTCGGTGTGGGTGGGAGATACCGAGGTGTCCGAGGCGGCCTGGGGCTACCCGGAGCCGTGGGCCGGCTATGAGGCCATCGCCGGCCACGTCTCGTTCTATCCGGGCCGGGTCGAATGCTACGTGGACGGCGAGCGAGTGAAGCCGCAGGGCGGCGATTTCTACGGCGGCTGGGTCACGTGGGAGATCATTGGCCCCTGGAAGGGTGAACCTGGCACCCAGTCGTGGTAGCCGGCCTCACGCGTGCTCGTGAATGAGGTCGACGATACGAGCGATGTGGTGGTCGTCGTGTTCGGCGAAGAAGTAGCAGGTGTCGACCAGCCGCTTCTGCAGGCTCAAGCGCGCGTGAAAGGCCGAGCGCCCGAACGCCTCGGGCGGCAACCCCTCGAGCCGCTCGACGATCGCCTCGCGGCGGCGCCGAAACTCGCGCAGCAGCTCCTCGATGGGCCGGTCGTTGTGGCCCGCCGCCTCCGTCGCCCGGTTCGACATATCGGCGGGCCGCAGCTCATCGGACCCGGACTGGTAGTCGTCGAGTCGGCCATCGAACAGGTCCTCCAGGTCGAGCAGGTGCCCGACGTTCTCCTGGATCGACCAGCTGTCGTCTTGACGCTTTACCAGGGTGCGGCTCGGCAGCTCCGCGGTGAACTCTCGGAGCCGTGCCGGTGTTCCAGCGAGCCTGACGATGATCTCGGGGTACAGCCCGGTGGGGAAATCGAAGCTGAACTTGCGCTCGATCCATGGTATCTGCTGCCACATACCTCTGGCCTCCTGTCGATCACTCCCGAGGTGAGCTGCGTCCCATCTCGAGCACCACATCGGTGTCGGGCCCGATCTCGGTCCTCACCCTGAAAACGCGAGCGACCCCAGGCGGCGGCTCTTTGAGGATCCCGATCAGCAGCACCGGGATACCCGTCGGGATCGGCGGCACGCCGTCCTCCTGGCCGGTCGCCGCGCCTGGCGGCGCGAGAGCGGCGAGCACGCAGATGGATACGACACTGAAACGCCGGGAACGTGAGTTCACGGCGCGGTCTGGATCATCCTCTGAGCTCGTCGACGCCATCGCGAATTGACTCATGTTGGCTGATCCGCATTATAGGCACCGGCGTACTCGGCGGACAAACCTCGCCCAGTTGGGTCTTGTCGAGGACGGCGAATTGCCGCCGCCGGAGCGGCTCTACGAGGTCGTCATTCTGAAGCTGGGTCTGAAGGAGGAGTAGCCGGTTCATTGCCTGATGCCGGCGGCGGCGCTGGCATCAGGCAAGCCGTTGTGACATCTTTCTTGTCTTCTAAGTCCTCAGGCTTGGTGGGCAGGGGAAGTTCGGACAGCAGAGGTCGTCATGAGTTTCGTGCCACTCGTACCAGGCTCATCGGACTCGCCGCGCGTGCGCGAGCTGAGCGAGCGGCTGACGTCGGTGATCCGAGAATACCAGCGCCAGAGCGGAGCGACCGATGACGATGTGCGTCAGGCGCTGCGGCTGACGCGGAGCGATACGACGAAAAGCACGGCCGGTCGCGCTGTCGCCATGGCTTCGGGCGTCGCGCTACTGATCGCCATCGGGGTCTTCGCTCTGTACCTATCGCGAACCCAACCGGAGCCGGGCGATGTGACAGCGATCCCGGCGGTGCTCCTCGGCCTCGTCGTGGTCGTTGGCCTGATCACCTACCTGCGAAGCCGATGAGGTCATGACTTCGAAATACCGTGCTGCCGACTTGAGCCGGGCGCGTACGATCCCGTTCGCGAACAGAGCGAACAAGGTATCGATCGAGCAGTTCGCCGCGCGGCCCGACTGGAATGGCTTCGCTGCCGATCCGCTGAGCGACATGCCCGATGTCCTGGCCGCCCGTGACCTGCGGGCGGTGGCCGACGCCATCGTCGCCGCGCATCGGGCAGGCCGTGCGGTGGTCTTCATGCTCGGTGGTCACGTGGTCAAGACCGGCTGCTCGCCGCTGCTGACCGATCTGCTGCAGAGGAAGGTCATCACTCATCTGGCGATGAACGGGGCGACGGCGATCCACGACTACGAGATCGCCCGCTTCGGCCAGACGTCGGAAGACGTGGCGGAGAACCTCGCCGATGCGACCTTCGGCATGGTCGACGAGACGGGTCAGGAGATGAACGACGCCTTCCAGCGCGGCCAGCTGGAGGGGTGGGGGATGGGCGAGGCGCTCGCGCGCTCGCTGCTCGAGTCGGGCGCGGCGCACGCCGATGTCAGCCTGCTGGTCGCCGCCTACGAGGCCGACGTGCCGGTGAGCGTTCACGTGGCGGTGGGCGCCGAGATCGTGCACCAGCATCCGTCGTGCCGCGGTGCGGCCCTGGGCGAGACCTCGTTCACCGACTTCAGGGTGCTGATCGAGTCGCTGACGGACCTGGGCGATGGCGGTGTGGTGCTGAACCTGGGGAGCGCGGTGATCCTGCCCGAAGTCTTTCTCAAGGCGCTCACGTTGGCGCGCAACCTGGGGAACGAGGTCAACGATTTCACCGCCGTGAACCTCGACATGATCCGCCACTACCGGCCCGAGATGAACGTGATCGGCCGGCCGGTCCAGACCGGCGGTCGCGGCATCCACATCGCCGGTCATCACGAGGTCATGATCCCGCTGCTCTACCGCGCCGTCGCCTGGCGCCTGGGCGGCGATTGAGGCCCCGCGGTCCAGGGGCACCTCCAGCACAAGATCGGGTATACCAGAAGCATGTCGCGGGCGTCGCCGGACGCCCGGACCCCCTCCTCGGCAGTGCAGCCGCCCCCGCCTTTCCCAGAAATCGACAGGAGGCGTCGTGTCCAACGTCGGAAGAAACATCGGAATTGGATGCGTGGCGGTGGTAGTCGCCGTGATCGCGGGGCTGTTCTGCATCGGCTACATGGTGAGGGAACCCGGCGACGTCGAGGTCGCCATCGAGGCGCCGCTGGAGGTATCGCAGGGCGAGCGGTTCACCATAGTCGTCCGGGTGTGGAACGGTGCCGGGAAGCGCCGCACGCTCGTGGATCTGGACATCGCAGACGAGTATCTTAACGGTATCGTCATCGAGAGCTCTGAGCCGCCGTTCAAGGATGCGATGCACGTTCCTATCGACAACACGTTGAGCTACTCGTTCGATATACCGATAGCCGCCGGTGAAGAGGCGGTCGTGGAGTTCGCCGCCTTTGCGGCGCACAGCGGCGACTTCCAGGGCGACATCGACTTCTGCATCGACAGCTCGGTCAGCTGCCTGTCGTACCCCGTCCGCACACTGGTCCGCTGACCGCGCCTGATGACCTTTACGCACCCCCGCGAACCGCACGGGCGCGCCTGACCCGCTGACCGGACATGAACGAGAGCTCGAAGCCTTTCTGGGAGCGAGCGGAGCGGGTCGAGAATTTCGCGGATCGCGAGCCGGACCGCCGGCTGCTGAGGCTGCTGGAGGGATACTCGACGCCAGGCGCGGTTCGCGTCCTGGATCTGGGGTGCGCCGGCGGCCGCAACACGGTCGTGCTGGCGGAGCGCGGCTTCGACTTTTTCGCGCTGGACGCGTCAGCGGCGATGGTCGAGAGAACACGGGAACGCGTATCGATGATCGCGGGCGTCGCCGAAGCCGAGCGCAGGGTTCGGATCGGGCGTATGGAAGACCTGCGCGACTTCGCCGACCGATCGTTCGACCTGGTGGTCGCGTTGGGGATCTTCCACACCGCGACGAGCCGCGAGATGTGGGACCGGGCGCTGGCCGAGTCGACGCGCGTTCTGAGCGAAGACGGCCTCATGCTGGTGGCGAACTTCGCTCCCGGCACCGATCCGACCGGCGAAGGATTGACCCGGGCGCCCGGCGAAGCGCACGTCTACGAGGGGGCCGATGCGGGCCCGCTCTACCTGCTGGAATCGGCCGAGCTCGACGCCGAAATGAACCGCCGGGGGCTGGCTCCGATCGTGGCCAGCGGGACCGTGGTGACGCCGACCGATGTGGGCCAGCGCGTGACGGTGAACGCCCTCTACCGCAAGCTACCCGACTGACGGGAGTCCTCCCACGATGACAGCGCCGGAGACGCCATCGAGTCGTCTCCGGACTCACCTGTCGAAAGCCTCTCCGACCTGGCCCCAGTCTTGACCTGAGGACCGAACCGTGGACCTTACGCATGCTCCAAGTGTCATGCGCGAGCGCGGAGTTCGGCGTTCTGCCGGCTCCCCGTGCGATTCTCATGAATCGTCCGGGTGCCACGAGGGCTGTCGAAGAGACCCGCCAGCGTAAGGAGGGCCCAGGGGCTCGTGTCGGAAATCGATCTGCGTGCGAAACCGGAACCGAGGGTGGCGATCATCATGCTCAGCGCCATCGGTGATGCGGTCCACGTGTTGCCGGTCGCCAACGCGTTGCGCCGCGGCGTTCCGGGCGTCAGGCTGACCTGGGTGATCCAGCCCGTACCGCACCGGCTCGTTCACAACCACCCGGCGATCGATGAGTTCATCGTGTTCGAACGCCGACGCGGGCTGAAGGGGATCGGTGCTTTCGTCGAGACGCGGCGTGAGCTGCGGCGGCGCGAGTTCGACCTGGTGATCGGTCTGCAGGTCTATTTCAAAGCGGGCCTGCTGACGTGGTTCGCCTCGGCGCCCGTGAAGCTCGGCTTCGACCGCCGCCGGGCCCGGGACCTGAACTGGCTGTTCACCACCCACCGCATACCGCCGCATCCCAACCAGCACGTACAGGACCAGTACTTCGAGTTCCTCGATTATCTCGACGTGCCCCACGATCCGCCGGAGTGGGGGATCGTCATCACCGCCGAAGAGCGCGAGGCTCAGCGTCGGTTCTTCGAGTCGATCGAGCGGCCGGTCTGCGCGGTGGTGCTGGGCAGCAGCAAACCGCGCAAGGACTGGCCGGCGGAGCGCTACGCCCGCCTGCTGGAGATCATCGAGAGCGATTTCGGCTTCACGGTCGTGATCGTCGGCGGTCCATCGGCCGGCGAACGGCAGGCGGCTGAAGCGGTGCTGGGCGCCACCCGGGCGGCGCCGCTCAACGAGCTGGGTGATGATCTGCGGCGGCTGACGTATCTGATCGACGGCAGCGACCTGCTGGTGAGCCCCGACACCGGCCCCCTCCACATCGCCCGGGCGCTCGAGACGCCCGTGGTGGGCCTGTACGGATTCACCAACCCGAAGCGAACCGGCCCGTATCGCAAGTACGAAGATCTGGTCGTGGACGGCTACGCGCGCCACGCCGGCGAGGACTACCCCATCAACATGGAGTACCGTCCCGATGGGATGAGCCGGATCACCGTGGAGATGGTCGTGGAGAAGCTCGAGCGCGCTGTCTCCACGTACGTGCAAGGAGCCCATCTCTAGCGATCCGGGTGGCGTTGACCGCCGGCCGTTGCGTGAGTCCGGGTCCATCCACAGGTTTAAGTTGCCAAGACGCTAGAGAACCCGATCAAATCGCATCGAACGGCCCCAACCATCGATGCCGAAGTGGACTCGCTATCGTGGTGTTTCACGCGGGTGGAAGGCGCTTTGCCTCTGCCTGCTCCTCCCCGTACTGCTGATCCAGACCTTCCACGCCGCCGATCTGTTCTGCCGCACCCGGGCGCATTCCAGCCTTCTTTCCGCCGGGTGCCCTCATCACTACGAAACCGGAAGCACACCCGTTCGTATCGACACGGCGCGGCACGGCGATGGGTCGGCCTGCAGCTGTCCGTGTTCGGAAAACTCCCTGCCCGATGAGCTGATCCAGGTCGCTCTCAGCGGAATCGGACTCCCTTCCGCGAGCCGCATCCTCCCGCTCTGGTATCGGCGGCGGCGACGCTCCGAGCTCCCGACGGATGTCATCCGACGGATCCCGCGTGCTCGCGAGCTGGACCGTCCTCCTCGACCTGCCGGTTGAGACGCCTGGCCGCTGCGGTGGGCGCGAGCGGGTCGCTCGCGCTTCCGGCAGCGGCGACACGATTCGAACAAGCGAAGACGCGCTCGACGGCTACGAAGCTGGCCGTCGTCCTGCGAATACGTTTACAGGTGTTACGACGCCGGGAGGTTCGTATGACAGAAACAAACACTCGATCTTACGGGCTGTCGCTATTGCTGGTCTTCTTCCTGACTCCAGGCTCGGTCCGCGGACAGATGGCCGACCCCACGAGTGTCGCCACAACTGGAAATCCGACGCACGATTCGCTGACAGCGGGGCGAACCGCGGCGGTTCATGAAACGTCGCGCGGTGTCTTTATCGACCCACTGGTCACCGAGCACGCCTACGTCGACCGGAAGGTGAGATCGGACTTCAGAGCCCGATTGCTTCGCGATGATGAAGGCGAGGTGTTCGAGAACACGTTCATTTTTGAATACGCGTTCACGCGCTGGTTCTCCCTCGAGCTCGCCCAGTCCCTGCTGGCCTGCGCCATCACTGGTCCTTGCCAGGCCCGTTCGCGGCAACGGGGACGCCGTAAGCCCGGCTGAGCAGCGGCGATGAGGTGGAGTGTGCCGGGGGCCGGTGAGGCCGCGGCTCAACGGGCGCGATCGGCCCGAGCCTGCACCAGCCTTTCGAGCAGCGATTCGTAGCGGTCGATCATCATCGCCACCTCGAAATGCTGCACCGCGTGGCTGCGGGCGGCCGCGCCCATCGCGGCCCGCGCTTGCGGGTCCCGGGCTAGCTGAAGCATGGCGGCCGCGGCACCTTCGGGCACGCCCGGCTCCACCAGCAGGCCGTTAACGCCTCCTTCCAGGACCTCGGGGTGGCTGGTCGTGTGGCTGGCAATGACGGGCAGGCCGCAGGCCATCGCCTCGAGCACGGCCAGCGGCACCGCTCCCTCGATCTCCGACATCGTGATTTCCACGTCTGCGGCGGGTAGCAGCATGGAGGCGTCGTCGCGAAAGCCGGCGAATATAACCTGAGCATCCAGAACATCAGCGAGCTTACGCAGCGAGGGGCCTTCGGGTCCGTCGCCGATGATCAATCCGTAAATCGGTGTCCGTTCGGCGGCCGTTGCGATTGCACGGACGACAAGGTCGACGCGCTTGGGTGGCGCCAGGCGGCCGTGGAAACTCACCACGAACACGTCGTGCGGGATTCCGAGCTCGGCGCGCGCCCTCTCGCGAGCCTCGGGTTTCGGACTGAACTCTTCGGTGTCTACCCCGTTGTGGATCACTTCGATCGGCGTGTCACCAAGCCAGGGCGCATCATGTCGCAGCCGGTTCAGCGCTTGGGCTGACAAAACCACCATCGCCGTGACCTCGCGCGTCCAAAAGAATCGAAAATCAAGTCGGTTCTTCAGCGGTTCGCCGTAGTGCTTGATGTGCAAGATAGGGACAGGTCCGGCGAACCACGAGGCGACGGCGCTGAGCTTCACGTCTTTGGGCCGCGAACCGATGAGCACATCGGGCCGCGCGTCACGTAGGACACGGGCGAGCTGCAGCGAGCGGAAGTAATTGATTTCGGCGCGAATAGCGATCGGCGCGATGCGCAACCGCGAGTCGCCAGACAGGCGCCGGCGCAGCTCGCTGTCGGGATGGCACACCAGCGTGATCTCGTGGCTGCGCTCCGCCATCCGGGTGCAGAACGTCTCGAACCAGGCCTCGGCACCGCCCCAGATGCGGGTCGAGTTGACCGCGAGCAGCCTCATCATCCGGACTCGATCAGGCGGCGGTAGACGCTCTCGACGTGGTCCACCATGCGCTCGACGCTGTAGTTCGTGGCGATGATGTTTCGGGCCTCGGCGGCGGCGCGACGAGCCGCCGCCGGATCGCGCAATAACGCGACCAGGTCCGCCGCGAAGGTCTCGGGCCTGGCGGCGGGCAGCCGTCCGTGGTCGGCGAAGCAGAGCGCCCGGGCGCGCTCGAAGTTGTCGGGCGTGACGATACCGAAGTAGCCGGTTCGGCCGTAAGCGATCGTGGGCGCCGCCGCAGCGAGTGCCTCGGTGGCGGTGGTGGCGGTGGCGACGACGACATCGGCGGCGTTCATCACCCTGGGAATGTCGGTGCGCGGCCCGGCCACTACAGTCGCGCGCTCCCGCAACCGACGGTTCCCCTCCTCGGCCGCGGCATGCATCCGGTCCAGCTCGTCACCCGTGCCGACCAGTACAGCACAGGTGCCGGGGATCTCTTCTCGAACCGCCGGCAATGCCTCGATCAGCGTCAGGGCCGGGCGCGCCTTCCGATGTGTGAACCGACTGACGTTGAGGATGAGCGGGCGGTCGTCCGGGACGTCCCAATCGGCTCGCAACCCCGCCGTGTCGAGCCCTGGTCTAAACTCCTCGGTATCCACACCGAGGAACCCGACCTCGATCCGGTCGGCCGACACACCGAACGGGCCGACGATGTGATCCTTGTCCGCCTCGCTGACGGTGAGGATCGTGTTGCTCCATCCGTCGAAGAAGATCCGCTTCCACCACGGCCGCGGTCCGTGCACGGTCATCAGGTAGGGCCGCTCGAGGGCTCGAGCCAGGGGCGCGCCGAAGCGAGCGGCGCGATAGTTGTGGGCGTGGACGATGTCCGGCTCGATCGGCAGGAGCAGCTCGACGGCCTGCGGCAATCCGCTGCGGTTGAACGGAACGACCATGAGGTCGGCGCCGGCGTCTTTGGCCTCGTCGCCGTAGACGCCGGGATCCCGGGTCAGCAGCACGACCCGGTGGCCGCGGCCCATGAGCCCCCGGGCCAGTCGGCTGACGTGGGTCTCGACGCCGCCGATCCCGAGGCGGCCCGTGACCTCGACGATCGTCAGCGGCTCAGCCATACGAGCGAACGGGCAGCAGGTCGTGAAAGGTCATCCGCGCCGAATGTACCACCACGCCGCGGGTGGGAACAGCCGGTCAGCCCTTTAGTCCCGCCAGTTGGATCCCGCGTACGAAGTAACGTTGGGTGAACAGGAAGAGCAAAAGTATGGGAACAACGGCGACGACAGCGGCGGCCATCTGATAGGGCCAGTTGCTGAAGTAGAGGCCGTGGAAAGCGGCGATCCCGACCTCGACCGGGCGCATCGCCATCGAGCGGGTGACGATCAGGGGCCAGAGAAAGCTTTTCCAGGTTTCGACGAAAGAGAAGAGCGCCACCGTGGCCAGCGCCGGTCGGGCGAGCGGCAGGGCCACCTTCCAGAAGATCTGCCATTCACTGGCGCCGTCGATGCGGGCGGCGTCCTCGAGATCGCGGGGGATCGACAGGAAGTACTGGCGCATCAGGAAGATCCCCCACACGCTCACCAGCTCGGTGACGATGAGCCCCATGTAGGTGTCCACCCAGCCCAGCGCGCCCACCAGCAGGAAGCGCGGGATGAGCAGAACGATGACAGGCACCATCAAATTGGCGAGGAAGAGGATGAATACGCGATCGCGGCCGGGGAAGCGGAGTCGGGCGAAAGCGTAGCCGGCGGTGGCCGCGGTGAACAGGTGACCGGCGACGATGAACAGCGACATGACGGCCGAGTTGAGGAAGAAGCGGCCGAACGGCGCGGCGGTCAGGGCGTTCGGGTAATTGCTCCAGACGGGGTCCGCCGGGATCAGGCGTGGGGGAAACTGGAAGACCTCGAACTCGTCCATCAGCGACGTGGAGATCATCCAGAGGAACGGCACCAGCATCGAGATGCCGAGGAGGACCGCCGCGCCGTAAGTGGCGGCGTTGACGGCGCGGCGTCGCGCGACGGACGCGGCGGCGGCGTCGCTCATCAGCTTGGCGCTACCCTTCTGCCCAGAAACCGGAACTGGGCCAGCGTGATCGCGAAGATGACCGCGAACAGGATCCAGCTCATCGCGGAGGCGTACCCCATGCGCAGGAACTGCCAGGCGTTCTGGTAGATGTGGTAGACGATCACGTCGGTGGCGTGGAGCGGGCCGCCCTCGGTCATCACGTAGACGAAGGTGAACACCTGAAAGGAGCCGATGATCGAGGTGACCAGGACAAAGAACGTCGTGGGCCGAAGCAGCGGCAACGTGATGCGCCAGAACCGGCGCCAGGGTCCGGCCCCGTCGATCATCGCCGCCTCGTAAAGCTCGTTCGGTATGGCCTGCAGTCCGGCCAGGAAGATGATCATCTGGAAGCCGATGTGTATCCATACCGCCAGAACGATCAGCGCCAGGAGTGCTGTGGCGGGACTGTTCAGCCACGGGAACGGGCCCAACCCCACCAGGCCCAGCAGCCAGTTGAAGAGCCCGAAGTCGGGATCGTACATCCACTGCCAGACGATCGATATGGCCACGAAGCTCGTGATGTAGGGCAGGAAGAAGATCGCCCGCAGGAGCGCGACTCCGCGGATCCGCCGGTTGAGCAGGATGGCGACGGCAAGCGCGCAGACCATCGTGGCCGGCACGTAGAGCGAATAGACGGCGGTGTTCTTCGCCGCGTTCCAGAACAGTCCGTCGCCCGCCAGCGTGAGGTAGTGCTCGAATCCGACGAACGGCTTCGCCGGCTCGACCAGGTTCCAGCGGTGGAAGCTGAGGTAGAAGGCGAAGAGCAGCGGGGCCGCCGAGAAGACGAGGAGCAGGACGAGCGAAGGCGACAGAAAGGTCCAGGCGGTGCGCGCCTCGCGGAGCTCGATGGCGTTGCCGGCGGCCCGGGCGTGGCTGGCGTAGACGAGGATCGCCGCGGCGAGTGCGCCGTAGAGGCCCGCCAGCCAGAAGAGCGCGGTCTTCCGGGCGTCCTCCAGCGGGGGAGTGAGGAGCAGAAGCGGCGGTCCCTCCTCGCTCACCACCCTGTAGGCCAGCCTCTGCCCCGACACTCGCACCCGCCCCATCGGGTCACCCCTGACCCGATCGGTCGCGGCGCCGAGCTCGGGATCGCTGGCCACAACGCCCTGAGCCCGAACCACGGCCACGTCGGCCCCTGCCAGCTCGGCGCTCCGCTCGACCGGGAGCTGGCCTGGCCGCGGCACCAGCGATAGGACCCGTGCGCCGAGGTCGAGGGCCGCATCGGTGGTCCGAGCGGAGAGCCGGGCGTCGGCGCCGGCGGCCCAGGCGGCGGCCAGCGCCGGTGGGATGAGGGCGATGACGAAAGCGCGACGCAGCGGCGTGGCGAGGATCCCGGGGTGACGCCGGAGCGTCACCCAGCCCAACGCGACGACGGTGAACGCTGCCGCCAGCCAGATGGCGCTGACCGGCAGCAGGGGCAGCGGCGGCAGCGCCGGGGCAGAGGCGGTCGCGGCCACGACCACGGCCCCGATGGCGTCCCAGTCGTCGAAGTCCTTGAGGGGGGCGGCGGCCCTACGGTCGGCGTCGAGGCTGAGAGCGCGATCGAGGCTCGCCAGCGAGTCGACGAACGTGCCGGGCAGCCTGGCGCCGAAGTCCTCATCGCCGGCCAGAGCCCGACGACGGCCGTGGTAGAGGGCCAGGGTGTAGCCGGTCGCGGTCTCGAACCGTGTGAGGGTCGACGGGTCGACCCGGCGCTGAACGACGGCGATGCCGCCGTCGCGGGGAAGATAGGCCAGCCAGGCTGGCGCGCCGTCGAAGGTTACGAAGTCGACGACCGCCTGGCTGCGGCGCGCGGCGGCGAGCATCGCTTCAGTCTGCGGTGTGCCGGGCTCCAGCGACAGAAGCGGAGCGTCGCCGGGAAACCGCTCGATCGTCCGGCCGGCACGGTCATAGACGGCGTAGCGCGCGATGTCGAGGGGGGCGATTTGCGAGCCCAGCGACCCGGTCGCCGCGCGCAGCTCGGCCAGACGCTGGCTCCGCTCCCAGCGCACGTACTCGAGGGCCCGGCGTGCGGCGCTCTGGTCGAGCTCGGGTTCGAGGGCGGCGCGGCTCTGTATTACGATGCCCGTACTCAGGACGGCGAAGGCGAGGGCCGGTGCGGCGACGAGCAGGACAAATGCGGGACGGAGCCGATTCAAGGGAGGAACCTCAGCGGGTGCCTCGAGCCGCCAGGATGCGGTCGATGCGTTCGGCGATGTCGGTGGTCACCCGGTGAATCGGCTCGTCCTCGAAGATCACCCGATCGAAGATGTCGGGCAGCTGCACCTCGACGTGGGCCCATTCCTCCACCGTCGAGCCCCACGACATGCGACCGTGCCGGGTGGCCTGAAGGAACGCCTGCTCGAGGCCGTACGGATCGGCCGCCGCGATGCTGTCGTGTACCGCCCTGATCGACGGGATGGCCAACCCGTACTCGGCCCGCTCGCGCTGCGATTGGGCCGAAGAGAGATGGGCGGCCAGCTCGACGGCCAGCTTCTTGTGCCGCGTGTTGTGCGGTACGGCCCAGCCTGCGGCGTAGATCACGGTCACGGGATCGCGCCCGTCGTAACGGGGCAGAGGCAATACGGCCACCCGGACGCGGCCCTCCTCGATGTAGCGCCGAATCCTCGGCAGCCACCAGTGACCGCTCCAGATCATCCCGATCCGACCTGTAAGGAAGAAGTTGCGCTCCAGCCCCGTCGACTGCCGACGGACATCGACGCTGGGGACCACGCGATGTTCGGTCACCAGGTCGGTCAGGAACCGGATCGCCGTCTCGGTCTCCGGGCTGTTGAGGTACCCGGTGGCCTGCCGGCCTTCCGGTCCCAGGACGTCGCCGCCCGCCGCCCACACCCACGGCTGCCAGAGATAAAAGTTGCGGCGCACCAGGGTACCCCAGCTCTCGTTGCGGCCGTCGCCGTCGGTGTCGCGGGTCAATCGGACGGCGATCCGCTCGAAGTCCTGCCATGTCCAGTCCCAATCGGGTAGCGGAACGCTGGCCCGCTCGAACAGGCCGACGTTGAGGTAGACGACGATCGGGTTGAAGTCCTTCGGAAATGCGTAGAGGCCTGCGGGTCGGCGAAAGATGTCGAGCACCTCGGAGTAGTAGGCCGACGTATCGACACCCACTCGATCCAGGTAGGCCGCGACGTTGACCAGCAGATCGCGGGCGATGAAAGGGGCGGCGCCGAACGAGCCGTTGTCGAGGAGGGCCACATCGGGTGGTGTGCCGGCGACGATCGAGGTCAGCAGACGTTCGCGGTAGTTGGCGGAGATCGACTCGAACTCGATCTCGATCCCCGGCCGCGCCTCGCTGAATCGATCGAGTATGCGCTGCTCGATCGCCCGCTCGTCCGGACCCGCCCACGCCATGACCCGCAGAACCGTACGCTCGTCAGTGCCCTCCGCGCAGGCACTGGCGACCAGCGTGAACGTGACCAGGGTCCGCCACGCCGTCATGGCCCGATGCGCTCGCCTGTGTCTTCTCGGAACAGATGCGCCCGGGCCGCCGGGATATCGACGCAGACCCGCTCGTCCACGGCCACGCTGCGATCGGCCGTTACTCGGGCGACGACCCGGGCGCGATCGGGCGTCTCCAGGTGCACGTATTTTTCGCTGCCGATCGGTTCCACGACCCGGACCAGCGCGCTGAACGCCCCGTGGTCACCCAGCGCGAGATCTTCCGGCCGGACGCCCAGCGTGGCTTCGGCCGTCGCCGGTCGACCCGCGGCGTTCAACGCGAGCTGGAACGACTCGCCCTTGAACAGCCAGCGACCGTCCGCTTCCTCGAGGGTCCCAGAAAAGAAGTTCATCGCCGGCGAGCCGATGAAGCTGGCGACGAATCGGTTGGCGGGCCGTCGATACACCTCCAGCGGCTCGGCGCACTGCTGCAGCCGCCCCTCGTTCATGATCGCTATCCGCTCGCCCATCGTCATCGCTTCCACCTGATCGTGGGTGACGTAAAGGATCGTGGCCTGGAGTCGGCGATGCAGCTGCGACAGCTCGGCCCGCATGCCGACACGGAGACCGGCGTCCAGGTTGGATAGCGGCTCGTCGAACAGGAAGACCTCGGGCTGGCGGACGATCGAGCGGCCGAGCGCCGTGCGCTGTCGCTGGCCGCCGGACAGCTGGCCGGGCTTGCGGCCCAAAAGGTTCGTGATGCCGAGGATGTCAGCGGCCTCGCGCACCCGGGCGTCGATGTCGCGCTTGCGGAAGCGACGAACCTGAAGGCCGAACGCCATGTTCTCGTACACGCTCATGTGCGGGTAGAGCGCGTAGTTCTGGAACACCATGGCGATGTCGCGGTCCCGGGGCGGTACCTCGGTGACGTCGCGATCACCGATCCGGATCGAGCCCCGGGTCGGCCGCTCCAGCCCGGCGACCAGGCGGAGCGCGGTGGTCTTGCCGGAGCCCGACGGCCCGACCAGCACCACGAACTCGCCGTCGCCGATCTCGAGGTCGAGGTCGGCGACGGCGACGGTATCCTCGAATTGCTTGGTCAGCTCACGCAGCGTGACGTGCGCCATCTGTCATGTCACTATTGTCGTCGGTCCGCGTAGTATCGGTAGACGACGCGGGCGTTCATCTTGAACCACTCGTCGTAACCGCCCCAATCCTCGTAGGCGGGAAGCTCGATCGCCTCCACCGCCTCGTCTTCCGACAATCCGGCTCGGATCAGCGACTCGACCACGCGGCGCAGGTCCGTCCAGTAGGCGATCTGCTCGTAGACGTCGGACTTGCCGCCTGGCTCGCCGTGTCCGAAGACCGCCGTGTGGTAGTCGATTTGCTGGAGCCGTTCGAGCGAGAGCCAGAGGTCAGGTAGGTAGAATCCAGGCAGGTCGCGGTAAGCCACCCGATCGTTGGCGACGAAATCGACGGCGAAGATGAGGCCCTGATCCGGGAGATGCGCGACGATCGAATTGTCGCTGTGATTGCGTCCCAGGTAGAGGAACCGAACCACCTTGCCTCCCATGTGCAGCGTCATGCGGTCGGTGAAGGTGCGGGTGGGCAATAGAATGTCCGGGCTCGGCTCGGCCGCGAGTCGCTCGTAGCATATCTCGTGGGCGACGATCGGCACGCCGGACGCGAGCTCTGCCGCGCCGGTGATGTGGTCGGCGTGGTGGTGACTGTAGACGATGAGTCGGACCGGCTGTGATGTGATCCTGGCGATCTCCTCTTTGTACAGACGGGCCGCCTCGACCGATATCGGATCGAAGGCGATCACGCCCTCACCGGTGACGATGAACATCGAATTGTGTGATCGGTACCGAAACATGTACACGCCGTCGTCGATGCGGATCGTCTCGTGTTCTGCCTGCTGGGCGCCAGCCGGCCGAGCCGCGGGGATCGAGCCGAACGAGACGGCGAGTAAGAGCACGAAAAGCAGGTACGGCCGGGCCATCGGACACCCCCGGAGACGGTTTGATCGCGGTCGTTAGCGAACGTTTCAAGAATACAGTACAACGACGAGACTCGACAGTCGGTTGGTCTTGGGAATATTGAAGTCGGATATCGGGATTCCAACTTGGGGAAGTTCCAGTTCTCTCCGAATTGTCGAAGCTGACTCGGGGATTCGGGGATTCGGTAATTCGGGGAGGTAGGAAAGCATCAGCGAGCCGCACCGCTATGGCATCACTTCGTAGTTGCCCGAATCCCCGAACCCCCGAATCCCCGAATCCACTTCAGCAATTCGGGGAGAACTCGGTCTTCCCCAAATCAGAATCCCGACCTCAGAATCCCCAGCTGTGAACTCCGAGTTGCGATTCCCCGAACTGAAATCCCCGAACTCGGGATTGCAGATTCCCCTCACACGGCGAAGGCGGCCAGGAGCGTGTACACGACCGCCCCCAGTCCCGCTGCGGTGAGGGCCAGTGGTATCTGGGTATAGACGTGATCCATCAGGTCGGCGCCGGTGGCCAGCGATGAGAGGATGGTGGTGTCGGAGATCGGAGAGCACTGATCGCCGAACACGCTGCCGCCGGTCACGGCCCCGAAGCAGAGGAGCAGGAAGAAAGGGTCCTGGCTGACCGAGTAGGCGAGGGGCATGGCGACGGGGAAGACGACGGCGTAGGTGCCCCAGGAGGTGCCGGTGGAGAAGGCGATGAGCATGCAAAGCAGCAGGAAGGCGGCTGGGACGATCACCGGCGTCAGGAAGCCTGAGCTGACCTCCACGATATAGGCGGCCGTTCCGACGGCGTCGGCGACGCTCTTCAGGGTGACGGCGAGAGCGAGGACGATGGCGCCGATGGTGACGCCTTTGCAGCCATCGACGAAGGCGCCGATCGTCGCCTCGAGCGACATTCCCTTCCAGAGCGCGATGGCCATGCCGGCCAGCACAGCCAGGACAAAGGCCTCGGCGATGAGCAGGGTCGGCTGATCGGAGCGCAGGACGAAGAAGGTGTACAGGTACGGGATGATCGCAACGCCGAGCAGCGTGCCCATCGGCCCGAAGAAATCGATCAGTCCGGCGTTGTAATCGGGCGCGACGCGGACCTCGGTCAGCTCCTTCGAGGTGAGTGGGCTGGCGTCCTCTCGATCCAGCTCGCCGGTGGCGCGGGCGCGGCGAATCGCGTTCGACATCTTGCGACCGACGACCAGCGGCACGTGACCCCACAGCCGGCCCGGCATGAACGGGAGCAGTTCGAGGGAGAAGAGCAGGGTGAAGATGATGGCGAACCAGGCGTAGAAGTTGAACGGGAGCGCCTTGAAGAAGTACCCGATCGCCTCCGACGTGGTGCCCAGGAACGGAACGGTGCCGACCACCAGGCCGCCCACGTAGATGGGCCAGACGTTGAACGGTATCAGAGTGGCGGCGGGCGAGGCGGTGGAGTCGACGATATACGACGTCTCCTCGTGGGAGATGCGGTGACGGTCGCAGATGGGACGCACCGTGGTGCCGGTGAGCACGGTGCTGATCGTTCCGCCCTGGTGGAAGATGATGCCCATCAGCCAGGCGAAGAACTTCGCGGACCGGGGGCCGACCACGATGAGACGGCCGGCCCAGAGAGCGAAGGTCTGGGCGCCGCCGGTTCGCGTCCATAGGCCGATCAGGCCGCCCAGCGACCAGAGGTACACCAGCAGGATGAGCGCGTAGCTCTCGCTGCCGATCGACGGGATCAGGAAACCGGTCACGATGTTCAGGTCGCCGCTGATCACGCCGCCCAGGGCGATGCCGATGAACAGAGAGCTGATCACCTCGCGGGTCAGGAACGCGAGGATGATCGCCACGGCCGGCGGCATGACCGACCAGAAGCCGTAATGCCCGTTCTGCTTCTGGATGAACTGGAGGATGAATTGGAGGACGTCGCTGCCCTGCTCAGGATAGAGTGGGAGCAGAGCGAGAGCGGCGACGATGAACCCCGCCAGAATCAGTATCGTGATCCTGCTCCGTGATAGCTTCAAGGCGATTATCGCTCCTGTCCTATCCAGATGCGCACCGGAGCGAATCCGGCCACGCGAAGACGGTATTGGGCGGGTCCCGTGGGGATGTCGAACGCCAGCTTGATCGCGGCGGCGTCCGCGCCGCGTGCGGGTTGGAGCGGGACGACCACGGCGCTGTCGCTCGAAAGTGTCACGCGCCCGAAGACTTCGGTCACGATGCCGGCCGCCGAGAGCTGCTCGCCATCGGGTTCCAGCAACGCGATCGCGCTCAGCGGATCGATCCGCAGAGGGCGGGCGGGTCGACCCTGGGAATCCGGGTCGACTCGGAAGTCGATGGCGACTTCAAGGTAGCGTCCTCGGGTCGGCGCGACTCCCGTATAGCTGGTCCGGGTTTCCAGCGCGGTGACTTGCAGCTGCCAGCCGGCCGGCCCCGGCGCCCATTCCTCGGGTCGATAGAAGCGGAAGGCATCGGCCCCGTCCAGTCGGACGTATCGGTCGACCCAGCGCAGCCGCGCGAAGAACGCGTCCACGCCAAGATGCGCACCGGCGGTCGATCCGGCTTCCAGATCGATGTAACCTGTGGGGCGCCCCATGTCGGCGAGCGATCGATGCATCTGGCGCGCGCGCTCGAGCAGCGTCCCCGCCGCGGCGGGCGCCTCGATGAAGAGGAGCGGTGTGGAAACGCGCTGCGCCGAACGCGGCGGCGAGCTCACATAGCTCTGGCCCTCGAGGGCGGCGGCCGCCTGTACCGCGGGAGGAACGCCGGCGGCGGCGTTGTGGACGTAACCGCCGGTTTCCGCCAGGCCGAAGCTGGCTACCGCTGCCCGAAAGCGGGCCGTCCGTGTCACCGCTCGCATCGTTGCGTAACCGCCGTAGCCGTCACCGAGCACGGCGAGCCGCGTCGAATCGGCGATCCCGAGCTCGACCAGGTAATCGATCCCGGCCAGGAGATCGACCAGCTCGCCGCCGGCCAGATCGGCTCGCGGCATGGTGAGGAAGCCTTCGCCGTAGCCGAGACTGCCCCGGGCGTTCGGCATCAGCACCGCGTACCCCTGGGTCGCGAACAGCTGCGAGCCATTGGGTTCCGCAACAACGTTACGGAATCGGGCGCCAGGGCCGCCGCTGGGGATGGCGACCAACGGATAACGCCGACCCTCCACGAAGTCGGCGGGAAAGACGAGCAGGCCCTCGATGGCTAGGCCATCGGTGGAGGTCCACTCGATGACCGCCTGGCGGGCGAGCGTCCATTCGTCGGCGGCCGAATTGATCTGCGAGAGCCGCTCGGCGTCCGACCCCCGGAGGCGCCACAGCTCCGGTACCGCGTCCGCCGACTCGCGCCCCGCGTAGATCGTCGAGCCCACCGCGTCGGTGTCGAACGGGCCGTAGTTGAACGGGCCGCCCCGAAGCAACTCGACGGCGCCGCTGCTCCGCCAGACGAAGAGGTGCGTATAGGTTCCGACCGCTGCCCTGAACAAGAGATCGCCGGCCGTCGGCCAGCGATGCTCGAGCACGGAGCGATCGAAAGCCTCGGTCAGATTACGAAGCGCACCGCTGGCGGTGGCCACGATGAAGATCTCGGTCTGCGAATCGATGAGCCGCGGCTCCTGGAGCGCGCGAAAAACGACCGACTCACCATCAGGCGACCAGACCGGGGCCACCTCGGGGCCGGCACGGCTCGTCAGGCGACGTGGATTCAGCGACGGGAGATCGAGCAGCCATAGGTCATAGTCGAGGGCATCGCTCGTTGCGCCGCTCCCGTTGCTGCTGTAAACGATCGCGCGTCCGTTCGGGCTGACGGCGATCTCGCGGATCCCCGGGTCGCCCACCCATACGCGTTCCGCCGAGTCGGCGGCCAGCGCTTCGTTGTGCCACAAAGCGGCACCCTCGGCGCCGGGTTCTCTGATCAGCAGGTACATCGAGGCCTCGGGCCCCCAGTCGTAGTCGATCACGGCACCCGTATCGGGGGAAAGCCGGATCGGCTCGCCGCCGAACGGCGGAACCGCCCACACGGCGGCCAGCGAGTCGCCGGACGCGCCGGGCGGCGGAGCCAGGAAGGCCAGCCACTCGCCGTCCGGTGACCAGCGGATCGAGCGTACCCCTCCGAACCGTGGCGCCGGTGCTCTCGTCTGACCCGACTCATGCAAATAGAGAACCCGGGTCACTCCGCCGTCCGGCTCCGGTTCACGGGTCAGGAAGGCGACGGAACGGCCGTCGGGCGACAGCTCGACGGCTTCGATGTGTCGGACGGTGAAGAACTGCTCCACGCTGACAGGCCGTCCATCGGGCCAGGTCGTCGTGAGAAACAGCGCGATGGCGAGCAGGGGAAAGATCATCCGGGTCCGGGGCTCGGTTTACGGTGGCCTGGCGACGGCGGCATATTGCAGGCCGCCCTGGTGGTGCACAACCCCGGCTTACGGCTCGGCTTCGACCGCCGGGGGGCGGTTCTGGGATTCCTGTGCGCCCTTGACCAGGTCGCCAGCCAGGAGCAGCCAACCGAACGCGGCCAGGGCCCAGAGCGTAAAGGCGGCGACGCCGCCCATTATGGCGTTGCGCCAGGTGAAGATGCGCTGGACGCCGCTTCGTCTGAGCCGCGCTTCGATCTCGAGATCGCCTTCCTCCTCGTCTTCACCCTTGAGGACGACGGTCGGCTCGGATCGCCCGAGCGCCGGTATCCCGTTCTGCACGATGGCGGTCGTCATGACGATCGGAAGGCCGATGATGATCAGGACCAGGGCGCCGATGGAGAACGTTTCCGGCAGGTCCCTGCGGTTGGCGATGGCCACGCTGACCTCATAGACCACCGTTGACAGGATGATATAGAAGACGAAGATCTGCCATAGCGATCGTTCATGAATCTCGCGCAAAACCTGTCTCAGGTTTGCCACCTAACACTCTCGTTTCGTTGCCCGGCACGACTGGGAGTAGCCCACAGCCCATGGGGATGTCCATTAAGGTGCCACGACGGGGCGTTCCGATCAACGCGTCGAGGCTTCGCCAGCGAAAGCTCTCGATTCTTGCTCCAGCCCGTCGGGGCAGGTAAGATCGAGGCGGCGTCCGTTACACTATCGTTACGAGTCCGTCATCATGTCGCCCTACCTTTACGATAGCTTGCGCCAGCCATGAAAGACTTGAGCCGGACCGGATATCGGTCGATTCTCATGCCGACGAAGGCCACCCTGCTCTTCGGCGCGATTCTCCACGCCCTCGTCGGCTGCGCCGGCGGCGATGCCGGCGGCGGTGTGGAGGGGAGCATTCACATCGATGGCTCCAGCACGGTGTATCCGGTCACCGAGGCGGTGGTCGAACAGTTCCAGGCCGAGCACCGGCGCATCCGGGTCGCGGTGGGCGTGTCGGGGACGGGTGGCGGATTCAAGAAATTCTGTGCCGCCGAAGCCGAGCTGGCCGATGCGTCACGGCGAATCAAACCGGCGGAGCAGGCGCGCTGCCGGACGAACGGGGTGGAGCCGCTGGAGTTCCCGGTCGCCCTGGACGGACTTTCGGTGGTGGTCAATCCGGCCAACGATTTCGTCGACTGCCTGACCGTGGAGGACCTGAAGCGGATTTGGGAACCCGGGAGCGATATCGAGAGTTGGAGTCAGGTGCGGCCGGAATGGCCGGACCTCGAGATGTCGCTTTATGGGCCGGGGATCGATTCGGGCTCGTTCGACTATTTCACCGAAACGATCGTCGGTGAAGAAGACGCGAGCCGCGCTGATTACGCCGCCAGCGAAGACGACAACGTGCTGGTATTCGGCGTCACCGGCGACCCCGGCGCGCTGGGCTACTTCGGCCACGCGTACTACGTGGAGAGCCCGGACCTGCTGAAGCTCGTCGCCGTCGACGCGGGCGCCGGGTGTATCCTCCCCAATCGGGAGACGGTCGCTTCCGGCTCCTACCCGTTGACGCGACCGCTCTTCCTTTACGTTGACGAGAGCGAATTGATCCGCGAGGAAGTGGTGCGGTTCTTACGCTATTACCTGGCCGAGGCGGGCGCGATGGCGGCGGAAGTGGGTTACGTGCCGATGCCGGCGGGGGATTACGTGAGGGCGCTGCAGGACATCGAGCGAGTCACGCCGTGACGACGACATCCGAGCTGGGCAACGTCGCGGGCCGGCACTCACTGGCGTTGTCGAAGGGTCGGGCCTGGCGCGAGCGCGGCATCCGTGGATTGCTGCTCGCCTGCGGGCTCGTCTCGATACTGACCACGGCGGGCATCGTCATCGTGCTGGTGTGGGAATCGATCGGCTTCTTCGCCGAGGTCTCGCCCTGGGAGTTTCTGACCGGCACCCGCTGGACCCCGCTCTTCAGGCCTCAACATTTCGGTGTGCTACCCCTGGTCGCAGGCTCGTTCCTGGTGGCCGTGGGTGCGTCACTGATCGCGCTGCCGGTCGGGCTGTCGGCCGCGATCTACCTGGCGGAGTACGCGCCCGATCGGGCGCGCAGCATTTTGAAGCCGGTGCTGGAGGTGCTGGCTGGGGTGCCGACGGTGGTCTACGGCTACTTCGCGCTGACGTTCATCACGCCGGTCATCCGGACGATCCTACCGAGTACCGGGGTGTTCAACGCGGCCAGCGCGGCGATCGTGGTGGGGATCATGATCATCCCGATGGTGGCCTCGCTGTCGGAGGACGCGCTGCGCTCGGTGCCGAGGTCGCTGCGCGAAGCATCGCTCGGATTGGGAGCGACGAAGTACGAAACGGTTACCCGGGTCGTGGTTCCGGCGTCCCTGTCGGGCATCATCGCCTCGTTCATCCTGGCGATCTCCCGCGCGATCGGCGAGACGATGGCGGTGACGCTGGCGGCGGGCGCCACACCCAAGCTGACGCTCAACCCGCTGGAGAGCATTCAGACGATGACGGCGTACATCGTCCAGGTGAGCCTGGGCGACACGCCGTTCGGCAGCATCGAGTACAGGACGATCTTCGCCGTGGGTCTGCTGCTGTTCGTCATCACGCTGTCGCTCAACATACTGAGCCGCGCCGTGCTGAAGCGCTTCCGGGAGGTGTACGAGTGAGCGGGTCGGAACGGGGCTCGACCGACACCTTCGTCCCGGAGCTGGGCAAGCGGCGCGCCTTCGGCCGCGTGTTCCTCTGGCTCTGCTTCGCGGCGACGACGCTGGGCGTGGTGCTGCTGGCGATCTTGCTGTTCGACATCTTGCGGCAGGGCGCCGGTCGTCTGTCCCTCGATTTCCTGAACAGCTACCCGTCCCGCTTCCCCGCCCGGGCCGGGATCAAGTCGGCGCTTTACGGGACGCTCTGGGTGGTGGGCTTCACCGCGCTGTTCTCGTTCCCGCTGGGGGTGGGCGCCGCGATCTACCTGGAGGAGTACGCGCCACGCTCGTGGCTGACCCGAGTGATCGAGACGAACATCGCGAACCTGGCGGGCGTGCCGTCGATCGTGTACGGCGTGCTGGGATTGGCGGTCTTCGTCAGGGGCCTGGCCCTGGGACGCAGCGTGGTGGCGGGCGCGGCGACGCTGGCGCTGCTGATCCTACCGGTGGTGATCATCTCGTCGCAGGAAGCGATCCGGGCCGTGCCGCCGTCGATCCGCGAGGCCGGTTACGGGATCGGGGCGACGAAATGGCAGACGCTGCAGCGGCTGGTGCTGCCGATGGCGTTTCCGGGGATCCTCACCGGGATGATCCTGTCGCTGTCCCGGGCGATCGGCGAAACGGCGCCGCTGATCATGATCGGTGCGCTGACCTTCATCGCGTTCACGCCGGAATCGCCGCTGGACGAGTTCACGGTGCTGCCGATCCAGATCTTCAACTGGGCGAGCCGTCCGCAGGAAGGGTTCCACGAGCTGGCGGCGGCGGCGATCATCGTTCTGCTGGTCGTCTTGCTATCGATGAACGCGTTGGCGATCATCCTGCGGAACAAGCTGAAGAAACAGGTATGAGTCAGCGAGAGAGCGTGGCCGAGGTCGAGATGGGGAAATCCGCAGCAAACGAGGCGAAACCCGAGCGGACCGCGATGCAGCGATTGGGTCTCGGTGAGTCGGGCGCCTCGCTCAGCGAGGCGGAGCTGCAGGGCGACCCTCGGAACATCATGGTTCACGATGGCCCGGTGCTGGAGACACGCAAGCTCGACATCTCTTATGGCGAAACGAAGGTCATCCACGGCATCTCGCTGACGATCCCACGCCACCATATAACGGCGCTGATCGGCCCGTCGGGGAGCGGCAAGAGCACGCTGCTCCGTGTCTTCAACCGCATGAACGATGTCATCCCGTCGGCGTGGTGCGAGGGAGAGGTCCTGTTCAACGGCGAGGACCTGTACGCGCCGGAGGTCGACCCGGTGGAGGTGCGCCGCCGCATTGGCATGGTCTTTCAGAAGCCGAACCCGTTCCCCAAGTCGGTGTTCGAGAACGTCGCTTTCGGCCTGCGCATCAACCGCTATCAGGGCGACATCGCCGAGCGGGTGGAAGCGGCGATCCGCGGTGCGGCGCTGTGGGACGAGGTGAAGGACCGGCTGAAGGACAGCGCGCTGGGGCTGTCGGGCGGCCAGCAGCAGCGGCTGTGCATCGCGCGCGCGCTGGCGGTGGAGCCGGAGGTGATCCTGATGGACGAGCCGGCGAGCGCCCTGGATCCGATCGCGACCGGTCGAATCGAAGAGCTGATGCAGGAGCTGAAGGAGGACTACACGATCGTCATCGTGACCCACAACATGCAGCAGGCGGCGCGGGTCGCGGACTACACCGCGTTCATGAACCTGGGTCGCCTGATCGAATATGCTGATACGCAGAAGATCTTCACGGGGCCGAGCGACGATCGCACCGAGGCGTACATCACCGGCCGCTTCGGATAAAGGGGCCGACGAGCGATGACCCGAGCGCACTTCGAGAGCAGACTCGACGACCTGACGGGACGTCTGGTGGCCATGTCGCGCATGATCGAGGGATTGATGGAGACGGCCCTCGAGGCGTTGAGCGAGCGAGACGCCAACAAGGCCGAAGCCGTCATCATGGGGGACCGCGAGATCGACGCGACCGAAGTCGAGATCGAGGAGGAGTGCGTCGAGCTGATGGCGTTGCAGCAGCCGATGGCAGGTGACTTGAGACGGCTGGTCGCGGTGCTGAAGATCAACAACGACCTGGAGCGGATCGGCGATCACGCGGTGAACATCGCGGAGACGGCGGAGCGACTCATCGAGCGGGATTCCGACTGGGCACTTCCCATCGAGCTCTCGGAAGCGGCGGTCATAGCACAGGGGATGCTGCGCGACGTGCTCGACGCGTTCGTCCAGCACGACGTCGCCAAGGCTCGGGATGTGACGGCGCGTGACGACCGGGTCGATCAGCTACACGAGTCGCACCTGCGGTCGGCGATCACGATGATGATGGAGTCGCCGACGAAGATCGGCACCGCGCTGTCGTTCATCCTCGTCGGCCGCAATATCGAGCGGATCGCCGACCTGGCGACGAACATCGGTGAAGACGTCGTTTACCTGGTGGAAGGCAAGATGATCCGGCACCCGGATGTGGAGAGGGAATCCTGAGATCGGAATTCGGAATTCCGGGAGTTGGGAATTGGGATTTGGAATTTGAGGTCGGGATTCTGATTTCGAGAATCTTCAGTCTCTCCGAATTGTCGAAGACGATTTGGGGATTCCCACTAGAAGACGAGGCCCGTCGCCGTGACTTCCGTCCCCAGCTTCGCCTGAAGCTCGCGTCCATAGTCCAGTCCCAGATCGATGGTCCGGGGCGCGTGCCAGTCCAGCGGGTTCCCCGCCGTCTCGACGGTGAGCGTTCCGATCCGGAGCCGTCGCTGGAAAGGCGTCTGCCGGAAGTGGAGCGCCTGGATCTTGCGAACCGGGACGATGTAGCTGCGGCGCGTCCACAGTCCCTCGCGGGTCAGCACGAAGGAGCCCGAGCGCGCGTGACCCAGGTGACGGTAATGAGCGTGCGCCAACAGCCAAGCGGGCGCCAGCGCCAGCAGCAGGAGCAGGGCGTGCAGGCTGATGATCGAGAGGACGGCGACGACCAGAACGATGACGGCGGCGCGCCGGAGGAACATGCGGCGACGCGCCCGTGGATGAGATGGCCGCCAGTCGATCGATGACGGGTCGAGATCGGGAAAGACCTCCTGGACATAGGCGGCCATCTCGCGGCGCTTGGCGATCGGTGCCAGGACCTCCATCCGCTCGTCGGCCTTCAGCTCCGGGCCGTAGCCCGCCGTCTGCACCTTCACGGTGGCGAGGCCCAGCCAGCGTCGCAGGATGGGCTCCTCGATCTGGACGTTCTGGACCCGGCTGCGGCGGAGCCCCTTCTCACGACGCGTGAACAGGCCGTAGCTCACCTGGAGCTCGCCGCCGATCCGGCGCAGCGTGAACCCGAAGTAGCGGACCACGCTCATCAGGATCGATAGCCCCCAGCCGGCGACGCCGAAGAAGATCGTCAGCGCCGCGAGGCCGACGAGGAACGCGCTCAGGTCGCGCCCCGCCGCCTCGACCAGCGCGTTCGCGGCGGTCTCCGGCGCCAGCAGCTCGGGCGGCATGACGCGCCTGAGCAGCCAGTCGGTCGGCACGACACCGAACACGTAATCGAGCCCCAGCAGCGCCCCGACCAGCACGCCGGCCCGGTTCGACGTGGCACCGGCGATGACCAGGTCGAGCAACCCGACCTGGCGCTCCGATGTGTCGAGCCGCGACCGGGCTTCGGCTTCGCTCTCCCCGGCGACGGGCGCCGCCGCGAAGTCGCTGAAACGCCCGACCAGCGCGTTCCGCAGTCGGACGCCCTCCTCGTGCCCGACCACGTGAAGCGACGCTTCGCTGCCGCCGCCGCCGGCGGTCTCGATCCGGGCCGTCGCCACGCCGAACAGCTGCTGCAGGAGGCCGGAGCGCAGGTCGACGTTCTGGATGCGTGATTTCGGGATCACCCGCCGCTGCCGCATCAGAACGCCGTGCTTGACCACCAGCCCCTCCTCGTCCACCCGATAGCTGAAGCGCAGGTAGGAGAGCACGGCCCAGCCCGCGATCAGGACGCCGAACCCGATGATGAAGGCGAGGGAAAGGCCGACGCTGAGCGAGGCGGCCAGCACGCCGATCGCGTAGCCGTAGAGCAGCTGCAGCGATCGGAAGAGCGGTGTGACGGGGTGCAGCCGCCGCCAGCCCGTCGGGTCAGGTCCGCTCATCGATCTCCTCGAGGCGCGCCAACTCATCGCGCAGCCGAACCGCGTCGTCGGCGGCGAGGCCGGGGATCTCGACGTCGGCACCGCGCGTGCCCGCGGTGAAGATCACCAGCGAGGCGAGCCCCAGCCAGCGCTGTAGCGGCGATGTCCGGGTGTCGACGTGCTGGATGCGTACGCGGGGGATCAAGGAGCGCGAACGCCAGATCACGCCCTTCTCGATCAGCACGCGGTCGGTCCGAACCTGCCAGCGCCAGAAGCGGTAGCGCAACGTGGGCCAGGTCAGCGCGAGGGCGAAGGCGAGGACGGCGGCGGCCGCGGTGGGCGCGCCGGGAAAGACGATGACGCGCCAGTTAGGTACGATGACGAACAGCTCGGTCAGGCCAACCACGACCGTCCACACGGCCGCGCTCAACAGGCCGCTGACCCGCCAGGCGATGACGACGTTGGGGTGAAGCGCGTTGGTCGAATCGGTCTCGGTCACGGCGCACGATCGATCGGAGTCAGCGGTCGGCTCCAGCGGTGGACGGGACATTCTCCTCCAGCCAGGCTCGGACGACGGCCGCCAGGTCGCGATGCTCCACGTCGACAAGATAGTTGAGCCGCCGCATCTCGTCATCGGAGATGCGACCTCCGAGCTCATCGAGCGCCGCTTCGATTTCGGGATTCCGACTCAGCAGCTCGGCCCCGATCACCGGCGCCGCCTCGTAGGGCGGAAAGTACGACCGGTCGTCCTCCAGCTGGACCAGGTCCAGTGCCGCGATCAGACCGTCGGTCGAGTTGCCGGCGATGAGGTCGACCTGCCCGTCGGCCAGCGCCCGATAGGTGAGGCCCAGGTCCATGGTGCGGGACGGCTCGGCGAACTCGAGGCCGTAGGCCTCGGCCAGGCCGGGAAACCCGTCCTCGCGCTCCATGAACTCGTAGCCGAAGCCCGCCCGCCAGTCCGGGGTGTAGGCGGCGACATCGCTGATCGTCTCCAGCCCCAGGCGGCGGGCGTCGTCGCCGCGGACCAGGATCGCGAAGGTATTATCGAAGCCCAACGGCTCGCCCCAGACGAGATCGAACCGTTCGCCGTAGACTCGACTGACCGTGTCGTAGACCGCTTCCGGGTCGTTGAGCGGCGGCTTCTCCAGGATCGCCGTCAGCGCGGTGCCGGTGTACTCGACGTAGATGTCGGCTTCGCCGGAGACCAGCGCCCGGTGGCAGACGAAAGTGCCGCCGAGGAAGAACCGCCGCTCCACTGCCAGCTCGGTGCGCCGCTCGAGCTGCTGCGCGACCAGCTCCGCCAGTATCGTCTGCTCGGTGAAGTTCTTCGATACGACAACGACCCGGTCGGTGCCACCGCAAGCGGCGAGGGCCGCCAGGGCCAGAACGAACGGCCAGCGGGCGTCGCTCATGCCGGTCTGGTCTGCGCCAGGCCGGCGCCGCCCGGCGCGTAACGGCGTTCGAGCCGGCCCAGCAGGAAGTCGACCGCCAGCGCCATGAGCGCCGCCGGCAGAGCCCCCGCCAGGATGAGCGTGTTGTTGACCGTGGCCACACCGCGGAAGATGAAGACGCCCAGTCCGCCCGCCCCGATGGCCGCGGCGATGGTGGCGATTCCCACGCCGATCACCGTGGCTACCCGCACGCCCGCCAGGATGACGCCGAACGCCAGCGGGATCTCGACCATGAAGAGCAGTTGCCGGTCGGTCATCCCCATGCCGCGGCCCGCCTCCCGCACCGCCGGGTCGACCCCCTGGATCCCGGCGTAGGTGTTGCGGATGATCGGCAGCAGCGCGTAAAGCACCAGCGCGACGATGGCGGTGCGCGCCCCGATTCCGCCGATGAACGGGATCGGGATCAGAAAGCCGAAGAGCGCCAGGCTGGGGATCGTCTGGAATATGTTGGCGAGCCCCAGGATCGGCGGGCTCAGCTGAGGCCGCCGGGTGAGGATCACGCCCAGCGGGATGCCGACCGCGAGGGCGACCCCGATCGACACGCCCACCAGCATCAGATGCTCGCCGAGCAGCGTAAAGAACTCCGCCTTGTTGCGTGACAGGAACTCGAGTAGCTGCATAGCCGGTATCCGGTTCGTGGTGCTTATCAGCGGACGGCGTCGGTGTCCTGGAGCGCGCGTACGAACGCCATCGCCTCCGGCTCGTCCGAGTCGAGGAACTCCTGCGGGCCGCCGATGAAAACGAGCTCGCCATCCTGGAAAAGAGCGATCCGCGTCGCGAGCAGCATCGCCTCGCGGATGTCGTGGGTGACGAACACGATGCTCTTGTTCAGGCGGTCCTGGAGCCGCGCCAGCTCACGCTGCAGCTCGAGTCGGGTCAGCGGGTCGAGGGCGCCGAACGGTTCATCCATCAGCAGGAGCGGCGGGTCGGCGGCCAGAGCTCGGGCCACGCCGACGCGCTGTCGCTGGCCGCCGGATAACTGAGCCGGATAGCGCTCGGCGAAGACGCTTGGGTCGAGACCCACCAGGTCGAGCAACTCGCGGACCCGCTCCCGCACCCGCTCCGCCTCCCACCCCTCGAGGGTCGGCACCAGGCCGACGTTGCGCTCGATGGTGAAGTGGGGGAAGAGCCCCACATCCTGGATCACGTACCCGATCCGGCGACGCAGTCGCGTCGGTTCCCAATCGGTCGTCGCCACTCCCTCCACCAGCACCGAACCGCTGGTAGGGAGAAGCAGTCGATTGATGAGCTTGAGCGTCGTCGTCTTGCCAGACCCGCTGCGGCCAAGCAGCACGACCAGCTCGCCGGGGCGGACGTCGAAGTCGAGATCGGAGACGATCTCCTTTTCGCCGTCCAGCCTCAGGCCGACGCCGCGCAGTTCGACTACGGGGTCTCCAATCGTCATCATCGGGGTGTGCCAAGCTAGCGCCTCGATGGGTCGCAGGCCAAGTCGGACCGCTTGCTCGACGTTCGCCGATGTTCGATACTGACCGATCAACCATGCAAGCGATACCAGCTGGAGCGACCGAAGCTAACGGAGGAGCGGATGAAGGTTGATGTGATCGTCATCGGGACCGGGCAGGCCGGTGTGCCGCTGGCCGCCCGACTCACCGAAGCCGGCAAGCGGGTGATCATCGTGGAGAAGGGACATCTCGGTGGCTCGTGCGTGAACGTGGGATGCACGCCCACCAAGACGATGGTGGCCAGCGCCCGGGCGGCGCATGTGGCGCGGAGCGCCGACCGACTGGGCGTGAAGGCCGCGGACGTCGGAGTCGACCTCGCCGCGGTGGTGGACCGAAAGAACGAGATCGTGGATCAGTGGCGGAGCGGTGTGGGCAAGCGACTGGAACGGGCCGGCGACGACCTGACGCTGATCGAGGGCGCGGCCCGGTTCGTCGGCGAGCGCGAGATCGAGGTGGCCGGCGACCGGCACAGCGCCGACATCGTGATCGTCAACGTCGGCGCTCGACCCAGCGCGCCGCCGATAAAGGGTCTGGATTCCGTCGACTGGCTCGACAACGAAACCATCATGGAAGTGCGGCAGCTTCCCGACCACCTGCTGATCATCGGCGGCGGCTATATCGCCTGCGAGTTCGGCCAGATGTTCCGGCGCTTCGGCTCGGACGTCACCATCATGCAGCGGTCCGACCATCTGGTCCCGCGCGAGGACGTAGAGGCTTCGGAGGCGATCGAAAACGTCTTCCGCGAGGAGGGGATCGAGCTGGTGCTGGGCAGCGAGGCCACAGAGGTCGAAGCAGCGAAGGGATCGATCACCGTGCACTGCACGGGCGGCGCGGAGGCCCGCGGATCGCACCTGCTGGTGGCGACCGGCCGCGTCCCCAACACCGACGACCTTGGGTGCGACGCCGCCGGGATCGAGCTGGACGAGCGCGGCAACATCGAGGTCGATGACTCGTTCCGAACCAGCGCCGCCGGCGTCTACGCGTTAGGCGACTGTACCGGCGGCCCCCAGTTCACCCACGCCTCCTGGGACGATCATCGGATCCTGTACGAGATCCTGATGGAGGGCCGGGAGGGGGGACGCGAAGGCCGCATTACCCCGAGCACCGTGTTCACCGACCCGCAGATCGCGCAGGTCGGGCTGACCGAGCGCGAGGCGAAGGAGCGAGGGATCGAATACGAGGCCGCCTCGATGCCGTTCGGCCACATCGCCCGGGCGATCGAGACCGACGAGCGGGCCGGCACCATGAAAGTTCTGATCGACCCGAAGAGCGAGCGCGTGCTGGGCGCCTCGATCGTCGGCTATGAAGCGGGCGAGCTGATCCATGTCTTTCTGATGCTGATGATGGCGGGTGCCCCGGCCCGGGCGCTCGTCGACGCGCAGACCGTTCATCCGACGCTGGCCGAAGGGCTGCAATCGATGGTGATGAAGCTGGACCGCTACAAGCTGGAGTAGGCGCGCTCTTCCCCGGCCGCATAAGGCCGGGGCGCGCAGCTGGTGTCCGGTCTGTCGACTGGAGAAAGAAGATGCGGCGTTAGGCGGCGCAAGGTGGGGAAGGACTCCTAGATCTTGCGCTCGATCCACTCCAGAATCTTGACGATGATCCGTAGAATCGGTCTCAGTAGCCTCAGCATGGTTCTACCCCCTGTCTTTCCATTCTTACGTGGCGGCGGCCCGTTCGGTTTCGAGGCGGCTGAGGACGCCTAACGCGAGGGCCGGGCCGCCGGCCAGGCTGGCAGCTGGCTCGAGGCTCCCAACAGCTCTTCGAAGAGTGCCCAATCGATCTCGTCCACCTCCATCGGTACGATGGCGATGACGTTCCGCTTGTAGTAGTAGAGATCACTACCCACCGGCTCCGAGAGCTCGAGCGGTGTGAACCGCAGACTCCAGCGCTCGCGTCCAGGCCCGACCCCGTCGGGGCTCCGTTCCATGTCGATCCGCCAATTACGCGGGCTGCGAGAAGCGATGGCGACACCCTCGATCTCGGGCGCGGCGACCCGGGGCACGCTCACGGTCAGATAGCGCCCTGGCTCGAGGCTGCGGACCAGGTCGCTGCCGGCGAGCTCGACCAGCCAGCTTGCCAGAGCCTCGAGCGTCTCGGGGTGGTCGGGACTCCAGCCGGAAACGGCGATGGCGGGTACACCGAAGAAGGCGGCGGCACGCGCGGCGCCGACGGTGCCCGAGAGGGCCCAATCGCCGGTCAGGTTCGGTCCGGTGTTGACGCCCGATATCACCAGGTCCGGCGGCTCATCGGCCAGCAGCCCGCGTATCGCCCAGGTGACCGCGTCGGCCGGATAGCCGTCGACGCCGTAGGCGATGATCCCGTCGCCGAGCTCGACGCGCTGGACCTCGAGCGCCCGTGCCGCGACGGCCGAGGTGTAGTTGGTGCTGGCGCTCCGGCTCTCCAGCGGCGCGATCACGTAAACCCGTGCGACCGGAGCGAAGGCGCGTGCCAGGGCCAGCAGCCCTTCCGCCTCGATGCCGTCGTCGTTCGTGAGCACCACCGTTCGAGGCCGCTGGTCGGTTTGGGCGAACAGCTGGCCGGTGCCGATCGAGACAGCGGGTGCGGACCCGATCAGCAAGCTGGTGAGGACCACGACGGGTCGGTTCATGAGCCTGCCTCTGCGTTCGTACGTCAGTTGCCGTCCGCGGCTTCCCGCGGCCAGACCCGGACCTCGCCGAACCAGGCCGTGGCGTGGGTCCCGGTGTCGTCGGTATCGACCATGACCGCGACGCCGGTGATGCGCTCCGGCCGCTCGTCGAAGGCGGCGACATAGTCGGCCAGCACGTCGCGCTCTTCGGTTATCCAGACGCCAGCCCGGTCGTCGCCGGACTGCAGGACAATCGTCGCCACTTCGGAGATGTAGGGGTTGCGAAACGTGGCCCTCACCGGCTCGGCGCCCGCCCAGACGTAACAGATGGCCCGTGCCCCCCGGCTGAACGGCTCATCGTCGAAGATGACAAAGAAGCGAGCGGCGTAATCGTCGCCGGCCTTCTCGCGCTCGCTGCGATCATGGCCGATGGCCGACTCGACTTTCCAGGACCAGGAGATGGCACCGACCGTCTCGGGCGCCAGCTCCAGCATGTAGGATAGGGCCGAGGCGGAACCGTCGCTCTCGACGCGGAGCACGGGTCGGCCATCCTCGCGGATTGGCTCGAAGCGGTTGACGCGTTGATCCAGTTGGACTTCTTCCCAGCGCGTCTCCCAGCCGTCGCCGAAGCCGGCGCGCACGATCGGGTCGGTTGCTTGGGCTGCGAGGGATGTTGCCAGCATCAAGATGGCGGCGGGTGAACATCCAACGTCCAACATCCAACGTCCAACGTTGAAGGTTGTCAGCTCCGTTCGATGTTGGACGTTGGACGTCGGATGTTCGATGTTCACCTGCCCAATCGATCCTGTGGCGGAGTTCATCGCTGCCAGCGGAATTCGCCTCGCGGCCGGGACTCTGGCCACACCTCGTTCATGTCCTCGTCGTACAGGAACCCGTTCTTCATCACCATGTGGACCCGCTCGCTGTTGCGGATGTCGTCGAGCGGGTTGGCGTCGAGGACGATCAGGTCGGCCAGCTTGCCGGGCTCGAGGGAGCCGACGTCGTTTCCGATCCCGGCGTACTCGGCGCCCCACAACGTCCCGGCGCGCAGCGCCTCCAGGGGCGTCATGCCGCCCTGCTCCAGCATCCAGAGCTCCCAGTGGGCGCCCAGCCCCTGCAGCTGGCCGTGGGCGCCCAGCTGAACGCGGCCGCCGGCATCCACGATCGCCTTCGCGGCCCGGGCCAGCTCGAAGTGGTTCCACTCCTCCTCCGGCACCACCATTCGCCGGCGTGCCCGGGCGTCGAGGATGCCCTGCGGGGTGAAGCGGAGCAGCCGCTCGTCCTCGAACACGTCGTCGTGGAAGTACCAGTAGTTCTCGCCCCAGACGCCGCCGTAGCCGACGATGAGCGTCGGGGTGTATCCGGTGGCGCTGCGGCCTATCAGGGTCAGCGCGTCGCGGTGGAGCGGCGCCAGCGGAATGGCATGCTCGATGCCGGTATGCCCGTCCAGCACCATTGTCATGTTCTGTTGGTACATCGAGCCGCCTTCCGGCACGACCAGGATCTCCTCTTCCCGGGCCGCCTCGATGATCCACTGGCGTACGTCGCGCCGCAGCTGGTTGTAGCTCTTCACCGCGGTGGCGCCCTGGGCCTTGTGCCGGCGGACGTGGTAGCGGGCGTCCTCGAGGCTCGTCACCACCGCCTTGTTCGGGTTCTCGGCGCCGTAGAGGACGAAGCCGGTGGAGTAGATCCGCGGCCCGACCATCAGGCCGGCCTCCACCATCTCGGCCTGGGCGAACACGGCCTGCGTGCTGGCCGACGGGTCGAGTGTCGAGGTGACCCCGTACGCCAGGTTGGCGTAATACGGCCAGAACCGTTCCGGGTTGATGTCCAGCGCCGCGTAGCCCATGTGGGCGTGGACGTCGACCAGCCCGGGGATGATCGTCTTGCCGCTCGCGTCGATGGCACGGGCACCGGCAGGAATCTCGACTTCGTCGGCCGGGCCCACCGCCGCGATACGGGGGCCATCCGCCACCAGCGTCCCGTCCTCAATGATCTGGTCCCCGGACATGGTGATGATTCGCGCACCGGTCAGCGCCACCACCCCCGTCGGCCGCGCCTTTTCGACGGTCAGCTCGACCCCGAAGATCTCACCGGCGAAGATGTTGTTGCCGTCTTGCTCCGATCCGTTCTGGTCGTCGAAGATGACATCGAGCTCATGACGGTAAACGGTCGGCCCCAACACGTAGGTCAGGCTCTCACCGTCGGGCGACCAGTCGATCCAGTCGCCGCCGTAGCGGGTCAGTTTCTTCACCGGCACGCCGGCCGACGCCGCCTCCAGCGTCAGCGGGTCACCGCCGGCCTCGGGCAGCGGCGCCACGTAGACGTTGTGCAGCTCCTTGAACGCCACCCAGCGGCCGTCCGGCGACGGCACCATCTCCTCCGCGTTCTCGTTCGCGGCCAGCCGCCGCTCGCCGTTGCCGTCCAGCTCGATGCTGGTCAGGAAAGTCTTCCCGTCGGCGCTCTCAGAGTAGAGGAGCCGTTCGCCGTCGGCGCTCCAGCTCAGCCGCGGCATGCGCCGGTTGGCGCCGCGGTTCGCCGTGGTCGTCACCAGCTGCGAGGCGCCGCCGCCGGCGGCCACCGTCCGGATCTCGAGATAGAACTCGGAGCCGAGGTTGGTGCCGCGGTTCACCCGGCCGCTCCCGCGCAGGTAGGCGATCGTCGAACCGTCGGGCGCGTAGGCGGGGTTGGCGTACTGGTCGGGGACGGTCGTGAGTCGCTCCGGGCTGCCGGTCGCCCCGACGCGGGGCAGCCGCACCCGCCACAGGCCGCCGCTGGCGCCGGCATCCCAGCTCGTGAAGGCGACCCAGCGACCGTCGGGCGAGAGGGTCGGCGCGTACTCGAGGGCGTCGAGCTCGGTGATGCGCTGCGGCCTACCGTCGGGCAGCGTCATCTGGTAGAGGTGGCCCACCGCCTGGAAGACCAGTCGCCTGCCGTCGGGCGTGATCGTCGGCCAGCGGATCATCCGGGCGCGGAAGGCGTCGTCGGAGATCGGATAGTCGAAATGGAGGGCGTCGGTGACGCGCTGGTTGAGCTGGGCCTGAAACGGGATCTCCGTCGGCTCACCGGTGGCCACGTCCACCGACCACAGCTTGCCGCCGAACGTGATCACGATCCGCTCCGAGTCGGGCGTCCATGTGTAAGCGGGGTACGCGCCGTGCACGGTCCAGGTCTCCATCTGGTCCCGGTCGAGCCCGTCGAACACCGACCGCTCGGTCCCCGTGGCCAGGTCACGTACGAAGAGTACCGTTGCGAGCCCGACGCGCCGGATGAACGCCAGCGACTTCCCGTCCGGCGACGGCGTCGGTCGGATCGCGCCGCCCGCGCCGCGGATCACCGGCTCGATGTCGCCGGTCTGACGGTCGAAGCGGTTGACGTTGAAGATCGCGTCGTGGACGTCCCGGTTGTAATCGAACGGGCCGGTAAAGTCGTAGTAGACGTATCGCCCGTCGGGCGAGACCGCGGGCTCGTTCATGTCGGAGGTGAAGCTCAGCTTCTCGACCAGCTTGACTCCCGAGCCGCCACGGATGTGGAACATCCACAGCTCGCCGCCGCCCAGCGAGCGGGTGTTCTTCACGTGCCGCTTGGCGACGATGTACTCACCGTCCGGCGTCCAGTAAGGTGCGGTGGGAAGCGAAGAGGTGAGCTCTGTCAGCTGTCGGCGGTTCGAACCGTCCGCGTCCATGAGCCACAGATTGTCGATCCCGTTCCGGTCGCTGACGAAGACGATCCTCGACCCGTCGGGGCTGTAGCGCGGCTGCTGCTCCCACGAGACGCCGCCGGACAGCAGCTCGGCGGCGCCGCCTGCGATCGGCACCCGGAAGATGTCGCCCAGCAGCTCGAAGACGACCCAGCGGCCGTCGGGGCTCACGTCGAGGTTCATCCACGTCCCCTCGTCGGTCTCGAACTCGACCAGGGTGGCGGGGCCGTGCTCGGCCTCGATATCCCAGTCCTCCTGGGCGAGGACGGGGCGGACGACGAACAGCGCCAACGCGGCCAGGGCGGCCGTGCCGAAACGGTTGGACATCATGGACGATCTCCTGATTGATGGATACGTGCGTTAGTGAGTTGGTGCGTTAGTTGGCCACCGGACGATTCACCAACCTACTAACGGCACTGAAGCACTCGAGCCTTTCCGGTCGAAATGCGGCAACGAAGCTAAGTCCCCCGGGTCGCATAGAAAAGCCGGCCACCGAAAGGTCCTCGGTGGCCGGCTTGCTGTCAGGGGGCTATTCGCGACGCCCGCTTACCGGGATCGCCGACGCGCTCGGCGACGTCGACGACGCTCCGCCGCCTTCGCCTTCTTGCGCCGCAGATCGCTCGGCTTCTCGTAATACCGCTTGCGCCGCATGTCCTTGAACAAACCCGATCGGATCATCTTGCGCCTGAACTTGCGCAAGGCGCGATCGAGGTTGTCTCGTTCGGAAAGAACGACCTTGACCATGTGAACTTCACCTCCCCTGATCTTCGCTTGTACCTCCTGCTCCGGGTTCGGGGAGGAGATCAGGCGTAAGCGTGAAAAAGCCCGGTTTGCCCCGGGCTTCGTAACCCAAATTGCTATAATAAGTTACATTGCAGGGCCGCTCCTGTCTACCCCCCGGCCGTCCGCCGCTGCTCGACGCGCCACAACGCCTATGGCCCGCCAGGCGTCTAAGTTCGTATACCTGGTCATCCAGTACCGAAGAGGGCAGGGGGCACGATGTTTCGAGGTCTCGCCAGGGTGTACCGGAGTCTGCTGAGACGACCCGCGTTCACCGCGGTGGCGGTCGTGACGCTGGCGCTGGGCATCGGGGCCAACACCCTGATCTTCAGCGTCGCCGACGGCGTGCTGTTCAGCCCGCTACCCTACGCGAATCCGGACCGTCTGGCGGCGGCCTACCAGACCAACCCGGCCTGGCTCGATTCGCCGAACCCCGCTCTGCGCTCCTTCGCGAACAGCTTCCCGCTATCGTTCCCCGTCTATCGGGATTGGCTCGAGTTGAGCTCCGTCTTCGAGGAGGTGGGGGTATACAGCGACGCGACGCTGACCCTGACCGGCGACGGTCGGCCGGAGCGGATTCCGGGGGCGCGCGTGACGTACGGTGTTTTTCGGGCGCTGGGCGTGCCGCCGCTGCTGGGCCGGGTCTTCCTTCCCGAAGAGGATCGTATCGGGGGCGAGCCGCTGGTCGTACTCAGCCACGGGCTGTGGCAACGGCGGTTCGGGTCGAACGCGGGCATCATCGGGCGGACGATCGAGCTGAACGAGGGCGGCTACACGGTCGTGGGCGTCATGCCTCGGGAATTCCACTTTCCCGGCCGGGATCACCAGTATTGGCTCACATTCGATGACGAAGACCGGCAGTTGGGGCGTGGCACCCAGTTTCTGAGGTCGATCGCGCTGCTGCGGCCCGGGGTGAGCCTCGAACGGGCCCAGCGGGAGATGGAGGCGGTCACGGAGCGGATCGTCGAAGCCAATCCCGAGTTCGAGTTCGGCGTGCGTCTCGAATCGTATAAAGAAAAAGTCGTCGGGGACGTCCGACCAGCGTTGCTCCTGTTCCTTGGCGCCGTCGGGCTCGTCCTGCTCATCGCCTGCGCCAACATCGCCAACCTGCTGCTGGTTCGGGCGACGGAACGGCAACGGGAATTGGCGGTGCGCGCGGCGCTCGGCGCGGGCCGCGGGCGGCTGCTGGTTCACATGTTGAGCGAGAGCGTCGTGCTGTCGATCGCCGGAGGCGTGGCGGGCGTGCTGGTCGCGCTGATCGGACTCGGGCCGCTGACGGCCTTCTTCCCGCCCGGCATCCCGCGCGCCCACGAGATCGGCATCGACTATCGCGTGCTGATATTCGCCGCCGGCCTCGCACTGCTGACCGGGCTACTCACCGGCCTCATACCGGCGCTGGCCGCGGTGCGCACGCGGATCTCCGAAGTGTTGCGCGAGGCGGGCCGCGGTGCGGCGGGCGGCCGCAAGCGCAACCGGACGGAAGAGGCGCTGGTCGTCTCCGAGATCGCGGTCGCCTTCGTGCTGCTGATCGCCGCCGGCGTGGTGATGAAGAGCTTCGTGCGCCTCAGTTCGGTCGAGCGTGGGTTCGGATCCGAGAACCTGCTCACCGTGAGCTTGAGGTTGTCGGAGACTCGCTACCCGGCGGAGCGTGTCTCGAGCTTCTACGACGCGCTGTACGAACGGCTCGACGCGCTCCCCGGCGTGACCGACGTGGCCGCGGCCGCCCAGGTGCCGATGCTGGATGGATCCTCTTCGGGGACCACTCAGGTGGAGAGCCGGACGGGGATCGAAGAGACGAACGTCAACCGGAGCATGGTCACGCCCTCGTATTTCAGGGTGATGGATATACCCGTCTTGGCCGGGCGCTCTCTGACCGAACGGGACCGCGAGGGGAGCGCGCCGGCCGTGGCGATCAGCGAGGCGATGGCCGACCAGTATTGGCCCGACGAGGATCCCGTCGGCCGGCGCATCAAGCTGGGCACGGCCGACAGCGACCGCCCGTGGCGGACGGTGGTCGGGGTCGTGGGCGACGTGCGCCACGAGCGACCCCAGGTCGAGCCCCGGCCCTGGCTTTACCTGCCGCTCGACCAACAGCCGGCCCGGGGCCAGACGATCCTGCTCGAAACGTCGACGCCACCGAGCTCCCTCGTTCGGCCAGCCACAGAGGCGGTCTGGTCGATCGATCCCGACCAGCCGGTGACGCGGGTCGCCACGCTCTCCGAACTGCTCGGCAGCGCGGTGGCCGTGCCGCGCTTCCGGACGGTCCTGCTGGGTCTGCTGGCGGGGCTGGCCATCGCCCTGGCGGCCGTTGGCGTGTACGGCGTGCTGGCGCACGCCGTGGCGGTTCGGGCTCGCGAGATGAGCATCCGGATGGCGCTCGGGGCGGAGCCGGGGGATGTCGTTCGGCAGGTCCTGCGCCGCGGGGCGCGGCTCGCCGTCATCGGCCTGGCCCTCGGACTCGCCGCGTCGATCGCGGGGCTCCGGGTGCTGAACGCGTTCCTGTTCGAGGTCCGCCCCACCGACCCGATGGTCGCGGCGCTGGCTGCGGCCTTTCTGGCGGCGGCCGCCGTCCTGGCCAGCTACCTGCCGGCGCGCCGCGCGTCTCGGATGGATCCGGTGGCGGCGCTCAGAGAGTAGCCTCCCCCACACCGACGCACAGCACACGCCACACCGATCTTCATGGTCGGAACGGCTCGCTCCGCGCTCCGTACTTGCGGGCCGAGAGCCCGATCAGCCGGATGAACAGCCGCTTCACGCCGCGGCCCAGGGCGCCGAAGACGCCGCCGCCCCCCGGCTCGTCGCCGCTGCCCACCTCGCCGCGGAGCCAGTGCTCCAGCTCGTCCAGGTCCCCCAGCGACAGGATCTCGACCTCGAGGCTCGCCTCGTAGTAGTAGGTGCCGCCGCCGCCCCCCGGCGCCTGCAACGGGGTGCGGTACCAGCGCTCGAGGGCCGCGGCGGCGTCGGTCAGCGAGATGAACCAGTCCTCCGCCTGCGGGTCCCAGGAGTAGGTCATCCGGTACTCGCCGGAGAGGGGCTCCTGGAAGAGGATCAGCGACCAGGTGGCGCGGTCGACCAGCCCGTCGGCGAAGAACTTGTCGTGCCAGAGCTCGACCACGAAGTGGAAGCGGAGCGGCAGGCCGGAGATGAGGGGGCGGATCAGCGCCGAGTCGGAGAGCAGGTCAACGGGACGGACGGCGGCGCGCCAGCCGTTCTCGGGCAAGCCGGGCGAGATGGATAGATGGGGCTCCTGGGCCGCGGCCGGAGCGGCGGCCCCGAACAGCGCCAGGGCAGCGACGGTCAGAAGCGGGCGTCGAGCCGCAGGACGAACTGCAAGTCGTTGCGTCCGACGAGCGGATAGGCCAGGTAGAGACCGAGTCCACCGAACTCGATGCCGGCTCCGATGTCTGCTACCCAGTTGTCGCTGAGCTTGAGGTGATCATAGAAGCCCTCATCGGTATCCCATGCCGAGCCAGCGTCGTAGAAGAGGACGAAGGCCGGAGCAAAATCGACGGCGAACGGGTTGCCATAGAAATCGATGTCCTGTGGCGCTTCGCTGTGGTCCCAATGGAAATGGAAATCGAGGCTGGTGCGGTACTCGGCCTGGAAGAGCGTGAAGCGCTGGCATCCATAGCCGGGCACGCTACCGAAATCGGCCGAGCCGCGGGCGCCGCAGTCGAACTCCAGCATGTCGTAGCCGGGGAGCGAGCCGGCGCCGCCGATGATGTGCTGGCGTTGTGCGGGCAGTCGGTCGCCGCCGAACGGTCCGCCCCCGGCGAGTCGCAGGGCGAGCACCGAGCCGTGACTGACGCGGAAGTAGCGGCGGAAGTCGAGGAAGAAACGGGTGAAGTCCTGCTCGACCCCGTCCAGCCTGCCGCCGACCGCCTGTTCGAGGCTGAACGTGTTGTACCAGCCGGACAGCGGCCACATCTCGTCGGTTCGCGTGTCGACGCCGACGGTGAAGATGAGGCTGTTCAGGTCCCCGGCCTCGATGGCGGCGTTGGGTCGGAGCTCGTCATCCTTATTGAAGAAGATGGTCCAGACGTTGTTGGTCTCCCGCTCGCGATGGCTCTCGTCGCGGAACTCGACGGAGCCGAAGAACCCGTTCGAGCGCCAGCCCAGCAGGCCGTACCACCCCTCCCGCTCGTAGTAATCGCGATAATCGCGCCGGAAGAGGAAGAGCGAGAGCGAGTTCTCCAGGTTGGTGATCTGCCAGCGCTCGATGGGTTCGACGATCGAGCTCAGGCCGGCTTCGAGCCAGACGGTCCGGTGGCCGAGGAGCCATTGGCGGGCGCGCAGCTCATAGCCGATATCGGAGTCGTCGGGCGAGAAGCCGCCGATGGTCCGATAGACTAGAAGCGCCTCGAGGCGCAACGGGTTGCGGCCAGCCGTGGTGATGCGCGGCCCGATGGCGATGGGAAGCGCCTCGATCCGATTGTAAGCACGGGCGGAGACGAAGATCTCGCTCTCCCCCAGCTCCCAGGAAGGGAGATGGAGACGCGTGCGACCCGTCGGCTGATAGGTCCGGGGCTGCGAACCCAGGTACTCGATGCCGCCGTCCACACGTCGATAGCGGAGGATCGCCGTGTACGTCGTGACCACACCATCGACCTGGCCCTGCTCGAGTCCGATGATGACGCCGCCCACCACCGTCAGGTCGCCCCGGATCCGGGAGCCGGGCGCCAGCGTGATGTCGCCGTTGATCAGCAGCAGGTCGCCGTCCACGACGCCTGCCAGGTCCACCGGGCCGGCCAGCACACCGACGTCGCCGCCAATGACGCGGCCGGCGGGGATGTGGGTACGTCCACCGAAGCGAATAGTCGACGGCCGGTTGTAGAAGGCGATCAGCCGGTCGGCCACGCTGCGAGGCAGCTCTTCGCCGGCGGCCAGCGGTGCGCGGACGCCCACGGTGACGGTATCCTGGGCGACGGCAGGGGTCTGGAAGCCGGCGAGCAGGACGGCTGCGACCAGGGCTGAGAAAGCGGCTTTCATGTTCGATCCTCCGCAGGGTGAAACTGCGACGTTCATCGGTCTCGACGCAAACCCGATGCCGGAAGGTCGGGCCTGGATCCCTTGTCAGGAGGCCGAACGAGGCGGAGGGACCGCATGGGGCCGTGTCGATTCGAAACGTCGATGTGCGTGACCGTTACGACTAACGAAGGCCGAGGCGCTTCATCCGCCGGTACAGGTTGGGCCGATCGGTCTCGAGCCGGCGGGCCGCCTCGGCGACGTTGCCGCCGGCGGCCTCGACGGCGCTCTCGATGACCCGGCGCTCGTAGTTCTCGAGCATCTCGGAGAGCGAGCCGCCGCTCGCCGCGAGGGGCGCATCGCCGAGCTGGTGCGGGAGGACGGTAGCGACCTCGGCGGGCCCGATCGGCTGTTCGGGGTAGAGGATCATCAGGCGCTCGACCGCGTTGCCCAGCTCCCGCACGTTGCCCGGCCAGTCGTAGGCCACCAGGGTGCGCATGGCGTCGTCGGTCAGGTCGGGCGGCTTGAGGCCGTGCCGCGAGCGGAAGCGCTCGACGAAGTGAGCGACGAGGACGGGGATGTCCTCGCGTCGGTCGCGGAGCGGCTCGATGTGGATCGGCATGACGTGGAGGCGGAAGAAGAGGTCCTCGCGGAAGCTCCCCTCCTTGACCTCGCCCTCCAGGTCGTGGTTGGTCGCCGCGACGATGCGGACGTCGACGGGGATCAGCTCGTCGCCGCCGACTCGTTCGATCTCGCCGGCGTCGATGGCCCGGAGCAGCTTCGCCTGCGCTTCCGGGCTCAGGTCGCCGACCTCGTCGAGGAACAGCGTGCCGCCGTTCGCCAGCTCGAACTTGCCGCGCCGCTGGGCGGTGGCGCCGGTGAACGCGCCCTTCTCGTGACCGAACAGCTCGCTCTCGATCAGGTCGCGGGGGATCGCGGCGCAGTTGATGCGGACGAACGGGCCGCGGCGGCGCTCGGACAGGCCGTGGATCGCTACCGCCACCAGCTCCTTGCCGGTGCCGCTCTCGCCGGTGACCAGGACGCGGCTGTCGGTGGCGGCGACGCGCCGCACCAGGGCGCGCACCTCCTCGATCGCGGCGCTGCGGCCCACCATCTGCTGGCCGGGCTCGAGCTCCCGGCGTAGGGCCCGGTTCAGGTCCCGCTGGCGGCGCAGCTCGAGGGCGGCGCCCAGCGTGATCAGCACCGCCTCCGGGGTGAGCGGCTTCTCCAAGAACTGGAAGGCGCCGAGGCGCGTCGCCTTCACCGCATCGCCCAGGGTCGCCTGGCCGCTCATCATGACGACGGGGGTCTCGGGCCAGCGGGCGGCGACCTTCTCCAGGATCTCGAGCCCGCTCTGGCCCGGCAGCGCCAGGTCGAGCATCACGGCGTCCGGCTCGTCCGCCTCGATCTTGCGCAGCCCTTCCTCGCCGGACTCGGCCTCGGTCGTCGCGAAGCCCTCGGCCTGCAGCAGGCTGGCCAGCATGCGCCGGATGTTGCCCTCGTCGTCGATGATCAGGATGCGTGTCATGTCACGTCACGTCATGTCATGTAACGGGAGCGCTAGAGCGCGCCGGCGAAGTAGAACTCGAACCAGACGTCGTCGAACTTCGGGAACACGAGATCGGTGCGGAGGACGCCCCACAGGTAGCTGACGCCGATCCCGGCGGACCAGAGCGGGTCGACCTGCGAGCTTGGCCAGTCGCCCGTCTCACCGGCCCAACCCACATCGCCGAACAGGACCGGCGTGATCGGCTTGCGCCGCGGTGACAGCTCGAGCTGGGCGTGCCAGTACGAGTCGCCGCGCAGGCTGCCGTAGGTGAATCCGCGGACCGTCTCCAGGCCGCCGATCCCCCACAGCCGCTGCAGGGGGGCGGTACCGGCCGTCCACCCGGCCCGGGCGTCGAACGCCACCGCGATCACGTCGCCGAGGTCGAGGCGGCCTTCCAGCCCGGCCCGGGGCTGCGCGTAGTCGAAGCCTTCGCCGGTGCCGACGTCGAGGCCGACGGTGAACTCGGTCCGATCGGTGGGTCGAGTCCAATCACCGATGTAGTAGGTCGCCGCGATGTCGCCGCGCCAGAAGCCGCCTTCGTCGGCCGGCGGGTTGGGCGGGAATACGGTGTCCTGCCAGATGCCCGGGACGGCGATGTCGGTGTTCTTGTCCACCGACCGGTGATCCTCCCAGCCGCCGCCCAGCCGGGCACCGAACCGGCCCCAGCGCCGGCCCACGATGAGGGCGGCCCCGCTGGCCCGGTAGTAGTCGTTGTCGTCGCGGCCCAGGAACAAGGCGCGCAGGAATTTGCCGTAGGCGCGCTTGTCGTCGGTCAGCGGGGCGCCGGTCAGGTGCAGCTCGCTGAAGGCGACGAGCTCGAGGCGCGTTCTGGGCGCGTCGTAGCGGAGGTCGAGCCGGCCCTTGAGGGCCAGGTCCGCGACGCCGAAGCCGACCCCGGCGCCCAGCGACCAGAAGGGACGGCGCGGCAAGTCGTAGCGACCGGCGAGGCCCAGGCCCAGCGCCTCGATGCGGTTGTAGCGCAGGAACTCGGGCAGCCGGTCGTACTGGATGGAGAAGAGCTTGCGGCCCACGATCTCGTTGGAGAGCTTGCGGGCCCGTCGCTCCAGCTCCTCGGTGGACGGCAAGGTCAGCCGGGACGCCGGCTCTTCCAGCGGGCGGTCCCAGGCGTCGTAAGCGAGGAGCGAATCGTCGGGCGGCCGGACGATCTCCCAACCGCGCTCGGCGGGCCCGGCCCGCACCTGGAGCCTGTCGCGCTCGGGGAAGTGACGCTCGCCGGGGACCGTATCGGGGCCGGAGACGCGCCGCGGCTCTTCGCCGACCCGGAGCGAGAGGGTGGCGCCCTCGTCGTAGTCGTCGGTCGGTTCGGCGGCCACGCGGAGCGAATCGGGGGACAGCCATTCGATGGGTTGCCCGGTGTTGATGTCGTAGGCGCCGAACTCGTTCTTGAAGACGATGGGCACGGCGAATCTCCCGATGAAGGGGATCCGCACCATCAGCTCCAGCTCCTGGCGATGCGGCAGCCAGTAGCGGGCCTCCCACAGCCCCTGCTGCACGTCCGCGCTCAGCGACAGGATGCGGTTCGCCCATTTCTGGCCGTCGGGATCGTCGTCGTCGGCCCAGAGCGGGCGGCCGACGAAGCGGATCTGCATCGCCCCGATGTCGCCGGTCGCGGCATCGACCCAGAGCGAGCCGACGACCAGCGACTCATCGCCCCGGGTCGGCGTGACGCGGATCTCGATCAGGTCGACGCGCCGGCCGGGAACGAGGAGCGCCACCGTGTCGCCGGTCTCGTAGCTGTAGAAGCGTGCGGCACCCGGAGCGAAGGGGTGGACCGCGGCCCGGTTGGGGAGCTCGATACCGCCCAGCAGGCGCAAGCTGTCGCCGGGCACCGTCGCCACGAACCAGGGCTCATCGAAATCGAGGCCGGCCTCCACATCCCGGCCGAACGACGTGACATAGCGCTGTCCCAGCATGCGGACCTGGAGGCCGCCGGCCTGCCGCCAGGCGACGCGGGATGCCAGTTCGCTGGCGATGATCAGCCGGGGCCGCGCCAGCGGGTCGGACACCCAGCCGGCGCTGACCAGCGTGTTGAGCCTCGCGCGATAGTCCTGGAGGGTCGTGTCGGGCTCGGCGTGGCGGTGGCGCGCCAGCTCCAGAACGTCCTGGGCCGCCAGTCCCGGTGCGGCCACCAGCAGGAGGATGGCGGCGAAGGCGGCGCGGACGATGGGCCGGGCGGGGCGGCCGACCTTACGGTCGGATCGTCGAGAGCGCATCGGTCGCCCAGTCGTCGAGGGGGATCAGCTTTTCACCGCTCACCGTCAACTGGTAGCGTGCCAGCCGGGCGTCCCAATCGGGGTCGACGCCGTCGGTCAGCCACGCCTCGAGCCATTCGTTCTCGGGCACGTGGGACAGCGCCGCCACGAGCCGGGCGGAGGTGACCGGCGGGTCGCGGCGCGCCCGTTTGAGGGCCTGCTCGAGGGCACGGCTCCGGTCCTGGAACCCGAGGTCGAGAAGGAAGGCGGCGGAGGCGCCGCCGTCGTAGATGAACCGGTAGGTCCCCTCCTCCCAGAAGTCGCGTTCGGCGTCGACGATGGAGCGGGTTCCGAACTGGGGGCTCGTCCGGTAGCGCGCCAGCCGGGCGCCCACCTCGGCGAGGAACGTTTCGGGCTCGATCAAGCCGCCGGCCAGCAGGATCTTGAGGGCGAAATAGTCGGTGAACCCTTCGGCGAACCAGCGGGGCGCCGCTCCATCGAAGGCGAAGCTCGTTGGGATGTACCAGTGAGTGAGCTCGTGGGCCGTGGTGTACATCCAGTGCCGGAACTCGAGCTCCGGCGGCCCGGCGCCACCCACGTAGACGATGCCGGAGTTCCCGATCACCTGGCCACCGGTGGTGAGGCCGGGGACCCTGGCGGGCACCCGTCCGGCGCCCAGCAAGTAGTCGCCGGCGGTCCAGCCGTCGCCGGCGATCCGGTGCAGGCTGCCAGCGATGCGGTTCGTCGCGTCGATGACCCGGCGGTCATCCACCGGCCAGTCGCCGTAGATCGCCGCGGTCAGGGTATGCGGACCGACGTTCAACCGCTGCGAGCGGAGCGGACCGACGACGAAGACCGAGTAGATGATGTCCTGGATCGCGTACCCCGTGCCCGACCGGGACTCGAGGCTGACGACCCGCCAGTTCGGCGGCAGCCCGGTGAACCAGATGCGGGCCGGCTGAACCCCGTTCCCCGGCCGGCCGACCCAGACCCGGGGGAGCAGGTCGCCGCCCAGCAGGTGGCCGCCGGAGGGCCCGAGCTGTGACGCGCGGTGGTAGAGGAGCGACGAGTTGGGCGGCCGCAGCCGCATCCGGTAGGCGATCGTGACCCGCTCCGACTCTCCGGTCTCCACGATGTGATGTCCGGCGCCGAGCTCGCCCGCGTTCATCCGGACATCGAGTGGCCCGGTCGCTCCCCATGCCTCGAGGCTCTCGAGGCGCGACTCGAGGCCGGGATAACCGCCCCACTCGGCGCGGAACAGCAGGTGGATCGGTTCGGCGCGGGGGAGCTCGAGTTCGATTCGCGCGTCGGCCAGGTGCGTCCCGGGGTCGAGGCGCAAACGGAAGTCGGGCACGACCTCCGGGGGCCGCGGCGGCGTCTCGCGGCGCGGCACCACCGGCTCGCCGGGGACGCGCTCCTCCGCGACCGGCGTTTCGGTCTTCCCCCCGCCGTCCCCGCACCCGGTTGCCACCAGGAGCAGCGGTAGAGCCAGCAGCCCGCGCCTCACTCGTCGGTCTCCGCCGATTTCGGCAATCGAATCACGAAACAGGCACCCTCCTCGCTGTGGCCCAGCTCGATGTCGCCGCCGTGCGCCCGGACCGTCTGGCGGACCAGCGCCAGGCCCAGGCCGGTTCCCCGCCGCCGGGTGGTGAAGTCGGGGTCCCAGATTCGGTCCGCCGCCTCCTCGGGGATGCCGGGCCCGTTGTCGGCGATGGCGATCTCCACCGTGTCGTTTCGAGACGCGATGGTCACCTCGATCCGGCCGTCCGGCCGGTCGCCCAGAGCCTCCACCGCGTTGCCAAGCAGGTTTCTGAAGGCCCGGTTCAGCGCCTCCAGGTGACCCCGGACCCGCGGCACCCCATCGCGTGCATCGACCGTGCCGCGGATCGTATCCGGCAGATCGCTGGCCATCAGCGATCTCAACATCTCCTCCAGGTCGATCTCGCTCGTCGGCCCTTCCGGCAGGCGCCCTAACTGGGCGAAGGTTCTCGCCATCTCGTCCAACCGCTCGGCCTCCTCGGCGATCACCTGCAACGGTTCCTCCAACGCCTCGTGCTTGCCGCGCGAGATGAAGTGACGCGCCTGGCGCACCGCCAGGGTGAGCGGCGTGAGCGGGTTCTTGATCTCGTGCGCGACGCGCCGCGACATCTCGCTGGCGGCCCGAAGCCGCTCGGCCTCCAGCGCCTGACGCCGCCCCTCCGCCAGACGCTCCGCCGCCTGGCGGAACGCGGCGCGCAGGGTCGAGAACTCCGGTGGCTCGCTCTCCTCATCCGAGTTGGGCGCGGGCAGCGGCCGCTCCGCCGCCAGCCGCTCGGCCCAGTCGACCATCTCGTCCAGCGGGCGGCTCAGGCCGCGGGCCAGCTGGCGGGCCGACCAGGCGGCGACGATGGCGAGGGAAAGGCCCAGGACCAAAGCCACCCAGGGCAGCGCGGCGGCCAGGCGCTGGGCGATCAGGTCCCAGCGGCGCGCCAGGCCCAAGGAGCGCGAGAGCTCGGACTCGTGCTCCTCGGCGACGGCAACCACGGCGCTGTCGGCGCCGACGGAGTCGATCGCGGTCAGCAGCTCGCGGCCGGTATCGCCGATCCGGCTCCAGGGGCCGGCGGCGCGGGCCAGCTCGACGTAATCGCGGAGCCCCCAGGTGGCGAGCCCCAGCAGCGCCACCGAGGGCACCGCGGACAGCAGGAAGAGAACCACGAAGAGCCGGGTCGTGAAGGATGTCCGGCGTCGTCTCATCGTTCCCGTACGTCCGCTCCGAGGGTGGGGATTCAGTCGAATAGCGAGTCGTGGACCCGTTCGGCGGTGCTCTCCAGGTCGCCCGACGTGTCGATGCGAAGGAAAACGTCGGCCTCCTCCTGGTCCGGCGGTTCGTAGGCGGCGCGCTGGTCGTCGAGCAGCTCGATCCGACCGTCGGTGACCGTGCGCGTCGGTCGCGACAGCCGCCGCGCCAGCGTCTCGTCCGGCGCCGTGCACTCGACGATGGCGAAGGTCGCCTCACGCGCCTCCGCGATCGCCTGGGCCCGCTCCCGGTGCTCCGCCTTCGACCACGAGGCGTCGAGCACGATCGAGTTGCCCCGGGCCAGCTCGCGCCGCGCCTCCTCCAGCAGCGTCCCGTACGTCCGCTCCGTCCACTCCGGCGCGTAGATCCCCTCGCCGAACGGGACCTTCTGCTCCTGCTTGGGATCGAGCCCGGCCAGCTGCTTGCGGACCTCGTCGCTGTGCAGCACCCGGGCGCCGGCCCGCTGGCCCAGCTCCGCCGACTGCCGGGTCTTGCCGCTGCCCATCAGGCCGCAGACCAGGACCAGCCGCGGGCGCAGCTTGAGCGCGTCGCCCAGCGAGAGCTCGAAGAAGCGCCGTGCCTCTTCACCCGCGGCCCGCTTCTCCTCATCGGTCGGGCCGTCTTGGTCGATGACGAACGACCGGACCTTGCCGCGGACGTAGGCCCGGTAGGACTCGTAGAAGCGGAGGAGCGCCGGCACCCGCTCGTCCCGGGACGCCTCGTAGTAGGCGTCGAGGAACGCCCGGGCCAGGTCGGGCCGCTCGCGGTTCCGCAGGTCCATCGAGAGGAACGCGATGTCGGAGATCGTGTCGGAGTAGCGGAAGCGCTCGTTGAACTCGATGCAGTCGAGCACCCGGGCCTTACCGGTCCGGGGATCGATGAAGGTGTCGTCGGCCTGCAGGTCGCCGTGGCAGTCCTTGATGCAGCCGGCTGCCACCCGCTCCTCGAACAGGTGGGCGTAGACCCGCATGAACCGGTCGATCGCGTCGCGGGTCCGGTTCCAGGTCTCTGGATCGATCGTGCGGCCGATGAAGGGCTCGGTTTGCTCGAAGTTCTCGTCCCAGTTGTGTCCGACCACCTCGAGGGATCCGAAGCGCGCGATCTCGGGTGAGGTCTCGGCCCGGCGATGGAAGTCGGCGATCAGACGGCCGAGGCTCTCCATCGACTCGGGCGTCGCCTGGCCCGTCGCGATGAGGCGCGTCAGGCGCTGCTCGTCGGGCAGCCGCCGCATCACCACGGCGACCTCCTCGACGAGCGCCGGCTCGCTGAAGCTGAGCTTGCCGTCGTCGCCGCGATGGACGGCGGCGACGTCGAGGTAGACGTCGGGCGTCACCCGGCGATTGAGCTCGAGCTCGGCGATCGCGGCGGCGCGCCGCTTCTGCAGGGTCGAGAAATCGAGGAAGCCGAAGTCGACCGGCTTCTTCACCTTGTAGACGTAGTCGCCGGCGAAGAACAGGTGCGAGACGTGGGTCTGGCCGTGCTCGACGCGCTCGACCGCGTGTGGGTAGCTGTCCGGGTCGCGGAAGAACTCGACGATCTCCTTCGGCGTGGCGGCCTGGCTCACTCTGGCTCTTCCTCCGGTTCGCTTTGCAGAGCCGTCAGGCGCTCGAGGGTCCGCCGGCGGAGCTCCGCCGGTTCGAGGGCCGCACCGACCCGCTGGCCGCCGCTCATCCATGGGGCCAGCAGCGGCTCCATGTCGGACCCGCACTCGGGACACGAGTCCGGCCATTCCTCCGACTTGTGGAGCGCTACGATCTCGTCGTCAGCGCAAGCGGCACAGCGCAGCACCTGCTTGGCGCCCGACCACTTGCCTCGCTTGGCTAGCGGCTTGCCGTCCAGCTCGACGATGTCCATGCTGAAATCGACGACGGGCGCGGCGCTGATCCAGGTGCCGACGCCGTAGCCGTCGACCAGCGGGTTGAGCTCGCGGATCGCCTCCTCGTCGATGCCGCCGCTGACGAACAGGTCGACCGCCTCGAAGCCGTGCAGGTCCAGCTCCCAGCGCACCTCGGCCAGGATGTCGAACAGGCTCCCGCGCCGGCTGCTCGGTGTATCGAGCCGCACGGCGGAGAGCTTCTCGCGCAGCGCCTCGGCCACTTCGAGGGCGGCGAACTTCTCGTCGCTGAACGTGTCGATGAGCGAGACCCGGGGTACACCGGGATCGATCACCTCGTCGAACGCCAGCGTCGCCTTCACCGTGTCACCCATCACCAGCACCAGGGCGTGGGGCATCGTGCCCGTCGGCTCGATCCCCAGCAGCTCGGCGCTGGCCACGGCGGCCACCCCGTCGCAGCCGCCCAGGTAGGCGGCCCGCTCGATCATCGGCGCGATCGCCGGGTGCATGCGCCGCGCGCCGAAGCTGATCACCCCGCGATCCGGGCCCGCCGCCAGCCGGCAGCGCGCCGCCCGGGTCGCGATCCCCGACGCCTGGCAGATGAGCCCCAGGGCGGAGGTCTCGTAGACCCCGAACTCCCGATAGCTCCCCTGGATCTCCAGTACGGGCTCGTACGGCCGGAACACCGCGCCCTCTTCCATGGCCCGGACGTTCACGTCGGTACCCTCGAGCAGGTGCTCGACCTCGGCCAGCCCGGCGAAGACCGCCCAGTCCCAATCGTCGGGGAGCGACTTTGCGGTGAACTCGGCCCGCACGTAGCCGTCGACGCCCCTGGCGTCGAGGATCTCCGCCGTCCGCTGGAAGTAGACGTCGGTGACGGCGCCCGCCTTGATCTGGTCGGGCGTCGCTATGTGGAAGCCCATCCCGGTCAGCTCTTCTTGGCCGTCTTGGCGAAGAAGGCGCTGTACTGCTGCTCCAGCTTGCGGCTGCCGCACTTCGGGCACTTGGGCTTCTTCTTCTCGTGCTCCGAGATGCGCAGACGCAACGTGAAGTCCTTGCCACACTCCTTGCAGGTATACTCGTATAGCGGCATTCTGGCCCCCTTTCTTCCCGTGGAGACCGGGTTCGTGTGAAACGTGATCCGTGGACTCGGGGCTATAGTAACATCGGAGGGCAAGCCGGGGCTATGAGTCCGGTGTGCAGTGTGCCGTGCGTCGGTATGCGGTTGTGTGCACGGTGCCACCCGCCGCATACTGACGCACGGCAAACTGCACACCGGCATCCATCCGCATACTGACGCACGGCACACTGCACACCGCTCCCAGGGGGCGCTAACGCCACGATGGTTGACCACGACAGCGCACGTCCCGGCTTCACTTCCGTCTTCGGCGCGCTGATGGCCTTCATCGGCGTCGCGGTCGGGCTGGGCAACGTCTGGCGCTTCCCCTACATGACGGCGGCCTTCGGCGGCGGCGCCTTCCTGCTCGTCTACTTGGCGCTGCTCTTCCTGTTCGGCATCCCGGCGCTGACGGCTGAATTTACGCTGGGGCGGCTGACGCGTCGCGGCCCGGTGGGGGCCTTCACCCGCATCGGCATGCGGGGCGGCCGGACGATCGGCTGGGCGCTGTTCGTCACCGTGTTGATGGCGCTGAGCTACTACTCGGTGGTGGTCGGCTGGGTGCTGCGCTATACGGTCGTCTCGTTGACCGGCGCGGTCGTGGCCGTCGAGCCCAACGCGTTGTTCGATTCGGTGCTGGGCGGCTACCCGGGCCAGTTCGGGTTCACGGCCGCGGTGGTCGCCCTGGCGGCCGCTGTGTTGCTCCTGGGGATCCGCCGCGGCGTGCAGCGGGTCAGCGCCTACGGTATGCCGCTCCTCTTCCTGTTGCTCCTGGCGCTGATGGTCCGTTCGCTGACGCTACCGGGTGCCGGGGAGGGGCTGAGATTCTACCTGACGCCCGACTTCTCGAAGATCGATGCGGGTGTGGTCACCGCGGCGCTGGGGCAGCTTTTCTTCTCGCTGGGTCTGGGCGGCACGTTCATGGTCACCTACGCGAGCTACGTCGGTGGCGACGTGGATCTGCGGAGGAGCGCGGTGAACGTGGGCGTGGGCGAAACGCTGGCGTCGATTCTGGCGGGCTTCGTGATCGTGCCAGCCGCGGTGACGCTGGGGGTCGAGCTGACCAGCGGGCCGCCGCTCACGTTCGTCACCGCGCCGAGTATTTTCGGCGCCATTCCCGGGGGTGCGCTCTTCGCGACGATCTTCTTCGGGCTTCTCTTCTTCGCCGCCTTCCTGTCGGATGTCGCGGGGTTCGAGGTTCTGGTGGCGGGCGCCGTCGACGAGCTCGGGTGGGACCGGCGGACCGCGGTCCTCACTTTTTGCGTGGCCGCGCTGGCGCTGGGCGTGGTGCCAATGCTGAGCGTAGACTACATCTTGCAGAGCGATCTCTTCTGGGGCTCGACCATGCAGCCGCTGGGGAGCGCCCTCGCGCTGATAGGACTGGCGTGGGCCGTGGGGCTGGGGCGCGCGCTCGAGGAGGCCAACCGGGGTGTGCGCGGGCGGCCGGTCGGGCGGCTGTGGTTCTACTGGATCAAGTACGTCGTCCCGCTGGGCATCGGGCTGATCCTGGCGCTGGGACTGCGCGACCTGTTCAACACCTTCGTCTCATGATCGATCGTCGATCGCAGATCGTCACCAATGACGAGGCCCGTCGCTGGCAGCGGGAGTTCCCCGGCCTTGCCGATACGGTCCATCTGGCCAACTGCTCCCACGGCCCCCAGGCGCGGCGCGTGCGGGAAGCGCTCGACGCTTACCTGGAGGGGTGGCGCGAACGGGGGATGGACTGGGACGCGTGGATGGGAGAGGTCGACGGGGCACGGCGCGCCTTCGCCCGGCTGATCGGCGCCGGGCCCGACGAGGTGGCCGTCTCGACCTCCGCGTCGGCGGCGGTGGCCTCGATCGCCAGCGCGCTGGACGCCGGTGGGCCACGCCGTCGCGTGGTCACGACCGAGGCCGAGTTTCCTACCGTGGGCCACGTCTGGCTGGCCCACAGGAAGTATGGTCTCGAGGTCGACTGGGTCCCGGTGCGGGACGGCGCCGTCGAGCTCGAGGACTACGAGACCGCGATCGACGAGCGGACCGCGCTGGTCTCCGCCACGCACGTCTATTATCAGAACGGCTTCAGGCAGGACCTGGAGCGGATCGCCGAGCTGGCCCACGCGAGCGGCGCGCTCCTCCTGGCCGACGCCTACCAATCGCTGGGGACGTGCGAGCTCGATGTCCACGCCCTGGATATCGACCTGCTGGTGAGCGGCAACTTGAAGTACCTGCTGGGGCTGCCTGGCATCGCGTTCATCTACGTCAAGAAAGAGTTGGTGGAGCGATTCGAGCCGGCGCTCACCGGCTGGTTCGGGCGCGTCGAGCCGTTCGTCTTCGACGTCCGCACCCTGGACTATGCGGCGGACGCGCGGCGCTTCGAGACCGGCACGCCGCCGATCATCGCCGCGGTCGCGGCCCGGGCCGGGATGGAAATCGTCCAGGAGGTTGGGCCGGCGCGTATCGGCCCGCGGATCGAGGAGCTGTCGGCACACGCCATCGAACGGGGCGGCGCGCTGGGGCTCGAGTACGTGGGGCCGGAGGACGTACGCCGCAAAGGCGCGACCACGGCCTTCCGGGTCCCGGCCCCCCACGAGACCGAAGTCACGTTGAAGGAAAGCGATATCATCGTATCGGCCCGGGGCGATGTTATCCGTATCGCGCCGCATTTCTTCACAACGATCGACGACATCGAGCGTGCGCTGGAAGAGCTGCGGCGTTCGGCCGGCTCGGTTCGTCAGTAGATCAGTGGGTCAGTCGATCAGTCGGCCGGCGGCCCGCTTCGTTCCTTACTCAGTTTCTCCGCCAGCTGCACCACCTGCAGCTCCACGCGCTTCACCTCGCGGATGATCGCCAGGCGGTTCATCTCCAGCCAGTACCAGATCTTGATGGCGCTCACCGCTCCGAAGCAGAGCAGGGTGACCCCTCCCCAGAGGATCATCGAGCGCGGGTCGTCCGCCGCGACGAACTGGACCGCGGCGAAGACTCCCGCGGCGAAGATCATGAGGTTCACGACGGCGCCGCCGATCGCCAGGCGGCGGTGACGACCGCGAAAGGTCTCGGCGAGGAGCTCCGCCATCGACCGATCTTCCAGGTGGTCGAGCAGCTCGGCGTCGGACCGCGCCAGCGTCTCGCGAATGAGTCTGTCGATCTCTTCGTTGGATCGGGACATCATCTTTCCTCCTCGAGCCGGGCTCGTAGTGCGTTTCTGGCGTGAAACAACCGTGACTTCACCGTACCCACCGGGATGGACAGCGCGTCGGCGATCTCGCGCACGGACATCTCCTCCAGGTAGAACCAGGTGAGGATGAGCCGCTGGCGGGGGTTCAGTTCGGTGAGGCCGGCGCGAACGCGCTGCATCGCATCGGCCTCTCGGTTCGG
>JAACAK010000049.1:7514-9091 GCA_011774835.1 Candidatus Kutchimonas denitrificans | reverse complement strand
CGGATCCAGTCGCGCGCCTTGTTGGCGACGATGCGGAGCACCCACGCCCGGAAGCGCGCCGGGTCCTCCAGCGATCTCAGCCCCCGCACGACCGCGATCCAGCTCTCCTGCGCGACGTCCCGGGCGGCCTCTCCGTCCTGCGTGTAATGGTACGCGTGTCGCAGGAGCCGGGCGTGCCAGCGATCCACCAGCCGGGCGAATGCGACCCGATCGCCGAGCTGGCTCTCCACGACGAGGTACTCGTCCAGAACGGAGGCTGGTGTGCGCTCGTTCATGCCCCCGGTCGCAGGCCGCGGTTTTTCCGACCTTTCGAACCCGGTGCCGGCAAGCTCGGAAACGGTCGACTCAGGTGATAAGGACCTCTCGTCATCGCTCCGTCCACGTTCCGCCTCTGCCCCGTAGTCGCACGGGGCGTCCGATCGGTTCAATTCGGTGTGCGGTGTGCGGTGCGCCGGTATGCAGAGAGTAGCCAGGTCAGCCTTCCGCATACCGACGCACCGCACACCGCACAGCGAACCCCCTCCGCACACCCACCGAAGGTTGGCCATCCGCCCCGGCTGTCGCTAGCTTATAAGTAGCTCAACACCCCATAAGGGAGGCGGTATGGCCGGCGTCCGCTGGCGAACCATCGAGCACACCGCCGACCTGGGCCTCGAGGTGGAGGCTCCGTCGCTGGCCGACCTGTTCGTCGCCAGCGCGCACGGCATGGCCGGCGTGCTGGTCGGTTCCGAGGAGGGCGGCGTACCGGGCCCGGTGTCGGCCGAGGCATCGGCGTGGCGCGACTTCGACCTGGAGGCTCCGGACACCGAGGCGCTGCTGGTCGAGTGGCTGCGGGAGCTTCTCCACATCCAGATGAGCGACGGGAAGCTGGTCGCGGCGGCGGAGATCGATGAGCTGGACGACGGCCGGCTGGTGGCCCGGGTGGGATTGGGTGAGCCGGGCGAAGGGACGGAGGTGGAGCGCGAGCTGAAGGGCGTGACCTACCACGACCTGACGGTGGAGCAGCGGGACGACGGGTGGTTCGCCCGGGTGGTGTTCGATCTTTAGAGTCAATCTCGAGCAGTAACTGAAAGGAATAGCGCTATCATGGCAGTGGAAGGCTACAAACTGGAGCAGATCGACGATCATCGCTGGCGCGTGCCCCGCACCGGCCCGATGCTGACCGACGGGCTGGTGTTCGCCGACGAGGAGTTGATCCCGGCGATCGAGAAGGACAAGAGCCTGCAGCAGGTGGCGAACGTCGCCTGCCTGCCCGGGATCGTGGGGCCGTCGATCGCCATGCCGGACATCCACTGGGGCTACGGCTTCCCGATCGGCGGCGTCGCCGCCTTCGACATGGAGGAGGGCGTCATCTCGCCGGGCGGCGTGGGCTACGACATCAACTGCGGGGTGCGGCTCCTGCGGTCCGACCTGACCGAAGGCGACCTGCGGCCGCGGCTCAAACAGCTGATGGACAAGCTGTACGAGATGGTGCCCTCCGGCGTGGGCGCGTCGCGCTCCGACCTCAAGCTGAGCCAGAAGCAGGTGACGGAGGTGCTGGAGAGCGGCGCGGCCTGGGCGGTGGAGAACGGGTACGG
>JAACAK010000049.1:0-7505 GCA_011774835.1 Candidatus Kutchimonas denitrificans | reverse complement strand
CGCGGCCGGGCGCAGGTGGGGACGCTGGGCTCGGGCAATCATTTCATAGAAGTCGGCTACGTGGGCGAGATCCTCGACGAGGAGGCGGCGGCGGCGCTGGAGCTCGAGCCGGGCACGGTCACCGTGTTCATCCACTCCGGCTCCCGGGGGCTCGGCTACCAGGTGTGCGACGACAACCTGAAAACCATGTTGCGTGCCGCGGAGAAGTACGGGATAAAACTTCAGGACCGTCAGCTCTGCTGCGCGCCGCTGACCTCGGACGAGGCGAAGAGCTACATGGGCGCGATGCGGAGCGCGGCGAACTACGCGTTCAGCAACCGGCAGATGATGGCGCACCGGGTGCGCGAGGCGTTCGGCGCGGTGCTCGACCAGGCGCCGGAGCGGCTGGGACTGCGATTGGTGTACGACGTCGCCCACAACATCGCGAAGGTCGAGAAGCATCGCGTCGATGGGGAGGAGAAGGAAGTGTGCGTGCACCGGAAGGGCGCGACCCGCGCCTTTCCGCCGGGCCACCCCGAGATCCCGGAAGCCTACCGGGACGTGGGGCAGCCGATCTTCATCCCCGGCGACATGGGTCGGTACAGCTACGTGCTGGTGGGCACGGAGGGTTCGTTCAAGGAGACCTTCGGCTCGACCTGCCACGGGGCGGGCCGGAGCATGAGCCGCAAGCAGGCGAAGAAGACGGCGAAGGGCCGGTCGATCGTCCGCGAGCTGGAGGACCGGGGGATCCTGATCCGGGCGGCGTCGCGAGCCACGGTCAACGAGGAGATCTCGGAAGCGTACAAGGACGTGAAGAACGTCGTCGAGGTGGTGGACCGGGCAGGGATCGGCAAGATGGTGGCGCAGCTCAAGCCGATGGGCGTGCTAAAGGGATGATGATCTTGATGATGACGACGATGAGGATGCGGCGATGAACAAGATTCTGGCCGCCACCGATGGGAGCGAGCACGGACTCGCCGCGGTGGTGACGGGAGCCGGCTGCGCCGAGCGGCTGGGCGGTACGCTCGAGCTGGTGACGGTGGTCGAGGTGCTCCTGTTGCCGCCGGCGTACGCGCCGCCGGGGCTCGAGCCCAGCGACTTCGAGCCGGACATCGTCACCGACGCCCGGGCACGGGTGGAAGAGCAGGCTAAGCAGGCCGGCGTCGAGGGCGCGACGGTCCACGTGCGCAGCGGCTTCGCGGCACCGCTCATCGCCCGGACCGCCGAGGAAGAGGGCGCCGACCTTCTGGTAGTGGGCGCCTACCAGGAGCCGTCTATCGCCCGGACGCTGGTCGGCTCCACGGCGGAGCGAGTGCTGCGCCTGGCTCACGTCCCGGTGCTGGTGGCCAGCCAGCCCCGCGACGGCGCGTTCCGCCGCGTGCTGGCCGCCATCGACCTGTCCCGACAGTCGCGCCAGGTGCTGGAAACCGCCCGGGCGATCGCCGAGGCCGACCACGCCGACCTGCGGGTGCTGTACGTGCTGGAGCCGCTGCCGATGATGCTGCTGGAGGCGGCGGTCTACAACGAGTCGGAGCACCGTCGGCACGCGCGGGAGCAGATGGAATCGATTCTGGAGGACGCGGGGCTCATGTCCGGCACGGCGGTGGAGGCGCGGATGCGCGAGGGCGAGTCGGGCCATGAGATACTCGAAGAGACGCAGGATTGGGACGCCGATCTGATCGTGATGGGCACGCACGGGTTCGGGTTCTTCGATCGGCTTCTCGTTGGAAGTACGTCATTGTACGTGTTGCGGCACGGTCATCGAGCCACGCTGATCGTGCCTCCGCCGGCGCGGGAGGAGTAGCGGCCGCCGGCGTGCGAATCGTCTCCCCCGATTCGTGGTGAAGGAGCAGGCATCATGAAGAGACCCGTACTGTTCACGTCGGTCCTGCTGGTGGTGGCGACCGCCGGTATGTACGCGATCGATCCGGGGCGCGAGGTCGTTCGCGTACCGCGACCCGATCCCGACATGCTGGCGACCGTGGTCGCATCCGTGGAGGAGCTCGACGCGCTGCGGTCCGAGCTCGCCGCTTCGTTCGAGGGCGAGCCGGACGCCTCCACGTTCGCCCGGGTGTGCAAGCCGGTGGGCGCCCGGTCGCAGGAGCTGGCCGATGAGCACGGCTGGAAGGTCCGGCAGCTGGCGCTCAAGAACCGCAACCCGGCCAACACGCTGGATCCCGACGCCGAGCTGGTCTACCGGATGATGGACGCGACGCCGGACATCATGGGGCTATGGGTATGGGCCGAGCGTGAGGGGCAGGAAGGGTTCCGCTACTATCGGCGCATCGTCGTCGAGCGGTCGTGCCTGGCCTGTCACGGCGCGAAGGAGGAGCGGCCGGCGTTCATCAAGGAGGGCTACCCGGACGATCGGGCCTACGGCTTTCGGCCCGGCGACCTGCGCGGGGTCTATTCGGTGTTCGTGCCCGCGGAGCGCGAGACGCCGCACTCGGAATAATACAGGGCGGCGCTCGGTTAAGCCTCGAGCAGCGGGTAGAGCCGCACGTGCTCCACGTCGAGCTCGTCGCGCCAGCTGCCGAGCGCGAAATCCGCTCCGATCTGATAGGGCGTGAAATTCGCCGGAGTCTGCACCGTGCCGAGGAGGGTGCCCCCTCCGTCGAACACGTTCCAGCGTGACGCCGCGCTGCCGGGTACCGGGTAGTCCTCCACCCACAGGTTGTTCTCGGCGTCGACGATGAAGCGGCCGTAGGCCGGGAAGGTTTCGGGGAACGGCATCGCGCCGAGCATCCGTTCGACGGCCTGCCGCCCCTCCTCGGAGCTCACGCCCGCCCGCTCCTGCTCCTTATAGCGAGCGATGTCCTCCGCGCCCACGGGCCGGTTCGGCCGGGCCAGGCGGATGAGGCGTTGCAGCGTCCCATCGACCGAGTAATCGCGGATCTCGTAGCTGTCCGAGGTGCCGAAGTAGAAGCCGTCATCGTGTGCGGCGCCACGACTGGCCCGGCCGAACGCGGCGTTGGCGAATATGGTGAAGTTGCCCATCGGAACCTCGAAGCGCTCGGCGCCGGGGAAACGACCCAGCGAGTCGACGACCGTGCCCTCGGCGTCGGCGCGGAGGATCTGCACTGCGGCGCGCTGGGTCCCGGTCGCCGTGCGTGTCTCCTGATCGAACCGCATGACCGTCACCAGCAGCGACCCGTCGGGCAGCAGGTCGATGAGCCGTGGAAAACCGCCGGATTCTAGGAAATGGAGGACGAACGCCCGGCCGAACTCGAGCTCCCGGTCGAACACCGAGACCCGGCGATGGCCCCAGTCGAAGACCGCCAGCGAGTCGCCCCGCCACGGCAACAGCCAGATGATCTGCTCGAACTCGCCCGGGCCGCCGCCCTGCCGGCCGGCGGAGCGCAGGAACGCGCCATCGGAACCGAACTGGCGTAGCTCGTTCGACCCGGCGTTGGCCACGACGATTCGACCGTCGTCCTGGCGCAGGGCGCCGGCGATCTCGTGGAACTGGTAGGCCGAGTCGCCGTCCAGCACACCGATATCCAGGCTCGCTTCCTCCGCCAGCCGCCACCCGGTGCTGGACGGCCAGCGCGGTTCGGTGATCGTAACGATCTGAACGCCGGCGCTGTCCCGGACCTGGAACCCGACGGACGATCCGTCGCCGGAGCAGCCGGAGAAAGTAGAGGTGAAGAAGGCACCGAAGATCAGCGGTGGGCTGAGCGTGGCGATCACGCTCCGGCCCCAGGCAGGGTTCAGCATGTCGATAACCGTTTGAGGTCGGGGCATCGTTTGACCGGCCCCGGTGAAGCAGATGCGCCCTGATCGGGTAAGGTCAAAGCGATCGCACCTCGATTCAAGTCTGCGCCTGTAGGAATAGATGCGTCCGGCCGGCGGAGCGTTCAGGGGCAGGAGCCGACGCGAAGAAATTGACAAGGCGAACGGCGCGGTGGTAGAATGGTAATCCCGCTGACCGCGTGTCACGCTGGAATCGGCGACGCTCGACGTGGCCCCTTTTGCCCATGTACGAAGCCGTGAAGGTCGCGAACTTCGCGACGAAGACCGAGGCCCAGTCCGCCGGGCGCACCCTCGAGAGCGAGGGGATCCCGTACCTGATCAAGTCCGATCGGATGCCGGCGGTGAAGGAGCCGCCGCCGGGCGCGACGATCTTCGTGGCGCCCGACATCGCCGCCCGGGCGAAGGAAGTCCTCGGCATCGAGAACGAGCCGGTCAACTGATCGCCACGGCCGCCCCGCGAAGGGACGGCGGCCGTTTCCGACAGGACTTTCGAGCTCAGCGCCAGTCGGCGACGAGCTCCGCCGGGTTCCGATTCTCCCCGTCGATCCAGACCTCGAAATGAACGTGCGGGCCGGTGACCTTTCCGGTCGCGCCCTGGAGCGCCACCTGCTGGCCGCGCTTCACCCACTCGCCCGTTTCCACCGTGAGGCGCCCCAGATGCGCGAACAGCGTCTTCACGCCGGAGCCGTGATCGATGATCAGCACCGTGCCGTAGGCGGCGCCGCCCTCGTACTCGGTCGTCGCCTGCTCCACTGTGCCGTCGGCCGGCGCGAGGACCCGGGCATCGGTCGGACCGGCNNCGGCCCGTACCGCGCGGTCACGCGGGCACCGGGCATGGGGTTCGACAACGCGACCTGGCGCGGCATTGCATGGGAGCCGGCGCGTGGCGCCCCCGGTCCCTCGACGACGTGCTCGCCGGCGATAGCGGGCTCCGGTCGCGGCGCGCCGTCGGCCATCGGGAGCAGGAAGGCGGCCAGCGCCGCGGCGACGGGCAACGGGTAGAGGCTTCGAATTCGGCGGGGCGAGGCATGGCGCATCTTCATGATGGTCTCCAGACGTTTCTTTTCGCGTTCCAGCCGACCGGCCAGCCCCGGCGCGTGGGCCGGACCACCGGCCAGGCCGAGACGCAGCACCGCGACGATGCTGCGGCCGTAGGTCGCGGGTGAAAGGATACCGCGGGCCAGGACCAGCTCGTCGCAGGCCCGCTCGCTCTCGCGCCGCATGGCGGCGGCGGCCAGCCAGGCGACGGGGTTGAAGAAGTAAAGCGCCGAGATCACGAGCTGCAGCTTGAGCGTCAGGTCGTCCCAGCGCTTGATGTGGGCCAGCTCGTGGGCGATCACCGTCTCCAGCACGCTGGGGTCCGGGTGCTCGAGGACCGTCCGGGGAAGAAAGACGACCGGGCGGATCGCTCCGACGGTGAAGGGGGCGTGGAGAGCGTTCGACGTAACCGGGCTCAGCCAGCGCCTCAGTCCCAGTTCGCGCCGCCAGCGCTCGAAGGTCGCCAGGGCCCGCTCGTCGCTCACCGGCTCGCCGCCGCGGACGATCGCCAGGTAACGGCGGCGACGCCGGTAGAGGCCGACCCCGAGAAGGGTCGCGCCGGCGAGCCAGGCGCCGACGACGTACAGCTGCCACGGTGCCCCGGAAGCGGTCCCGGCTCTAAAGGCCAGACTCGATCTGGGAGCCGAGGGCGCGAGGGTCGAGCCCGGCCTGGCCGCCCCGCCCTCGAAGGCGGCTGGGATCGGGAGCCCCAATGCCGCGACCCCCCGCAGGCTCAGCGGCGATGCCAGATCGACCGGAAGCACCAACCGCAGCAGCACCAGCCCCCACAGCGCCTGGCGCAGCGACGGCGCCGCCCCGCGGAGCAGCCGTGTCAGTGCCAGCACGATGACGAAGAGGACGGCGGCGTATACGACCTCGCGGGCCGCGATCTCGATCAGCGCGCTCGCGGCGCCCGGGGCCGTGTGGAGAAGGTCGGCAACTGTCATCCTTCGGCCTCCTCCTCCAGCAGCCGCTCGAGCTCCTCCACCTCTTCCGCGCTCAGCGCCTTCGAGTCGGCGAACAGCGAGACCACCGGCGCGTAGTCGGTCTCCAGGATCCGCTCCGCCAACTCCCGCACCACCCCGGCCAGGCCCGCCGCCCGGCTGATCCGCGACGTGAACAGATAGATCCCGTGCGAGCTCCACTTCTCCACCAGCCCCTTGGCCGCCATCCGGTCCAGGTTGGTCCGCGTCGTCGAGTAGGCCCACCCGGTAGCGGCCTCGATCGCCTCGTGGACCTCCCGGGCGCTCAGCTCGCCGCCGGCGTCCCAGAGGGCCTTGAGGACGGCGAGTTCGGAGCGTGTGAGTTCGGGGAGTGACATGGCGGTTGCCTCGATCGCGCTATGTGACAGGTTCGGCTCCATGCTACATTGTAGCGACAGCGCCCACTATACTATACCGCCGTCGCTTCGTCAAGCGGCGGCGGCCGCGCTCCTCATCGAATGTTCAATCGTGGGGGTTCAACTCCCGAGGTGAATTCCCAATGATCACATCCGATTTCCAATTTCCAAGCGGCTATCAGTTCACCCGCACCGGGATCAGGCGGTTCAGCCCGCTCTGGCCGCTCCAGGCGATCTGGACGTAGACCTCGTAGTCGCCGGGCTCTGTGGGAACCCGGCTCACGTGATCAGCGGTGGCTTCGCCGGGGGGCGAGAGAGGCCATGGGCTGCGGTACCGGGCACTCGGCCAGCGTTCCGGAGAACCGCTCATCCCGCTTGACCCAGGCGCCGAAGCCGCAGGAGGGGAAGGCCGGGATGGTGACGGCGCGCCCGGAGCCGTTTCGACCTTCGACGTCGATCCTCACCGGCTGGCCGGCCACGGGTGCGGCGGGGGTCGTCCGCACTTGGATGGAGACGATGGGCAGGATAGCCAGGGCGACGGGCTCGCTCTGGACGGGCTCGCGCGTCGAGCTTGCCGTCGCGACGATGCGGTAGTCGCCGGGCGCGAGGCCGCCGCCGTAGAAGCGACGCTCCCCGGTCCAGAGGAAAACCCGGGACACGGTCTGTCGCGGGCCGATCGTGGTGTCGTAGGATCCGGAGCGTTCCTCGGCGTCGAGGATGGGGTAGACGCAAGGGGGCGGCTCGATCACGACGAGGTCGCCGGCCTCGGTCCGGATGGTGAAGCCCAGAAGACCGCAGTAGCCGGAAAACCTGAAGGGGCGCGAGGTGGGGTTCGTCGCCCGAACGGTCAACCACGTCGTGTCGCCGGGGTAAATCGCTTTGGGCGCCACCTGCACCGACAGCTCCAGGATCGCGGGGTCATCGAAAACCGGGTCGTCGCAGGCGGCCAGGCCGACGATCGCCCCGAGGCTGAGAAAAACGATAGGCCGAGTCTTCATGGCCCGCACTCCGTATTCGATGTCTACTGCACGCGCAACGGGATCAGCCATTCGTGAGGCCCGGCCTGTTCGTCCCACACCAGTCGCACCAGGAGCTGGTATTCGCCGGGCTCTCCACTCCAGGTCTCCAGGGGGCCGTGCCGGTGAACGTCTCGTCGGTCGCCAGGGTCACTATGGAGAGGGCGTGGTCACAGCCGGCGACGTGGCGGGGCGTGCCCTCATCCTGCTGCTGCCATACCGCGAAGTAGCAGGACGGGAAGGCCGGCACCTCCACCGAGCGGTTGGAGCGGTTGGTGACGGCCACACGGACTTCCACGGTGTCACCCGCCGTCACGACGGCTCGATCCGCTCTCCGTTCCTGTAAATACCGATGCCCAGCCTTTCGCCGCAGGACCGTT
>JAACAK010000028.1:50823-90624 GCA_011774835.1 Candidatus Kutchimonas denitrificans | reverse complement strand
CCCGCAGGTGCGTCGAGAGTGGAGTTCGTTCCCAAGCGGTCAGAGACTCCCGGCGCCGCACGGCGGCCAGCGCCTTCTCGGGTTCCCCTCGAAGCGCGAAGAGATGCGCGCAGACCAGGTTGGCGGCGGTTCGGAGGCTCGCGGAGACCGGTGGGCCCGTGGCGATTAGACTGTCCAACCGTGATTTGCCAGGCCAGGTCTGCCCGACCCATCGCTTGGCCTGCCGGAGTTCCGCCTCATGCATGAGCACCCTCAATATGATGGCCCGGTCCAGATGTTGGTTGGCGATGAGCGACCCTAATGTCCCTATGCAGCGCTAACACGACCCGGTCGACCGCGCTGGCCGGGAGTCGAGGCTCAGCAGCGTCCGGAATTCGGCCGGGCGCTGTAGTGTTGCCTAACCGCGCCGAATCAATGCTTGAGCGTATTCGTGATGTGGTGCACCGTGTCCGTCATTCGTCTTATCTGCTCCGCCGTGGCAAACGGATCCAAACGAACAGATTCTGCTGCGGCCATCGCATCCGCAAATGGCGTGTCCGGGACCTGATCCTTGTCCGTGTCTACCGCTTCCGTGTAGTCGACGGCGCCGTTGACAAAATTGAGCCACGCGACCAGCAATTCCCGATCGAGCTGCTTGATGGCGCTCCCGTTATTCATCTGTAGGAAGATGACTTCGTGTGCCGCCTGGATAGTCGAGGCATCTCGAACCTCGCTGAAGACGGAGCTCATGTGGCCAACCACCGCCAGATAACACAGCAGGCTTTCCTCATCGAAGTCCGTCCTGCCGTTGCCTCTAAGCTGATGTTGCCAATAGCCCTCTGACCTGGCGGCGTTTCCAAGCCCGCCACTGGTGATGACAACCGGGACATGATCTTCGGCGAAGGCCAGGTCATCATCCACGGACCTGAACCCTACCTGGTACACACAGGCTGCGTCGAAGGCATGGGACTGGCTTTCCGCTACATCATGAGGTACCGGGTAGGTTGTCGATACGTCGGGAGATGGTGCACCATCATCCCAGTCCCAGCTCAAGGTGAGATCGTCACGGCCCGGATCCGTTGATCGTCCTGAGAAGGTTAGCGGGTCTGAAGCTTGCGCCATGAAGGTCGGCACGCCGTTGATCAGCACGGCGCTGCTACGGTCGATTTCGGCGGTTGGCGGGACGTTCTCAATGAAGACCGACGTGTTGAACGCGCCGCTTGTCCCCTGGTGAACGGGAACGGCCACGTCCGGAAAGATGTCGCTCAGGTCAAACGTCGCCAAATCTTGAGTAAAGGTAAAGTCGTCGGAATAACCTACGCCGGATACCGTGACGTCGATTCCGAGTGTTATGGCGAAAGCCAGATTGAGGACGAATTCAGTAAAGTAAAACTTGAACGCGTCAAGCTGTATATCTGCATTGCCCGGCCCATCGATCGCCTGAATGGGGCCCACGGTTTCTGGAGCGAGCGGATCCGTGTATGTGAGGTTGCCGCTCCCGGAGGCTTCCCCGGAGGCGACCCAGTTCGCGGTGAACTTTTCCGACCCGACGCTGGGAGTGAGTGCGAAGTCGACCCCCAACGAAGCCACACCAAAGTCCTGAGACGGGAAGATCGGAATGTTGATCGTTACCAGGTCCCAGAGTGAGCCCGGCCCGAAGGGAGTGGTGAAGCTCCTGGACCTGTCAAAGTCGGGCCCGAAAGTCTGGTCGATGATGTCGCCCGCCCCGACAACCCATAAATGAAGGCTGGCCTGAAAGACGAAGAACATCACCAGCTCGTTGCCTCCTTCAGGCTCGACGCCGGCTGTCAGGAAGTCGTCTTCCGACCAGTCCAACCCCGTGGCATTGCTGGTTGAGGAGTATATGGAACCCTCGAGCATCGGTTCGGTGCTCGTGAGGGTCACCTCCATCGGCAGCCTTACGCCCAGGCCAAAATCCAGTTCCAAACTGGCGCTGAACTCAAATACATCAACATCCCCAACTATCGGGATCGGAATACTGACCTTCTTCGATATCTCCCAGGGTTCGTCATAAGGGCCAGAGATGGTGAATCCCATGACGAATTCGTCGAGAGAGGTGGAACTCGCAAGCGCCTCAACCGATTCCAGGGCCCCGCCGTCGTTCCGCCTGGCCTCGCGACTCGAAAATTTCTCTGTATAGGTGTAGACCCTCGGCTCGTACCCGAACTCATGCTCCTCCCAGTAGCCCGGACTCAGCCTGTCGATCTCTTCCTTCACGACTTCTGAGTAGTTTCCTGCTCTTACGAAACCTTCCGCGCCTTGGAGCATTTCGCCTTCTACCACGAAGTCTGGCCACTTCTCCAAGCCTGCTTGAGCCGGGTTGTCGAAACGGATAATCGTCGTCGCCACCATGGTCGTCGGTTCGCCCGCCTCTGCTGCCGCCCCGGGCTTCGGCGCCCCCGCCTCCTCGGCGGAGATGTATTCGAAAGACACCTCCGAGGGCACAGGGAGTCCCTGGGCCTCCCGCTGGTCGATAATCTCCAGAACCCCTCGCTGAAAGGCTGTTCTGTCTACATCCACCTGGACACCGGGCGGCTCGGTTGGACTCGCGGGACCCGCTGGCTCTTGGTCTGCGCAGCCCGCCGCCACTAACAGAACGAACACGCTGGTGAAGAGCGTACCTATCTTTCGAAGCGCCCTGAACATGGCTACCTCCCTGTAACTACGCGTCCGGTAGACTCGAGATCGTTCGTTTGGCTCTGGCCGACCACCCCCCAGATGTCCCTCTTGATAAGACGTTTCAAGCTGCGTGCTTTTCTCGGTCTTTCGCGAAATCGCTCTTATCGGAGGGTAAAGCGTGGTGCAACTCATTATCGGGCGCGCCACAAAAACCGCTCATAAGCTCGCCTCGCCCGGGTTGAGCGCGCTGTGCGCGCCATCGCAACGAGTTTTTGTGCTCTTCTGCGTCTACCATTGCGCCATCCGGCTGACGGCCGCATGGCCGCCAAGAGCCTACTCGGTTGTGCCAGCCAGATCGAGCAGAAACGCGTACTGGAACGCGGTCTCCCGCCAGCTCTTGTAGCGGCCGGACGCGCCGCCGTGGCCCGACTCCATGTCGGTCTTCAGGATCAGCAGGTTGTCGTCGGTCTTCAGCGCCCGCAGCTTGGCCACCCACTTGGCCGGCTCGAAGTACTGGACCTGCGAGTCGTGCAGCCCGGTGGTCACCAGCAGGTTGGGGTAGTCCTGCGCCGTCACGTTGTCGTACGGCGAGTACGAGAGCATGTAGTGGTAGTACTCCTCCTCGTTCGGGTCGCCCCACTCGTCGTACTCGCTGGTGGTCAGCGGGATGCTCTCGTCCAGCATCGTGGTGACCACGTCGACCCAGGGCACGCGGGCGACGATCCCCTCGAACAGGTCGGGCCGCATGTTGGCGACGGCGCCCATCAGCAGGCCGCCGGCGCTGCCGCCCTGAGCGAAGAGCAGATCGGGATTCGTGTACCCCTCGGCGATCAGGAACTCGGCCACGTCGATGAAGTCGGTGAAGGTGTTCTTCTTCTTCAGCAGCTTGCCGTCCTCGTACCACCGGCGGCCCAGCTCCTCGCCGCCGCGGACGTGGGCGATGGCGAAGACGAAGCCGCGGTCCAGCAGGCTGAGCCGGGCCGAGTTGAAGGTGGGGTCGATGCTCGCCCCGTACGAGCCGTAGCCGTAGAGCAGCAGCGGGTTGCTGCCGTGTTTGTTGAGTCCCTTTCGATAGACGATGGATACGGGAACTTGTACGCCATCGCGGGCCGGCGCGTGCAGCCGCTCGGCAACGTAGTCGTCGGGATCGAAGTCCCCCAGCACCTCATCGCGTTTCAGCAGCGTCTTCTCCCGCGTCTCCATGTCGTAGTCGTAAATCGAGCGCGGCGTGGTCATCGACATGTAGCCGTAGCGCAGGACCTTCGTGTCGATCTCGGGGTTCGCGCTCACGTAGGCCACGTACGCCGGCTCGCCGAAGTCGAGGTAGTGCTCGCCTTCGCCGGACCAGGGACGGACGCGGAGCTGGCGCAGGCCGTCCTTCCGCTCGGTCAGCACCATGAAATCGCGGAAGATCTCGAGGTCCATCAGCAGGACGTCGTCCCGATGCGAAATCACCTCTTCCCAGTGGTCCTTGCCGGTCCGGTCCACCGGCGTCCTCATCAGCCGGAAGTTCTGCGCCTCGTCGTTGGTGAGGATGTAGAAGTGGTCGCCGAAATGGTCGATCTCGTATTCGTGATCCCGCTCGCGCGGCAGGAAGAGCGTGAACTCGCCGCCGGGGTCGTCGGCGTCCAGATAGCGGTATTCGTTGCTGAGAGTCTGGAAGCTCCCGATGATCACGTACCGCTCGTTCTTGGTCTTCCACACGCCGCAGCTGAACTCGACGTCTGATTCCTCATAGACCAGCTCGTCGTTCGCCGGATCGGTGCCGAGCACGTGACGGTAGATCTGGTAGCGGCGCAGCGTCACCGGATCCTGCCGGGCGTAGAAGACGGTCCGGTTGTCGTTCGCCCAGGCGACGTTCGCCGTGACCTGCGAGATCTCGTCCTCCAGCAGCTCGCCGGTCTCGAGGTCCTTGAAGCGGATGTTGTAGAAGCGGCGGCCCACGGTGTCGTGGGCGAAGGCGATGAGGCTCCCGTCCGAGCTGACCTGCGGGGACCGCACCGAGGTGAACCCGTGCCCCTCGGCCAACTCGTTCACGTCGAGCATGATCTCCTCGGCCGCGTCGAGCGATCCGCGCTTGCGGGCGTAGATCGGATAGTCCTTCCCTTCCTCCCAGCGCGAATAGTAGAAGTAGTCGCCTTCCCGGTAGGGGACGGAGAGGTCGGTCTCCTTGATGCGACCCTTGATCTCCTGGAACAGCTTCTCCTGCAGCGCCTCGGTGTGGGCCATCATGGCCTCGGTGTACTCGTTCTCCGCCTCGAGGTAGGCGATCACCTCCGGGTTCTCGCGCTGGTTCAGCCAGTAGTAGTTGTCGATCCGCATGTGACCGTGCGCCTCCAGCTCGTGCGGGATCACTTCGGCCCTCGGCGGCGTCGGTTCCTGATCACCGGCCGACTCCTGGGCCACCGCCCCCGAGACGGCGACGAGACACAATGCCGGCGGCAACACGAACAAGCGGGCGAGGGCAAGCCCTCGCTGGGCTCTCAAGGCCTTGATCTCTTGCATCTGTCGGCTCCTTCTTGGTGGGCGACAACAGGGGGCCTCGCTGGATCCGGGGTCCCTGGCGTCTGCGAATCCCACGACCCCCAGCTGTCGCGAGTCGTGCGATAACCTGACCCCGGCGAACCTCACGCGCCACCCTGTCCTCCTTCCGTTCCCCGGGTCAGCCGCTCGAGGCCGGTTCCGTCCACAGCGACCGTGTAGATCTCGGTCCTGCCGCCCATCGCGGAGTGGAAAACGAGACGTTCGCCGTCCGGGGAAAAGAATGGAACGCCGTGTGCATTCGTACCTTCGGTCAAGCGGACGGGAGGGCCCGCGGCTCCGTCGGGCCCGACGGCCATGACGTGAATCTCTCGCGTGCCGCTTCGGTCGGACTTGAACGCGATTCGTGTCCCGTCTGGCGACCAGTTGGCGGATGAATCGTCCCCGGGATGGTGCGTCAGCCGAGTGAGGTTCGACCCGTCGGCGTCCATCACGTAGATCTCGTTGTCGCCCGTCCGGTCGGAATGGAAGACGATGCGCCGGCCGTCAGGAGACCAGTTCGGGACCTGATCGTTGGCCTCGCCTTCGCTGAGTCGCGAAACGGCGTTCCCCTCCGCGTCGATGAGCCGCAACTCCCAGGAGGCCCCGCTGCCAAATCCACCTGACATGTACTGAAAGGCGATGCGTCGCCCGTCGGGCGACCAGGTGGGCACGCCAGCGAACCCCGCCAGATCGGTGAGCCGCCGCGGATCCGAGCCGTCCGCGTTCATCACCCAGATCTGGACCTCGCCTTCTGCGTCCGCGTCGCGGGGCGATTGGAACACGATCTTCGAGCCGTCCGGGGACCAGTACGGGTGCGCGTCGCGACCCGGGCTGTCGGTGAGCCGGCGCGGATCGGATCCATCGGCGTTCATCACGTAGATCTCGTTGTCCCCGTCACGATTCGTGTCGAAGACCAGCTGCGAGCCATCGGGTGACCAGGCCGCGTGCTGGCTATCGAAGGGTGGGCCGGAAGCGGCGCCGAAGAAGTAAACGAGGACGAAAGCAATTTCTCGCGTGACTCGAACGAAATCCATGGCCAGACCTCTCGGTTTGCGGTGTCGGTCTCGCGGGCGGAACGCCCCTACACGAACGAGTTCGCTTGGACTTCGCGAACCTCTCCCGCATGGCTCAGCGCTGCCGGGCCACGACCCTCCATCCGGCCATGCCCACTATAATCGTCCCCTTCGCCTTCGGAGCAATCCCCCCGCCGGTTTCCCATCGCGTTCGGAACGCTTTAAAATCAGCGAAGACCCCGGGGCTCGAGTCGGTAACCCGAGCGGTCACGATAGGTCTCCCGATGCGACGCGTGGCTCGGCCCGGAGCGACGTCGAACGCGGCCGGAACCGCTGGAGATGGTATGCCGAATCTTCCGATCACGATGGCGCGACAGCTCCGACCTCTCTTCACCTTCCTGTTCGCGCTGCTACCGATCCGCTCCGCTATGGCTCAAGACCTCGACCTCAGCTTCGCCGAACGATTCGGTCGCCTGGCGCTCGATTGCGTTCAGCGCGAATACCCCAACAAGATCGCGCACGTGCTGTCGAGCGATGCCGATGTGCTGCCGCCACGCGAGCTGACACCGGCCTTCTACGGTTGTTACGATTGGCACTCGGCCGTCCACGGCCACTGGCTGCTGGCGCGGCTGGCGCGCCTCTTCCCCGAGAGCGAGGTGGCGAACGCGGCCCGGGCAGCCCTCGCCGAGAGTCTGACGCCGGAGAAGATCGCGGCCGAGGTGAGTTACCTGGAAGGGGCGGGACGCGTCTCGTTCGAGCGCCCCTACGGCCTCGCCTGGCTCCTGCAGCTGGCGGCGGAGCTGCGCGAATGGGACGATCCGGACGCCCGGCGCTGGAGCGAAGCGCTCGAACCCCTGGAGCGCGCGGCGGCCGCCCGGTTGCGCGAGTGGATTCCCAAGCTCACGCATCCGATCCGGATCGGCGAACACTCACAGACCGCGTTCGCTTTCGGCCTGATCCTCGATTGGGCGCGGACGGCCGGTGACAGCGAAACCGAAAACGTCGTACGGCAGGCGAGCCTTCGCTTCTACCTGGACGACCGCGAGTGCCCCCTCGCCTACGAGCCCTCGGGGCACGACTTCCTCTCGCCCTGCCTGGCCGAGGCGGATCTGATGCGGCGCTTGCTGGCGCCGCCCGAGTTCGCCGCCTGGCTCGACGCCTTCTTGCCCACGATCCCCCGGGGCGAAGCCGGCGGCATCTGGATCGAGCCCGCCGTGGTGAGCGATCCCGGTGACCCCAAGCTGGCCCACCTCGACGGCCTCAACCTGAGCCGGGCCTGGATGCTCGAGGGGATCGCCGCCGGCCTTCCGGCCTCCGATCCACGTCTGCCGGCGCTGGCCCGCACGGCACAGGCGCATCGCGAGGCGGGGCTCGCCGCCGTCACCGGCGAGCATTACGAGGGCGGCCACTGGCTCGGCAGCTTCGCCATGTACCTGGTGAGCGAGCGCGGCGGCGCCAGGCCAGCGCCAGGCGAGGGAGGTCCCTAACCAGTCTCCGACGCCCAGCAGCCGATCGTCGAGAAAATGATAGGAACAATTATTCGGGACCCGGGTAGGCAGTAGCAGCACTCACACAGACGCTGTTTGGTAGTCCCCTCCCCCTCTCTGTCCCGGACATCTCTAACACGACTCAGTGGAGGTAACCGTGACACAGAGGCAACTTCGTCTTTTAGCCATTCTGAGCGCGCTGCTTATCGTCGCCGGCTGCGACGATTCCAGCGCTCCCGAACTCGATCCGGGAACCTTCTCGACCAGTGATGCCGAGGCCATCGCGGACCTGGCCGCCGCCACGGTCATCGGCGCCATGGAGTCCGGCTTTACGGCTGACATCGGGCTGTCGGCGTCTGCCGCCGTGCCCGTCGACTTCAGCCGCACGAACACCCACGACTGCCCGGTCGCCGGCACGATCACGTCGACCGTGGAGGTGAGCGGTGACATGACGCAGGGTCCCAGCGATCTCGCCATCACGGGCTCAACCACGTTCACCGACTGCACCCGGGGAGGTCAGGAGCGCACGGTTACGATGAACGGAGAGCTCGTTCACTCCGGCACGGTTACCGTCACGGAAACGGGCCGGGAGGCGAACTTCAGCATGACCGGCGAGCTCAGCTGGAACATCGAGCCCGGCGAGGACGGCAGCTGCACGGTGGATCTCACCGTCACCTTCGCCGACGGCTCTCGCGGCGTGGAGGGTACCGTTTGCGGACGCGAGGTGGGCGGCACGAGCTGAGATCGCTCACAACCCGAGAGGCCGTGAGGGCGGACGGTCGGTGGCCCACCGCTCTCCCGGCCTTTCCTCAGCTGGCGCTCCTGGGCGCGGTGGGCGTCTACGGGGTCAGCGCGTTCGCCATCATCGGTCAGCGGACGCAGGAGGTGGGGATCCGCCTGGCGCTGGGCGCCCGGACCGTCGAGGTCCTGCGCTTGATGATCGCTCGCGAGCTCCGCGCTCCCCTGGCCAAAGGCGATTCATCGACGCGATCGCTGCAGCGGACACCGCCCGTTGCCGCCGTAACTCGTTCCGTCGAACGCCGCTCGCGCTACTCCGAGCGGAGAGCGGACACCGGCTCGACGGCCGCCGCCCTGCGAGCCGGCAGGTAGCTGGCGGCGAGGGCCACCGACGCCAGCAAGACAGCGGTCGCCACCAAGGTTAATGGGTCGACGGGGCTGATCTCGAAGAGGGTCGCCCGCAGGAAGCGGCTGAGCCCCAGCGCGGCCGGGCCCCCAACAACGAGCCCGACCATCACGAGGACGGCGCTTTGCCGCAGGATCATACGCTGTATGTCCGCCCCCCGCGCGCCCAGGGCCACGCGCACACCGATCTCGCCGGTCCGCCGGCTCACGGCGTAGGACATCACACCGAACATGCCCACGGCTCCGAGGAACAGCGCGGTGGCGCCGGCGACCCCCAGCAAGACCAGCGTGAACGTCGTGCGCTCCATCGATCGGGCGACGATCTCCGTCATACTGCGGGCGCCGACCACGGGTAGCGACGGATCGAGCTCCGCGACGGTTCGCCGGATGGTGGGGAGAAGCGAACGGGACTCCACCTCGGCTCGCACGACGACGTTCATGGCCCTGGGTACGTAGCCCTGAAGCGGCGCGGCCAGGATGGGAAGGTACGCGATCTCGGTCGGCCCAGCCGACAGACTTCGGTCGCGGACGTCGCCGACAACCGCCACGACCGTGTTGGAGACGACCCGCTCGTCACCTCCGCTCGCGGATTGAACCCGGAACACGCGCTTGCCCACGGCCGTGACCCCGGGGAACAGCCGGCTGGCCAGCGCGCGATTGAGGACGATCGGGTGGTCGACCGCCGTGGACCCCGAGGTCAGACGCTGGCCTTCCAGCCACGGGATACCCATCGACTCGAAGTAGCCGGGAGCGACGAGCTTCACGATGACCGTCCTCTCCTCGCCCATCACTCCCTGAGCGTCGCTCCGCAGCCGGTGGGCGAAGTCGGTCCAGGAGTCGCCGCTCAGCGGCAGTTTGCTGACGGCACCCGTTCCGGTCACGCCGGGAAGGCCACCGAGCCGCCCGAGGAGGGAGCGATAGAACGAGGACGCGTCGTCGAACTCGGGGTATGCGCGGTAGGGCAGGTTGACCTGGAAGGTCAGCACGCCGTCCGCTTGGAATCCCGGCTCCACGCGGGTCAGGCGCCAGAAGCTCTGCAGCAGCAGCCCCGAGGCGGTGAGCAGGGGCAGAGCGAGGGCGAGTTGGGAGACGACCAGCGCGCGCTGCGTCCTCTGCCGCGGCCGGCTCATCGTGGAGCCGCGCCCCGCCTCACGCAGGCCGGAGACCAGGTCCGGACGACGGTAGCGGACGACCGGAATCACCGCCAGCAGCGTTCCCACCAGGGCCGAGACGCCAACCGTGAAGGCTACCGTCCAGGCGTCGAGGCCGATCTCGTGCAGTCGCGGGAGCGCCACGAACGGATAGGTGCGCAGCACGCTGACGACGACCTTCGCCAGAATCAAACCCAAGACGCCGGCGGCCAGCGCGAGCATCAGGCTTTCGGTGAGGAATTGCCGAAAGAGGTCGATACGTCGCGCGCCCAGGGCCGAGCGCACGGTCACCTCTCTCTGTCGGCCCTCGGCGCGCGCCAGGAACAGGTTGCCGACGTTGGCGCCGGCGATGAGCAGAACGATGACGACCGCCCCCAGCGCGATCCACAGCACGCTGCCCACATCCCCGACGATCGCTTTCTTGAGGGGCTCGATCCGCGGCCGCAGCCCGCTACTCTCGATCCAGGCCGCCTCCACATCGGGATAAGCATCGGCGAGGGACGGTATGAGCCGAGCCAGGTCGGCTTCGCCGTCCGCGGGCGCCACCCCCGGAGCCAGGCGGCCGACCGCCTCGTAGTCCAGGCTCCCGAGCCGCTCGGCTCCGAGGTCCGGGCTCAAGTTGTACCAGATGCGGGTCTCGCGGCTTGGGAAGTCGAAGCGGGAGGGCAGCACGCCGATGATTCGGCGTCGGGTTTGATTGACCTCGATCGTACGGCCGACGATGTCCGGGTCGCCGCCGAAGCGCTCGACCCAGAGGCCGTGGCTGATGATGACGACCGTCGGTGCACCGGGACGGCCGTCATCGACGCCGAAAAGGCGGCCTCGCTCCGCCCTGGCTCGAAGGGCAGAGAAGACGCCCGGCGTGACCAGCGCCACATCGACGCGCTCCGGCGGCCCCTCACCCGTGATGTTGACCTTGCTCTCCAGGTAGAGGCCCATCTCCTCGAAGGCGACACTGTGGGCACGATAATGGAAGAAGGTCCCCGCCGATTGACCGGCGTCCGCGACGCCGAGGCCAGGCGCCTGATGGCGTACCGTGACCAGCCGGTCGGAGTCCGGATAGGGGAGCGGCTGGATCAGCACGCTGTTCACCAGACCGAAGATGGCCGAATTCGCACCGATGCCGAGTGCGAGCGTGACCGCGGCCACGGCGGTGAAGCCGGGGGCGCGCTCGAGCGAGCGGAGGCTGGATCGGATCTCTCTCAACATGTGGATCAGAGTGCGCGTAGTGCTGGACAGATGACGATGGGTGCCGTCTCTCAGGTCCCCCGCGTCTCACGTTAGGCCGTCCTGGTAGCGCGTGTACACTATTATGACGTTTTCTCTTCGAACANNGCATCGCGAGGCCGGGGGGTCCGCCCTTTCCTACGCCCCGGCCTCGCCAGCGGTCCGGCGGGTGTGCCGCTGGGGTGGGTCCTCTTGAATGTCGGGCGTAGATCGCTCATGATCACGTAGTTCAGGCGGTGATCCAAGACGGAGGCGCGGTCGGCCTAAGGAGGCATGGCGAATGGCTTATACGTACGAGGAGCTGAAGAAGAAGCCGGTGTCACAGCTCCGGGAGATCGCCGAGGAGCAGGGCGACCACGAGGAGCTGCACGGCCACCTGACCATGCACAAGCACGAGCTGCTGCCGGCGCTGTGCAAGGTGCTGGGGATCGAGGCCCACGAGCACCACGATGTGGTCGGGATCGACAAGTCGGCGATCAAGGCGCAGATCAAGGCGCTCAAAACGAAGCGGGACGCGGCGCTGGAGGCGAAGGACTACGACGCGCTCAAGGAGGCGCGCCACAAGATCAAGCGGCTGAAGCGGAAGGTCCGTCGGGCCACGGTATAGCGTCCCTGGGCCGAATGGCCGATAAAGAGCGGCCGCCCGAGGGCGGCCGTTTTCTTTCGTTGTCAAAGACGAGATGCGGCCGGGGAGAGATCGGCCGCATCTCGGTACGGGGTCGGCCGCCCGATCCACCGGTACAACCGCCCCTGGGAGCTATCGGCTCAGCCGTTGCTCTCGTCGTCCTCCTCGTTCTCCTCGTCATTTTCGCCGCCGTCGCCCTCGACTTTTGTGGAGTCGCTCGGCTCCGTCTCGTCCGGGATCGTATCCCCGACGGCCGAGGTGTCGGCCGTGCTGATCACGACCGGATCGGCGATGGGCTGAGGCGTCTCGAGCTCGACCCAGTCGGGCCACTCCCGGTAGGCCACCGCCTCACGCCACCCTTCCACTTCATCCACGAAGCTCTGGGCGAGCTCCGCGAGGTCTACCGGGAGCGTATTCGGATCTTCCTCCAGCGTTTCGACGCGGAGCAGGCTGATCTCGGCCTTGAGGTACGAGTCGTCCAGCGCCAACGCGGTCCGGAACGCGTCCTCTGCGGCCCGGTAGTGGCCGGTGCGCTCCAGCGCCACACCCAGGTTGTTGTGGAAGGTCGCGATCTCCGGCTCCAGCTCCACCGCCCGGGCCAGCGGCGGCAGCGCCTCCTCGAACCGCTCCTGATTGATCAGCGTGTAACCCAGGTTGTTCATCGACCAGACGTCCTCACCGTCGATCAGGATGGCCTGACGATACGCGTCGATCGCCTCTTCCATCCGGCCCAGCTGGCCGTACGCCCGACCCAGCAGCCGATAGCCGACGCTCGACTCGGGCTCGATCGCCAGCGCCTCCTCCACCTGCAACAGCGCCTCCTCGGAGCGCCCTTCGTCCAGCTGCACCCGCGCCAGGTTGAGCCAGCTCTTCACGTGCAGCGGATCGCGCTCCAGCGCCCGCTGGAAGGCGTCTTCCGCCAGGCCGTGCTGACCCGATTTCCAGGCCGACAGCCCCAGCATGTAAAAGCCCCAGGGGTTCCGCGGCCGGCGCTCGGTGTAGAGGGTGAACAGCTCCGCCGCCTCGTCGTAGCGACCCTCGAAGTAGACCGATTCCGCCTCCTTGTACGTCACCTCCCGCGGCTCTTCGGGCTCGACGATCACCGGCTCGATCTCCTCGACCGCCGCCAGCTCGGTCTTCTCCTCGGGCGGCAACGTGACGTCGGGGGGCGGCGGCGCGCTGCCCTCGCTCGTCACCCGGGCGCTCGAGCGGTCATCGCCGCCGCACGCCACCACCAGCGGCAGGATGAAGAGCAGCACCAGCCCGATGCTCCAGATCACCTCGCCCCGAAATCTCATCCCGTTTCCCATGACTGCCTCCTCTCGGTTGCGCGCCCCGCGGGCGCGGGTCCTGCTTGCCGTTTCCGTCGACAAGAGGAGGCAGGCGCGATGCCAGGCGGCGGCGCCGAGCGGGCAGGCCACGTAAGTGGTTGTGAAACAGTCAGTTACAGATAAAGATCGCGACCGTGGCGGCGTCGGGATCGACGGCTACGTGTCATTCGCTACACGTCAGGCGACGGCCGATCGTGTCCGGACGGACACGTCAGTCGGGCCGCTGGATCCCGTGGCGGCGCATGATCTTGAGCAGGCTGGAGTGGTCGGCGAGGCCGAGCTCGGCGGCGGTGTTGGTGATGTGCCAATCGTTGCGCTCGAGGGCGGCGATGACGATCTGGCGCTCCGCTTCCGCCTTCTGGGCCTGGAAAGTCCGGGGTGAATCGCCGCGGCCGGCGGGCGCGCCGGCGCCCTGGACCTCGACGGGTACGTCGGCGGCGGTGATGGTCTCGGCGTCGGCGGCGATGATCATCCGCTCGACGATGTTCTTGAGCTCGCGGACGTTGTTGTGCTTCCAGTCGTGGGCCATGAGGATCTCGATGGCGTCGGAATCGAGCTTCTTGCGGCGCACGCCGAAGCGGGAGCAGGTCGTGGCGACGAAATGTTCGGCCAGCTCGGGCAGATCGGAGAGCCGGTCACGAAGCGGGGGCACGTGGATGACGTGAACGTTGAGCCGGTAGAGGAGGTCCTGCCGGAAGCGGCGGGCCTCGACCTCGGCCTCGAGGTCGCGATTGGTGGCGGCGACGACCCGGGCGTCGGTATCGATCGTCCGCTCGCCGCCGACGCGGGTCACCTCGCCGTCCTCGAGGACGCGGAGCAGCTTGGCCTGGGCCGGGACGGGGAGCTCACCGATCTCGTCGAGGAACAGGGTGCCGCGGCGGGCCAGCTCGAACGCGCCCTTGCGGGTGCGGCTGGCCCCGGTGAAGGCGCCGCGCTCGTGCCCGAAGAGCTCGCTCTCGAGCAGGTTCTCGGGGAGCGCGGCGCAGTTGATGGCGACGAAGGGCTCGTCGGGATGCTGGCTCAGTCGGTGGAGCTCGCGGGCGACCAGCTCCTTGCCGGAGCCGCTCTCGCCGGCGACGAGGACCGGGCTGGGGATGGGCGCGAGCCGGGCGATGGCATCGTGGAGCTGCCGCATCGCGGGGCTGGACCCAATGAGGGGGGACTCCTTGCCCAGGTCGCGACGGAGCGCCTCGACCTCGCTGACCAGGCGGACGTGCTCGAGGGCGTTCTCGACCTCGCGGACGACCCGCTCCATCGGTTCGGCTTTGTCGATGAAGCTGTAGGCGCCGAGCTTGATCGCCTGGACGCAGCGGTCGTAGTTGCCGGTGCCCGTATAAACGATGACCGGGGTGGCCTCGCCGCGCTCGCGCATCTGGCGCAGCACCTCGAAGCCGTCGATACCCGGCATCTCGAGATCGAGGATCACGCAGTCCACCGCCTCAGAAGCCAGGGTGTCGAGGGCGGAGGCGCCGCCGGGGGCGATCAGCGTATCGTAGCCGCCCACCCTCTGCAGGTCGTAGGCATACTGCTCGGCCATCGCCGGGACGTCATCCACAACCAGTACGAGCGTCACGCGGTTTCCTCTCCCCCGGCGGATCGTTCATCAGACGTTCCGGCCGCCGCCGGCAACTCGACGACGAAGCGGCTCCCCTGCCCCGGCTCGCTCTCGACGCGGATCGTTCCGTCCAGATCGAGGACGAGCCGCCGAACGATGGAGAGCCCGAGCCCGGTGCCCCGATCCTTGGTGGTGTAGAAGTCGTCGAAGATCTTCGCCTGCTGATCCGCGTTCATCCCTCGGCCCGTATCCGCCACGCTGATCCGTACCGTCCCGTCCCCGGCTGCATCGCCGGCCAGCTCGGACGCCAGCCTGACCGAGCCGCCGTCCGGGCCGAGGCTGTCGACGGCGTTGTCCGCCAGGTTCTCGACGATGCGTCGCAGCGCCACCGGGTCCGCATGCACGGCGGCGGGAGTGTCGGCGAGATCCGTCTCCAGCCTGACGCCCGGTCGGCCGCCGATACTTGCGGCCACCTGGCGCACGACGTCGTTCACGTCGCAGGCCCGACGCTCCATGCGAGGATACAGTCGGGCATAGTTGGACGCGAGGTTCTCGAGGTAAGCGATGCTGGTGTCGACGGTCCCCTGTCGCTCGGCGAACACTTCGGGCAGCCGATCCGGCTCGTCGCGCGCCACCTGGGCCAAGTGCCGCAGGACGTTGCGGATGGGCGTGAGCCCGTTCTTGATGTCGTGGTTGACCTGCCGCGCCAGCTCGCCGATGGTCGCGCGGCGCTCGGCCTCTTTCAGCCGTGCGGCGCTTCCGCGCAGCCGCTCGGTCATCGAGCCCAGCAGCCGCGTCAGGCTGCCGACCTCGTCCTTCCGGCTGCTGGAGAAGTCGATGCCGAGTCGGTCCAGATCGATCCGCGACGTCTTGTGCGCCAGCTCGGCCAGCGGCCGGCTGATGCGTGAGGCGAGCCATGTGGCCAGCAGGAAGGCGACGCCGGCGGTGACGGCGACGGCGACGAGGAACCAGCGGTCGATGGCGCTCTGCAGCGCCCGCAGCTCGTCGAGCGGGTGGGAGACGTAGATCCGTGCGTCCAGTAGCGCGCTCCGTTCCGCATCGACGAACGGGACGGCGAGCTCGGCGACCACCTCTGCCCGGGCGGCTTCGGTTGAATCCGGCGCCGGATCCGCGTCCGACTGTGGGCCGCTCACCGTGGAGCTCAGCGAGCCGCCGGGATAGCTGAGCGTCACCGCCAGTTCGGTCCCCCGCGCCAGCTGCGTCAGGAAGCTTCGCTCCACCGAAACGCCGCCGACCAGGCTGAACTTCACGCCGCTGATCCGAACCGAGTCGACGGCGGCCAGCGCCAGGAACGGCCCTTCGGGTGAGCGCGCCTCGAGAAGCGCTGCGCCGCCGGGGGCCCGGGTCAGCAGGCCCGGCAGGCCGGGCTCGAGGCGGTCGTACTCGTTGCGGAAGTGACCGGAGCTGATGATGCGTCCCCTCTCGTTCTGCATCTGTAACATCGCCAGCCCGGCCAGGTGCAGCGCCTTGCCGGCGTAGTCGAGCAGGTAGGGACGCTCGGATTCGAGCCCGCTCACGGCCGCCGCCCGCAGGCGGTTGTCGTCACCGGCCAGGATGGCCAACGCCCGCAGCCGCTCACGGACCTCGGCGCCGCGCAGGGCCAGATCGTCCTCGATCACCGCGACCAGAGCGTCGACGCGTCGCTGGTACTGCTCGGTGGTCCGCTCGCTCATCGTCCGCCGCACGACGAAGGCGAACGCGACCACCGGGACGATGACGACGGCCAGGAAGGCCAGACGGAGCCGCGTTCGCAGCGTCACCGGCCGCCACCCGATTCCACTTCGGCCGCCACGCGGACGACACCGTCCCAATCGACCCTGAGCGAGACGGTCCCGTCCCGGGCGATCACGTGGCTGCGAGTATCGACGAGAGGAACCATCGTCGCCGCGGGGTCCAGCCAGCCGACGGCCAGCCAGGGCACACGTTCGGAGAGAAGCGCCAGGTGCCGGCACGGGTCGAGCGTCCGGTGGGGCAAGGCGACCACGTACAGGAACTCGCTGCCGGATTCCAGCGCCTCGTCGAACTCGTCGGGCTCCAGCGCGGCGACAACGAGCGGACCGTCGAGCTCATCGGCTCTCGGCACGGCGGCTGCCAGCGGCTCGGGTTCCGGACCGGTGGCGAGAGCGAGGATCCGCTCGGCGAGCCCTCTGGCCGCCTCGTCGCCCTGGGGATGTACGACTCTCCAGGGGCCGCCCAGCCGATAAGCCGCCGTGGCGATGGCGGGCGGAAGAGCACGCAACCGAGCCCGTTCGTCAGCGCAGCGGCCGCCTATTTCCCACCACGCGGGCCCCTGATGGCCCCGGGCATCGCCGCGCACGGCATCGCGAGCGAGGGACGAGCGGATTCCATCCGACAGGCCGGGGGGTCCGATCGCCGCCGCCCCCGCCGAATCTCCGCTCCTCAGCCGGCGCACCCGGGTGGGTGCGAGTAGCACGTAGGTCCGGCTCCAGGGCAACGGCATCGAGGTCAGCTCGGGACGGCGGTCGACGTAATCGAGGATATCCGGGTCGCCCGTGACCATCACATCCGCACCGCCATCGAGGAGATCGCGGGCATCGGTGGGCGTGGCCAGCCGGAAGGTCACTGGCGGCCGCGGCGCGTCGGCGACGGGGAACGCGTGGACCACCAGGTGCGAGAAATCGACCGCTGGCGTCGGCGGCTCGATCCGATAGGGTCCGGTCCCCAGCGGCCAGGTTCCGGCGCCGTCGGCGCTGGCGACGGCGTTCTGTGGATCGGCGAACAGGGTCGGAACGCTCTCGTACGCCGTATCCATGTAGACGAGCAGCGTCCGCTCACCGTCGCTGGCCAGCGAGTCGAAGCTGGTCACCCCGACCCCCATCGACCAGCCGGCGACCACCTGCCCCGCCGTCAGCGAGCGGCCATCCCAGAACGTCGCATCGTCGCGCAGCACGAAACGCCAGGCCCGCCCGTCACGCTCGGCGCTCCAGCTCTCCGCCAGACCCGGACGCACGGCCCCGCGGCAGTCGAGCTGTATCAGCGTCTCGTAGGTCTGTCTGAAGACCAGCCGCTCGGCGTCGTTGCCCGGTCGCGGCGCGCTGGCGGGGCTGACCGGCTCGAGCAGCGCGACATCGATCGCGCTGTCGAAGGGCACGGCGTCGGGGAAGAGCACGCACTCGTCGGCGGTGACCGGAGGCGGTGTGATGGGCTCTGGTCCCGTCTCCGGTGGTCGACCGCAGCCGGCGGCCAGGCCGAGCAGGGCCGCTATCGCCGCCGCGCGTCTCTTGCCACGATCGGGCATCCCTCTTCCTCGACGGTGGGCGGCCAACGAGTTAGTCGGTGCGGGTCAGGCGCAGCCAGGCTCGCTTCCCCGGCCGGGCCGAGAGCCACATCAGCAGCGTGATGGCCACGGCGGAGGTGAGACACCAGGCACAGGTGGCGCCGATGACGAACGGCTCGAGAAACGTGAGGTAGAGGGACAGCAGCGTTCCAAAGATGGACATCCCCAGAATCGACACGACCGCCCAATCGGAGAGGGCCCCGGGCGCCAACCGGTGAACGACCCACGCCCAGATGATGATCAGGTAACCGACCAGGCCCACGAGACCCACCGGCACCAGCCCGAAGAGGGCCGCGTACTCGCTCTGATTCACCGTGTTGCAGTCGCCCACCGGGCCGCAGACCGCGGTCGCACCGCTGCTCTCGATATAGGTCAGGTATGCGGCGACCAGGGCTCCCACCAGGGCCACCAGCGGCAGGCCGACCCCGGCGGCACTACCGGCGGTCGACCGCCGGAGCCGCAGCGCCACACCGATCAGGCTGGCCACCATCACGACCAGCACGATCACCGAGAACGAGTTGCCCAGCCGGTCCTGCCGGAACCGGTCGGCCATCGACAGGCTGCGGCTGGGCAGCGAGGCCAGTGCGCTGGCCGGTCTCTCGGCGCTCGTCGCCTCGTCGACGGCTGCCGCGCTTGCCGATTGCTCGACGGCTGCCGCGCTCCCCACCCGCGGATCCGGCTGGACCGGGGGCGGCCCGGTCTGCTGCGGCGGCGACTCTGCAGGCATCGCCGGCTCCTCCCCGGACGCCGCCGTGTCGTCCGACGGATTCGCCTGGGCCGGCGCCCGCGGCTCCTCCGCCGCCTCGGCTTCCGTGAGCGGCTCGTACCCGGGGATCGCGGCCAGCGCCACCTCGAAGCCGGCGATCTTCGGCCAATCGATTCCACCGCCGGCCAGCCCCGCCTCGATCATCGCCGGCAGCAGGTCCGGGATATCGCGGGACCCGACCAGCGTCGTATCCGCGATCACGAGGCGCGGCACCCCCCATTCCTCGCGTGGTACGTGGTGGGCTTCCGCCCAGGCACGGTAAAGCGCGCCGCCCTCGGGCAACGAGACGTCGACCAGCAACAACTGCAGCGTGCCGTTCGACACCGCGTAGAACGCGCGCTGATCCTCCGGGACCTCCTCATCGAATCGGATCGTCGGGGGGCCGCCGTGGCGCTCGAAGATGACCGGCAGGTCCTGCTGGATCACCTCATGGCAGTGGGGGCAGGTGGGCGAGAAGAAGAGCACCGCTCGCACCGCCGGTCCCTGGGACACCGCCGGCTCGGCGACGAGGCCCAGCGCCGCCAGGGTCAGTGAAAGTGTGAACGCGTAGCGCGCGAATCGCTTCATCGGGTCCTGAATGTCCCGTGGGCTGTCCGAGAAAGAACCGGGGCGTCGAACATGATACCCGGGAACGGACGGTCGGGTCCGGATCGAGACGACGGAGGGAGCCATCCGGGATCAGCTCGGCTCCCTTCCCCCCAACCCTCTCCCCACCCTCTCCCACCCTCTCCCCCACCCGGCCGCGGCTAAGCGCCCTCCGCCAGCGCGGCCTCCGTCCTGTCGACCAGGCTCTTACTGCCCAGATACAGGGGCGTCCGCTGATGCAGCTCCTCGGGCTCCACGTCGAGAATCGACTTCCTCCCATCGGAGGAGCGGCCGCCGGCTTCCTCGATCACCATGGCCATCGGCGACGCTTCGTAGAGCAACCGCAGCTTCCCTTGCGGGCTCTTGGTATCGGACGGGTACATGAAGATGCCGCCGTAGAGCAGCGTGCGATGGAAGTCGGCGACCAGCGAGCCGATGTAGCGCAGGCTGTACCCTTCGTCCTTCAGCTGGTCGACGGCCTGCTGCTGCGCCGGCTCCCACCGTTTGTAGTACGCCTCGTTGACGCTGTAGATCTTCTTCCCCGGATCGGGGATCCTCATGTCCTTGTGCGACAGCAGGAACTCGCCGATGGAAGGCTCGAGGGTGAACCCGTGCACGCCGGCGCCGGTGGTATAGACCAGCATGGTGGAAGAGCCGTAAACGACGTACCCGGCGGCGAGCTGCCGATTGCCCGGCTGCAGCAGGTCCTCCATCGTCCCGCGCTCGCCCTTCGAGATCTTGCGGTGAATGGAGAAGATCGTCCCCAACGTGACGTTGACCTCGATGTTGGACGAGCCGTCGAGGGGATCGTGGAGCAGGACGTAGTTGCCGCAGGGGAACTTGTCCGGTATCGGGATCGGAGCCTCGATCTCCTCCGACGCCATGACGCAGAGGTTCCCGGTATGGTCCATGGCGTCGAAGATGACGTCGTTGGCGAACATGTCGAGCTTGCGGACGTCCTCGCCGTGCACGTTGAAGCGTCCGGCGCTGCCGACGATATCGACCAGGCCCGCCCGGTTGACCTCGCGGCTGATGATCTTGGCGGCGAGGGCGATATCGTAGAGGATGTCCGAGAAGGCGCCGGTCGCTTCGGGGTACAGCCGCTCCTGCTCGACGATGTGCCGGCTCAACGTGATAACAGAAGAAGCCATCACAGCCTCCTGGTTCTCTGCGGCAGATCGATCGCTACGAGGCATGGGTCAGGGCTGGGGTCTTGTTTCGGCTCCCTCGTCTAGCCCTGAACCTACGGTCAACGGAGCCGACTGCCAAGCGCGAGGCGGGCGCTTACCTGGTGGCCTCCTCGTCGTCTTGGGCAGGCGCGTAGCGCTCGGCGGTGGCCATGGTGTCGCCGCTTCCGGATCCGGCGCCGCCCCCTTCCTTCATCTCCTCGTACCAGCCGGCGTGGTGCCGTTTCACCGAGCTCTCCGACATGCGGCCGGTCAGCCAGGTCCAGCTCATCGGGTACTCCTCGGGGTGGAAGATCACGAAGAAGAAGTGCCAGACCACGATGGCCAGGGTGGCGAGCCACGCCTCGTAGTAGTGGACCGTCTGCGCCGCCGGAACGATCCAGGCGGGGAAGACCTTCACCGCCAGCTGCGGGAACCAGAGGATGAGGCCGGTGATGATCATCAGTATGGTACCCCAGATCAGGGCCCAGTACTCGGCCTTCTGGGTGTAGTCGTAGCGCTCGAACTTGACCTTCCGATCGCTTTGCCACGTGTAGTATCGCAGGTTGTCGTACGCCTGCCTGATGTCGCGCCAGCTGGGAACGATCGATCGGAACTCGACGCGGCCCCGGTCGGTGAGGAAGATGTAATACATGTGGTAGATCGCCGTGACGATCATGACCACGGCGAAGATGCGGTGCAGATCGGCGCGTACCGTCTCGGTCATGCCGAGCTCGGTCAGCCCCTCGACCCACCAGGCCTCGGGGAATCGAAGCGCGAAGCCCGTAACCACCAGGACGATGAACGCGATGGTGGTCAGCAGATGCTGAACGATCTGCGATTTGTCGAACCGCATCACCCAGGGCGAGTGGTCTTCCTCCTTGCGCCGCTCGACCATGAAGTAGTTCATGATCACCAGGTTGTGCAGCACCATCAGGCCGATGACCACGATGATCACCACGATGTAGAAGCTGCGAATCACGCGATTGATCGGGTTGGTCGTGATCGAGGTCGTCTCGTGGGTGTAGCTGGAGGCGAACTTGTAGTCGGCGTCCTTGTGGCAACGTCCACAGGTCTCCGCCAGATTCGCCGGGTTTATCGTCGACAGCGGGTCCTCTTCCGGCAGCACCAGATGGGCCGTGTGGCAACTCACGCAGGTGGCCGCTGCTCTTCCGCCGCGGCGCGTCACCCAACCGTGGTAGCTGTCAACGTACGAACCCACCACGCCGCCCTCGAGATTGTACTTCGATATGATGATCGGGTCGTTGTGGCAGCGGCCGCAGGTCTCGACGGCCTGGTGCGCCGCGCTCGTCCGCGCGTCCGGGTCCTCCGGCGACAGGATCAGGTGCTCGCCGTGGCAGTCGGTGCAGGTCGGGCTGTCCCGCACGCCGGTCTCCAGGGCTCGGCCGTGTATCGACCGGTCGTACTCGAGCTGTATGTCGGGATGACACTGGCCACAGGTCCTGGCCACGTTCGCCGGGTTGATCCGCGAGGTGGGATCGACGGAGCCCTTCAGGTCGTGGACGCCGTGGCAGTCGGAGCACGAGGCCGCGGTGGCGATCCCTCGCTCGGCGCCCTGGCCGTGGACCGATTCGGCGTAAGCGGTGAAGGACTGGGGCAGCTTCACCAGCTGATCGGTCAGCAGACCGGCGGTGCCGTGGCAGCGAGCGCAGGTGTTCGGCAGTCGGACCTTATGGGTCGGCGACCGGGGGTCCGAGCTGGGAAGCACGTTATGGCCGCCATGGCACTCCTCACAGGTCGGCGCCCTCGGGTTCCCACGGCTCAACGCGTATCCGTGAACGCTCTCCTCGTACACGCGGTTCACCCCGGAATGGCAGACGGCGCAATTCGGGCGTTCGAGCTCGGGAGCGTGTGGGAACTCGGAATCCACCAGGTCCTGGTGGCAGTTCACGCAGCTCAGTCGGCCATGCACCGAGCCGGCCAGCCGCTCGGCATCGACCACGAGGCTGTCGGCCCGGGGATTGTTCTGGAACATCTGTCGTGAAGAATGGCACATCAAGCAGGTATCGTTCTCCTGTGCCAGGCCGGGGGACGGCCTGCCCAGAACGAGACTCGCTATTGTGACAAGCCCGACCACAACGCCCCAACGCGTCTCCATCACTGACCTCCAGTCAACTTCGGCGAGTCCGGAAACAAGCCGCCGAAGAGCCCTAAAGGCGCCAGGCGCCTCGACGGTTGGGGCCGCAGTCAGTTTATTCGCCAGGATGTAAGGCAAACTTCGTGCCGCGGGCCGAGTCGACGCAAGGTCCGAAAGCCCGGGATGTTGCGCCGGCCGACGCGGCCGCCGCGCGGCCAGCCGGCGGGCAGGCCGGCTCGGTTCAAGGGCTCCGCTGAAGGCGGAAGAGCACGTCGTAGGGTCCGATGCTTCCCCGGTCCACGACGAGGTGCTGGTAGCCGAGCTGGGGGCCGCCGGTCCGGACAAACGAGCCGGGCTCGGCGGACTTCACGTCGGCGCGGTAGCGCTCGTGGATGTACTGGCTGAGCTCGAGCGCCGACACGCCGCCATCGCCGTCGCCGTCGGCCAACCCATCACCGACGGCGTCGGCGAGGAACGCCGCCAGGTATCCGCCGGCTCGGAACTTCGCCGCCACGGACGACGTCACGTCTTCCTCGGACGAGAAGAGCCCCATGCGACCGGGCACGGAGATGACGTCCTTGGCGAAGCCGCCGCTGAAACAGGCGTCGAGAACGATGAGCGAAGTGCCGGCGTTCAGCTCGGCGAACATGGCGTTGAGCTGATCGTCGGTAAGCGGCCCGTCGAAAAGCTCGATCGTTTCGTCCATGGCGTCGGGATCGCTGGGTTGGAACCCCGATCGCGGGACGCGGTTGCCGTGACCCGAATAGAAGAGGACGAACACGTCGTCCGGTCCCATGCGGTCGTTGAGCGAGTGCAGCGCAGCCCGCAGATTGCCGGCGGTGGCCGCATCGTCGGTGAGCACGATGGCGTCCCCGGCGCTCATGCCCACAGCCGACATGGCGTTGCGGACCCGCATGGCGTCCTCTGCCGTGTAGGCCAGATCGTTCGATTCGCCGGGATAATCGCTGATCCCCATGAACACGCCGTAGATGCGGCCGCCGGCGGCCGAGGCGACGGGCGGCGCCGCCGCGCCCGAGCCGGCGGCGAGTGCGACCTGATACGTGCCGGTCTCGGCCGCCGCATACGAAGTCGCGATGATCCGATAGCGTCCGCTCTCCCGCAGGTCGAGATCGATCCGCGAACGTTCCCTGCTGCCGTCGAAATCGTCGTTGTCGATCTGTTCGCCGCCCGGCGTGAGCAGGACGAGATACGTATCGAAATCCGGCGACGTCATGTCGATACGGACGCTCTCGCCGGCGCTCGCCTCGAACACGTAGACGTCGCCGTACTCGCCGGCCTCCAGCTGCAGGTCACCAGCTTCGAGCCGCCCACTCATCTGCCCGTTCATCGCGATCGCCTGTACGTCGCGCTGACGACTGGTCGTCGAAGCTCCGGCGCCGAACTCCATCTCCAACTGGTAGGCGCCGGTCTCTCCCTCCTTGTACGACGTCACCGCCGCCAGGTAGGTGCCCGACTCCGTCACTTGCGTCTCGATCACGCTGTGGCCGGGCAAGCCTTCGGCGTCGTCGTTCTCGAGATGCTCGCCGTTGGGATCGACGAGAATCAAGTAGGTGTCGAACTCGTCCGAGCCGACATCGAGGCGCAACCGCTGACCCGGGACGCCTTCGAACTCGAATCCGTCGAAGTACTCGCCGGTCTCGAGACGCTGGTCACCCGACTCGAGCCGTCCCCGCTCGATACGGCTTTCCGCCGCCGTCGTCCTCGATGGCTTCTCGATGCGAAGATCGTAGGCCCCCGACTCGCCTGGCTTGTAGCTCGTTACGATCACGTCGTATCCGCCGGTCGCTGGCAGCTCCATCGACACCATCGAGCGCTCCGCGCTTCCCTCATGGTCGTCGTTCTCAAAACCCTCCTCTTCCGGCGTGACCAAGATGAGATACGGATCGAAGTCGGCGGACCGGAGATCCACGACGACCTGTTCGCCGGCGCTGCCGCTGAAACTGAAGAGGTCGTAGTACTCGCCGGTGGTGAGCTCCGAGTCGCCCCGCTCCAGGCGGCCGTGCTCGACCCGAGCCGCCGCCGCGCCCGCCGGGGCCCGGACCGTCGTCGCGATCGAGAGTTCGTACTCCCCACTCTCGCCGCCCCGATACGAGGTCACGACCACGGTCCAATCGCCCGTCTCGTCCACCGTCTTCTCGATCCGCGAGTGACCGGTCGAGTTTTCGAAGTCGTCGTTCTGCGTGTCCTGGCGCGAAGGTGACAGCAGGATGAGGAACGGGTCGAACTCCCTCGAGCGCAGGTCGATGACGAGCTCGTCACCGACCGTGGAGGCGACGGTGTAGGTATCGTAGTACTCGTTCCCGGAAAGCTGGCCGTCACCGTCCTCGAGTCGTCCGCGATAGGTCCGTGCTTCGCCGGCCGCCGAAGCCTGCGTTTCGGCGGCCGCGCTCCGGGCGAAGATGCCCACGCCGTAATAGCACGGCTCCCGGGTGCAGCTCGCCATATAGACGTGAACGCTATAGTCGCCGGTACCGGTCGGCGAGGCCTCGACAATCGGGAACGCATCATCCTGGAAGTCCCGACCGACCTCGCGACCGGACGCGTCGAGTAGCCTCAGGTCGATGTCCGGACAGTCGGCGTCGCAGGCACCGACCAGGAAATAGCTCCATCCACCTTGCAGGACCAGCTTGAAATCGTCCGAAGCTTCGTGGTTCAACGCGCCGGTGTGGGCCGACCCGATCAGACGGTAGCCCTCGGACGAGAAGACCTCGCCAGCGACCCGGATCTGCTCGGTTACCTGTTGTTCCCAATCGGTCTGCGCGGTTGCAACCTGAGCGACGAGAACGCACCCCGCGGAGAGGGCGAAAAGGAAGCGCTTCGGCATGAGTTGATCTCCAGCATCGGGAGGGGAGCGTGCGGGGGCGACCGTCCCACGTACACGGCCAGAGGAAATATGTCAAATCGGCGGGGCGGCAACAAGGCTGGCCTCAGGCCCACCACGATTCGCCTATCGTCGACGTAAATGGATCCCGGTATCAGCCGGTCCCGTCCAAGCGTCGGGCCAGAGCCTCGATAAAGCGCAGGTTCGCGAGCTGGACCTCGGGTCCGCAGTAAGTGGTGTAGATGTTCACGCTGCTGGGAGTGACATTCAGCTCGTAGGGGTAGGTCTGGACCGCGAGCTCGCCAAACTGCCGGAGCAGGTCGTGGTCAATCGTGCGGGCGAAGGCTTCGGGCTCGGTGCCGACGGCCACCAGGCCGCGGGGCAACTCGGCGGGCAGGTCGTAGGGAGCGAGATCGGCGATCTGGCCGCCGGTGGCGCGCCCTCGATCGCTCTCCAATCCGATGTCGCCAAAGGGAAGCGCCAGGAACTCACCGTGGATCACGTGGGTCGCCCGCCACTCGCGCTCGAAGTAGCGCGGCTTCTCCCAGCCGATCATCAAGGAGCAGAGGAAAGGTGGCTCGCGCTCCAGCTCGATGACGAAAGCGAGCATGTACGCGGTCTCCTTCCGGCGTACCCGAGGATCGATCGCCCCCTTGTGGGTCAGCACGTTGCCGACCCACATCCTCCGCCCGTCGACCTTGCGCTCGACTTCCCAACGTCCGCTTTCGGCGTCCTCCTCGAGCACCGTATCCCACCGGTCGGCCAGCGATTTCAGCCCCTGCCGGGTACGCGCTTTCAGGAAGGCAACGGCGACCCGGCGATAGGGAAAGAGCGCCAGGACAGCGGCGGCCAGGACCACGACCGGCCCGATGCCGCCGCTCGTCGCCAGGGGGACAAGCAGGGCGGCGCCGACGACGGCGAAGAGAACGTTCGGGATCGTGCGGCCCGTCCAGCTTCGCGGGTAAACCAGGCCGCGGATGAGAAACAGCCCGATCAGCGCGACCGCGGCTTTCAAAACGTAGCCCACCACCAACGATCTCCTCACACCTGAGCTGCGGCTCCTGCGTCGACGGGACTAATACTGAAGGCTGCCGCTCCGTCGCGCCAGTTTGCCGCACTGGCAACCGACACCGCCGAGTGATTATTGTTCAACTGAGGACGCGCCGAGCCATGTTTCGAGCCAACTACCTGAATCTCGGAAGCGACCAGCTGCAGACGCGGGCGGAGGAAGCCGTTTCCGCACTGAGTGACTGTCGCATCTGTCCCCGAGACTGCCGCGTCGATCGCCTGGCGGATCGCTGGGCGGCGTGCAAGACAGGACGCTACGCCTCGGTCTCCAGCTATTTCCCCCACATGGGCGAAGAGGACCCGCTCCGCGGTTGGAACGGCTCCGGCACGATCTTCTTCTCGCACTGCAACCTGCGCTGCGTGTTCTGCCAGAACTTCGACATCAGCCAGGCGATCAAGCCGGGGCGGTCGGGGCCGGGCTCGGGGCCCCGCGAGATCGCGGACATGATGCTCGATCTGCAGCGACGCGGCTGCCACAACATTAACTGGGTGACCCCGGAGCACGTCGTACCCCAGGCCCTCGAGGCGCTGGCGCTGGCCGTGGAAGACGGCCTGACCCTACCGATCGTGTACAACACCAGCGCCTACGACGCGCTGGAGAGCCTCGCGCTGCTGGACGGGATCGTCGACATCTACATGCCCGATTTCAAGTTCTGGTCGCGGGAGAGCAGCGAGCGGTACTTGAAGGCCGCCGACTACCCGGGGGCCGCCCGGGCGGCGATCGCCGAGATGCACCGACAGGTCGGCCCGCTACAGATCGACGCGAACGGGCTGGCCAGGCGCGGCGTGCTGATCCGCCACCTGGTGATGCCTGGCCGCCTGGACGAGACGCGCGCCATCCTCGAGTGGATCGAGAGCCAGCTGGGGCGCGATTCCTACGTCAATCTGATGGACCAGTACCGACCGGCGGGACGCGTTCACGGCGACGCGTATCCCGAGATCGCTCGTCGGGTCAGCTCGGACGAGTTTCGGCAGGCGGTGGAGATCGCCAGCAGCCTGGGGCTCAGCCGCCTGGACGAACGGCGCCCCGAGGTCAACCTGATACGCCGGCTCCGGGGCCACTGAGCCGGGCAACGGCCGCGACGGTCGAAGCGTCCCTCCCGACGATTCCTCAGGGGGTGATGATCGCCTTCGTCACCTCGAGTCCCTCGACATCGGCCAGCGCCTGGTTCGCCTGATCCAGCGCGTAGCGCCGGCCGATCACGCTGGCGAAAGGCAGCCGCTCGCGGTGTCGGGCCAGCAGGCCCAGGGCGCGATACACGTGACCGAAGTCGAGGCCCCAGCGGCCGCGCACGTCGGCATGCTTGCGATTGATATCGAGGTGAGGGTTGATCGTCGTCGATCCGGTATCCGTATAGTGGCCGGCGATGACGTACGTTCCGCCGTCTCGCAGAAGACGAAAGCCCTCGGGCACCGCCTCCGGAACCCCGGCACACTCCAGGGCCACGTCGACCCCGCGGCCGCCCGTCGCGTCGCGGACCGTCGCCTCGCGGCCCTCGGCGGTCGTCTCGCTCAACGACAGCGCCATATCGGCGCCCAGCGCGGCGGCGAGCTTCAATCGCGGAGACGGGTCCCCGATCGCGATCACCTGCCCCGCGCCTCGCAGCGCCGAGAACGCGATGGCGGCGAGCCCGACAGGACCGGTTCCCTGCACCAGGACGGTGTCGCCCATCGCCAGGTCGCCTCGTTCGACGGCGGCAAAGCCGGTGAACAGCCCGCAGCCGCCGCCGATCACGTCGTCGGCGCTCAACGACTCCGGCAGCTTGAGGATCTTGACGCCCGGCTTCAGGTAGATCCTTTCCGCCCAGCCGCCCAGCGGCCCTTCCCGGGCCGAGTAGGTGATGCCGTAAACGCGCCGACGTGGGCAGCGGTTCGGCTGTCCGGCCACCAGACAGTAGTAGCACGAGTGGCACGTCTCGTGGACGTCGTAGAACGTGACGACGTCTCCAGTATCGAGCCGCTCACCGAGGACGTCACGCTCGACACCGTTCGATTCGGACACGCGGCCCACGCTGATGTGGCCCGGGACGATGGGATACGGTACGCTCGACAGCCTGCCGTGATGCAGGTGTACGTCCGTCCCGCACACCTCGCTGGCCACCGTCTCGAGCAGAACGCCGCCCGGCTCGACGACCGGGTCGTCGATATCCCAGAGCTCCAGCGGCTGTTGGGGAGCGGTCATCACCGCGGCCTTGATGCTCATCTTGCACGCCTTCCACCGGGGGTCGCGTGCAAGCTAGGCGGACTCACGGGACGGGAAAAGGCCGGGAGCGATGGGGCGTTGGGCCCTCAGCGGGCGGCGTGGCTGACCTCTTTGGCCCTGCGGACGTCGGCGAACGCGGCGTGGAGACACTCGTCGTAATCGTTCTTGCGGGAAGGCCTGATCTCGGCCAGCCCGATCATGTACTCCAGCTCGTGCGCCCGTGCCTGCAGCCGCTGCTCGATGCGGCGCGCCACCTGTGCCGCGCCCGATCTCGGCGTGTCGGGCAGGGCGACGGCGAAGACGTCGGCTCCGACGCGACCGACGATGTCGGTAGTGCGCAAGGCCGCCAGCGCCTCGCTGGCCAGCCGCTGAAGAACCCGCTCGTCGATCCCGGGGCCCTTATGACCGGACGGTGCCCCCGGCTTTCCGATATCGATCACCAGGACCGAGTACGGCCATCTTCCGCGCACGGCCAGCTTGTGAAGAAACCCGAGGGCGTTGGTAAACTCCTGCAGATCGGTCACACCGGCGATCGGGTGATCCAGTATCGCACGCGATACCCGCAACCCCAGCAGCTCGTGCCGCTCGACCAGCCCGGCGAAGACTGCCGCCGCGACGGTCCCCGAACCGATCCGCACCACCAGTTCCCAGACGGCCGGCGCCGGGGCCGTCGAGGCCAGCAAGACCGCCGATTCTGCAGCCACGTAACACGCCAACCCCAACGCCGCACCCCTCCAGCCGTAGGCCAGCGTCAACACCAGAACCAGGAAGGCGAACACGAAGAGCCCGGTGGTCGCCGGCGCTCCCTCGAGGATCAGCACCACGGTGAGCCCGGCGAAGTCGACCAGCCCGATCATCCAGAGGGCCGGATGGACCCTCCGCCATGCCGCCAGTGCCAGCACGGCGTTGTAGGCTCCGAGGCCCGCCAGAATACGGGCGTTCAGATCGCTCCATTGTGGCTCGGGGTCGAGCCAGAAGATGCCGACCGCCAGCACCACGACACGCAGGGCCACCCCCAGCCAGGCGGCTTCCTGGTGCAGCGAGGTCCGCAATGATGTCGTCTTCTGTCGAATCGCGCCCTGATACATGGGGCCTCCGGGCCCGGCACCGGTGGCGGGCTCCGGCAGATGGGAGCGGACAGGGGACGTCTACGGGGGGTTTGGTAATATAACACTCGCACGGGCGACGAGTACAGTTCCCGCGGCAGCCGGGATCCCCGCTCCCACCGCCTGCGGGCGGAGGAGCCGCTGAGCCAGCGGCTCAGTTGGCGTCCCTGAGTGTCAGCTCGACCCTACCGGTCTTTACGTTCACCCGCACATCCGCGCTCAGCCCGTACGTGATCGCCGCCGCCTTGATCATCGTGATCTCGTTCTCGTGCAGCTCGCCGTCGGCGCTGGCGATGTCGACGAGGTCGCGGATGATGGCCCGCAGCTTGTCCCGGCTGTCGCCGAGAAAGCTGGCCACGTTGACGGTCGATTGCAGGAACGAAGCGTAGCGTTGCTCGCGGGAGTTGAGCGAGTTGTAGGCGGTGGCGACGTCGCTCCAGATCTTCTGGAAGTCGTTCAGCGAGACGTCTGTGATCCAGCCCCCGAACTTCATCATGAAGGTGCGCTGTTCCTCGGGGGACAGCTCGTTGTCAGCGAAGAGCGCGATGCCCAGATACATGTTGATCAGATCGTGTGCGTAGCCCCATTCGGCCGGCAGCATCGAATCGCCCGGCTGAACGTTGGAACCCCACGGCCCGACCGGCTTGTGCATGACGAAAACCTCCTCGGCTTGCGACGCCCGAACCGCAGTTGTCCCACGGGCGGCGCGGATCGCTGAAACGAGCGCCCAGCCAACCTAGCGCCTCGGTCCGAGCACTGCCACGCGGGACTCACTTGATGCCGGCGCCGAGCGCCGGCTAGGTTGTCCTGTTCGCTCGACGGCAGAGCGCGGGGCGTCGACACCGGTAGGGAGGCCGGATGAGGAATTACAAGATCGGATCTATCCCGGGGGACGGAATCGGGCCGGAGGTGGCTCGCGAAGGACTCAAGGTGCTGGAGGCGGTGGCCGAGCTCGAGGGCTTCGGATACGAGCTGGTCGATTACCCTTACAGCGGCGAGCACTACCTGAAGACGAAGGAGCTGGTGCCGGACCGGATCATCGACGAGTGGCGCGGGCTGGACGCCGTGCTGCTGGGCGCGATCGGCCACCCCGACGTCGAGCCGGGTCTGGTCGAGCGCTCCGTCATCCTGGGACTGCGCTTCGGCCTCGACATGTACATCAACCTGCGGCCGATCAAGCTCTATTCGGAGGGGCTGTGCCCGTTGAAGGACAAGGGCCCCGAAGACATCGATTTCGTGGTGGTGCGCGAGAACACCGAGGGGATGTACTCGCAGATCGGCGGCCACCTGAAGAAGAACACGCCGGACGAAGTGGCGATCGTGAACGGTGTGTACACCTGGAAAGGGTGTGAGCGGGCCTGCCGATACGCCTTCGAGCTGGCGCGGGAGCGAGGCGCTGTCCGGGGGCCGGACGCCCGCAAGCCGCAGGTCACGCTGGTGGACAAGGACAACGCGATTCGGCCGCATGACCTCTGGGACCGAGCCTTCGCGCAGGTGGCGAACGACTTCCCGGAGATCGACACCGATCACGCTTACGTCGACGCCTGCTGCATGTGGATGGTGAAGAACCCGGAGTGGTTCGACGTGATCGTCACGACGAACCTGTTCGGCGACATCATCACGGACCTGGGGGCGATGCTGCAGGGCGGCATGGGGATCGCCGCGTCCGGCAACATCCATCCGGGCAAGACCTCGATGTTCGAGCCGATCCACGGCTCGGCGCCCAAGCACGCCGGCAAGAACGTCGCCTGCCCGCTGGGAATGATCTCCGCGGTGAGCATGATGCTCGATTTCCTGGGCGAGCGGGGCGGCTCGGAACGGATCGAGAACGCGGTGGCCGAACTGTTGCGCAGCGGCGCCATACCGTCGGCGGACACGCGGAGCGGCATATCGACCTCCGCCATGGGGGACATGGTCGTGGCGGAGATCCGGGACAGGAGCTAGGGAGGCCGCGGGCCCGAACGCCCCGAAGGTCACGGCTTCTTCGAGGCGGTCCGCTTCGCGGGTGCCGTGTTGATGCTGAGCTGATAAGCGCCGGTCGCGCCCGCGCCGTACGCGGTCACGATGACCGTCCACTCGCCGCTCTCCTCGAGCTCCTTCTCCACGCGGGAGTGGGCTCTCGAGCCCTCGAAATCGTCGTTCTCCGAAACAACGCCGGACGGCGCCATCACACCCAGGTACGGGTCGAACTCGGAGGACTGCAGATCCACGATCACCCGATCGCCGGCCGAGCCCTGGAAGTAGTAAAGATCGAAATAGGCGCCGTTGATCCGATCGTCCATCGAATCGAGCCGGCCTTCGTGCTCCTGGTTCGGACCTTCGACCACCGCGCTCGATGCGGCCGTCGCCTCGTTGGCGTAGACCCCGACGCCGAAGAAGCACGGTTCGGTCCCGCAGTTCGCCATATAGGCGTGGACCCGGAAAGTCGCCGTCCGCGACGGCGTCACCTCGACGACCGGATAGGCGTCACCCTCGTAGTCCGAGTCGAGCTGCGTGCCCGCCTCATCGAAGATCGAGAGATCGATGTCCGAGCAATCGCTGTCGCAGACCCCGACCAGAACGTAATGGACACCACCCTCCAGCGTCAGGTCGAAATCCTGTGAGGCCTGGGCGTAAAGCGAGCCGGTGTGGGCCGAGCCGATCAGCCGATAGCCCTCGGATGCGAAGACCTCACCGGTGACGTGGATCTGATCGAGCACTTGCTGCTCCCACTCGCTCTGGGCCCAGCCGCGGGCGGGAATGAGAGCGAGGGCCGCCAGCACGAGAAGGTAGGTTCCCCTCTTCATGAAACACTCCGTAACGATCTGGGAAAGCTGCTGGGGGGGACGGGCGATGGTCGGATGACGCCGCCCGCAACAGCTGTTTACACGTCGTGGCGGGGACGGTTCCCTACCCCCCGCGCCCCGGCGCCGCCGTTCGGGGTTTGTTGACGCGGTAAACAGATGTCGCGATAATGGGTACAGCTAGCCCGAGCGCAGCCACGTGAAGCGAGAGGAGGAATCATGCGAAGCCAGCGACGCGAGGTACGGTACACACGGATCCTCGGCGCGGGGCTCGCCATCTCCTTGGTCGTCCACGGCGCGCTGTTGGGGCTGGGTCGGGTGAGTTTCGGCTCGCACGAACCGGCGGAGGGATCCCGAGACGTCGTGTCAGTGCCCGCAGAGGCGGAGCCGGCGAATCCAGAGATCAGCGAGCTCGCCTTCAGGCCACCGTCGGAGGCGGTCGTCCTGGGTGAGCCATCCAGCCCGGCCGGGCCGGACCTGTCCGAGTACCCGCTGGTCCTGGGCCGAGCCAACGAGGGTGGCCTGCCGACGGCGTTCGTGCCGCGGCCCCGGAGCACACCGCTGACGGTGGAATCCGGGCTGACACCGATCCGAATGCCGAGGCCGACGATTGTGACGATGGACGGGAGAGGCCGGCAGGGCAACGGCATCGACGGCATCGACGTGACGATCCTACTACCCGGCGGCATCGGTCATGGCGGCGACTCCTGCGTCCCGCGGCGGCGGTTGAACTACTTCCGACAGCTCCCGCTCGCCGGTGGCAGGAGGTAGGATCGGCAGACGCTGACCGGCTCGTGAGCCGCGAGGGCGATCCCGGAGGGTCGCCCTCTTTTTTTGGCACCTCGATCCGCCAAGCGGGAACCCGCGGCCAGCGCGCGTTGTTTTCACAGCGACGACGGCGGTTCCCACACACGAGCGCCTTCCGACCATCCAGCCGGGGGAGACGGAACGAAGGCGATGACGGCTGTCCCCAAAACGAAGGAGGCAGGATGAGCAGACGCCACCGTCTCGACGCGCGATACGCACGTGCGCTCGGTATTGCCCTCGGCATCTCGCTGGCGGTGCACGGTGCCGTACTGGCGCTGGGGCATCTCACGGTTCAAAAGAGCGGTCCGGAGAGTACGCCGCTGGTCGTGGTCGACATCGCCGAGCCACAGCCGATCGAGGATACCAGCGACCGGGACACGGTGGAGATCGGCGAACGGCCCACGGTCGCGGCGCCGACGCCACGGCCACCCCGGACCACGCCGGTCGAGCTCTCGGAATACCAAATGGTGCTGGCGCGAGGCCCAGCGGCCCGTGTCGCTTCACCTCTGGTACCGCGACCGCGTACCAGCCCGCTGGTCGTCCAGTCGGGGCTGACGCCGATCCGCATCCCCACATCCCACGCGCTGGCTTCGGGCGGCGCGTCGGATCGAGAAGGTGACAGCGGGGTCGGGATCATCTTCACGGCCGGGCCGCCCGGCGCCTGCTCTCCCGGAGCAGGACCGTACGGCGCCTTGCCGAACATCCTCGTCGGCCGGCTGCAGGGAAGTCCGCTGTCGCTACGCCCCTGAAGGCTGAGGAATCGCCAACTAAGATGTCCTAATCACCTGACGCCTGGAGACGAGACGCACAACAAAGCGGCCATCCCTCGAGGGATGGCCGCTTTGATCTTGGACCCACCGCGGCGCTAGTGTCGCTCTTTGAACTGCTCGTACAGCCGGGTATGTTTGCTCTCCAGGGACACCGGCTCACCCGCGATGAACATCCGCTCGACACGAGTGAGGATCTGCAACGGATCGCCGTCGGTCACGATCAGGTCGCCGCGCTTGCCGACCTCCAGGCTTCCCATCTGATCCCCCACGCCGAGAATCTCGGCGGCGTCGAGCGTGACCGCGCGGAGGCCGACCTCCTGCGGCAGTCCGAACGCCACCGCTTTCGCCGCATGGTACGGCAGGTTGCGGACGTTGGCGTAGTCCTCGGTCGTGAACGCGATCTTCACGCCGGCGGCGTGCAGGATGCGCGCGTTCTCGAAGCCCGCACTGATGGGGTCGTGACGATCCACGGTCGGGTTGTCGGCCGAACCGACGACCACCGGGATGTTGCGCTCGGCCAGCTCCTCGGCCACCCGGTATGCCTGGTCACCACCCACGATCACCGCCTGCACGTCCGGGAACTCGTCCAGGAAAAGGAACACGGTTCGTATGTCCCGCTCCTCACTGGCCCGGAAGAAGACGGGCATCGCGCCGGTGACGGCGGGCACCAGCGCTTCGAGCATCTCGTGCTCCAGCGTTCGGCTGTTACCGTCGAACGGTGCAGTCGGATCGTCGGTCGTCGACGGCGCCGCGGCGAACGTCGTCGCCCGTTCGAACAGCGTGATCAGCTCCTCGAGCCGGTCGCCCTCCAGCTTCGGCTCCTCCCAGTCATCGCCGCTGGGCGACGGGAAATCGATGACCAGGGCGGCCCGCTCGCGGACGGCCATCCGGGGCGGCGTATCGCCGGCCAGCTGTATCACTGCGCCGGCCCCTTCGATCACGCCGCTGCCTGGCACGGCCAGAACCGCGCTGACGCCGTTGGCCCGGGTCACCGGGATCTCGACGCTGTGCGGGTGGACGCTCCAGAGCGCGTTGAGATGTGGATTATAGAGGCCGACCTCCCGATCGTCGCGGCTGGGTGTTACCGCGCCGATCTCGATCAGGCCTACCTGTGTGAGCGGGTCGATCATTCCGGGATAGATGTGCTTGCCCGAAACGTTGATGACCTCCGCGTCGTTCGGGATCTCGGCGCCGCCACGCGGGCCCACGTACGCGATTCGGCCACCGTCGATGAGAACGGCCCCATCTTCGATCGACGCGGCGGTGACCGGATGCACCGTCGCTCCCACCAGCGCGATCGTCGGCCCCTCGAGGCCGCCGTTCGAGCCGTCGGAACCGTCACCGTCGTCGCTCTCCTCGATGTCCATCGTCGCGCCAGGCGCGGTCGCCACCGGCGGCGCCTCCACTTCGGGCAGCGGGTCGACCGGCTCGCCGCGGAGTTCCGCGTCGCGGGCCAGGTCGAAGTAGAGAATGCCATCGACGATCGTCTTCTCGACCCGTGAATAGGTGTCGAACGGATCGCCGTTCAACAGGACGATGTCGCCCTCCTTGCCGACCTCGAGGGTGCCGACACGGTCCTCGAGATGGAGCTGCCGCGCCGGGTAGGCCGTCAGCATCCGCAGCGCGTCCTCCTTCGAGACGCCGCCGTACTTCACCGGCTTGTTGAACTCGTAGACCATGAAGGGCTGCAGCCACGGGATGTCCGAGTTGAGGCTGGTGAGCACGCCGTGCCGGTGCATGATCGCCGGGCTGTACGGGATGGCGTCGTACGCCTCCAGCTTATAGGCCCACCAGTCGGCGAAGGTGGAGGCCGCGGCGCCGTGCTCCGCCAGCTCGTCGGCCACCTTGTAGCCCTCGAGCACGTGGGTGAACGCGTCGATGGTGAAGCCGTAACGCTCGGCCACGCGCATCAGCATGACGATCTCGTCGCTGCGGTACGAGTGCGCGTGCACCCGGATTCGGCCTTCCATCACTTCGACCAGCGTCTCCAGACGCAGGTCACGACGCGGCGGCACCGGAAACGATCCGCGGTCATCCCTGTACTCCTGCCAGGCGCGCCTGTACTCCCGGGCGGCGGAGAACGCCTGATCGTAGAACGACTCGACGCCGGCCCGCGAGGTCGGGAAACGAGTCCGCCCCGGCACGTTGAAGTTCTTGCGCGTCACGTTCTCGCCCAGGGCGAACTTGATGATCTGCGGCGCCCCGTCCACCAGCAGCTGCTCCGGGTCGTCCATCCCCCAGCGCATCTTGATGATCGCCGCCTGACCGCCGATCGGGTTGGCGCTGCCATGCAGGATGAGCGCCGTGGTGACGCCCCCCGACAGGGCCTGGTAGATCTCGAAATCGTTCGGGTTGAGTACGTCCATGACCCGCACTTCGGCGGAGACCGGCGTCGTTCCTTCGTTGGTGCTCTCCATGGCCGTGTGCGAGTGCTCATCCACGATCCCCGGGATCGCGGTCAGTCCGACCCCATCGATCACCTGCGCGCCGCTGGGGATCGACACGTCCGAACCGATCTCCCGTATAATGCCGTCGCGCACGACGATCGATACGTTCTCCAGAACATCGCCGGCGGCGGTCCAGAGGGCGTCCAGGTTCTGCACGACGACGGTGCCGCGGGGATAGTCCACCGACCCGCGTGGGACCTGCGGCCTCCACTCCTGCGCCGCGGCCGGCTCGGTGAGCGGCCCGGCGGCCGCCAGGGCGGCGATCGCGAAATATTTCAGCAGATGTCTCATCGGTCGATCCCCTCTCCCGGACCGCTGGTCCGCTCTGCCGTCCAGGTGAACGAGCCATCCGGCGACTCACCCGTGCCGGACGCCTCCTCCCCCTCGACGGTACCTTCGGCTGTGACTTCCATCGGTTCGCCGGTCTCGACGACGATCGTGAAGCTGATCTTGTTGCCCGAGACGACGCCGTCACGGACCCTGGCCTCACCGAACGGTGTCTGCATGGTCCCCTCGAAATCGGCGCCCTCTTGCTCGACCGTCATCTTGGCGGCGATGATCTGTCCCTCGGCATCGATCTCGAAGTCCCAGGTGCCGGTGATATCGACGGTCGGCGGCTCGCCGCCGGCCGCCGCGCCTTCCTTTACTCTCTCCAGTTCGCCCTCGACGAACGTGTAACGGATCTCCGTGTCCTCGGCGAACAGCGGACCGTCGGTCACGATGAACGTGGCGGCGCCGCCCTGCTCGATCCTGGTCAGGCGCTCGAGCCCGAACAGGCTGGCCGGGGTCGCGGTGAGCGCCCGGAGCGCCGCGGCCTCGGAGAGCCCGTACTCGATCGCCTTCCGTGCACCTTCCAGCAGGTCGGCGTCGCCGCCCTCGCTGGTCAGAGCGAAGCGGACGCCCGCCTCGGCCAGCCTACCGGCATTGGCATAGATCGCCTCGATCTCTTGCTTCTCGGCCAGGGCGGCGGCGTCGAGCTCGTCGTCGCCGTTCGTGCCGTCGTCTTCCGCCGGTTTCCAGCGCTTCGGCTCGGGAAAGTCGAGGGAGACCAGCACGGGAACCTCGGCGGCCCGCAGCTCGTCGGCGACCTTCCACGCCTCGTCGCCGCCGACGATGATGGGACGAAACCCGTACTCCTCGGCCAACATGAGCACCCGCTGGATGTCTCGACCGTTGTCGGCGGCGAAGAAGGCGGGCGCTCGCCCGGCCATCAGGTCGAGCATCACCTCGAGATCGGGATCCCACTTCGGCGGCTCCACGCCCCGATCGTTCCTCGAGTAGGCCTGCTTCTTCGCCTGGTAGTTCCGCGCATTCTCGAAGCTCTGGCGGTAGAACGCGATCACCGCGAACAGCGTCGCCGGGTAGACGCCCTGCGCGCCGCTTAAATACATGGCCGGGCCGATGACCGGTTCGGCGATCAGTTCGGCAGGGAGATCCGCATTCCGCCGGAAGATGAGTGTGGCGCCCCGGCCCGGCATCACGCGATCACCCGGGATTATGGCGGCGGCCACGATCCCGGCCTGGCGCTGATCCGCCACGTCCTCACCCGTCGAGCTCAGATAGTCCACGACGCGCTGGCTCGGGCTGAATCCCTGGACACGCCGCGGCGGATCCCAGGATGCGACCTGACCGCGGTCGATCTCGACCTCGGGGAATTCGAAGTCGGCCTCGCCGTCCCCGTCGATCAGGCCGGGGTAGACGTACAGCGAGTCGCCTTCCAGCAGCCTGGCGTCGGGCGGGACCGCCAGACCGCGGTCCATCGCGGCGATGAGGCCGTTCCGAATCACCAGCGTGACGCTGTCGGTACGGTTCCCGTCGACCTCGACCACCGTCACGTTCTGCAGCGCGTAGGCGGCGGGGGGCGGCGGATCGGTGAACTGTGCGGTCGACGCTCCAGGCCACGCCAGGCAGACGGCGAGGACGAGCGCCGAAGAGACGGCAAGACGCGCTCTCATCATGAGCCTGAGTCCTTCCGATGCAGCAGGTGGCAGATACATGGAAAGCTTGTAAGGTTGGACGGGAATCGTCTTCCGTCAAGGCGGAAAGGAAAGCCGAATCACCGTGAGGTTCCGCTGGAACCCAGAAGCCGCGCTCCGACGTTATATTAGGGCCGAACCAACACGTTCGCCGGAGTGGACCTCCGGCGTTAATATTGGAGGGTAGGACACAATGCTGATCCGGCGACCGCCCGATATCAGAGAATCCGAAGTCACCGACGAGCGCCTGTACGTGAACCGCCGCCAGTTCATCGGGCGGGCCGCCAGCATCGGGGCCGGCCTGGGCCTGGTCAGCGCGGCGCCGTCGCTGCTGTCGTGTGCGGAGCGAGGCGATGCCGCGGGCGACGCTTCCGGAGCGGCGGCCCAGGACGAGCTCACGCCTTACGAGGACGTCACCGGCTACAACAACTTCTACGAGTTCGGTACGGGGAAAGAGGACCCGGCGCGGAACGCGCACACGCTGCAGACCCGGCCCTGGACGGTGGAAGTCGAAGGCGAGTGCAACAAGCCGGGCGTTTACGACATCGAGGACATCCTGAGCCGATATCCGGCGGAAGAGCGAATCTATCGGCTTCGCTGCGTCGAGGCCTGGTCGATGGTGATCCCGTGGCTCGGGTTCCCGCTCTCCGATTTTCTGAACGACCTGGAGCCGACTTCGGCGGCCAGGTTCGTCGAGTTCACGACGCTGTACGATCCGGAGCAGATGCCCGGCCAGCGTCGCAACGTTCTGGACTGGCCGTACGTCGAGGGGCTGCGGATGGACGAAGCGATGCATCCGCTGGCGATCTTCGTAGTCGGGCTCTACGGTAAGGAGCTGCCGAACCAGAACGGGGCGCCGCTACGTCTGGTCGTGCCATGGAAGTACGGATTCAAAAGCATCAAGTCGATCGTGCGAATTCGATTCATGCGTCGCCAGCCGATGAACACCTGGGCGGTCACGGCACCGAACGAGTACGGGTTCTATGCGAACGTGAATCCGGAGGTCGATCATCCGCGCTGGAGCCAGGCGCGGGAGCGCAGGATCGGCGAGTTCAGGAAGCGGCGTACGTTGATGTTCAACGGCTATGCCGAGCAGGTGGCGCACCTGTACAAGGACATGGATCTGAGGAAGTACTTCTAGTTTCGAGAGCCGAGTGAAGAGCGCACATCCTGAATCGACCATCACGGAGT
>JAACAK010000028.1:0-50799 GCA_011774835.1 Candidatus Kutchimonas denitrificans | reverse complement strand
CTGCCGGCCATCTGGCTCGCCGTCGACGCGTTCACCGACGGCCTGGGCACGAACCCGGTCGAGGCGCTGCTGCACCGATCCGGCTGGTGGACCCTGACGTTCCTCATGCTGACGCTGACGGTCACGCCGCTGCGTCAGCTGACGGGGCTGGGTTGGTTGATCAAACTGCGACGAACGCTGGGGCTGTACGCCTTTTTTTACGCGACGCTCCACTTCGGAATCTACCTGGGGATCGATCAGTTCTTCGCCTGGGAATTCATACTCGAGGACATCGCGGAACGTCCCTATATCACGTTGGGATTCACCGCGCTGCTGCTGCTGGCGCCGCTGGCACTGACCTCGACCAAAGGGATGATCAAGCGGCTGGGCGGCGCACGCTGGCGCCGCCTCCACCGGCTGGTCTACGTGGCGGCGGCGCTGGGCGTGATCCACTTCCTGTGGCTGGTCAAGGCCGACATCCGGGAACCGGCGATATTCGGACTGGCCCTGGTCGTGTTGCTGGGCTACCGGGTGGTCGCCCCCCGGGTGCGACGGGCGCTGGCCGCTCCAGCCCGCCGCTCCGAACGGGGCGGTCGGCTCCGGACGTCCGATGCCTGACCGCCCTCAGTCGCGGCGCCGCGACAGGTCGTCGTAGACTGTGCCGATGAACTGCTCGGGTGACAGGAGCTGGGCCCCCCAGGTCTCATCCCACTCGGCGCTGGGCTTCGCCGCGATCACCGCGTCGCGGTCCAGGCCCTGCTCGATCAGCGCGGTGACGTTGGCGCGAACCTGAATCAGCATCGACAGGTAGTCCGCCATTTCGGCCTTGTTGGAGAGCGGGCCGTGGCCGGGGATCACCCGGGTCTCATCGCCGATCATCTCCAGCGCGTCCCGCGTGGCGGTGATAGTCCCGTCGAGCGAACCGCCTGACGAGATGTCGATGAACGGATAGAGTCCGTTGAAGTAGACGTCCCCCATGTGGATCACGTCGGCGCCGCGGAAGAGGACGATCGCGTCCCCATCGGTGTGCGCGTGCTCGACGTGGAACGTGTGTATCTCCAGATCGTTGAGGTGGAAGGTGACGTCCTGACCGAACGTGACGACGGGCAGGGCGCTTTCCGGAGACGGTTCGACTGTCATGTCCAGTCCCTCGATGAACTGCTCCACGCTCATGCGGCGACGAACGTTGTCGTGAGCGACGATCAGTGCCCCCATCTCACCGAGATTCTCGTTGCCGCCGGTGTGATCGAAATGCCAGTGAGTGTTGAGGACGAAACGAATGGGCTCGTCGCTGAAGCCGCGGATCACGGCCACGATCTCGTCGGTCAGCGGCGCGTACTGGTCATCGATCAGGAAGACCCCGTCTTCCCCGGCCGAAACGCCGATATTGCCGCCGTCGCCGGTGATCATGTAGAGGCCGGGCCCGACCTCGGTGGCCACGACCTCGACCTCCTGCTGGGCGAAGGCCGGCGCGGCGGCGACCGCGAGCAGCAGGAGCATGACAGCGGCGTATCGTCTTGGAAAGATCACGGCTCTCACCTCGCTGGTTGGGGTATAGGCAGGGCACCATTCTACGGACCGACTCGCGGTTCCCGCAAGTTGGGTTTACCATGTCAGAGAAACGAGCGCCAGATCGAAGGAGGAAGAAGTGGGCGACGACAAAATCAAGAAGAGCGAAGCCGAGTGGAAGAAGGAACTCACTCCGGAACAGTATCGAATCACCCGCGAGAAGGGCACCGAGCGCGCCTTCAGCGGCGAGTACTGGGATACCAAACAGCCGGGGACCTACCGCTGTGTGTGCTGCGGCAGCCCCGTTTTCGAGTCCGAAGCGAAGTACGATTCCGGCACCGGGTGGCCCAGTTTCACCCGCCCGGCGGACCCCGACGCGGTGAGCAGGGCACCCGACAACAGCCTGGGTATGCGGCGGACCGAGGTGCTGTGCGCCAGCTGCGACGCCCACCTGGGCCACGTGTTCGAGGACGGTCCCGAGCCGACGGGGCTGCGCTACTGCATTAATTCGGCGGCGCTGCAGCTGGAGCCGAAGCCGGAGGAGGACTGACGGGAAGATCCGGCGCCCAACGTCCAACATCCGGGTCCCACCGGCGCGGTGACGCTCTGACGCACCGACCACCGACCCCCGTCCTCAATGGACGGGGGCATCGGCTCCGCGTTACTATATCGCTTGAATCGAGATCGACTACCACGGGCATCCTGGAGTTTCGCGAGGAGGCTTCCAACCTGCAGCCCCCGGCGGACGGCGCGGCCGACGAGGGTGCGGGCGGCACGCGGCATGGCGAGCCGGTGGGATCGCTCGAGGCGGAGACCGCCGCGTCCCAGTGGATCCGGGCCGCCCCCACGAACGATTGGAACCTGCTCGACGAGTACACGGTCTCCGACGTGATGACCCGTGAGGTGAAGAGCCAGCCGTCACGGGCCACGGTGCAGCAGGCGCCGCGCTACATGCTGGACAGCGGTATCCATCGCGTCCTGGTCATGGACGAGAGGGAGTTGCGCGGGATCGTCACCACCACCGATATCGTGCGGGCCATCGCCGACGGAAGTGTCCAAACCTGAATGTCGACCCGGCGAGCCGTGCCCTGACAACCCTGACCGTTCTGCCATTCGAACGGAGACATACGTGACCGACGGGAAACCAGCTCCTCTAAAGCCAGACGCTCTGAGACGACGTTGCGACCCGGGCAGCCTAGGGTTCGAGACCACCGCTGAAGTGGAGCCGCTGCGCCAGAGCATCGGCCAGGGTCTGGCGATGCAGGCGGTTCGCTTCGGCCTCGAGGTCGATCACCCCGGCTACAACGTCTTCGCCACCGGCCTGTCTGGCTCCGGCCGAACGACGATGATCCGGCAGCTGCTGGAGGCGCGCGCCGCGGATGAGCCGACGCCCTCCGACTGGTGCTACGTCTATAACTTCGACGAGGCCCGTGAGCCGAGCGCCCTGCAGCTCCCCTCCGGCCGAGGGCCACACCTGCGCGATGATGTCGCCGCGATGCTCCGCGAGCTCAGGGCCTCGCTGGCGAAGGCGCTGCAGAGCGAGGAGTTTCGCAAGCGGCGCGACGAGATCGCCGAAGAAGCGATGGAGAAGCAGCGCGCGCTGATCGAGAACTTCCAGCAACAAATGGAGGAGGAGCGCTATGTGTCGCTCACCCAGACGCCGGCGGGTTACGTCGTGGCTCCCGCGCTGGGGAACGAGCCCATCGACGAGAAGCGCTTCCAAACGCTGCCCGAGGAGCAGCGCGAGGAGATCCTCGCCAGGCGACGCGAGATGGAGAAGGTCTTTGCCGAAGTGCAGCGTCAGGCGCGTGAATTCGAGCGGCAGGCGCAGCGTCGTGTGATCGACCTGCAGAGATCGGCGGCGCACGACGTGGTGGCCCACTGCGTGGGCGAGGTGAAGGCGCGCTGGGAGAATGTGCCGGCGGTCCTGCACTATCTGAACCGGATGGCCGAGGACATCGTCCGCAACGCCGAGCGCTTCGCGGAGGGCGACGACGCGTCCAGCTCGCAGGGTCGACAGCCCGGCGAGGCCGAAGACCCGACGCTCCGTTACAAGGTGAACGTGATCGTCTGCCACGAGCCCGACAGCGGAGCGCCCGTGGTGCGCGAGGACAATCCCACCTACCACAACCTGATCGGCCGCATCGAGCACCGCGTCGAGTTCGGCACGATGGTGGCCGACTACAGCCAGATCACCGCGGGCGCGATACACCAGGCCAACGGCGGCTACCTCCTGCTCGACGCGACGGACCTGTTGCAGAAGCCGATCGCGTGGACCGCGCTGAAGAACGCATTGCGCACCGGCTCGATCAGGCTGGAGGAGATCATCGAGTACACCAGCCTGATCGCGACCACCACCCTCAAGCCCGAGCCGATCCCGCTCAGCTGTCGAATCATCCTGATCGGTGATCCCTACACCTACTACATGCTCCACGCGTACGACGAGGACTTCCGGGAGCTGTTCAAGGTGCGGGCCGATTTCAGCACGTACATGGACAGGGACGGCGCGGCCGAGCGCGGATACGCCGCATTCATCGCCGCCCGCTGCGAAGAGGAATCGCTCCCCGCCTTCGAGGCCGAGGCCGTCGCCCGGATCGTCGAGTTCGGCTCGCGCCTGGCCGGCCACCGTGACCACCTCTCCACCCGCTTCGGCGCCATCGGCGACCTGGTCCGCGAGGCCGCCTTCTTCGCCCGGAGCGCCGGACGCGACACCGTCACGTTCGCCGACGTCAGCCAGGCGATCGAGGAGCGCGAGAAGCGCGTCAACCGCCCCGAGCGCGAATTGTTGAGGCTGATCGAGAACAACACGCTGGCGGTCGAGCCGGAGGGCCACAAGATCGGCCAGCTGTACGGGCTGGCCGTGCTATCGGCGGCCGAGCACCAATTCGCCCGGCCCATCAAGGTCGAGTGCAGCGCGTTCATGGGGACCAGCGGCGTGGTGGACATCGAGCGTGAGGTTCGGTTGGGCGGTCCGTTGCACAACAAGGGCGTGCTGGTCCTCTCCGGATACCTGGGCGACCTGTTCGCCCAGGATCATCCGCTGATCATGTCGGCCAGCCTCTCGTTCGACCAGCTGTACGAGGAGGTGGAAGGCGACAGCGCGTCGGCGGCCGAGCTTTACACTCTGATCTCGGCCATCGCCGAGGTGCCGCTGAACCAGGGGATCGCCATAACCGGCGCCCTCAATCAGGACGGCGACATCCGACCGATCGGTGGCGTGACCACGAAGATCGAAGGCTTCTACCGCGCGTGCCAGCGCCGCGGCCTGACCGGCGACCAGGGCGTCATCGTACCGGCCCGCAACGCGTCCAACCTGGTCCTGACCGACGAGGTGATCGAAGCGGTGCGGGCAGGCCGGTTCCATGTCTGGCCGATCCGCAAGGTGGAGGAAGGCTGGACGATCCTCTCTGGCCTGCCTGCGGGCAGCCGGGGCGCGGACGGCGAGTTCCCGCCGGAATCGGTCTACGGCAGAGCGGCCGCCCGCCTGCGCGAGTGGGCCACCGGCTGGCGCGATTTCGGCAAGCCGGTGCGCGAGGGACGCCAACCGGAGACCGAGACCACGAGGGGACGCGAGGAGCCGGCGGAGCCGGCGGAGGAAGGCTAGTTGTCCGAGAAGAGCCGAGTGCCCTCTGACGTCCGGGAGCGCGTCGAGGAGCTGCGAGAGCAGATCCGTCATCACGACTACCGGTACTACGTCCTCGACAGCCCGGAGATTTCCGACGCGGCGTACGACGAGCTTTACGCCGAGCTCAAACGCCTGGAGGCGGAGCAGCCGGAGCTGGTCACGCCGGACTCGCCGACGCAGCGGGTGTCGGGACAGACCCGACCGGGCTTCAACGAGGTCGAGCACCACGCGCCGATGCTGAGCCTCGACTCCGGCTCGGACGAGGAAACGCTGCGACGCTTCGACAGTCGGGTGCGAACGGCCCTGGACGGCCCGGTGGTCTACATAGTCGAGCCCAAGCTCGACGGCCTTTCGGTGGAGCTGGTTTACGAGGACGGCCAGCTGGCGCGCGCGGCGACGCGCGGAGACGGGCGCGTGGGCGAGGACATCACGCCCAACGTGCGGACGATTGGATCGGTTCCGCTCACGCTGAGGGCGGAACGCGAGGCACCGTCACGGCTGGCCTTGCGCGGCGAAGCGATCATGATGATCGAAGACTTCGAGCGTCTGAACGCTCAGCTGACCCAGGCGGACAAACCCGTATTCGCCAACCCCAGGAACGCGGCGGCGGGCTCGCTCCGCCAGCTCGACCCGGGAGTGACGGCGGAACGCCCCCTCGTTTTCTTCGCTTACGAGATCATGGCCGTCGACGGTCAGACGTTCGAGAGCCAGTCGGACAGGCTGACAGCTTTTGGCGATTGGGGCTTCAAGATCAGCCGCCATGTGAAGAAGGCCGATGACATAGACGAGGCGATCGCCTGGCATCACCAGCTCGAGAGCGAACGCGACGACCTCGAATACGAGATCGATGGCGTGGTCGTGAAGCTCGACGACCTCGCGGCACGCGAGGAGCTCGGCGCCACCGCTCACCACCCGCGCTGGGCCTTCGCATACAAGTTCGAGCCGCGCCGCGAGATCTCCGAAATCCAGGCCATCGTCGTCCAGGTCGGGCGCACCGGCAAGCTGACACCGGTGGCGATGCTTCGCCCCGTCGACGTGGGCGGCGTCACCGTGTCACGTGCATCGCTCCACAATCGAGAGGAGATCGAGCGGCTCGATATACGGGTCGGCGATAAGGTCCGGATACAGCGGGCCGGTGACGTCATACCGCAGGTCCTCGAGCGGATCGATGACTCGAAGACGAAACGCGGGCCGCGATTTCGCATGCCCGAGCGCTGTCCCTCCTGCGGCACCGAGATCGTCAGCCCCGGTGGCCCGCTCGACTACTGCCCCAACGGGCTGGCCTGCCCGGCGCAGCTGAAAGGGCGACTGCAGCATTTCGCGTCCCGCGGCGCGCTTGACATCGATGGGCTCGGCGAGCGAACGGTGGTGCAACTTCTGGAATCGGGCCTGGTGGAGAGCGTTCCCGACTTGTTGACACTCGAGGCGAAAGAGCTGATGGAGTTGGAAGGCTTCGCAGAATTGTCAGCCAACAACCTCGTGGAGGCGGTCGAGGAGGCGAAGCACACGACACTGGACCGGTTCCTGTACGCGCTGGGCATCCCCGAGGTGGGTGCCCAGACGGCGCGCGATCTGGCGGCCCATTTCGGAACTCTGGACGCGGTGCTTGAAGCCGGGCCGGAGGACCTGGAGGCAGTGGCTGGAATCGGCCCCAAGGTGGCTGAGGCGGCCCACGATTTTCTGTCCAACTCGACCACGAGGAAGATGATCGAGCGCCTGCGCCAGCGCGGGCTGACGGTGGAGGAAGCCGAGCGGCCGTCGAGCGACGCCCTGGCCGGGCTGACTTTCGTCTTCACCGGCAGCCTGTCCCGGCTGACGCGAAGCGAGGCCAAGGACCTCGTCGAATCGCTGGGCGGCCGTACGACATCGAGCGTCAGCTCGAAAACCGACTATGTGGTGGCGGGTGAAGATCCGGGCAGCAAGTACGAGCAGGCGCAGGAGCTGGACGTGAAGATCCTGAGCGAGGACGACTTTCTCGCAATGCTGCCGAAGGGTGCACGCTGACGTGGAGAACATCGACTACGCACGCGTCTTCGAAGAGATCGCCGACCTGCTGGAGATCCAGGACGCCAACCCGTTCCGCATTCGGGCCTACCGCAACGCGGCGCGGACCATCGAAACGCTCTCTCAGTCGCTCGACTCGATCCTCGCCGACGAGGAGGCCGAGCTCACCGACTTGCCCGGCATCGGGAAGGACATGGCCGCCAAAATCCGCGAGCTGCACGAAACGGGCAGCCTGCAGGCCCTCGAGAACCTGCGCCAGGAAGTCCCGGGCGGCCTGATCGAGGTGATGCGGATCCCCGGGTTGGGCCCGAAACGGGCACGACAGCTTTGGGACGAGCTGGAGATCACGACCCTGGCGGAGCTGGAGGTGGCGGCGCGAGAGGACAGGCTGGAGAGCATATCGGGGTTCGGGCCGACGCTGCAGGCCCGGGTGCTCAAGGGAATAGAGGAGCTCAGGGCCCGGGCCGGTCGCTTCAAGCTGTCCGACGCCGACATCTACGTGCCGCCTCTGCTGAAGTATCTGCGCGAGTCGAAGGGCGTGACCGATCTCGAGGTGGCGGGCAGTTACCGGCGCCGCTGCGAGACGGTGGGTGACATCGACATCCTCGTCACCGCCGCCGAGGCCGCTTCGATCATGGACGCGTTCGTCGACTACCCCGAAGCTCGTGAGGTCCTGGCCCGGGGCCCGACCAAGAGCTCCATCCGTTTGAAGTCGGGGCTGCAGGTCGACCTGCGGGTCGTCGAGCGGGAGAGCTATGGCGCCGCCATGGTTTATTTCACCGGCTCGAAGGCGCACAACATCGTGATCCGTGGAATCAGCCGCGAACGGAAGCTGAAGATCAACGAGTACGGCGTCTTCCGGGGCGGCGAGCTGATCGCGGGCAAGACCGAGGCAGAGGTATACGCGGCCATCGACCTGCCGTGGATCACGCCCGAGCTGCGGGAAGACCGCGGCGAGGTCCGGGCCGCGAAGGGGGGCAAGCTGCCCCGGCTCATCGAGCGCGGGGAGATCCGGGGCGACCTGCAGATGCACACGCAGTACAGCGATGGGAAGGAGACGGTGGAAGAGATGGTGGAGGGTTGCCGCGCCCGCGGCTACGAGTACATGGCGATCACCGATCACGGGCCGGCACTCGCCATGACTGGACTCGAGCCCGACGACTTTCGCGAGCAGTACCGCGAGATCGACGAAGTGCAGAGCAGATACGACGACATCCGAATCCTCAAGTCGGCGGAGGTCGACATCATGGCCGATGGCACGCTCGACCTGCCCGACGATCTGCTGGCGGAGATGGACGTGATCGTGATCTCGGTTCATCACAAGTTCAACATGAGCCGGGGCGAGATGACCCGGCGCATCACCCGCGCCATGCAGCATCCCCGGGTGAACATCCTGGCGCATCCCACGGGCCGCCTGATCAATCGAAGAGAACCTTATCCCGTCGACGTCGAGCAGCTGGTAAAAGTCGCCGCCGACCACGGCGTGATGCTGGAGCTGAACTCGCAGCCCGACCGACTCGACCTGCGCGATTTCCACCTGCAGATGGCGCGAGACGCCGGCGTGAAGGTCGTGATCAGCACCGACGCGCACCGAACGGCGGAGCTCGATTTCATCGCCTACGGCGTCGATCAAGCACGCCGCGGTTGGCTGGAAAAAGAGGATGTGGCCAACACCTGCGAGCTGGACGCGTTCCTCGAGCTGCTGAACGAGTAGCGCCGCACCACCGCGCCGACGCCGCTATTGCCCGACCGCGCCGGGCACCCCCATCCTGTAAGTATCGAGAGCCAACCCAACCACGATCAGACGTCCCTACGGTCGTTTGCCAGCTGGACGGAGCCGAACCATTGCTGGAAAGGCCGCGGAACGGAGGTGAGACGCCATGTCACTCGCTCCCGAAGTCGAGGATTTCTTGAAGAAGGAAGGGATCGACTACGAGGTCATCAAGCACCCGACGGCGTACACGGCGGCCGAGGAGGCCGCGGTCACGCATATCTCCGGGTACGAGTGGGCGAAGACGGTGATCTTCTTTACGGAGGAAGACGAGCCGATCATGGCGGTGCTGCCGGCTTCGTACCACGTGAAGACCGAGCTGCTGGAGGACCTGGTCGGCTCGGGTGAGCTGCGGCTGGCCGAGGAGTCCGAATTCGCCGGTCTGTTCCCCAGCTGTGAGCCGGGCGCCATGCCGCCGCTTGGGAATCTCTACGGACAGCGTGTGTTCGTGGACCAGCGACTGGCGGAGGACGAAGAGATCGTGTTCAACGCGGGTAACCACCGGGAGGCGGTACGGATCGCCTACTCGGATTTCGAACGCGCGGTCGAGCCGGTAGTGGGAGACTTCGGCGAAGGCCCGTAGTCGTCGGCCGCCGGCTGGGACCCAGGATCAGCTGGAGTCTTCGGTGCCGGTGCGGGCCCGTAGCTGGTCCGACAGGAAGCGCCTGAGGAGCGTCTCGAAAGTCGCCGCGTAACGGAGCTCGGAGGCCCGGAGGCCGAGTGTATCCTGGACGTGGCGCCAGAAGTTGGAGGGGGCGCTGTACCCCAGCCGGTGCACGACGTCGTACGGGTTGTAGCCCGGATCCTCGAGCAACCGGGCCGCGTACATGAGGCGGAGCCAGAGCAAACACGTTTTCGGACTCGGCAGTCCGAACTCACGGAAGGTTCGATAGAACGTTCGGTGCGGCAGGTCCAGGAAGCTGCTCCAATCGAGGGCCGACCGGACCGTGTCGACGTTGCCGAGAGCGAGCCGGAACGCCCCCTCGACCCCGGCGGAATCGATGGCCAGCCCGTCGAGGATACGCGCCAAGATCGTCTCGGGGACCGAGGACTCGACCGCCTCGTCCACCGCCTGCCGCAGCGCCTTCTCCGTGTCGCCATGATCGAAGAACACCGCCCGGTGCACGCCGATGCTTCCCAGGCGGAGGAGCGCGTCGGCCAGACTGGGCCCGAACGGCATATAGAGAACGACGGGCAGCGACGGATAGTAGGCACGCAGACGCTCGATCGCAGGCACCTCGACGACGTCCGGCCGCACCGGATCGACGATGATCACCTCGGTGGCCTCGCGCCGTATCAGGTGGTCGAGCTCCGACCAATCCGCGGCGATGGTGAGATCGTAGGCGTCTTCAAGCGCCTCTCGCAAACGCCGTCTGGCCTCCCGGGACGTCAAGTAAGCGGCAGCTCGCATCGATCCTTCGCCGAATACGCCGAGTCAGAACCCAGAAATGGGCGCCGCTCCAACGAGGAACCATGGAACAACGCCCTGGCACCCTAGGGCAAGTCTATCGGGCTTCCTCGTTCTGGCGCGGGGACTCGACCTGCGCCGGGTCGTTGCTGCCCGATCCGACCTGCGGTTCGTCGTCGGAGCTGGTCAGGGACTTCTTGAACTCACGAATTCCCTTTCCCAACGACTGTCCGATTTCGGGCAGTCGGCGAGCACCGAACAGCAGCAGAAAGAGGAAGGCGATCAGCAGGCCTTCGGTCCAACCGAAATTACCGATTCCCATGTTGGCTCCAAGGTGAATCTACCAGCGATCACTTTTAACATAGGGCAACCGGGGCGGCCGGGAAAGGGCGAGGTTGGAGAATTGCCCCGCGGGGTCTGTCCGTTGGCAGGCGTGGAGGATCGCCGCTTCAGCCCCCTTCATCCTCTCCGATATCTCCGCTGACCCAGCTTACCCGCCAGACACGACCCGCCAGGTCATCGCTGACGTAGAGGGCGCCACCCGGGCCGACGGCGAGGTGGCTCGGCCGGCCGAGCCGCCCGGCTTCACCGACCCAGCCCGTCACGAAGTTCTCCAGCGCCACCGGCCGGCCATCGACGAACCTGATCCGAGCCACGCGAGGCTCGGCGAACGTCGGACCCGCCACAGATCCCGCCAGTGCGATAAAGGCATCGCCGCGGTAGCCGCTGGGAAAAGCGTCCTCGCCATAGAAGACGATCCCCGTCGGAGCCGAGCCCGCCGGGAGGGTGAGTACGGGTGGTTCGGTACGATCGCAGCGCGCCGGATCCGCGAACTCCGGCGTCGGGATTCGGTTTCCGTAGCAGTACGGCCAGCCGTAGTGCCGACCGGCACGAATCGTATTCAGCTCGTCGGCGGGCAGATCGCTGCCCCACCTGGCCGGCCCGGTCTCCGTCGCCCAAAGCACCCCGGTCGACGGCTGGACCGCCATCGCAGCGACTCGCCGCAGGCCGCGCGACCAGTGCCGTGGCTCGCCATCCTCCGCAACAAGGTTCACGACGATACCGGAGCCGAGGTTCCCCGCCGGGCAGGTTTCACATTCGGCCCCGATCGCCACGAGCACGCCCCCGGCAAAGAACGCGAACGAGGCCGCCGGCGGACCGCCGGCGAGGAGGCTGTCGAGGGCGATCTCTTCGCGACCGCCCGTTCCGTCGCCGAAAGGACCGCGGACCCGAACCACACGCGCCGAGTCGAGCACCCACAGCTCACCGTTCCGGAAGGCGAGGTCGGACGGTCTGGCCAATCCATCAACCGCCGTAACGACCCGGTCGATAGCCCGATCCCCGTCGATGTCTTCCAAAGCCACCACCCGCCCAGCGTCGCGGAGCGCCACGTAGAGCCGGCCATCGGGTCCGAACGTCAGCGCCACCGGCGACGGCAGATCGCCCGCGATCAGATCGACCGTGAAGCCGGGCGGAACCTCGAGGATCGGCCCGGGTCGTTGTCCCCACCCGACACCCGGCCAGAGGGCCGCAGCGAGAGTCGAGCCGAAAGCGAAAGCGATGGACGGGCTCCGAAGGGACACGGGAGGCCACTCAATCCTTACATCGAGCAGGGCCGGCGCAGAGGCCGTTAGACGTAAGGGGCGCTTTAGAGGTTCGGCGCAACATCGAGCAATATCCGGCGACCGTCCAGACCCCATTCCTTCCAGGCTGTCTCGAGGACGGCCATGTACTCGTCCGACGGCGGGTGACGCTGGAGATCTCTCACCTTGCACAAAACACCGGCATCCACGCTCTCGCCCTCCGACCGCACGACCGAGGTGAACGCCCAGACGTAGCCGTCCAGCGCGCCGAACCGCTCGATCGCCTCACGGCATTCGTCGTCGATCTCGTACAGCGCGCCCCATAGATCGCGATTCGGCGCCAGACCGATGGTCGCGGTGCCTCCACCCCAGCGCTCCGATTGGCCGGTGAAACAGAGGGCGTGATGCGGGATGCGGCCGGTGCCCACCGGTCGCACCTCCGAGCAAAGCTCCTGGATCTGTTCGGGGTTGGCCAACGAACCGTAGGCGAAATAGAACATCGGGACCTCACCGGTGTGAGTCGTTAACTCGGCCGCCGAGGTGAAACGCCGACCTGCGGCCGGCGGTTCCGACCGATCGGGAAGCTGGCGCATCGACCCGGCAATGACCCTACAGTTGCGACATGGGCGCCCAATACGCAACATGCGCCCATCACCGCAACGACCGGGCTACCGACCAAGGAGGGACAGATGCGGGCGTTCGAATCGCATCTCTGCGCCGCGACACTGGTCGCCGCGACGGCTTTCGCGTCTCCGGGCGCGGCTCAGGAAAGCGGCACATTCGACCTCGAGCAAGTTTTGAGCGCGCCGTTCCCCAGCGACCTCGTCGCCACGCCCACGGGAGACGCGGTCGCCTGGGTCTTCAACGCTCGAGGCGTCCGGAACATCTGGATCGCCCGGGCGCCCGACTACAGGGCCCGTCAGCTGACGACCTACGAGAACGACGACGGCCAGCCGATCACCGATCTGGCCTGGACGCCGGACGGAAATTCGATCGTCTTCGTGCGCGGCGGAGCCCCGAATCGGCAAGGTGAGTTGCCCAATCCGTGGAGTCGACCCGACGGGGTGAGCCGCCAGATCATGATCGTCGATACCGCCGATGGGGATCCCCGGGCACTGGCCGAGGGGGCCGCGCCCTTACCAACACCCGCGGGCGACGCCGTCATCTTCTTGAGCGGCGGAGACATCTGGTCGGTGCCGCTGGACGGCGGCGACCCCGAGTCTCTGGTCGCCTTGCGAGGCGGCGGCAGCTCCCTCGCCTGGTCGCCCGACGGTAGCCGTCTGGCCTTCGTTAGCCGCCGCGGCGACCATGCGTTCGTCGGGGTCTACGACGCCGAGGACCAAAGCGTCAGGTGGATGGACCCCGGAGTGGATCGCGACGGCAGCCCGGTCTGGTCGCCGGACGGCCGGCGCATCGCCTTCATTCGGATACCCGCCCGGCGTCGTAGCATCCCGTTCACGCCCGAGCGCGAAGCGGAACCGTGGTCGATCCGTGTCGCGGATCCAGCCACGGGAAGGGGCCGCGAGGTCTGGCGGGCCGAACCGGGCGTCGGCAGCGCGTTTCGGGGAGTGGTCGCCGCGAATCAGCTGGCCTGGACCGCGGACGATCGCATCGTCTTCCCCTGGGAAAGGGACGGCTGGACGCATCTCTACAGCGTGGCCGCCCGGGGCGGAGACGGCACGGCCACCCTGCTGACGCCGGGCGCGTTCGAAGTCGAGTACGTCACCCTGAACGCCGATCGCCGGCACGTCATCTACAACTCCAACCAGGACGACATCGATCGCCGACATCTGTGGAGGGTCGCGGCCGTCGGCGGGCCGCCGACCCCGTTGACCCGGGGCGACGGCATCGAGTGGTCGCCGGTCCCGCTGACCGAGGGCGCGACGCTGGCCCTGTTGCGCTCCGACGCACGACGCCCCGCCAGGCCGGCCATCTTGAAAGACGGCTCGATCCGCGACCTGGCGGCGTCGGCGATCCCGGCTGACTTCCCCAGCGAGCACCTGGTGGCGCCGAAACCGGTGGTATTCACGGCCGCCGATGGCCTTCGGATCCACGGCCAGCTCTTCTTGCCGCCCGAGAGCGAGGGCCGGCATCCGGCGGTCATCTTCTTCCACGGCGGGTCGCGCCGACAGATGTTGCTGGGCTGGCATTATCGAGGCTACTACCACAACGCCTACGCCCTAAACCAGTACCTGGCGAGCCGCGGCTACGTCGTGCTCTCGGTGAACTACCGAAGCGGGGTCGGCTATGGCATGGAGTTTCGCGAGGCCCTGAACTACGGCGCGGGTGGCGCCAGCGAGTTCAACGACGTCCTGGGTGCGGGACTCTATCTCCGGGACCGACCGGACGTGAACCCGGCGGCCATCGGACTATGGGGCGGATCGTACGGCGGCTACCTGACCGCGCTGGGACTGGCCCGGGCCTCCGACCTGTTCGCCGCCGGCGTCGACCTGCACGGCGTGCACGACTGGAACGTGGTCATTCAGAACTTCTACTCGAGCTACGACACGCTCCGCTATCCGGCGGCGGCCCGAACCGCGTTCGAATCCTCGCCGATGGCCGACATCGACACCTGGACCTCCCCCGTCCTCCTGATACATGGCGACGATGACCGCAACGTGCCATTCAGTGAAACCGTCGACCTCGCGGCGGCTCTCCGGGCCCACGACGTCGCGTTCGAGCAGCTGGTCTTTCCGGACGAGGTCCACGGGTTCCTGACGCACGCCAGATGGCACGCCGCCTATCGGGCGGCGGCGGACTTCTTCGAACGGTACCTGAAACGCTGATCGCGGTCGCAGCCACGGCGGCGCGGTTCGCCGCGGCCGTTGCATCATCACTGCTCGGGCGTGGCCGGCTGGATCTGCAAGTTCTCCTGCAGCGGGGGTGCGATCTGGACCGGGCGGTCGCGCTCCAGCTCCTGCAGTCGATCGATATCATCGATGCGGGCGGGAGCCAACTCGCGCATGCGTTCGAAGACGGTAAGCTTGTACTCCCAGAACTCGTCTCTGAAGTCGCCCGCCTGCAGTTCATATTCGACGATCCGCATGATCTCGTAATTGATGTTACGGTACTGGTAGAGCAGCTTGGCGCGTTCTTCGTCGGAGAGCGGCTCGCCGCTCTCCTCCACCTCGGCGAACCGCGCCTCGATCTCCTCTTTGCGATCCATCAAGCCGCGATAGAACGACGACTTCTCGGCGACGGCGTCCTCGACCTCGGCAACCAATGCCGCGTGACGTTCCCGCATTTCCTCCTCTTCCCTCGCGCTGCGCAGGACCGAACTCAGCGACCTGCCCAACCGCTCGTATTCGTCCCCGCGAGCCCAATTGGACGCCGCCTCGGGGGCACTGCCGTTGGATGCGCCCGACGCCGCCGTATCGCCTTGCGGGGCGGCCTCTCGGCCCTCGCGGTTCGCCCATCCCACATCGGCCGATCGCTCGCAGGCGACCAGAAGGGCAACGGCCAGCAGCGACAGAAGCAATCGTGAAATGTCGAAGGATATAGACACCACAACACCTTTCCACTTGCACCCGGCTGGGACCTGGCGTATTTGAGTGCTTGTTTGGGGATGCATAGTAGCACTGCCGGTCGGAGCGGCGCAATCGGCCGCTCGAGAAAACGAGCTACAGAGGAATCCATGGACGACGCCCGCGATGTTCCGGTCGACGAATTCAAGCATGCAGGCGTGCGAGCCCTCGACTGGATCGCCTCGTATCTGAGCGATCCCGACCGGTTCCCCGTGCTGCCACCGATCGAGCCGGGCGCGGTGAAGGCGGCTTTGCCGGAGAGCGCACCGGACAACGCTGAGCCCCTGGACCAGATCCTGGACGATTACGAGCGGGTCGTCGTCCCCGGGATCACGCACTGGAACCACCCGTCGTTCTTCGCCTATTTCGGTATCACGGGGTCGGCGCCGGGCATCCTGGGCGAGCTGCTCTCTTCCGCGCTCAACGTGAATGCCATGCTGTGGCAAACGGCACCAGCGGCCACCGAGCTGGAGGCGGTGGCACTGGACTGGCTCCGCCAGCTGCTCGGCCTGCCCGCCGGTTTCGCCGGTGTGATCATGGACACCGCATCGGTCTCGACCCTGTGCGCCGTTGCCGCCGCCCGCCACGCCCTTTCCGAGCTCGAGATCCGCGAACGCGGCATGTCCGGGCGCGACGACCTGCCGCTGCTGCGGCTCTACACATCGGAGCAGGCCCATTCGTCGGTGGAGAAAGCGGCGCTGGTGCTGGGCTTGGGACAGCGCGGCGTCAGGAAGATTCCGACCGACAATGCCTTTCGTATGGACGCGGCGGCGCTGGAGGCCGCGATCGACGAGGACGCGAGCGCGGGCTACAGACCGTTCTGCGTCGTGGCGACGGTGGGCACCACATCGACGACGAGCATCGACCCGGTCCCGGAGATCGCGAGGATCTGCGAACGTCGAGACCTGTGGTTGCACGTGGACGCTGCCTACGCCGGTTCCGCCGCCATCGTGCCCGAATACCGTCATCTGCTGGCCGGCTGCGACGCCGCCCACTCGATCGTGGTCAACCCACACAAGTGGCTGTTCACCCCGATCGACTGCAGCGCGCTGTACACGCGCGACGCCGCCACGCTGACCGGGGCCTTCAGTCTGGTACCGGAGTACCTGCGCACCAGCGTCGACGGCGAGCCCACGAACTACATGGACTGGGGCGTGTCGCTGGGTCGGCGGTTCCGCGGCCTCAAGCTGTGGATGGTGCTCCGAGCGTTCGGGGCGGAAGGGATACGAAAACGGCTGGCGAACCACATCGAGATGGCGCAGCGGTTCGCCGCCTGGGTGGACGAGGACCCCGGGTTCGAGCGACTCGCACCCACGCCGCTCAGCGTGGTCTGCTTTCGCGCCCGACCGCCCGAACTGTCATCGGACGCCACCGCCGATGGTGCGGCCGCCGACGCCCGGCTGAACGAGTTCAACGAGAAACTGCTGCAGCGGCTGAACGCCAGCGGCGAGGTCTACCTGTCCCATACCCGACTGAACGGGAAGTACGCGCTGCGGCTGGCTATCGGGAACGTGCGGACGACCGAAGCGCATGTAACACGAGCCTGGGAGCTGATCCGCACGACGGCCTCGGCCGTGCTCGACCAGTGGCAGACGTAGCTTACCGGACGCGACGATGGATCGGACGTCCGTGACCCGAAAAGCTCGCGATATGGCCGTCCGCGTGGCCCGGGTCACGACGGCGCTGGCCATCGCCCAGGCCATCGGCCCGGCCTGCGGCCTCGCCCAGACCGCCGACGCTCATGACGGCGGCGTCGACGCGGTCGCGTTGATCGTGGAGATCGCCGACCCGGCCAGCGGACGCGCCCGGGTTCGAGTCGAGATCCCGACCACGGTCTCTGCGGATCGCTCGGTCCTGACCTTCACCTTTCCAGACCTGAGACGCGGGCACGCGAGCCTGGACTCGATCCGCGCCTCCGGCTCGCTGACCCGCGAGGGCGACACGTTCGAGCTCAAGGCAGGCTCGGAGCCGTTGACCCTGGATTATATCATCGACCCCACCTTCTACCCGCCGGGCCAGCCCGAGCGTGTCAGCGACGCGCGCAGCCGTATCACGGCAGAGATGGCGGTGGTGAGAACGACGAGCCTCTTCCCGCGCTTCCGCCGGCTCGACGCCCCGGCCACCGTCGTGTTCCGGCTGCCCGAGGACTGGAAGGTCGTTGCGCCGTGGCCGGAGCGGGACGGTTCCGTCTACGAGGCCGGCGCCGGGTGGGGCTCGACCGTCGAGTACGTGGGCCTGGGCCCGTTCGCGGTGGAGACCCTTCGCGAGAGTGGCTCGACCTTCCGAGTCGGCACGTCGCCCGGGGGCGACGAGCTGGATCCTGCGGAAGTCATCGCGATCGTGAGGACCGAACTCGAGATCCTGGGTGCGGGGCCCTCGGGCGGCGGCGACCTCTGGAGCGCCGTCGTCGTGCCGCGGAGCTTCATGCGAGGCGGAGCGGCGGGCCGCAGCAGCGTGGTCCAGCCGCCCGACCCGGGGGTCCTGGCCCACGAGATCTTCCACTGGTGGAGCAACGGCGCGACGATCGCCGAGGACGCGGTCTGGTTTCGCGAGGGGTTCACCGAATACTACGGTGTGAAGTCGGCCCGGGCGGCCGCGGCCTGGACCGAGGCCGAGGCCGACGCGTGTCTGGCCGACCTGAACGCCGAGATGCGATTCCTCGAGCGGGACGGGGCGATGAGCCTGGTGGACGCCGCCCGGGCCTACCGTTCGGACAGCCGCGCGCGGCGGCTCGTCTACGCGAAGGGTGCCCTACTGGCGCTACACCTGGACCGATCCCTGACTCAGCGAGGGCGCTCCCTCGACCTGGTCATGTCGCGAGCCCTGGTTCCCGGGGACCGACAGTTCGGTACCCGCGACCTGATCACCCTCTTCGATCGGCTGTTCCACGAGCTGACCGGCGTGCTGGAGACGTACCTGCTGCAGGCGAAACCGCTCCCCGATCTGCATTTGAGCGACGCCACCGGTCTCAGCGGCTGCGCCCGCTACCTGCCCTGAGCGATCGCCGCCCGGATCAATCGATCGGCCGGAAGCACTCCCTCGCGTCGCCCCGGGCCAGGTCACGCAGCCAGTCGAGGTAAGCGGCCGGGCAGCCGTGGGCCGCACCGCCCCGCAGAAGGTGGCCGAGGTATTCGGGGTGCGGCTCACCCTCCGTCACCAGGTGCCCCGACTGCGCCAGGTAGGCCAACGCGGCCTGGGCCGCCCGCCGCCTCAGCGGCTCCACCCATACGGTCGTGCGGCGATAGTGGTGCGGCACACCCTCGAACTCATCGAGACGCTTCAGGCGATCGGCCGGCAGCCGATAGACGACCCCGTACACGACGCACCCCTGCGCCTCCATCAGGTTGGCGACGATGCGCCATCCGGCGCCCCCTTCCCCGCCTTTGTTGAACGCGAGTCGCCAGTCGTCGAGCCGGGCCGCCTGACCCGGACCCGGATCACGGTCGAGCACGCCCGCGAGGAGCTCGCGATCCATGTTGCATCCGTAAGCGAAGTAGAGAAGACCCGGTTCGAGCATCGACTTCAACGGCAGACCTCGACCTCTAGGCGGCGTCCATCGAATCGGTGGGGACTTTTCGCTCCGCCACCTGGCCGACTATAATGCATGACGATGGATCCTGTTACCGGAAATCGATCGGAGACCTACGGTTCTTCGGCTTTCCCGGAGACGCGAACCGAGTTGCGCTGGCGGGACGCCGAGTTCTGGCCTGTTCGCCGCCCGTATCCTGTCGAAGTGCCCTGCCCTGTTTGCGGCACGTCCACGCTGTGCGATTTCTTCGGAACGCAGTCCTGCCCGCGAGGCCACCCGTTCGGCCAGCGCGCGTTCTGGAGCGGCAGGGCGACAAGCTGCGCGCTGCTGCTGGAGGACCTGCGGGATGGCCGCATGTTCATCTACCCGCAGGCCCGGCTTTGCTGGCGGGACGACGCCCGCGCCGTCGTGGGCTGAGCTCGCCGCGACTACCCCAGCAACACCTCACGGATCGACTCGAGAGCCTCTTCCAGTATCTCGCGTGTGATCACCAGGGGCGGTGCGAACCGCACGACCTGTCGATGCGTCTCCTTGGCAAGTATGCGCCGCTCCATCAGTTTCTCGCAGAAGGGTCGGGCCGTGCCCGATGACTCTTTGATGACCACCCCGACCATCAGACCCTTGCCGCGAACCGCCTCCACGTGCGGCGAGTCGATCCCCTGCAGCTCGTTCACGAACCAGGCGCCCAGCTCGGCGGCCCGGCCGGGCAGGTCCTCGTCGACGATCACGTCCAGCGCCGCCCGACCCACGGCGGCGGCCAGCGGATTGCCGCCGAAGGTGGAGCCGTGGTCGCCAGGCGTGAAGACGTCCATGACCTCGTCGTCGGCAACGCAGGCGGATACCGGATAGACGCCACCGCCCAACGCCTTTCCCAACATCACCACGTCGGCCCGCACGTCCTCCCATTCGCTGCACAGCATCCGGCCCGTGCGGCCGAGCCCGGTCTGGATCTCGTCCGACATGAGCTTTACGCCGTGCTCACGGCACAGCCGGGCGGCCGCCTTCAGGAATCCCTCCGGCGGCACCACGACACCGCCCTCGCCCTGCAGCGGCTCGACCAGGAATCCGACCGTGTGCTCAGTCATCGCTCCGGCCAGAGCGTCCACATCGCCGTACGGGATCAGCTTGAATCCCGGCGTGAACGGCCCGAACCCCGACCGGTACGCCTCCTCGCTGGAGAAGCCGACGATCGTCGTGGTGCGGCCGTGGAAGTTGTTGTCGCAGACGATGATCTCGGCCTTGTCCGGCGCGACGCCCTTCACCGTGTAGCCCCACTTGCGCACCGCCTTGATCGCGGTCTCCACCGCCTCCGCGCCGGTGTTCATCGGGAGCGCCTTCTCGTAGCCGACCAGCTCACAGAGCTGATGGAGAAACGCGCCCATCTGGTCGTTGTGGAATGCCCGTGAGGTCAGCGTCAGCCGCCCGGCCTGCTCGTTCAGCGCGGCGATGATCCGGGGGTGCCGGTGCCCCTGATTGACCGCCGAATAGGCGCTCAGCATGTCGAGGTAACGGTTGCCCTCGACGTCCCAGACCCAACAGCCCTCCCCACGCTCGAGGACCACGGGCAGGGGATGGTAGTTGTGGGCACTCCAGCGGTCGACCTCGCTAATCAGTTTCTCGGTCCGACTCATCTTTCCCTCGTACCTTCTCTCGTTCGCCTGTCGCCGTCGACACGACGGGTTACTCGGCTCCCCCGGCACGGGTGGCTTCCAAATCGCGCCGATACAGCTCCAGTCCGCGCCTCGTCACGGGTCCGACCTCGCCCGAGCCCACGGGCGTGCCGTCGATCGAGACGACCCCCATGATTTCGGTGGTCGTACCGGTCAAGAAGATCTCGTCGGCGCCGCGGAAATCCTCCAGCCTCACACCCTCTTCCCTGACTTCGACCCCATCTGCCCGCAGCGACTCGATCAGGTACCGGCGCGTGATCGAGGGCAGGATGTTGTCGATCGGATGCGTGTACACGACGCCGTCCTGGACGCAAAACGCGCTGCTGTGAGCGCCCTCGGTGACCACCCCGTCCCGGACCAGCAGGGCCTCGTGGCAGTTCTCCGAGCGGGCGTGCTGGTACGCGATCACGTTGGGGAGCAGGCCGATGGTCTTGATCTCGCAGTAGCCCCAGCGCAGATCGGGGGCCGTCACCAGGGCCACCCCGCGCTCGAGCGCTTCGGGGTCCGGTCCCGCCGACGGCCTGGCCAGCATGACCAGGGTCGGCGTGACCCCCCGCGGGAACGCGTGATACCGGGGTGCCGCGCCGCGCGTCAACTGGACGTAGACCGTTCCTTCGTCCACCCGGTTCGCGCTTGCCACTTCTATGATCGCCTCGCGCACCGCGTCACGGGTCAGCGGCAGCTCGATCTCCAGGGCGCGAGCTCCGCCTTGGAACCGATCGAGATGCGCGTCGATGCGGAACGGCCGGCCGCCAGCGATGCGCACGACCTCGTAGATGCCGTCGGCGAAGTTGAACCCCCGATCCTCCACCGAGATCTTCGCCTCGTCGTAAGGCACCAGCTCGCCGTTGAGATACACCCGATCGCGTTCGGCCATTACTACCCCTACCCTCTGACTTCGACGATGGTTACGGGCCGCAACCTACGTTCGCGTCCCGGGCCAGGAAAGAGATAAGTCCGCGGTCCATGTCAGATCACCGACCCGACGATCGCGAACCCGACGAGCGCCACACCGGCGGCGATCAGCGCGTAAGGCAATTGCGTTCGCACATGATCGATCACGTCGGTCGCCGAGGCCAGCGACGCGACGATCGTCGTATCGCTGATCGGGCTGGCGTGGTCGCCGAAAATGCCGCCCGAGAGCGAAGCGGCGAGGAACGGCGCCAGCGGCAGTCCAAGCGCTTCCGCCGCCGGGACAGCGATCGGCACCATGATCGCGAAGGTCCCCCAGCTGGTCCCGGTGGCAAACGCGACGAACGCCGCCGCCGCGAACGTGGCCGGGACGAGCAGGGCCGGCCGGGCGATGTCACGGACCGCCTCCGCGACGTAGGTTCCCGTACCCAGCCGGATGCAAACATCGCCCAATGTGATGGCGAGGAGCAGGATCAGCACGAGACCCAGGAGAGCCTCCAGCCCCTTGAGACCGACCCGCACGAGCTCGTCCAGCGATGCGAAACGTTGCACGAGGATCATGACTACCGCAGTCGTGTTGCCGGCGATCACCGCCCAGAGCGCGCTGGTCGATCCCGACCCCTCACCCAGGACGCCGCCGCCGGTCACCAGCAAACCCACCGGCATCATCACGACCATGACCACGATGGGGAGCACCATGTTCACGGCCCGTGGCGGCGGCGCCTGGGTGAACCGGACCTTGAACAGCTCCTCGTCCACGCTCGACTCGCCTTCCGGGCTGAGCACCACCCCCTCGGCCGCTCGGGCGTCCGCTTTGCGCATCGGTCCGAGAGCGACGCCGGTCCAGGCGGTGAACCCGGCCAGCAGCACGGCGGCGATGGCGTACAGGTTGAGGGGTATCGCTTGGACGAAGACCCTCAGCGGGTCCGCCACGGCCAGGCCGCCGAGCAGGCCCAGGATCAGCGCGCCCCAAGCGTTGAACGGTATCAGGATGCAGATCGGCGCCGACGTCGAATCGGCGATGTAGGCGAGCCTTTCACGCGCCGCGCGATAGCGATCGAAGAGCGGCCGGCAGACCGCGCCGGCCACCAGCAGCGTGATGTTCGACTCGATGAAGATCACGATGCCGATGAGCCAGGCCAGCATCCCCGCGCCGCGCGTCCCCTCGACCAGCCGCCGGCCCTCCAGCCAGCGAACGAACCCTTCGACACCGCCCGAGGCCTCCACGTAGATCACGAGGGCCCCGATCAGCAGGCTGAACATGAGGATGCGGGCGTTGCCAGGATCGCCGATCACCTCGACGACGCCGTCGATCGCGCCAGCGACGCCGGCTGCCGGATTGCCGCCAGCCAGTAGCGTCCACCCGAGCAGGATGCCGGCGGCCAGAGCCACGTAGACCTGGCGCGTCCAGATGGCGAGGCCGATGGCGAGCAGCGGCGGAAAAAGTGAGAGAACAGATGGCTCGAATTCCAAGGCTCACATCCCGAATCGAAGGCCCCGACGTCAAACACGCCCGCTTCGCCGGATGGGGAATAGCGCGACGCGCGGCAATCCTCCATCATGTGGGACGGCGATCGATGCGACGGAGACTATTAGGGCCACCCGGCCACGCACACAAGGCGAGCGGAAAAGACAGAGTGCCGACGGCGGCCCAGACAGGTCGAGGATGAACCAACGGACGGAGGGGCGATGATCAGATCGACAGCGGTATTCTCCCTGGCACTGGCGCTGGCGTTTTGGGGCTGTGGCGGCGCTGAGCCCGGCGAGCAGGCCGAGGCCGAAGGCGGCGAGGAATCGGCTGTTCCGCTGCCACCCGACCTGGAGAGCGTGAGCATGACACCACGCGTCGTGCTGGAGACGAATCGAGGAGACATCGTCATGGAGCTGGACCGGGAGGCGGCGCCCAAAACGGTGGCGAACATCCTCTGGCACGTGGAGCAAGGCTTCTACGACGGCCTCACGTTCCACCGCGTGATCCCCGGATTCATGATCCAGGGCGGCGGCTTTACCGGCGACATGGACCAGCGCGTATCGTCGCGGCCGCCGGTGGAGAACGAGGCGAAGAATGGACTGAGCAACGTGCGCGGTTCCGTGGCGCTGGCACGGCGCCGCGATCCACACAGCGGCTCCACCCAGTTCTTCATCAACGTGGTAGACAACCCGAATCTCGACTACAGTGACGAGACCGATCGAGGCTGGGGATACGCGGTGTTCGGTCACGTGGTCGAGGGGATGGACGTTGTCGACGCCATCGCTGCGGTCGAAACGCGGCAGGTCGGCCCGCACGAAGCAGTCCCGGTGGACCCGGTGGTCATCGAGGACGCCTACGTGGCCGAGTAGCGGCCTGCGCTTCGACCCTCGCTGAGCGATAATGGACATCGATGGGCTCCTGGTGGGCGTCGACCCGCAGCGCCTGGAGCGGACGGTCCGGGCGCTGGAGGGCCCGCGTCACCCGCGGACGGCCCCTAAAGCGCTGGGGGAGGCGGAAGCGCTGGTCGAAGCCGAGCTGACCGCCGCCGGCCTGTCGGTCGAGCGGCAGCCCTTCGATTCGGGCGGCCGCACCCATCACAACGTAGTCGGCACCTTGCCGGGCCGTCGGCCTGACCGCCCGTGGCTACTGGTCGGCGCGCACTTCGACACTGTGACATCGACACCCGGCGCCGACGACAACGCCAGCGGGATCGCGGTGTTGCTCGAGACAGCGCGTCTTTTCTCCCGATCGCAGCCCGAGCGAACGGTCCAGTTCGTCGGTTTCAATCTGGAGGAGCCGCAGGACGCGCTGGGTCGCTACCGTGTGGGCAGCGCCCGCTTCGCGAAGCGGGCCCGGAAAGAGGGCCGACGTTATGCCGGCGCGCTGGTTCTCGAGATGGTTGGCTACACCGATCGGCGCTCGGGGACCCAGCAGGTGCCACCGCTCGTGTTCAAGCGTGTGCCGGATAGCGGGACGTTCCTGGCCGCTGTGGGCGACGGGCGCTCGCGACGATTGCTCCGCGAGTTCGAGGCGGCGACACGAAAGCACGTCCCCGAGCTGACCCTGGTCCCGTATCGCACCTGGCTGCGAGGGTGGCTGCTTCCGCTGACCCGTCTCAGCGACAACGCATCGTTCTGGGACCGGCGTTATCCGGCACTGATGATCACCGACACCGCCTTTCTGAGAAACCCGCATTATCACCAGATTACGGACAGCGCGGACACACTCGATTACGAATTCATGGCTCGGGTCACGCGAGCGGTGCTGGCGAGTCTGGCGGAGCTCGCAGAGAACAGATGACGCGGGCACCGAGCTCGAGGCGGAACGTTTGGCCGCTGGAGGAGGACGGCGATGAACACGACAGCTGATGGCGCGCGAAACGTCTACGTATGCGCGGGACCGCGAACGGCGTTCGCGAAAATCGATGGACCACTCGCCCAGCTCGACGCGGTGGGGCTCGGGGTCCCCGTGGTGCAGGAAGCCACCAAGGCGCTGGCGCGAGGATCACCGGATCTGGTGGTTTGGGGCGCGGTCATCCCTTCCCTCTCGGTGAGCCATCTGGCCCGCGAGATCTGGCTGGACGCCCGCCTCGATCCCTACGTCCCCGCACTGACCGTCGTGCAGCAGTGCGCCACCAGCCTGGCCGCCGCCACGCACGCCGCCGCTCAGATGAAGGCCGGTCGGATCGACCTGGCGCTCTGCGGCGGATCGGAGTCGATGAGCAACGTGCAGACCGGGCTGACCAGGGGCATGAGCCGTGTGCTGCGTCGCGTGGCCCAGGCGAAGGGTCCGGGCCAGGCGCTCCAGGCACTGGGCGGCCTGAGGCTGAGACACGTCAAGCTGTCGATACCCGGCGTGAAGGAGCGAACCACGGGCCTGACGATGGGCGAACATGCCGAGATCACAACGAAGGAGTGGAATATAGATCGGGAGAGCCAGGATCGGTTCGCCCTGGGCAGCCACCGCAACGCCATCGCCGCCTGGGAAGGCGGTTTCTTCGACGATCTCGTGATGACGTCGGACGCCTTCCCCCAGATCGAGCGGGATGGCATCCCGCGAGCCGACACCTCGTTGGAGAAGCTGGCCAACTTGCCCCCGGTCTTCGACCGTAAGAGCGGACAGGGGACACTCACCGCCGGCAACTCCTCTCCGCTCACCGACGGCGCCGCCGCCTGCTGGGTCGCCACCGAGCGGGGGCTGGGGCGGCTGGGCCAGGCACTCTACCGGGCGCGGCTCCTCGACTGGGAGGTCGCCGCCGTGGACATCGAGCGCGATGGCCTGCTCATGGCTCCCAGCCTGGCAGTCCCCCGCCTGCTGGCACGGCAAGGTCTGCGCTACTCGGACATCGGGCTCTGGGAGGTCCACGAAGCGTTCGCCGCCCAGGTGCTGTTCACCATCGCCGCGCTCAACGATCGAGGATGGCTGAAAGAGCGAGCCGGCGTCGACGCCGACCTGGGGACCGTGCCGGAGGACCGGATCAACCCCGTCGGCGGCAGCGTGGCGCTGGGCCATCCGTTTGGCGCTACGGGCGCACGGATCCTGTCGCAAGCGGTGAAGCGCTTGAGCGAAACGGGTGGGCGGGCGCTGGTGAGCATCTGCGCCGCCGGCGGGATGGGGCACGTCGCCCTGCTGGAAGCCGTCTAGGCTCCGAACAGGGGTGGAAACCGCGATTAGTTCCCGCCGACCTCCTCGGCCGCGCGCTCGCGTTCGCGCGCCGGTTCGCCGATCGTGTTCTCGGCGAAGTTCTGAACGCGGTACACGATCCGCACGAACACATTGCGGTCGTGATCTTGTGCGTCCTGGAATCCCGTGCAGTAGCCCAGGGAGACCCCCAGCAGGAACATGAAGACGCGGCGAATCGCGTTGTCCATCTCCTCACCTCCTCGACCCGGGCCGGGCCTGCCCGCCCGGCAGGCCCACGCCCGGCTTCGCTGGCCAGCGCCGCTAGAGACCCGTGGCCAGAAAACGGCCTTGTCAACGGATCTCTCGCCACTAATATAGCAGGCGCGTCGCCATAGCCCCATGATTGCGGCGCGCCCACCCCTCAAAGCCCATGTCGGCGGGGGATGTAACTGCCAGGTAACACCAGTACCCACAGCGACCAAAAGGAAGGGACGGGGCAAGACATCCGCGCAAGGCCCGGGAGAAAAGGGAAGTGAATCTACCTTACGCGGTGCCGAAAGGCTCGTCTGCCCCGTCTGCTATATTAAACCACCGAAAACCCCCGAAGGTTCCGTCGGAAACCGGCAGATCTTTACCGTAAAGCGGATTACGGAATTAGACCCACCGTGATATCGATCCCGGCACCGAACCCGCCGACCCCGCTCGTCCCGATGAAGTAGCCGAGGTGCAGCCCGGCGTTGACGAACGGCGCCAGATTGTAGCCCAGCCGTACCCAGGGGTATCCGGCGAACGTGCTTTCACGCCTTCGACGCAGTTCCTCGACATCGCCGGCGACACTGATTCGCTCTTCCACGGTGACCACTCCGCCGCCCGCCATGCCACCGACGGCGAGCTCGACGTTCCGCTGGACGATCAGGTACTCGGCGATGAAGCCGCCGCCGGACATGCCGCCGTCGACCTCGTTGCCGGCACTGTTGAGTCCCGCGTCGGTGAAGCTGCCGCCGAAGGCGCCGCCGCCGAGACGAAAGCGGCCGGTCTGGAAGAAAGCGCGGCCGCCGATCCCGACCACGTTGCCGACGTCGCGGTTGAACGACTCGCCGGCCTCGAGGCCGGGATCGATGTAAACCAACCAGAAAGCGGCGCCTCCACCGAATTGGCCGCCGAAGCGCTGGCCGCTCGCGGAACCGGGGTGCAGAGCGATGGCGACGACGATCGTGATGAGGATCGCGAGCGGTTTGCGCACCCTACCCTTCCTCGCTGTGTCGGGGTTCAATGGTTGGGCCCGGCCAAGGGATCGTCGGCCGGCTACTGGCCCGCGTCCGCGCTGGCCCGCGCCGACTCGAGCAGCGCCCTGACCCTGGGGGCCTGCTCCTCCGGCGGCACGACGTCCATGTAGCGTTCCCAGGCCTCGACGGCGGTCCCGAAATCGCGGCTCATGAAGGCGACCATCCCCTTGAACTGCAGGGCCTCGGCGAAATTGGGATCGATCTCCAGGGCGCGGTCGAAGCTGGTGAAAGCGTCGTCCACATGCTGTACGGACAGGAGCACCATGCCGAGATGGGTCAGGGCTTCGGGGTTTTCCGGGTTGAGGTCCAGCGCCTTCATCGAGACCTGGGCCACATCGCCGTAGCGTTGCAGGGTCAGGTAGAGGTGGCCGAGCTCGTTGAGCGCGGCGACGTCGGAGGAGTCGGCCGCCACGGCCCGCTCCAGCTCGGCGAGGCGGCCCATGTCCACGTCCGCCAGAGGTGTTCCGGCCGCCGGTCCACCACCCATCTCCTGGCCCGGCAGCGATCCGGTTATGCTACCCTCCTGCCCTCGTGGCCGCAGCGCCTGGGACATGACGAGCCAGGCGAGGGCGACGAAAGCTATCGCGCCGGCGGTCCAACCCACGGCGGTCGTCCACGAACCTCGCGAAGTCCCCGAGGAAGCGGCGACCGGTCGAGCCGGCGCCGGAGCCCGCTCCACGTTCTCGCGCTGCTGGGCCAGGACGGCGGCTTCCTTCTCGTAACGGGTGCGCAGCGAGTCGTAGTCCTCCTCGGACAGGTTACCGGCTTCGTAATCGGTCTCGATCTCGTCCAGCGACCGGAGCGCCGCTCGATGGCGCTCTTCGAGCTCCAGCAGCTCCTGATCGGCTTCCGTTAACGCCGCGGCTCCCACCTCCGGCTCGGGCTCGGCCTCGCTGGCCGCTCCGCGGAACGTGGTCAGCAGAACCGCGATGATGCCCCCACCGACGGCCACCACGAGCAGAAACTCGGTCATTCCCATCGGTCAGACCCCACCCTCGTCGCCGTCCTCGGTCAGCGCCGTCGCCCGCGCCCGGCCCTCCTCCACCCAGCGTCGCGCCGTCATGAGCACGAAGAAAAGGCCGCCAGCCAGCAGCAGCACCGGGAGCAGCCAGACCGTCCAGTTGAAACCCTGCGCGGTAGGCTTGAGCAGGATCCACTCCCCGTACCGGTCGACGAAGTAGGCGGTGATCTCTTCCGGGGTTTTGCCCGCTTTCAGCTGCTCACGGATCAGGTCCTTCATCTCCTGCGCCATGCCGGAGGGCGAGTCCTGCACCGAGAGGGCACGGCAGGTGGGGCAGCGCAGACGCGACGCGAGCTCCCGAACCTGCGCCTCGAGCTCCGGGTCGTGTTCCGCCTCGACCACCGGCGCGTCGCCGGGCTTCGCCTCCTGCGGGAGCGCCGCCGCGGGCACCGGCACGGCGGCTGCCGGAAGCCAGGTCAAAAGGGCGAAAGCGACGTGTCGGCGCGTAAGGCTCACGGCCGGCCACCTCCGCTCTCTGGCGTCGTGACCGGGACGTCCGGTGCCTGACGCACGTGTCCCTGGCTCCGCCCCTCCGGGACATCGCCGTCTGTGGCGGTCAATTCGGCGCCGCGATCCTCAGCCAGCAGCCGGTCGACCCATTTCACCATGACTTGCGGGGTGACGGGCCCGATATGCTTGTAGGCGATATATCCGTCCTTCGAGATGAAATAGGTCTCGGGGACGCCGTAGACGCCGTAGTCGATGGCGATGCGCGAATTCGGGTCGATCACGCTGGGCCACTCGCCGCCCCGCTGGCGCATCCAACGGCGCGCATTTTCCGGCGAGTCCTGATAGACCACGCCCAGCATCTGGAAATCCTGGTCGGCGTAATACCGATCGGCTTCGATGAAGACTCGGTGCTCGTCAATGCAGGCGATGCACCAGGAAGCCCAGAAATTCAGAACGACGACCTGCCCTTCCAGGTCGGACAAGCTCAGCGTGTCGCCCGCCAGGGTGGGCGCGGTAAAGTCGAAAGCCATGCGGCCGGGCAACGGGGACTCGATGGTTCGCACGTCCCGCTGCATGCCGTAATAGAGCAGCGCCACCACCGGCAGGGTGACCGCGGCCGGGATGAGAATCTTCTTGAACATCAGTCGGCACCTCCCACACCGGCCTCGACGGGCTTGGGCGTCTCTCGGGCCGTTTTCTTCTTCCTGCCGCCAAAGCGCTCCGCCACGAAGCCCATCGACGAGATGGCGAAGAGCGCGCCGAACACGCAGATGCCGCCGCCGACCCAGATCCACACCACCATGGGGTTCACGATGATGTTGACGGTGGCGGTGGAGCCGTTCTGCGCGTAGGCCATCAGGCTGAGATAGAGGTCCTCGCGGGGCCGGGTTCGCACGGCCGGGGTCCCGATCGGCTGGGTCGACATCGGGTAGTAGTTGAGTCTTGGTCGCAGTACGCCCGAATACGAGCCGCCGCTGCCGACGCTGAACGCTGCCTCGACGAAGTCGCGGTGCGGCTCGCGTCCTGCGTAGAGCGAGTCGAGCCGCACGGTGTAGTCCTCGAACGCCACGGCCTGCCCGGGACGCAGCGTCGCCTCGGTCTCGGCCCGATAGGTGGATGACAGCGCGATGCCCACGGCCATCACGATCACACCGAGATGCACCACATAGCCGCCGTGCCGGCGACGGTTCTTGTTCACCACGGTAGCCAGCGCCGCCCCCAACCCCTCACCGTGGTTCTGCCGGCGCGCTTTCACCGGCAGCCAGAATTCCCCGACGATCAGCCCTGTCGCCAATACCGCCAGCGTGAGCGTGAACAGCGTCAGCAGGTGCCGAGCGCCCAGCGCGAAGAGGATCACACCGGCCAGCAGGGCGACGGCCGTGGGCCAGAGGAACTTCTTCCGTAGCAGCTCGGGCGAGCCCCGCCGCCAGGGGAGCGCCGGCCCGACGCCCAACAGGAAGATCAGCAGCAGGGCGATGGGGACACTCATCTGGTTGAAGTAGGGGGCCCCAACGCTCACCTTGACGCCGCGCGCCGCCTCGGCGAGGATCGGATACATGGTCCCGAGCAGCACGGTGAACGTGAAGGCGACGAACAGCAGGTTGTTCAGCAGGAAGGCCGTCTCGCGCGAGGCGATCGAATCCAGCGCCGGCTCGCTCCGCAGCTCGTCGCTGCGCCACACCACCAGCGCCAGCGAAACGATCATCACCAGCGCGATGAAACCGAGGAAGAACGGGCCGATCAGCCCCTCGGAGAAGGCGTGGACGCTCTCCAGGATGCCGGACCGGGTGAGGAACGTGCCGAAGAGCGTGAGGACGAAGGTCGCGATGACCAGCAGTATGTTCCAGGTCTTCAGCGTCTGGCGACGCTCCTGCACCATGATCGAGTGGAGGAACGCCGTGGCCGTCAGCCACGGCAGGAAGCTGGCGTTCTCCACCGGATCCCAAGCCCAATAACCGCCCCAGCCCAGCACCTCGTACGACCACCAGGCGCCGGCCACGATCCCCGCGGTGAGGAAGATCCACGGCGCCATGACCCAGCGGCGCACCGCCCGGATCCAATCGCCACCCACCTTCCCGGTCACCAGCGCCGCGATCCCGAACGCGAACGGCACCGCCATCCCCACGTAGCCCAGGTAGAGCAGCGGCGGATGCAGGCCCATGAACGGGTGGTTCTGGAGCAGCGGGTTCGGCCCCGGTCCGTCGGCGGGGACCGGCCACACCGGCGTGAACGGGTTCGCCGGCCAGGCGAGGAGCAACCAGAAGAACGCGTTCACGGCCAGCAGGGTCCCCGTCACCGCCGGCATCAGACCCCGATGGCGGTTCCGGTACACGTAGACCACCGCCGCCGAGTAACCGGCGACGATCCAACCCCAAAAGAGGATCGATCCGTCGAGCGACGACCAGAGCGAGATGACCGTGTAGAACAACGGCGTCGACCGGCTGCCCACCTGCGCCACGTAACTCACGCTGAAATCGTGAGCCACCAGCGCGTACACCATCGTTCCGATCGCCAGCGTCGCCAGGCCAAACACCCCGTACGTCGCCCGCCGCGCCAGGCGCGCCATCCCCGGATTGCCCGTCCTCACCCCCACAAACGCCAGCGTCGCCCCCGCCAGCGAGAGCAGCAGCGCGCCACCAACGGATATATACCCAATCGTGCTCGTCATGACCCGTCCCCGGCTCCCTGGTCCTCGAACAGCTCACGGTAGTACTCGTCCTTCTCGCCCGCGTGCTGCGGCGCCCGGTACTCCTCCGAGTGCTTCACCATCAGGTTCGTCGCCCGGAATACGCCCTCGCGCGTCAACGAGCCCTCCACCACCGCACCGATCGGCTGGTTGTGCTCCGTCGCCTCCAGGAACATCTGCGGCGGCACGCCAACGCTCTGCACCTCGACGATCCCGCCCTCGTCCACCAGCCGAAACCGCAGGTCCTGCGTTTCCGCGTCCCAGCGCACGCTGCCCGGCTCCACCATGCCACCCAGCCGCACCGACGTGCCGTACGCCGCATCACCCTCGGCCAGCAGCTCCGACGGCGTCCAGAAGTAGACCAGGCTTCGACCGAGACCCCCAAACGCGAAGTATCCGAAGACCACCACCACGACCAGTACCCCGATGGCCAGCGTGAGCTTCTTGTTCACGTTTCACCCGCTTTCTCAGCGCCCGGGCCTCCCCACAGGCGCCCAGGTCATCAATTTTTTCTTCTTTTACCCAGTCGCTAGCAGTAAGTTCTCCTAAGTTACCAACATCCTCCGCTCAGGCTAGGTCCCGGAACTCTCCGCACGGTTGAGCCGTTTCCGCCCGTTCAACCCGTTTGACTAACCCGTGGTGCGACATTCACTTGCCAAATCGGACCCGGCGATCCGGAAAAGAGTGTCGAGGTTGTGAAATCTTTGCACAGATTCTCCGGGTTTCCGCCGAGGGTGCTTTCTGACTAACCTGTTGGGAAATACGAACTTATGCGATTGGGCGCACCCGCGGAACACCCCTTGCTTGTTCCACGCGCCGAGAGCGGAGTCTCGAGCGTCTTAGCCGGACAGGGAAAACGGCGGGGGAGGGCGACTCAGGGGCTCCGTTCTTATTTGAGGCAATCTTTCGGCCCGTCCAGAAGCCGCTTCTGCTCCACGCTGGAAGAACACCTTACCAGAACGCGCACATTCTCACCTTCGCGAACGCCCCTTGGGCCAGGGGCGTTCGCGTTTTATGTGTAGTGGGATTCCGGGATTCCGGGAGGCGGGGACTTGGGGAGTGGAATATCGAAGTTGGGGAGTGGTAGATGGCGCGGATTCTATTGACGGGGAGGCCGGGCTGCGGGAAGACGACGGCGGTGCGGGAGACGGTGGAACGGCTGGGCCCGGCGATCGAGGTGGCAGGGTTCTACACGGAGGAGCTGCGGCGCGCAGGACGGCGGATCGGCTTCGACGTGGTGACGGTGGACGGGCGGCGTGGGCCGCTGGCCCGGGCCGGTGCTCCGGGGCCCCCGGTGGGCCGCTACGGTGTCGATCTGGAATCGTTCGACCGGGTGGGAGTGGCGGAACTCGAGGCGGGGCTATCCGCGGGCGCCGATCTGCTGGTGGTCGACGAGATCGGGAAGATGGAGCTGTTGAGCGATCGGTTCGTTTCGGCGTTGGAGCGGCTGTTCGACCCCGCCGAGGATCATGTCGTGCTGGGCACGATCTTGCGCGGCCGGCACCCAAAGGCCGACTGGCTGCGAAGCCAGTCGGGGGTGGAGATCATCGAGGTGACGGAAGCGAATCGCGACGCCCTGCCCCGCCGGCTCGCCGAACGGATCGGACCCGCGACGTCGGACGCGGGAGGTAGCTAGAAGAGCTCGGCCCAGGCGCGCCCGTCGACCGGCGTCGGTCGGGTGAAGTTGGAGAGGAGGATGGCGCGCTGGGCGGCACAATTGCTCCGGTAGATGCGCGGGACGGCCCCGGAGTAGTGGATGTCATCGGCCACCCAGGTGAAACCGTAGATCTCGGACGGTCCGGACAGGTACAGGTCGTTCCTCGTCATCAGGATCCCGTAAACGGTGACCGGCCCCTGGAGGTCGAAGTCCTCCTCCGCCAGGAAGATCCCTTGCATCGGTCCTCCTTTGAGAGTCGCGGTGCCGTTCACGTGAATGACCGGGAAATATCTGAAGCAGGCGTGCCCGGTGTTTTCCGGCATGCCGAGGTTCTTGGGGTCGGCGCGGTTGCACCTGCCGTCGACCACCGATCCGGTGGATCCGTTGAACGATGTGCCGTTGGCCACATGGTGATCGGCGAGGGCCACCAGTTCGCTCCAGGTATACTCGGGAAGGAAGATGTCCCCCTCGCTGCTGCCGGGGTAATTGCTGATGATCGCAGGGTTCCCCACGACCTGGGTCGGTTCGTTGATGCGCAGCGGGTCGCGGGCGTTCACGCCCGCCGTATCATGGAATGCGAAAGCATCACAGAGGGCGCCCCAGGCGGTTATCAGCTGGTCCAGGCCGATGATCTCATCGTTCTTGCCGCCGAATGTAATGGCGTCATAGGCTCGGACCGCCGCTTCGAAACTGAAGCGCGGGTAGCGAGCGCGGACGACCAGCCCCTGACGTCGCTCTCCCAAGCTGGGCAATGGCGGTCTGCCGACGGCCTCGATGTAGAAGTACCGCTTCAGCGAATCGGCCGGCACACCGACGCGAATCACGCGTCCGATATAGCTACCGCCTCCCTCCAACGTGACGGGCCCGAAGGTGACCGTATCACCAGCGCTCAACGTGGCCATCCCTTCGGGGTCCCATCTGTCGAGGATCTCGCGGATCCCGGCCTCGCCAGCGTAGATACTCGTCGTCAGGCTCCGCATGCCACGGCCGATCTGGTACTCCTGCGAGGCGGAGAAGTAGCCGCCGGCGACGACCGCGGCCAGCAGCACCAGCGCGAAGATGGCCATCGCCAGGGCGAAGCCGCGTTCGTCGTTCAGCCGTTCCCAGACCCGCGTCATAGACGAGCTTCCTCTCAGCGGTTGTTCCGCAGGTACGTACTGGTGCTCATGTCGCGGTAGGCGGGATCGCTCTGCGACCGATAGGTCGGCGCCCGAACATTGATCTCGATCCGTCCCACGATCGACGGGTCCCAGGTCGGCGTGCGCGTTAGAGTGTCGAAGAAGACCAGGTCGAGACCGTCGTCGACGGGCGGCGCCAGCGGCCCGGCGACCGGCACGTATCCGCCGGCGGCAGCCCGGTTCCGGCGGCCCAACCACCAGCGTCCCTCCATCTCGAACAGAGCGTACACGTAGGGTCGGAAGAGCCGCACCGGCGCGCCAACCCAGACGCCGGCCACTGAGCCGGAGACGGTCACGTGCCGCCGGGCGGTCTCGCCCTGGGCACACGACGGCCCGGTGGTCGAGATCGAGACGACACCCGTGGCCCGCCAACTGTCGTCGCCCTCGTCGCGGCTGTTCTCGACGTAGACCAGGACGCTGTCGCCGGCCTCGGTTCGGAAATGGCCCGAGACGTGGGACAGCGACAGCACGCCGTTGCCGGCATCGATGGCACACGCGATACCGAACCCAACGGTCGAGCGGAAGCCGACGCTATCGGAAGCGAGGAAATAGAAATCGCCGCTCGCCGCGCTGACCTCGCGAAACTCGGAGGCGAGGATGATGGTCGAGGCGCGCATGGCGTGACGGGCGTCCAGGATGCGGGCCTGCCGGGCGTAGAACCGCTTCTGGGCCGACAGGGCCCTCAATGTGCCAGCGACCACGATCCCCGTCAGGGTCATGGCGACCAGAACCTCGATGAGAGTAAAGCCCCGCGAGCGATGCGGGAATGGAAGAATCATCTCGGTACGTAGAAGACCACCGTATCGGCCAGCTGGTCACCGCCGCTGCCTTCATACGTGGCCTCGAGGACGACTCGCTTCGGGTTGCCCGCCTGCACCGTCCAGGTGAGCGTATGCTCCTCCACCACCTCACTGCCCGACAGCACATCGTAATACGGCAGGGCTTTGATTTCCTCGACCTTGTCGGTGATGGTCATGGACAGCCGGGTGTCGCGCTGTCCGATCCAGAGCTCGGTGCTCTGCACCCCCACCGCCGTGGCGAAGCCCACCACGCCGATGGCGATGATAATCACCGAGATCAACAGCTCGGTGAGTGTAAAACCAGACTCGTTACCCAACCTGTCCATTCACGCTCTCAGCGTTTGACTACAGTGCCGCCCAGCGAAAGCTGAACGGTGTCGACACGGTCCATACGCGCGAACGTGATGACCGCGTCGTGCGGCTCGCAGCCGTCGGCGCCAGAAAACGCCAGCCCCCGGGCGTCAAAACACAACTTCTGCTTCGGCGAATACATCGTCACCCCGCCGTAGTCTCTCGCCACGTCCACGACCGGTCCGATCGTGTCCACGGCCAACGATGGCGGGACCCCCGTATCCACCTCCACCCAGAACTGGCCGCTGCCTATGTCGATTCGGAGTCGGGCCTCCCGGCCGAACTGCACCGCCGCCGCCCGCGCCCGGGCATGCGTGTTCACGAACACGTCGCGGGCGCTCCCGACCTTGAACCTCCCCGACACCGCCGAGACCAGCGGAAAGCTCAACGCCAGCAGCAGGGCGATGACGAACATCACCATGACAAGCTCAAGTATGGTGATACCACGCCGGCACTCGAGCTGGCGGGGGGTCAAGAAGAAGAACGTCACCGCGCGGCAGCGCCGGGACAAGGGTCGGTCGACTAACAAGTTGTGTAAAAATTCTCCTGAGAGCAAGATCTGCGTGCCAAGTTACACTCTCCCAAGATGTTGCGAGCCCTCCCCAACCGCCCTCGCTCCTGCCTCTTGACCCGGTCGGCGTCACGTGCCCGGCCAGAGCCGACCACGCCTTGCTCCGACCCACGTCGGTACGGCAGGGCGCGCGGCGGGAGAGAGGCGCCGGTGGGATTCGAACCCACGAATAGGGGCTTTGCAGGCCCCCGCCTTAGTCCACTTGGCTACGGCACCTGCCTGCTGAAAGGTAGGGGGCGTTCGGCGGCTGTCAATTTGCGACCCGGGATGACTTGCCGATCGCCGCCACGCCCTGTCCCGAATGGGAGCCGAGTCTATATTACCGCCGCCCGGCCCGTCCAGAGGCCGGCGTGACGACCCTCACCATCGGTTTGGAGCATAGCGGAAGAAGCGTGCTAGGAGTTCGCACGGGAATCGGATTCAAAAAGGGCGGAAGAGCGGCATCGCGCCGTCCTGTGCTCGCCGCGGCGCTGATTTGTTTCGTGCCCGCCACGGCCAGCGCCCAGTGGATTGATGCGCAACTGCCACGGCGCGGCGAGCTGCAGATCGGGCTGACCGCCACATCTTCGACGGTGGGTGCCCGGCTCCGGCCCGACGGCACGCGGCAGCCACTGGCGGAGGTCTTCCTGGAGGGGATCGGCGCGAGACAGGCGCCTGAACTCTCGAGCCTGGACTCGCTGCTGGCGGCATTCTATCCGCAGCTGGGATTGCCGGTCCCGGACTCCAGCGGGCTGGGTGTCATCTCGTACGATGTGCTGGTGGAGCACACCCGGGCGCCGATCTCGTTGAGCTATGGCGCCATGAAGTGGCTGGCGATCTTCGCCACCGTGCCGCTCGTATATGGAAAGAGCTTCGTCAATCCGGGCTTCGACACGCTGCAGGCCGACGCTGGCCCGGCCGCCACGGCGTTCGGCGCGAACCCGGACGCTTTCTTCCAGGATCTGGGTGCCGGGATCGGCGAGCTCGAGTCGATCGTGGCCGCCGATACGCTGGATCCCGCTCGGCAGGCCGCGGCCGCCGGGCTGCTGGCCGATGCGCAGGCGCTGGAAGCGGGTTTGACCGGCTTCCGCGACCAGGTCTACGTGCCGACGGATACCGGGGCGGCGGGCCAACAGCTGAATGGCTTTTACAGCGACGTGCAGAGCGGTTTCACCGAGTTCGGGTTGGACCTTCCCGAGCTCACCCTCGCCCAACCGATCGCCGTAGAGCAGGCTATCGGCCTCACATCGGGTGAGGCCTACGGGTTCGACGCGCCGCAGACCCGCTGGTCCGGGATCAAGTTCGGCGACATCGAGGTGGGACTCAGCCTGCAGCCGCTCAACACGTTCACGGCGACTCCCGAGAACCCACGTCCCACGGTGCCCGTCCGGTTGAAGCTGGACGCGCTTTACCGGTTCGCCTCGGGCTCGCCGCCCGCCGCCAACTTCATGTTCGATCCGGGTACCGGACAGGGTCAGCCGGATCTGGAACTGCATGGCGCGTTGGACGTCGGCTTCGGTCGCCGTTTCTGGCTGTCCACGTTCGCCAGCTACAACCTGCAGTTCAGCGCCGACGTCGAGCGGCTGGTCACGTCGCCGGAGTCGCCTATCCAGCAGGGCGCCTTCACGTCGACGGTGCGCTGGGATCCGGGCGACATCCTGACGCTGGTGGCCGCACCTCGCTTCAATCTGAGCCGCGCCATCACTTTCGCCGGACTGATTCGGTACCAACGTCACGGAAAAGACCAGTACACGGCCCTCGATCCAATCGAGCCCGCCGCGCCGTTCGTGCCGGCCGACCTGGAACGGAACACCCGGTGGTGGACGACATCGTTCGGGTTCGCGGTTCGTTATTCGGGCACCGACTGGTCGGGCGACTCGCGGCGCTCTACGATCCCGCTGGAAATCGAGCTGCGCTACCTGAAGGTGACGAGCGGCGGGGACGGCTTCGCGCCGGCGCGGAACGTCTGGGAGGTGGGGACGCGTTTCTACTGGTCCGTGTTCCAGTAAGGCTTACGCCGGATGTTCAATCTCCAATCCTCAAGGTTCAAGTCGAGTGCTCAATGCTCACATCCAACTCCCAATCTCCAAGTTCCCGCTACTGGGGGAAGAACTTCGCGTAGGGGTTCTTTCATGCCTCCAACAGGGCACGGGCGTGGTCGAGAGACTCCTCGCGCTCGGGGTCGCCGCCCAGCATGCGGGCCAGGTCGCGGATCNNTCGCGGATCCGGTCGTCTCGATCCAGTTCCTCCACCTCTGTGGCGGTCTTATTCCCCCTGGTCCGCTTGCTGACCAGAAGGTGATGATCGGCGACCGCAGCGATCTGCGGGAGGTGCGTGATCACGAAGACCTGATGATGGCGGGCGACGGCGCGGAGCCGATCCGCGACCTTCTGGCCGACGATCCCGCCGATCCCGGCATCGATCTCATCGAAGATCAGGGTGGGCGTCCGGTCGAGCCGGGCGAGGATCGTCTTGAGGGCGAGCATCACGCGGCTGAGCTCGCCTCCCGACGCGACCTTCGCCAGCGAGCGGGGCTCGAACCCTTTGTTTAGCGTGACCCGGTGCTCGACGTCCTCGCCGCCGGTGGAGGCGATCTCATCCCGAGGGTGCAGCGCGACCTCGAACCGCCCGTCGGGCATCCCCAGTTCGGGCAGGATCGCGTTCACCTCCCGGGCGAGCGCCGTCGCCGCCTTCGAGCGAGCCTTGCTCAGCCGCGTCGCGAGCTTCTCGAGCTCGGCGGCCAGCTCGCTCTCGCGCCTGGCCAGCTCGTCGAGCTCGAACCCGGCCAGATCGAGGGCGTCCAGTTCGCTGCGGGCACGGGCGCCGGCGGCCATCACGTCCTCGAGGGTGGGGCCGTATTTCGATTTCAGGCGATAAAGGGTGTCGATACGGCTACGCACCCGCTCCAGCGCCGCCGGGCTCAGATCGATGCTCTCGCGATAGGATCCCAGCCGTTCGCCCAGCTCCTGCAGCGAGAAGTAGGCCGTATCGAACAGCTCGCCCAGCTCATCCTCGACCGTAGGGTCGACCTTCGCCAGCGCGGCCAACTGACGGCGCAGCGTGCCCAGCTGTTCATAGAGCGACCCGTCGGCGGCGTAGACGGCATCGTACAGGCCGCTGGCGCGCTCGAGCAGCTCCTCGGCGTGAGAGAGGCGGCGCTCCTCGTCGGCGAGCTTGAGGTCCTCGTCGGGCTCGTCGAGTCCGGCCTCCTCGATCTCATCGACCTGGTGGCGGAGGAGGTCGGCGCGCTCCTCCGTGCGGCGACGCCGCTCCTCGACCTCCTCCCGTTTCTCACGGACACTGGCGAGCTGCGAGAACGTCTCGCGCACCGTTGCGGCCAGGTCGGTCGAGTCGCCGTAGGCGTCGAGTATCTCGCGCTGCGGGCCGGCGTGGAGCAGCGCCTGGTGCTCATGCTGGCCGTGCAGGTCGACCAGCGCCTGGCCGAACTCGCCGGTGAGGGTAGCGGTGGCGGGGGAGCCGTTGATCCAGGCGCGGCTGCGGCCGTTGGCGTTCACCTCGCGCTTCAGAATGAGCAGACCATCGGCCAGCTCGATCCCCGCTTCCTCGCAGCGGGCCTGCAGGTCATCGCGACCGCCCAGGTCAAACGCCGCCTCGACGACCGCCCGCTCCTCGCCGGCACGGATCACGTCCGTGGTGGCTCGCTCCCCCAGCACGAGCGAGAGGGCGCCGACGATGATCGACTTGCCCGCCCCGGTCTCGCCGGTGAGGACGACCAGACCCGGCTCGACGCGCAGGCCCAGATCCTCGATGACCGCGTAGTTCCTGATCCTCAGTTCGGTCAGCACGGGATTCGCCTGCCTGGATTCAAGCGTCGTCCTGGGTCGGCTCGGAGACGTCGCCCCACTTGAGCTTGCGGCGCAGGAGCGAGTGGAAGGAATCGCCGGGCATGCGGATCAGCTGCACCGGCCGGTCGGCCTTGTTGACCGTGACGCGGTCGCCGGGCTCGAGCGGCGATCCCACCTGGCCGTCGATGGTCAGCATGAGCTCCTCGGGCGACGCGACGACCTCGATGGTGATGCGAGCCGTGGCGCGAAGCACCAGCGGACGAACCGCCATGGTATGCGGGCTGATGGGCGTGATCACGATGGCGTCGAGCCGCGGATCGAGTATGGGACCGCCGGAAGAGAGCGAGTAGGCGGTAGAGCCGGTGGGCGTGGCGACGATGACACCGTCCCCCCGGTAGAGACCAACCTCCTCGTCGTCGGCCCAGACCCGGAGCGCGACGACGCGGACCAATCCGCCGCGGTGCAGCACCGCATCGTTGAGCGCGTAGTACGGCTTCACGTCTTCGCCCGTATGGGCGGACGTCACCTCGAGGGCCATGCGGGTGTCGATCTCGTAATCGCCGTCAGCGATCCGGGCCAGCGCGTCATCCATCTCCTCCATGGTCACGGCGGTCAAGAACCCGAGCCGACCCAGATTCACGCCGAGCACCGGTGTCCCCGCCGGCCCCGCCCACCGGGCACCGCCCAGGAGCGCGCCGTCTCCGCCCAACGTGATCAGCATGTCGATCTCGTGGGCATCGTCGGGGAGAGCGGGCAAACCCAGAGCCCTATCCGCACGGATCAGCTCCGCCGCCAGCAGATCGAAGCCGTGCTCCGGCGCGATCTCGGCCAGGCGCTGGAGCGCCCCCGTGACGTTGGGGTAAGCGGGATTTCCCATCACTCCGATGTGTTTGATTCCACTCACCGGAAACCGCTCCTCCGAGACATGATTAGAAGGTCGGAATCAACGTTCGATCAACAACCGGCCGCTCCGGGCCCCCTTAACTCTCGCGCTCGACAACGTGGATCGCCAGACCCTCGAGCACCGGGCTGTCGATGCCGGCTCTTCGCAGCGCCGCCACCGCTTCCCGGGCCTGGCGGAGGCCCCGGGCCCGGGCCCCGTCGGTGCCATAAATCCCCGGATAGGTGGCCTTTCCCAACTCCTGGTCGCCACGCGGGTCGGTGCCCCCGGCGGCCATCCGCTCGTCCAGGAGGTCGTCGGCGATCTGAAACGCCAGGCCGATCCTGTCGCCGTACTCGCTGATCGCCTCCAGCTTCCGCGGCTCGGTTCGACCCACCCGGGCGCCCAGCAGCGCCGATGCCCGGATCAGGGCGCCCGTCTTGCGGCGGTGGATCTCGGCCAGCTCCTCGCCCGACACCGATCGCCCCTCGGCGATCAGGTCAAGAACCTGGCCTCCGACCATGCCGACCGGTCCGGCCGCCTCCGACAGCTCCTCCACCAGCAGCGCGCGTTCGGGCGCCGACAGGCCCAGCGCCTCGGCCTCAGCCGCCGCCACCCAGCCGGCCAGCGGGACCATCGCTGCCGCGGCGATCGTCGCCCGCTCCACGCCGAACGCCTTGTGACAGGTCGGCCGCCCGCGTCGCCAATCGTCGTCGTCCATGCAGGGCAGGTCGTCGTGGACCAGCGAATAAGAGTGAACGATCTCGAGCGCCGTGGCCAGGCGCTCGACCTGTACGTCCGGCTCACGCCCGGAGATCGCGTAGGCGGCCAGAAAGAGGATGGGCCGGATTCGCTTCCCTTCCCCTTCGCACGCGTAACGGATCGGTGCCGCCAGGTACTCGTCGATGTCGGCCAGGTAGTCGTCGAGCACGGCGCCGAGTGCGGCCTCGATCCGCTCCCTGTTCTGTTCCAGGTACGATTCTAGATTCTGCACGAGTTAGTGCGTTAGTGCGTTGGTGCGTTCGTGCGTTGGTGGGTTCGTGGGTTGGTGCGTTCGTGGGCCGTAGCCCACTAACTTACTTACCTACTAACTCACCAACCTACTAACCTACTAACTCACCAACGCACTAACGCACCACCTCACTCCTCATCCGCCTCCACCTCGATGTCCGCCATCCGCTCGCGTCCCTTCCGATCCATGAGCACCTGTTTGAGCCGACCCTCCGATTCGACCAGCTCGCGCTCCGCCCCGCGGATCAGCTCCATCCCTTCGTCGAACAGCGCGAGCGCGTCATCCAGCTCGAGCTCCTCACGCTCCAGCCGCGTGACGATCTGCTCCAGCCGATCGATCGCTTTCCCCAGCCCCTTCTTCTCGGTCACGTTCGATTCACCGCCAGGTTTCAGGTGCATAAACGTGCACGGCCGTCACTCCTCGCGCTCCTCGGCCCTGGCAACGACGCGCCCATCCTTGAGACGCAGGGTGAAGCGCAGGCCGGGCTCGAACGACTCGACGCTCCGGAGGATGCGCCCGGAGTCGTCGAGGGCCAGGGCAAAACCGCGCTCGAGGACGGCCCGGGGACCCAGGGCGTCCAGCCGCTGCCGCAGGCCATCGAGAATCAACCGGCGACGCCGCAGCGTGGCGGCCATCGCTTCGGTGAGGCGTTCCTCCAACCGCTCCACGCGACGTGCGTTGCGGCCGACGCCGTTGCGGAGCGCCGACGCCATCCGTCCTGCGGTGACCGCCAGATCCGCGCGCAGCCGTTCCCCGTCCGGCACGGCCAGCTCGGCGGCGGCGGACGGCGTGGGCGCCCGGACATCGGCGACCAGATCGGTGAGGGTGATATCGGTCTCGTGGCCCACCGCGGAGATCACCGGGACCGGCGACTCGGCGATGGCCCGGGCCACCCGCTCGTCGTTGAACGCCTGCAGATCTTCCAGCGAACCGCCGCCGCGGCCGACGATCAGGGTATCGACCCGGCCGCTTCGCCCCGCACGCCGAATCGCGGCGGCGATCTCGGTTTCCGCCCGCTCCCCCTGAACACGGGTCGGGTAGACGAGGACGTGGATCCAGCGGGCCCGGCGACGCAGGACCGAAACGATATCGCGGAGCGCCGCGCCTTCCGGCGAGGTGACGACGCCGAGGCAGGCCGGGAAATCGGGGAGCGGGCGCTTCCGCGCCGGATCGAGGAGGCCCTCGGCCGCCAGCCTGGCCCGCGCCTTCTCCAGCGCGATCCGCCACAGCCCCTCGCCCCGGGCCGTGATACGCCGGACCACGAACTGGTAGCGGCCCGCCTTCGGATAGATGGTCAGATATCCGAAGGCGTGGACTTCCATCCCTTCCGGCGGCTGCGCCGGCAGGCCCCGTGCCTGATCGCGCCACATCACGCAGCCGAGCTGGGCCGCCCGGTCCTTGAGCGTGAAGTAACAGTGGCCGGAGGGATACCGCTTGAAACCCGAGACTTCGCCGGCGACCCAGATGAGCGGCAGCGCGCCTTCCAGCAGCTCGCGGGCCGCCGCGTTGACCTGGCTGACGCTCCAGACCTCGGTCAGTCGGTCGCGCTCCAACCCACGGGCATTCGCTGCCTGGAAGAAGAGATCCCGATTCACGAAATTCCGCTGATCTCCCGCGCCGCCTTGATGCAATTGGTTAACAGCATGGCGATGGTCATCGGCCCGACACCACCGGGCACGGGCGTAATAGCGGCCGCCACCTCGGCGGCCTCATCGTAGGCCACGTCGCCGACGAGGCGATACCCCTTCTCGGTGCTGGCGTCGTCGAGCCGGTTGACCCCTACATCGATCACGACCGCACCGGGCTTCACGTTGTCACCCTTGACGAACTCGGCTGCGCCGATGGCCGCGACCAGGATGTCGGCCTCACGCATGACCGCCGCCAGATCCTGGGTTCGGCTGTGAGCGACGGTCACTGTGGCGTTGCCACCCTTCATCTTCTGCATCAGCAGAACGGCCAGCGGCTTGCCGACGATGTTCGAGCGGCCGACGATGACCACCCGCTTGCCCGAAGGGTCGTGCCCGGTGCGCATCAGCATCTCGACCACCCCCGCAGGCGTCGCTGGCCGGAAGGCGCTGGGATCGCCGATCACCATGCGGCCGACGTTCACCGGATGGAAGCCGTCGACGTCCTTCTCGGGAGCGATGCGCATGATGATGTCCCGCTCCACGATCTGCTCGGGGAGCGGCAGCTGGACCAGGATGCCGTGGACCGAGGGGTCGGCGTTCAGCCGATCGATCACGTCCTCCAGCTCCTGCTGCGTCGTCTCCTTCTCCATCTTGATGACTTCCGACTTGATGCCCGTTTCCTCGCAGGCCTTGGCCTTCATGCGCACGTAGACGGCGCTCGCCGGGTTATCGCCAACCAGGACCACGGACAGCCCGGGCCGGACATCTCCCTGCTCCAGCAGCTCTTCGACCTGTTCCTTCACCTCGCCACGAATATCGGCGGCAATCTTCTTGCCATCTATGATGTCGGCAGCCACTTCAGCCCTCCTCCTCGTACGCGAGATCGATGCGCTCGATCGCCGTTGCGTGACCCGAGGCGACGTCGATGTCGACGATCGCGCCCTGCAACCGCAGCTCGCCGCTCGCCATCTCCAGCCGGATGCGCCGGCCCAGGATCTGGCGCTGGACCGCCTGCTGCGGTCGCATGCCTATGACACCGGCGTGCGAGCCGGTCATCCCCAGGTCGGTAACGTAAGCGGTGCCGCCGGAGAGAACGCGGGCATCGGCGGTGGGCACGTGGGTATGGGTTCCCACGACGGCACTCACCAGCCCGTCGATGAAATGAGCGAAGGCGAGCTTCTCCGCTGTCGCCTCGGCGTGAAAATCGATGACTATGTTGTTCGTTTCTGCTCGTAGTTCGTCGACGAGGGCGCGGCCCGTGCGGAACGGATCGTCGATGCTGGTCATGAAAACGCGACCCTGGAGGTTGAGCACGGCCAGCTGCGTGTCGTGAACCGGAATCACGGCATGGCCGCTCCCGGGATTGCCGGCCGGGTAGTTGGCCGGCCTGAGGACGCGCGGCTCCTTCTCCAGCACCTCGAGCCCCTCGCGGCGGTCCCAGATGTGGTTTCCCGAGGTAATCACATCGACCCCGTCCTCGAACAGCCCGGCGACCAGGCCCGGCGTGACGCCGTATCCCCCGGCCAGGTTCTCCCCGTTGGCGATGACCACGTCGACGGCGCGCTCGTTCCGCAGCCGGGGCAACAGCGCGTGGGTGACCTGCCGGCCGGGCTTGCCGACGATGTCGGCGATGAAGAGGACCCTCATAGCGTGGCCGACGACGGCGCGGCTCCTGTCGAGCCGGTCACCGCGGCCGATTCAGCTCCCTTCTACCGCGCGAAGTCAACCGCGCGAGTCTCCCGGACGACGACGACTTTGATCTGACCGGGGTACTGAAGTTCCTGCTCGATCCGTCGGGCCGTATTCTCGCTGAGCACGGCCATCTCCTCGTCGGAGATCGCTTCGGGCGTGACCATGATGCGGACCTCACGGCCGGCCTGAATGGCGAAGCATTTCTGGACGCCGTCGAACGAGGTCGCGATCTCTTCCAACTTCTCGAGCCGCTTGACGTACGCCTCGAACGACTCGCGCCGGGCGCCGGGTCGCGCGCCCGATATCGCGTCCGCGGCGGTGAGCAAGAAGGTCTCGGGGTAGCGGGCAGGTTCCTCGCCGTGGTGTGCGCGGATGGCGTTGAGAACCTGATCCGGCTCGTTGCAGCGCTTGCAGAGCTCGTAACCGAGCTCGACGTGCGTGCCCTCGTGCTCGTGCGTCATCCCCTTGCCGATGTCGTGCAGCAGCCCCATACGCTTCGCCAGCGCCACGTTGAGCCCGAGCTCGGCCGCCATATTGCCGGTGAGGCGGGCGACCTCGATCGAATGCTGGAGCTGGTTCTGGCCGTAGGAGGTGCGGTACTTCATCCGGCCGAGGGTCTCCATGAGCTGGTGATGCAAGCCATGGATGCCGAGCTGGTAGCACGCGTCCTCCGCCGCTTCCTGCATGCTCTGTTCGACCTCTTTGGCCGCCTTCTCGATGACCTCCTCGATGCGACCCGGGTGGATTCGGCCATCGGCGACGAGCTTTTCCATGGCGATGCGGGCGATCTCGCGGCGGACCGGGTCGAAGGCGGAGAGGATGACGGCCTCGGGGGTATCGTCGACGATGACGTCCACACCGGTCTGGTTTTCGAACGCCCGGATGTTGCGCCCTTCGCGACCGATGATGCGGCCCTTCATCTCGTCGTTGGGGAGCGGCACCACCGACACCGTCACCTCGGCCGCGTGATCGGCGGCGACCTTCTCGATCGCCATGGCAACGATGTTCCGCGCCTCGCGCTCGGCGCTGCGGGCGGCCTCCTCCTTCACGCGCCGGACGATCTGTACCGACTCGGCCCGCGCTTCCTCTTCGGCACGGCGAATCACCTCTCGGCGCGCCTTTTCCGCCGACAGGCCGGCAACTCGCTCGAGCTTCGCCTGCTCCTTGGCCACCAGCTGTTCGTAGCGGACGCGCTTTTCCTCGACCGTTTTCTCCCGCGCTTCCAGCTCCTCGATCCTCTTGCTCAACCCCTCCTGCTTACTCTCGAGGGTCGCGTACTTGCGGTCGAGCATGCTCTCCCGGTCGTCGAGCCGCCGTTCGCCCCGCTCGATCTCCGAGCGGCGCTTGGCCAGCTCGCGTTCCCAGTTCTCCTTGGCGCGAAGCGTCTCCTCCTTCGCCTCGAGCTCCGCGCTACGCTTGATGCTCTCGGCATCAGCACGCGCGCTCTCCAGAACGCGCTTCGCCTCGGCACTCGCCTTTTGATACTCCTTTTCCAGCTTGCCGAGCTCGAATCGCCGCACGAGGAAGAAGTTGGCGGCCCAACCGAGGATTCCCCCAGCCGCCAGGGCGATCAGGGCAACGATCCAGTTCACGACGTCCTCTCTCTCTCACAGAGTCCGGACCTACCGAGGGGTCCGAACGAAAACAGCGGCAACGCCCTGGGGCCGTTGCCGCTGGAAAGCATGACCACGTCGGAAACAGGTTTGCTGCCGGCGCGACTGAGCCGGCCGGCATGCTACCCGATTACGCCTCGAGGAAAGACGCCTCGTCGACTCCAATCACTCTGAAGTCATAAACGTGAGAGCCGTACACGGGCCGCTGACTATGCAAACTGATTCCTATGCTCGAGCACTGATATCCAATTCCAGGCAGCCACAGGGCTGGTGGTAAAATTATACCGGCGCTCTGGCCTTCCGCAACCTAGTCGGCCCCGCTCGCCTCGAGGGCCGCCAGCAGGTCGGCGGTGAGGCGCTCGGCCCGCTTCTCGGCGAGTCCCTTCACGACGTCGACCCCCTCCCGCATGCGGAACAGCTGGTCGGTGACGGCGAAGGCGGTCAGAATCGCCGCCTTTTTGGCATCGACCACGCCACCTTCATCACGGATCTCACGGGCGGTGCGGTCGACATGCTCGGCGACACGCCGGGTGTACTCGGGGCTGGTTTCCGATCGTATGGTGTAGGATTCGCCGAGGATCTGGACCTCGACCATCTCTTTGCCGCCGCTGGAACGCTCCTTTCCACCGCTCATCGCGCGTCCTCCAGGAATTCCACCTCGCGGGCGAGCTTCTCGGCCTGACGACGGCCCTCGGCGAGCCGTTGCCGCAGTTCCTCGTTCTCCTTGCGGAGCCGCTCGAGCTCGGCCGCCGCATCCGCCGGCGCCAGATCGCCGACCTCGCCCATCCCATCGATCACCTCCTGGAGACGGCGACGCTCCGCCTCCGAAGCCGTGGCCCGCTCGCGCCAGACCTCGAGCTGGCGCAGCGCCCGGCCTACCGCGGCCTCGAGCTCCTGAAACTTCGGGAACTCGATGGTCGGCTTATGTCCCTCGGATTCCGACATCCACCTCCTCCTGCAGTGCGGACGTGATCCGTCCGATCGCCGAATCCACCTCTTCGTCCGTTAGGGTACGCTCGGGATCACGGAATCTCAAGCGCCAGGCGATGCTGCGCGTCCCCTCGGGCAGGTTCTCACCCTCGTAGACATCGAAAACCCACAGACGCTCCAGCGTATCGGGTGCCGCCTCCTGGATCACCGCCGCCACCTCGGCGGACAGCATCTCTTTCGGTACCACCAGGGCCAGGTCCCGCTCGACGGCGGGGTAGACGGGGAGCGGCTGGTGCGCGGCGATCGCGGGCCGCCCCGGTTGGATCGCCACCTCCAGGCCCCACACCGCTCCGGCCCAGGGCGGCAACTCGAGCTCGGTGTCCGGGATGCGCCCGGCCCATCCGACCAGGTCCCCGTCGGATGTCACCGCCGCGAGCGGTGTCTCGAGCTGGGCGGCGGGTCCGGCGTCGCCCTCGGCGGGCCGTATCTCGGCGCCGGGCACGGCGAGCTCGGCGATCCGGGCGGCAATCCACTTCAGGTCCCAGATGTCGTAATCGGGCGCCTCCGCCGACCAATGCTCCGGGGCGCGGCCGCCCGTCCACACGGCGGCGAGGCGAATCTCTTCCTGCGGCAGCGGTCCCCCGGCGTCGTGGAAGGCGGTGCCGATTTCGAACAGCCGCACATCCCGCAGGCCGCGGGCGAAGTTGAACTCGACCCGGTACGCGAGCCCCGTCATCAGGTCCCGGCGTAGATGGTCCTCTCGCTCCGACAGCGGATTCAGCAACGCGACGTCGCCTTCGGCCGCGGGGACGAAAGGCGGTGTCCTGGCTTCGAGGAACCCGAGCCCGACCAGCGCTTCGCGCAGTAGCCGAAATACATCGGTGTAGTCGTCCTCCGGCACGGTCGTCGGCCGGAAGGGACGCATCTCGTCGGAGAAGTTGCCATAGCCGAAACGCCGCGCGACTTCCTCGATCAGATCGACCTCCCGCTCGACATCGGGCCGCCAGCTGGGCACCGTCACGGCCAGGTCGTCACCCTCTCCCGCCACGACAAACCCCACGGGCTCGAGACAGTCGCGGATCGTCTTGCGATCGAGTTCGAGACCGAGCAGATGGGTGATGCGGGCGGGGCGCAGCGCCACCTTCGTCGGCTCGACCGGTCCCGGATAGACGTCCACCGCACGCGCCTCGACCTTTCCGCCAGCGGTCGTGAGGATCAGCTCGACCACGCGCCGCAGCGCCCGGGGCAGGCCTTCAGGGTCGATGCCGCGCTGGAACCGGTAGGAGGCGTCGGTGTCGAGCCCCAGCCCCTTGGCGGCCCGGCGGACACGCTTCGGATCGAAATACGCGCACTCGATGAACACGTCGCGCGTCTCTTCGGTCACCTCGCTGGCCTCACCTCCCATCAGGCCGGCCATCGCGGTCGCATCCTCGGCGTCGGCGATCACCAGCATCTCGGGATCGAGCTTCCGCTCCTTCCCGTCCAGCGTGCGCAACGTCTCGCCAGACCGGGCCCGCCGAATCACCACGGCGGCGCCACCCAGGCGCTGCAGGTCGAACGCGTGCAGCGGCTGATTCAGTTCGTGGAGCACCAGGTTCGTCGCGTCGACCACGTTGTTGATCGGCTGCTGGCCGATGGCTCGAAGCCGGTTCGCCAGCCACTCGGGCGACGCCCCGATCGTCACATCGCGGATCACCGCCCCCATGTACCGTGGGCACCCCGTCGGGTCCTCGATCCGAACGGTGATGCCGCCGGTCACCCCCTCGTCACTCACCGTCTCGGTCTCGTACTCGGCGACGACGTGGCCCGGGAACTCCGGCAGCCGGAGGTCCGCTTCGCCACCCGGCGCCAGCTCCCGCGCCACCCCCCAGTGTCCGAGCAGATCCGGGCGGTTCGCGGTGATGTCCACGTCGAATCGGTAGTCGTCGAGCTCCAGCGCTTCCAGCAGCGCCTGGCCGGGCTCGAACGTACCATGGAGCAGCATGATGCCCGCCGCGTCCCGACCCACGCCTAACTCCCGCTCGGAGCAGAGCATCCCCTCGCTCACCGCGCCGCGTAGCTTCGTCTTCTTGATCGTCGTTCCGCCGGGCAAGGTCTGACCCGCCCCGANNGGGCCGTCCCGGCCAGTATCGACTTTGCAGATGACCAGTCGGTCGGCGTTGGGATGTGGCTCGACGCTCTCGACCCGGGCCACGACCAGCTGCTCCAGACCGCCGCCCAGCCAGCTCACGCCGTCCACCGGCACCGCCGTGTAGGTGAGTCGCTCCGCGAGCGCCTCCGGCGATTCGTCGATGGTGGGCGCCAGCTCTTTCAGCCAGCGATACGAGACGTTCATGGCTCGACGGTCAGAATAGTTATGATCGCGCCACCCCGGTCAGGCACGTCCGAACTGGGACAGGAAGCGAACGTCGCTGTCATAGAGCAGCCGGATGTCCGGGATGGCGTAGCGCAGCATGGCGATCCGGCCCACCCCCATGCCGAAGGCGAAGCCGGTATAGCGCTCCGAATCGTAGCCGACGTTGTCGAACACCGCCGGGTCCACCATTCCGGCCCCCATGATCTCGATCCAGCCGGTCCCTTTACAGGCGGAGCAGCCTTCGCCCGCACAGAGGGCGCAGGAGACATCGACCTCGGCGGACGGCTCTGTGAACGGGAAGAACGAGGGTCGGAACCGGGTCCGCGTCTCCTCACCGAAGAACCGGTGCACGAAATAGCTGATCGCCGCCTTGAAGTCGACGAAGTCGATCCCTTCGTCGACGGCCAGCCCCTCGATCTGCTCGAACGCCGGCGCGTGTGACGCGTCGTAAGGGTCGCGCCGATACACCACGCCGGGCACGACGATGCGAACCGGCGGCTGGTGCTTCTCCATCACGCGCGCCTGCACCGGCGAGGTGTGGGTTCTCAGCACCGTCTCATCGCTCAGATAAAAAGTGTCCTGCTCGTCGGCGGCCGGGTGGTCGAGCGGGGTGTTCAGCGCGGTGAAGTTGTACCAGGTCGTCTCGGCCTCGGGCCCGCGGGCACGGGAGAAGCCGAGCTCCCTGAAGATGCCGCAGATCTCCTCGGTGACCAGCGTACAGGGGTGGCGCGCGCCCCGCCAGCGCTCGCGGCCGGGCAAGGTCGGATCGAGCTCGGCGGCCTCCGGAACCGCCGC
>JAACAK010000130.1:143111-149553 GCA_011774835.1 Candidatus Kutchimonas denitrificans | reverse complement strand
GGGGTCCCCAATCCAGACGCCAGTAGGCGACCGCGATGGGAGCCTCAGTCGCCGGGTAGAGGACGGCGGTGACGACCGGCTGATCGTGGGCCGGGGCATCTTCACCTTCGAGCAGCTGCTTCCCGTCGATATAGACCTGCTCCTCGGGATCGAGCGGCCCCTCGATCTCATCTTCCAGACGTGTCAGCCCGTCAGGCTCGGCGGTCAGCAGACGCATCCGCCGGGCGGTGAGCTCCGGCTCGCCACGGGCCGCCAGGACCGGCGCGTCGAGGCCGATCGCGGCGTCGATCGCCTGAACCTTTCCTTGTAGTCGCGACATCAGGCCGAGCAGTCGATCGAGATGACCCGCCGGGACGAAATGATGAAGCTCGACGACGTCGTGCACGGCGCCCAGCCGGTCGATGCGGCCGATCCGCTGCATCAAACGCACCGGGTTCCACGGCAGGTCGTAGCTGACCACGACCGACGCGTCCTGAAGGTTGAGCCCCTCGCTGAGCACGTCGGTGGCGATGAGGATGTCGACCCGCTCCCGGGTCGGCGGCTCGGGGACCTTGTTGCTGCGGGGAGCGAAGCGCTCGATCACCTCGGCGCGGCCGGCTCGCTCGACGCCCAGGCGGGCGCGTTCGCTGTCGATCTGCGCGAGGAACGGCCGACCGCTCAGCTGGCGATGTAAGTAGCGAGCCGTGTCCTTGAACTCGGTGAAGATCAGAACCTTGCGGCCGGCGAGGGGGCCGTCGATGAGTTGGAGAAGCCGGCCGAGCTTGCGGTCGCCCTCGGGCCCCAAAGCGACGAGCGTCGCGTGGATGCGGGAGAGAAGCGCCAGGTCGCTCTCGAGCCCAGCGCGAAACTCCGCCAGCCCCTCAGGTCCAACGGCCGGAGCGGGCAGCATCAGCTCGAAGAAGGCGAGCTGGCTGCCTGGGTCGTCGGCCGGGCCACGGAAACTGGCCCGGTAGTCCGGGCGAGTGAGCACCCGGCCGGCGTCGAGGGCACGGAGCGCCGTGCTGCACCAGGCGGCCTGCTGGACGACGGTGGCGCGAAAGGCCTCGAGACTCGACTCCAGACGCTTGAGCAGGATGATCTTGATCAGCGCGCCGGGAGGGGCGGCCGGGGCAGCGGGTGAGTCGGGATCGTCATCGGGTTCCGGGTCGACGGCGGGGAAGGCCAGCGCCTCGAGCCACTCCTCGAGCCCTTCCAGCAGGTCGCCGTAGGTCCCGGCGAGGTCGTACTCGACGGCGACCGGAGGCAGACGCTTGGGGAAACGGAGCGACAGCCGGCCATGCCGGTTCGGGTCCTCGATCGTAACGTCGCCGTAGCGCTGGCGCAGGAAGCGGCGCGTGCGCCGAAGCACGCAGGCGGCGACGATCGGTCGGATGTCGCCGATACCGTCTGCGGCCCGGCGGAAAACCTCACGGTAATCGCCGATGCCCAGGTGGCGGAAGGCACCGGGCGCGGCGAACAGATCGATCAGGTGCTGCAGGTCGAAGAGCGTGTTGTTGATCGGTGTTGCGGTGAGCAGGGCGACTTTGGAATGTCGAACCAGGTCACTGAGCTCCCGGTAGCGGCGGGTTGCCGGGTTCCGGAAGTTGTGCGCTTCGTCGACCAGCACGAGATCGGCGCCGCGATGCGTGGCCGTGTCGAAGTTCCTCCGACCCAGCGATTCGACGGACAGCAGCGTCACGCGCCCTCCCTCGGCGATCCACAGGTCGAGATTGTCCGAATCCGCGACGACCGAATCGTTCGACGACGCGCGATGGCGCTTCGCTGTGGCGGCGCCCAGATACCCCAGCTCACGCTCCCACGCGTCGCGCAGCGCCGCCGGCACGATGACCACAGCGTGACCGCCGGCGACGATGACGCGCTCGATTAGCCGCAGGCCGATGTAGGTCTTTCCGAGTCCGACGGCGTCGGCGATGATGACACCGCCGTACCGCTCGAGGATGTCGGAGGCCCGCTCGAAGGCCCGGGCCTGATGTACGGCGAGGGACAGCCCACTCGCCTCGGCGTCGGCATCGTACCCGTCCGGGCCGGCGGCAAAGTGGGCGCTCAGGATGCACCGATAGAGATCTTCCGGCCCGAACTGCTCAGGTTCGTCGAGCGGGGGGTGTGCGATGATGCCGGTCGACAGTTGCTCGCGAACGCCCGCGGCGAAGGCGACGGGGAAGTGAGGGATCGCCGCAGCCGACATCTCGTCGAACCGCCGCCGTAAGGCGTGAAGGACCACTGGACGCCGGTAATAGGTGGTCCAACCGGACCTGGCGAGGCCGCCGACGAAGACCAGCGCGCCGTGCGGGAACGAACAGCCGGCGGAATAGAAGATGACTATGTCCGGGGGTGGAACGCGATCGATCACTCGGCAGCGCCAGCCGGGGCGCTTGAGCCCGTCGAGTTCTGTGGCCGCGACGATGTTGACCCGGCGTGGCCCCGCCGGGGCGGATGTCGTGCTGCCGGTCTCCCGGATGAGCGATTCGAGGAAGTCGGGGTCGGTGACGATCGCATCGACGCGGTCGGCTTCTTGCCATAGCTGCTTGAGGATCGCGCGGCCGGCGTCGCCGGACTCGGTTGCGATGGGCTCGGGCCAGGCGTGTCCACTCATCACCGGCCGTCCCGGTTCGAGGTCCAGATGTCGAACTCGGTGAGGGAGATTAGGTCAGCCGGGCCGAGACCGTAGAGGCGGCACACGAGGCGATCGAGGCGATCGGTGTATTGGGGCGCCATTCGGCGTTCCACGTGAGCGGCGCGGCTCAACTCGATGATGGCCGAACGAACGGCCGCGTCAGGCCTTGTGGGCAAAGGTAGGAGTGCGACCGTCCAGCCGAGGAAACGGAAGTAGCCTCCGGATGCCCGTTCCGCGATCGCTTTGAGGTAGGCACGGGCGACGGTCGAATTAAGGACACCGGCCAGGAAGTGAGCGTCCTCGCCCGACGCGGCCGATATTTGATAGACGGTGTTGAGACAGATGATCGGAGCATGCCCATCGAGGAACCGGGTCCGCGCGGGCAGGACGGCGGCGCCTGGCGCCGGCGCGATATCACGCCAAACGACCCGATGCTTCGCGTGGGGTCGCACTCGGAACAGAGTCCACCAGGGTTGACCCGATCGAAGGTCACCTCGCGAGGCGAGCAGGCGCTCGTAGCCCGTCAGATAACTGGCCGTGGCCGGCGGCAGAACCGGCAGCGGGTGGCCCTGCGGGCCGTGCGTCCAAACCAGAGCTCGCTCGATGTCGAATCGCCAGGCCCGCAGATCCTCTCCGCGCAGTACCGGCCGCAGGCGCTCGGTTTCGAGTTCGACCGTCGAGTCACCGAGGCGGATGCGAGCCAGGTTCGCCTCGGTGGAGTGACCGATGATCCGCCCGACGAACACGCTGTTGCCACCGGTGAAGATCCCGCGGTGCGGCCGCCGCTCCGGCCGGGCGCCCAGGGCCGGACCCGCCTGGCGCATCGCATCGAACGTCGCGCGCACGTCGCCGGGTGCCAGCACCCAGGGCGATTCGGGGTCTTCGCCGATCAGTGGCAACTCGCTTTGCGGCAGCCAGAAGTCGGTTCGCTGGCCGAGACGATCGTGGAAGTAGATATAGACATCGTGGTTGGGCTCTGGCGTACCGCGGCCCAGCACGAGGCCGAGCGGGTAGGTGGTCGCTTCGAAGGGACGGGCGGTAGCCAATGCGCAGTCTTCCAGCTGGAGGATGCGGGTGTGGCCGAGCAGGCGGCGTCGCAGGGCGCCGGCGGACAGCGAACGAACGAGCTTCGCCGGCAGGAGAAAGCCCAGTGCGCCGTCCTCGCCGAGCAGCTCGAGGGAGCGCTCGAGGAAGAGGGCGCTCAGGTCGAGCTGCGCCCCGAACCCCCGGCCGGTCCCGGCCATACGGGCACCGCTACGCCAGCCGGCATCTTTCAGGAAGCGAAAGCGTTCCTTGAGTCGCTCCCGTGACAGCCCGGACCAGTGATGTGTGCGGACCCAGGGTGGGTTGCCGACGATCACCGGGAAGGGCGCACCCGGTCCATCGGGGCTCGGGAAGTGGATCGAGAACGAGAAGAAGGGCAGTTCCTCCAGTTGGCCGACTCTGCCGATCAGCCGATAAAGCTGACGCTTCCGGCGCTTCAAAGCGGCGGCGGCTTTTTTCTGTTCGCGGGTGAGCCCCGAGCGACGCCCGAACAAGTTCCGACTGCCGGCGGCGGCTCGCAGCTCGTCGCGCCGCGCATCGATCTGGCCGCTCAGCTCGCCGAGGAACTCCAGCGCCAGGTCGCGCTCGGCGCGTCGGAGGGCGCGAGCGCTTCTCCTCTTCGACGGACCGCTGGCGTGGAAATAACCGGCACGCCGCTTCTTCAACCTGTCGAAGCCGCGCTTCGTGCGGCCGGCCAGCGCGCCTCCGTCGAGGTCGGCCAGCTGGATCAGGAAGTCGATGGGATCGATGAGCGCGTCGCCCTGCCGGATGTTGATGTCGAGGTTCGGCAGCGGCGGCACGTCAGCGATCCGATCGACCTCGAGATCGACGATGAGTGCCAGCCACAGACGCAGCTCGCAGAGGCGAACCGCGGCGGCGTTTATGTCGACGCCGTAGAGACAGCTGCGGATGAGCTCCTGCCGCCGCTCCAAACGCGCGAACGGATCCGCCGGGGCGCCCTCGAGCTCGTCGTGCAGCGTCTCGATGGTGTGCAGCGCCGAGAGCAAGAAGGCGCCCGATCCCACCGCCGGGTCGAGGACCCGAACCGCTCGGAGCGATTCGAGGAGCCGGGCCCTGAGGTCATCGTCCAGATCGGTGTCCAGCTCGCTCTCGAGGATGCATTCGACCTTCACTGGATCACAGCCGGCCCGGCGGCTCAGGTAGGCTGCCAACGCGCCGATCACCAGCGCGTCAACCAGCGAGCGTGGCGTGAAAAAGGCGCCGGTAGCGGAGCGGGTCGACCCCGCCATCAGACCCTCGAATACCTTGCCCAACATCTCCGGATCCACCGCCACGTCTTGGTCCCTCGCCTGGTCCTGACGCAGCGTAAACTGATAGCGGTCGAGCAGGTCGTCGAAGACGGGAGCGAAACACTCGTTCGGAACGTCCAGACGAGGATGCTTGCGCTCCAGCGGGTCGCGCTCGAACAGGCCGCCGTTGAGATACGGCAGCTCGCCCAATCCGCGCGCCGTCTTACTCCGTCTAGCCGCCGGTCGGTTGAGTGCGCCGAAGAAGAGCGACTTCAACCGGCGGCGATAAAACGGAATGCCCGCGTCCAGCGCTCTGTGGTACAGGTCGCGCAGGTAGGCCCGGTTTCCAGCCAGCCAACCCTTACGCTGGATGAAGTACAGAAAAAGAAGCCGGGTGAGCAGGACCAGCGCCAGGTCGAGACGGTCCTGCTCGGAGTCCTCCGATAGGCCCACGAGCCCCTCGGCCAGATCGGCGCGGCAGCGGCGGAACTCGACGAAGAACCGCTGCGTGATTCCCTCTCGGTCGAGGGCTCGGCTGTGGGCCAGCGCCAGCTCGGTGGCGGTGCCGCCGTCGGTGGCCAGCTCCGCGAGGATGTCGAGCTCGGAGGGGCGCGGCGCCTCGAGGTCGATCCACAACTTGCTCAGGCGGAAGGGGCCCGGGCCCAAGCCCCAGCTGGCGAGCACGAGCCGCGAGTCATCCGGCGCCTCGAGCGCCAACAGGGCGCGTCGCGCGGGGTTGTGACGGTAGAGCGCTCGAGCGACGCGTACGATGGCCTCCGGGTCGAGCCCGTCGGCGAGGACGGCGCGGAGTACGACAAAGCTGCCGCGCCTCGCCATCACCTCCAGCGCCACCGGGTCGTCCGGGTCGAGCCCGAAATCGGCGAGCCCCGGTCGGGCGACCGGCAGCCGCATCGGTTCGAACCCGAGGGCGGAGAGCAGCCGTTCCGGCTCGCTTCGCCACTTCGACAGCGCGTCGTGCAGTTCAGCCGTGTCCAACACGATAAGGCCCCCCACCTCACTTGACTCGTGTCGCGGTCGGGGACCATGCTGTGAGGGACGCGTCAACAGATCGGCATCAAGGTTGCGTTGCGAGGAGTCGTGCGATGAACAAGCCGCTGGCGGTGATGGTTTTCGTGTCTCTCCTGCTGGCGCCGGGCGCGGCCAGCGCCCAGTTGGCGGTCGGTGCGCAGGGCAGCTTCGGCGACGATTTCGACCTCGGGATCGGCGGCCGCGCCAGCTACGACATGCGTCAGGTCGAGTTGCCGGTCGTGCTGATCGGGTCCTTCGACTATTTCTTTCCCGACGAGGATGTTGGCATCGATCCCAGCTATTGGGAGGCCAACCTGAACGCGGGTTTCATCAACCAGGTGAACCCGCGGCTGGCGACGTGGGTGGGGGCCGGCCTCAACTACGCCAACTTCGAGGCGAACGGCCGGCAGGTCCTGGATCGGTTCGGGCTGAACCTGCTGGGCGGCGCCAGGGTCGACGTGGGGGACCGCCTGGCGGGTCTGGGCGAGGTGCGGATCGAGATCGA
>JAACAK010000130.1:113314-143010 GCA_011774835.1 Candidatus Kutchimonas denitrificans | reverse complement strand
TTATCCCCCCTCCCAACTCGAACACAGGTGTGATCGCCAATGGAGATCAAGCTCAAGGGGTGGTCGGCGGTCGCGGCGCTCGTCGTCATCGGCGCCGTGCTGGGCGGCAAGCTGCTGATGGAGCGTTCGACGCTCGAGACGGAAGCGATGGAGCAGCTCAAGCTCACCCTCCAGGGCGAGTACGGCTCGTACCTGCTGCACGATGTCGATGCGGACCGGCTCACGAACGAGGAGATGGAAGCCAAGGCGGCGGAGCTGCTGGAGCTCCAGGACATCCGCTTCACCTCGATCAAGGCTCGGGGCCGGGGCGACGACGTGCGGGTCAGGGTGGAGGTCGAGGTGGCCGGAGGCGATCCGCCGGACGGCGAGCGGGTCCGCTACTACAAGCTGTCGCACAGCACCCTGACGGGCTGGCGGGTGCGGCGCGAGATCACCGCCCTGTCCTACTACCTGAAATTGTTCTAGCTCTCCGCGGTCAGGGCAACAGCATATGCGCTCTGATCGTGCTTTAGGAGTGACCGGGAATTGCGCCGCCCTCAGTTTCGCGGGGACATCACCGGAAAGCGATGCAAAACACTAGCCGCCGAGCCCTTGCCTTCAGCACTTCGACGAGCGACCGGGCCTGCGTCCCCACAATCGGTATTTGCCTCTGGCCGATCAGTGGATTGACCGCGTCCAACCAGCGGGTCACGCCTATGGGTCCGTTGATGATGTCAGTGTAAGCGGATCTCTTGAGAATACCTCTAAGCTCTCTGCGTTCCTCTACTTGGACGCGGGTGAGTGGACGGTATTCTGGCGGCTCATCAACCGCCCGTTGTCGCTGCCCAGGGCTGAACATACAGCGTTGCCAACTAGGCCCTATCCGCGTTCAACTCACTTTGCGAGACCGAAATTGTCATGCCCTGAGAGGCGCTTGTGGCTGTGGTCTGAGCCCAGCCATCAACCAATCGTGTATCGGGTCAATAGTACGGGTTCGCGACGAATAAGGAGAAGGTGAATGGAGGGATCGAGCAAGGATCGCTGGGACAAGGCTCAGATCATGCTGACGCCTGTAGGCGGTTTGGTAACGGCCATCGTGATCGCCGCACTGGGCTATTACGGATCGAAGGCGCTAGAGACTAAACGGTCAAACGATGCATTCGTTCGAACATATCTGGAGTTAACTGCGGCGGAGGACCGGGAGAAAACTACGTTCCGGCAGGAAATGTTCGCATGGATGGCTGACCGATTCACGGAAACCGAATCTTTACAAGAGAGATTGCTTGCCTTGGAGCTGTTCGCATCGAACTTTCACGAAACACTTGACCTCTCGCCGCTCCTCTCCGAGGTCCAACAAGACATTGAGGGCCTCGAGGCGAGTGCTGGCCACGAAGAGCGACTGTACGAACTGGCCCGAAAAATTCGAGATCGGGAATTGGATATACTCGGGCCGGTAAGTCAGGTAACCGGGTTTGATATAGGCCTGCGCGCAGGCGAGCGCTGGGAAGATAGCCTGGTTCTCCAGGATGGAGTTGAACGACGGTTTGAGTTGTCCGTTCTTGAGGTCGATGAAGAAAAGAGGCAGTTGTCTTTAGAGATGCGACTCACCGATGAGCTTCGTGTCACAGTTTTGAGTTTCGACCTTGACTATTTTGATTTTCCGCTGACCCACTACACGAGGCTCGCGAACGATCAGCGTTGCGCAATTGTGCTCATGTGGTTCGATACCGCCCATGAGTCGGCCGGACTGAGAGTAGTCTGTTACCCCGGAGACTTCCGTAGCTTCACCAAAGCCGAACGGCTCGTCGAGAGGCTTCGAGACTAAGACGGCATTTGGAGTCCCCGACGAAAGCTCTCAGCGTTTCGTGCGTGACGGCGCTGGACGTTCTATAGGCGATGTCCGGTGCGGTCGTGTTCCGCCCGTCAGTCGGCCAGCTGGCGAACCGCGTCGGCTCGTTCCTTGACCGAGTCGAGCGGGACATGGGCGCCGCCTTCCAGCAGCTCGAACTTCAGCAGTTCGCGGTGCAGACGGTCGAGCTCCTCGAGGGCGTCCTGAACCTCCGGCGCCAGACTCGCGTCGTCCCCGTCGGTCCGGTACTTCCGGCCGCGCTGAGAAGCCGCCAGTCGCTCCAGCGCCTCGAGGAGCGCGCCGGCGGCGGCGACCGCACCGTCGGCCAGCTGCGGGTCATCCGAGCGCACCGCGTTGGCGACGTTGTTGACGCCGTCGTGGAGCTGCCGGGCGCGGACAAGCTCGTAGTCCAGCGGCACGGTGTAGACCGCTTTGACCGGCCGGCTGCGGGGTGGGATGAGCAGCTCGAAGACCGAATATCCGCGGGACAGGAGCCCGATGGTGTGGAGCAAAAAGACGAGAAAGAGCGGCACGAGAGGGAAATGCGCCCACTGGATGCCCGGTGAGGTGATCTGATCGACGGCGATGACGGCGACCGCCACGGCGAGGAAGACGAGGAGGTGCCGCTGGTAGATGCGCCGGCGATGCTCCGAGAGCTCGCTGGCGCCGGGTCGCGTGGCGACTCGTGCCTTCGGTACTGGCGGCTGCTGCGTCTCGTCTGTCACTCCTCAACCTCCCAATAACGCTCTGACCAGATAGGCGATTCCGAACCCCGCGTAGTTGCCCAGCGCGTAGCCCAGCAGCCCCACCGCCACGCCCGGCAGCGTGAGCCCGGGCCAGCCGCGGGCCGCGGCGACCGCCATCGCGGTGGACGGGCCGCCGATGGCGGCCTGCGAGGCCACGGCCATCGCGGGCATCGAAGCGCGCAGTGCTCGGCCGACCAGAAACAGAAAGATACCATGAATGGCGACGACGACGAGGGTGTAGAGGAAGACGGCGGGTCCGGCGGCGACCATCGCCCGCAGCAGTGACCGGATGCCGATGACGGCGAAGAAGAGGTGGAGCCCCAGGTTGCCGAGCTGCGTGGCGCCCTGAATGCGGCGAACCGCCGGGAGCTGGGCGAGGGCCAGGGCGATGGTCGTGAGCCAGAGGATCTCCGGTACCAGGCCGACCGTCCGGCCCAACCAGGCCGCCGCCACCAGGACGGCGAACCCGATGGCGGCCAGGCCGACCAGGTCGGCCAGCGAGACGGGCACGGCGCCCCAGAATGGGTGAGGCGCCGTATCGCGCCCTTCGACGTCGTCTCCGGCGGTCGCGAGGCCCGCGGCGCCGGGCCGCAGCAGCGAGACCGGCGCCAGCAGCGTCACGCCCATCCAGATGGCCGTGGTCACGTTGTCGGCGGCGGCGGCGGCGCCGAAGGTCGACGCGGGCAGCTCGAGCCCGCGACCCACCGCGGCGAAGTTGAGGCTGCCGCCCGTGTAGGTCCCGGTGAACGTCCCGGCCAGCTTCCAGGTGAGCGTGCCGATGGCGTCGCCGAAGACCAGGGCACCGACGATGGCGCCCAGCGCCGTGCCGATGGCGGCCACGACGAACAGCGCCAGCATCAGGGGGCCCGCCTTCCCCAGGTCGCCCAGCCGAACGCCCAGCAGCAAATAGATGATCGCCAGCGACGTGACCGGCCCCTCGATGCCGCCGTAGACCGGCGAGTCGTGGGGTACGATGCCGGTGTTCGACAGCACGGCGCCGAAGATGATCACCAGCATCGACGCGCCCAGCCGGGCGAAGAACGTGAACCGCCGATCGAGCCAGAAGGCGAGGGCGGTGATCGCGGCGATCAGCGCGGCGATGGTCAGGGGGTCGCGAAACAAGCGCTCTCTTCCCGTTGAAGATCTGTTGACGGCCGCGCGTATTGTGGTCCTGCGGTTCGCGGCGGGCAAGCGGTGCTGGTTGTGCGGTGATGTGCCGCCGTGGACGCACCAACGGGCGGTCCCGGTGGCCGGCGGCAAATTCAATCGACAACAGGGCCGTTACCAGCGCGCCGGGCCGCCCGGGGAAAACAGTAAGGGGTGATGTGTGGTGAGTAGTGAGAGGCGGCAAGGAGAGCAAGAGGGTGGGCGGTTCCCGCTTCGTCGAGGACTTCACGAATTTGGACGTCTACAGGAGGGCTTCCTGCGTAGCGCGGAATATCTTTGTACTCTCGCAACGGTTTCCTCCCGAAGAGAACAGGGCGCTGCGCGATCAGTTGTTGCGGGCGGCGAGATCGATCGGTGCGCAGATCGCGGAGGCATGGGCAAAGCGTCCGTATCCACGGCATTTTAGAGCCAAGCTTACCGATGCGGATGCGGAACAGCGCGAGACCCGACACTGGCTACGAATCGGACTCGAATGCGGATACCTGACCCCGGCGGAAGCCGAGCCTCTCATGGAAGAGCTCGACCGGATAGGTCGAATGCTTGTAACAATGATGAAAGGGGCAGAGAAGTTCCGCGTCGGCCGCTACCAGAAGTAGCAATCCCACCCACCACCCACCACCCACTACCCACTACCCACTACTCCCCGCGCGCCGCTGCCCAACCGGAGAGCCTTGCCGGCGGCAGGCGCGCCCTCTTCGCCACGCTCGCTGAGCAGCCAGACGCCGGCGTAGGCGACGGCGGCGATCAGGTACAGGTTCTTCACGCCCAGCAGCATGACCGAGTATTCCAGGACGCCTCCGAAGGCGGCGCCGAAGAGATTGTATCCGAGGGCCCTGACCGAATTCGCCCGTGCGGCGAACAGTCGGGCGAAGGCGATCGCCGCGAACAGCACGGGGGCAGCGACGACGGCTCCGCCCAGCAGCCACTCCACCCAGAGCGCGCCGCCGGCCAGCGCCCGGATGGGGAGCAGGTAGCCGAGGGCCAGGCTGGCCATAAGGGCGAGGAACACCGGCCGCAGCGGGATGTCGCGGCGCCGCAGGACCAGCCAGTTGGCGATGAGAATCACCACCAGAACGGAAGAGAAGACGAGAAGGTTGACCTCCCAGGTGGAGCCGAACAACAGCGACATCTCGGTCACGCTCTTCGTCTCCAGCAGCAGGAACCCGAGACCCAGGAGGAACATCTGCAGGTCGATGTCGCCGCGCAGCGCCCGGCCGCCGGCCAGCCCCACCAGCAGCAAGGAGAAGACCAGTACGAACGCCAGCCCCTTCAGGTAGTGGGCGGGAAAGGTCGGGCGCCGGAGGTAGAGATAAGGCCAGTCATCGGTGGGGGTGCCGACGTCCTCGACGAACTCGGCGGCCAGGTCCGCCGGTTGCAGCTCCGGCCCCCCGGCCCTTCCGAAACGAAGGTGAAGCCCGGGGAATCGCCGTTCGTCGAGCCGGCCCGCCACGCGCCCGGTTCGCCTTTGCCGGTCAGGAAGACGAAGTTGAACAGCGTATGGGGCTCGAAGAAATAGACCTGTGGCGGCTGATCGAACGCGGCCAACAGACCCTGGTAGAGCTTCGCGACGATCCAGGACGCCTGAGACATGTGATACATGAGCACGCGGCCGTGCGGTTTCAGGACGGCACGCGTATCGAGCAACGCCTCGAGGGTGTAGACGTAGTTGTCGAGTCGTACCGAGCTCATTCCGGAGAGGAGCGTCTGGCTGTCGAGAGTGCCGAAGACCACCAGGTCGTAGCGCTGCGACGTCTGCCGCAGGAAGGCCCGCGCGTCGTCGACGTGGAGGCGAACCCGTGGATCATCGTAGGGATGTCGAGGGTGGAGGTCGTTACCCAGGCTGGCGATCACCGGGTCGATCTCGACGGCATCGACATGCTCGACGTCCATGTCGAGCAAGAGGGCGACGTCGTTCCCGGCGCCGCTGCCCAGCACGAGCACGGTATCCAGTCGCGGGATTCCCTCGTACGGGAGTCGATAGTGGTGCCGCGCCCTGGCGATGTAATCGTTCACCGGGTCGGCGTCGGATGACATCTCCATGGCCGTGAGATGCATCGAGCCATTGACGTCGATCACGTAGAACTCCTGGGCGTATACCTCAGACCAGTTGACCTTGTAGTAGGGTGACCAGCGCTCGTTGGTCCCGGCGGTATCGAGCACCACGACGATGAGCAGCGGGACCGTCAAGGCGACGGCGACCAGATAACGGCGACTCTGATGGGAGGCGATGGCCAGTAGCGAGAACGCCAGCACGAACCAGAGCCAGGGCGGGCTGCCGACGTAGCTCAGCAGGCCGAAGGACACGATGCCCGCGAGACTGCCCAGGATATCGAGCGAGTAGGCGACCAGCGGCCGGAAGCGCCGGAATTCGTGCCCCAGCAGCGCGCCGAGCGGGACGAAGAAGAGAGCGCAGCAAACGAAGAGAAGCACGACCGGGGGCAGCGTGCCGATTTGCTTCACGTTCGGCGAAGCCTGCCAATACACCCCCCATAAGAACTCGCTTTCGGACCGTGGGATCCGAACCAGGACGTTGGAGAAGCCACGGGTCGCCGCCACGAGGATGAGCGCCATGGGAAGGAGACCCCAGCGAAGCCTGTCTACATGCCGTACCGCCAGGAGTCCCGCGCCCATGCCCACGAACGTCGCGATCAGCACCAGGTTCAGATAAAACGAGAATACCCGCACGTTGGCGGGCACGTAGCGGATGAACGCGAGCTCGAAGAAGAGGATGAGAAAGCTGTATGCCGCCAGCCTGAAGGCCGCGCCGCGCTCACCCCGCAAGTCGGCCATCAACCCTGTTATCGCCATGCTCTGCAACGTAAGGTTCACCCTCGGGTTTCTCTGAGCGGCGCTAGCGCCGGAGTGACGGATCGACGGTGAAATGAAGGTGGGGGAGGTTCTGACGGCTGGAATGTCACGGGGACGCGGGCGTCCGCGAGCGCGCCGCCGAAAGCTTTGTGAAGCTAACAAGGTGTGACGCCTCCCACAAGCTGCGGGTCGGCTCGCTTGCGTGCTCTTCAGCCGTGACTGCCTTGCGCTTTACCGGACGTCAGCCGATACTTCCCATGCCTCCCCCTTCCCGCCATCCAGCGAACAGCCACCGAGGAGCGAATGGCCGACAATCAGGTTCCGCTGATCGTCGATATCGATGGCACCCTTCTCAGATCGGACCTGCTGTGGGAGAGCCTCGCGTCGCTGGCGGTTCGGCATCCGCTGAAGGCGTTGCTCGTGCCGTTCCAACTGCTGCGTGGCCGACCGGCGCTCAAGGCGTTTCTCGCCCGGGAAACCCGGCTCGAGATCGAGCTGGTCCCGCTGAGCAAGGCGGCGGTGGAGCTGATCGAGGCGGCGGAGCGCGAGGGTCGGAGGGTGATCCTGGCGTCCGGGTCGCCGCAGGCGATGGTGGACCGGGTGCGGGAGCGGGTGGGGGCGGACGAGGCGTGGGGCACGGACTCGATCACGAACCTGACGGGCTCGAGCAAGCTTCTGCGGATCCAGGAGAGCTACGGCGCCTTCGACTACGCGGGTAACAGCTGGGTCGACCTGCCGCTGTGGCGCGAGGCGCGTCGACCGATAGCGGTGAACCCGAAGAGGCTCGCGCTTCACTTCGGTAAGCGTGCCCGACCGGATCTGGAGGTGGTGGAGGACGAGCGGGTCGGCTGGCGGGCCTGGCTGCGGGCGCTGCGGCCGCACCACTGGGCGAAGAACACGCTGATGTTCCTGCCGGCGCTGGCGGCGCACCTGGAGCCGAGTCCGGAGCTGGCCGTGCGGCTTCTGGCGGGGTTCGCGGCGTTCTGCGCGATGACCTCGGCGGTCTACCTGACGAACGACATCGCCGACCTGTCGAGCGATCGGACCCACGCGACGAAGCGGCACCGACCGCTGGCGGCCGGGGAGATCGCGATCTCGCACGCGATCGTGGCGGCGCTGCTGCTGGCCGTGGCGTCGGCGGCGCTGGCCTGGTACCTGGCGCCGATCTTCGCCGCGGTCCTGGCTTCGTATTTGGCTCTGACCAGCGCGTACACGGCGCTGCTCAAGCGAAAGCTGATCGTCGACGTGATCACGCTGGCGACGCTGTACACGATCCGGGTGGTCGCCGGCGCGGTGCTGGTGCAGGTCCCGCTCTCCCGCTGGTTCCTGGCGTTCTCGATCTTCCTCTTCCTGTCGCTGGCGCTGGTGAAGCGGGTGGTGGAGCTGAAGGAGCTGGAAGGCGCGAACGCGGAGAAGGCGGCGGGCCGACGTTATCAGGTCGAGGATCTGGGCGTCCTGATCGGGCTGGGCACGGCGGCGGCGGCGGCCAGCGCGCTGGTCTACTGCCTCTACATCACCAGCGACGATGTGCTCCGCCTCTACGATCAGCCCGACGCGCTGTGGATCGGGCTGCCGCTCTTCCTCTACTGGATCGCCCGGCTCTGGGTGCTGGCGAGCCGCGGCGTGATGCACGAGGACCCGGTCACGGCGACGCTGCGGGATCGGGCGACCTACGCGGTTCTGGTCGGGTTCCTGCTGACCGTCTGGTTGGCGTCGTGAGGTTTGGTGGAGCGGAGACCGGGGCGGCCGGGGCGCGCGGGGTGGGGTCGCTCGCGAACCAGCGCGTCTGGGGGTGGGGCCGGCAACCGGTGGGTGAGACCGAACTGCGACGGCCGGAGCGGCTCCGCGACTTATACGCGGCGGTATCGGGAGAGGGAACCGCCCTCGCCCGCGGGCTGGGCCGCAGCTACGGCGACGCGTCGTTCAACAGCGCCGGCACGACGATCCTGATGGAGCGGATCGATCGCTACGTGGACTTCGACCCGTCGGCGGGCGTGGTGGAATGCGAGGCCGGTGTCACGATCGACGACCTGGTGCGCCACTTCGTGCCGCGGGGATTCTTTCCGCCGGTCGTCCCCGGGACCAAGCACGTCACCATGGGTGGTGCCATCGCCAGCGACATCCACGGCAAGAACCACCACAAAGACGGCTCGCTGGCCCGGCACCTGCTGGACTTCGAGCTGCTGACCGCGTCGGGCGACATCGTCACCTGCAGCCGGGATGAGAACCCGGACCTCTTCTGGGCCACGTTGGGCGGCATGGGGCTGACCGGGGTCGTCACGACTCTGCGCATGCAGATGACGCCGGTCGCGAGCGCCTACGTGGAGGTCGACATCGATCGGGCGCCGGACCTGGACCGGACGCTGGAGCTCTTTCACGAGTCCGACGAGAACTACCGCTACTCGGTGGCCTGGGTGGACGGGCTGGCGGGGGGCCGCTCGCTGGGCCGCTCGATATTGATGCGGGGGAACCCGGCGCCGTCAGGCGACGGTCGGGGGCTGGACGTCAAACGGAGAAAGGAGCGGTCGGTCCCGAAGATCTTTCCCGCCGCCCTGCTCAACCGGACGTCGGTCAAGGCCTTCAACACGCTCTATTATCGCAGGCACCCGCGCCAGGCGCGGGGCGCGGTGCAGCACTACGAGCCGTTCTTCTTCCCGCTCGACGCGGCCCGGGACTGGAACCGGCTGTACGGGAAGCGCGGTTTCACGCAGTACCAGTGCGTGCTTCCGTACGAGGGCGGCCGCGACGGGCTGGCGCGGATCCTCGAGTTCGTGCGCCGGGAGACCCGGGGCTCGTTCCTCACCGTGCTGAAGCGGTTCGGGCCGGGTGAAGCGGACAGTCCCCTGTCGTTCCCGATGCCGGGCTATACGCTGGCGATGGACATCCCGTGGCGCGGGGCAGCGCTGGAGAGCGCGCTGGAGCGCATCGACGCGATCGTGATCGAGCTGGGCGGCCGGGTCTATCTGACGAAGGACGCGCGGCTGTCGGCGGAGTCGCTGCGGGCGATGTACGACCGGCTGGACGAATGGCTGGCGGTGAAGCGGCGCGTGGACCCCGAGAGTCGCTTCGTGTCGGACCTGGGACAGCGGCTGGGGCTGGTCGCGTGAGCGAGGGCGCCAAGGGCTCGGTGCTGATCCTGGGCGCCACGTCGCTCATCGGCCGGGCGACCGCCGCGGCCTTCGCCCGGGAGGGGTACGATCTGATGCTCGCGTCGCCGGGCGGCCCGGAGCTGGAGCACGTGACGGCGGATGTGGCAATCCGGACCGGCGCGGCGGTCGTGTCCCTCGAGCTCGACGCGCGAGATACGGCTTCGCACGCGGGCTTCGTGCGGCGGGCCGTAGAGGCGGCGGGCGGCGAACTGTCGGGCGCGGTTTTGAACTTCGGCCTGGGCGGCGACGCGGTGTGCGCCCGGGAGGACATGAGTCACGCCGAGGAGATCCTGCGGGTCAATTTCGTGGGTGCGGCGTCGGTCCTCGGACACCTGGCGAACTACTTCGAGCAAAGACGTCGCGGCTTCATCATCGGCGTGTCCTCGGTGGCAGGCGATCGGGGCCGACAGAGCAACTACGTCTACGGATCGGCCAAAGCGGGGCTCTCGGCCTTTTTGCAGGGGCTGCGCAATCGACTGCATCACGCCGGCGTCACCGTGGTGACGGTGAAGCCAGGGTTCATCGATACGCGGCTCACCTACGGGAAGGTTTCTCCGAAGATGGCGGCCGCGCCCGAACGAGTGGGCGCAGCGATCGTGAAGGCGGTGAAGAAGAGGCGCTCGGTGGTCTACGTCCCCGGCTACTGGCGCCTGATCATGATGATCATCAAGGCGATCCCCGAGCCGGTGTTCAAGCGTCTGAATCTCTGAGTGTTAGTGAATTGGTGAGTTAGTGAGTTAGTGAGTTAGTGTTAGACCGGTGACCAGCCTACTGACTACTAACGCACAAACGTACTAACGCACTAACGCACTACCGAAAACGTCCGCCCCCGGCTCGCCAGGCGCTCCGCCCACCGGTCCCAGATCTTCACCGTGATCTCGTAAGTGCCCGGCGGCGCCCGCTGCAGGTCGAGGGAGAGGAACTCCACGGCCCGGTCCAGCCCGTCCATATCGGCCTCGCGGGCGAACCGAAGCTCGACCCGGTCGTCGCCGGCGATCGTGAAGCCCCAGGCGTCAGCGATGTCGCCGATGATCTGGGCCAGGCCGCCCTCGCGATGCAGCTCGGCCACCCGGACGGTGAGCTGCACCTCGTAGGACGCGAACCCCTCGGCGTCCTGCTCGAGCCCGTAGATCTCGTAGTAGATGTGGACCGGCTGGTCGCCGGCGTAGGCGAGGGATGGGTTGGGGGTGATCTCCAGCTGGGCGCGGCGCCGGGGCGTCTCGGCCAGCGGACGGATCCGCTCGGCCAGCAGGATGTCGCTGACGGCCAGGGAGTCGGCGGGGAAGAGCCGGGCGGTGAAGGTGTCGCGGGCGGCGGCGGCCCACCAGGTGACGGCGTCCCGGGCCTCGACGGCGGCGACCAGGCGGCCGACCGGCGGCAGCAGCAGGCGCCAGCTGCGGAGCGGGTTGGTGCTGGCGGCGTCGCCCCGCTCGATCACCCGGGTCTCCACCCGGCGAACCACCCGCTCGCCCTTTCCGTCCACCACGAACAGGCCGGTCTCGACCTCGGTGCTGGCCAGCTCCTGGCCCGTCAGCAGGTTCTCGAACGGGAACTCGCCGTGGATCTCGACGGCCAGCTCGTCGGGCGTGTCGCCGCGGAAGCGGACGATCTGCAGGTCGGCGGGCAGCAGGACCGGGAGCGACTCGATGTTGTCGTACTTGGCCGGCAGGGTGTGGCGGTACTCGTCGGCGACGAACTGATAGTCGCCGGTGAACGACGTGCGATAGTAGTTGGCCTCCTTGTGGAACATCAGCACGATGCCGCGGTCGTACACCCAGACGTTCGTGTAGCCGGTGGTGGTCTCACGGTCGCGCTGCACACGGCCGCTGGGCAACGGCTCCAGCGCATCGGCGGGCATGTCGGTTCGCATGCCGCCCGCGAAACGCGGGAAGGTGGCGACGATGTCCGGCGGTCCATAACGGATGTAGGTGATGCCCCGCTCGGTGTCCCAGCCGCGCAGACCGACGGACGGCTCGGCGAACCGCAGGTCCGCAAAAGCGACACGGGACAGATGCTCCAGCCGTCGCTCGTTCGCCTCGGTCAGATAGAGCGGGTCGGCCAAGCGCCAGTACGCGTCCTCGAAATTCGTCTTACCCGAGTCGGTCAGCGCGAAGTACTCTTCGGCTCGCCGTCTGCGCATCACCGGTGACACGTCCTGGAACGCCGCCTTTTCCCGCTCCGGCAGCAGTTCCAGAGCCCGGTCGAAGGCGGCGCCCGCTTCGTCCTCGCGTGCGGCGCGGTGCAGGCCCAGCCCGAGATACAGGTGAGCGTGCCCGCTCTCGGGGTAGGCGTCGGCGAGCCGCCCGGCGACCTCGAGGTACTCCTCCAGCTCGCCGGCTTCCATCAGATGGAGGAGCAGGCGGTACGAGGCCTGGAAGTGGTCGGGGTCGTGGTCGAGGGCCGCCCGGTAGTATCGGATCAGCCGCTGCCGCGTCTCGTCGCCGAACCCGGGGATGGGGTGCGCGTCCTCCAGGTAGTCGATCGCGTAGTCGTATAGCGATTGCGTGGTCGGCAACGCTGTCGAGATCGGTCCCCGGCCGGGCGGGATCATGTGTCGGTCCCGCTGCCGGTCGTAAGTGAGCTCCTCGGCCAGAGCCAGGTAGGTGTAGGCGTCGGCCAGGAGGGCGGAGTCGCGCGGCACCCGGTCCTCGGCCATCTCCACCGCCCGCTCGAGGATCCGCTCCGCCGTCTCCCGCTGCTGCTGCTTGAGGCGCAGGGCGCCCAGCGCCACGTAGATCGCCGGGTTCAGCGGGTCCAGGTCGTCGGCCCGCTCCAGGGCCCGCTCCGCCTCCTTGTCGGCCAAATCGGTCTCGTCGCCGCTCACCCAGCGGGTCAGCATACGGCCCAACTGGTAATGCGCCTCGGCCAGGCGGGGCGCGGCCCGGGCCGCCGCGCGCAGCTCTTCCAGCGCCGCCAGGGTGTCGCCGGCGGCGGCCAGGGCGTGGGCTTCCTCGATATGGCGGCGGGCGATATTGTCCTGAGCCCGGCAGGGAAGCGGGGCCAGAAGCGAGATGGCGGCAACGGCGAGGAGAGGGGTTCGCATACAGGGTCCGGCTTCGACGGTCTGGCGTGGTTGGCGCTATATCGTAAGATGATAGCCGTGGTCGAATGTTTGCAAGCACACGTTTCACCGGGTTGGCGGCGAAGATCGCCTACGGAACCGCCGGCGTCGCTGCGGCGACCGTGCTCTTCCTCTTGGGCGGACGACTGATGCTGGACGCGCTGGAACGACAGCTGATCTACTTCCCCAGCCGGGTCCCGGCGGACGCGGCCACGCCGCCGTTGCGCGGGGCGGCGGTGGACGAGGTCTGGTTGGAGGCGGAAGGCGGCGTGCGGATCCACGGCCTGCACGCCCGCAGGCGGGACGCGTTCGCCGATCTTCTGTTCTTCCACGGGAACGCGGGCAGCCTGTACGATCGGTTGGACAACGTGGAGCTGCTGCTCGAGTCGGGGTTCAACGTTTTTATAATTGACTACCACGGCTACGGGAAAAGCGAGGGGACGCCGTCGGAGGGGGCGCTGTACGAGGACGGCCGGCTGGCCTACCGCTACCTGGTGGAGGAGCGCGGGGTGGACCCGTCGCGCCTGGTCCTGTTCGGCCGGTCGCTGGGCTCGACGGTGGCGGTGGAGCTGGGGTCGACGGGAGAGGCGGCTGCGGTGATCATCGAGTCGGGCTTCACGTCGGCGCGGGACCTGGCGGCGGTGCACTACGGCTGGCTGCCCGGCGTATTGCTGCGGTCGATGTCGCACGAGTTCGATTCGATCTCGAAGGTGCCGCGACTGAAAGCGCCGGTCCTGTACGTGCACGGGAACGTGGACAACATCGTCCCGATGAAATTCGGCCGGCGTCTCTACGAGGCTAGCCCGGAGCCCAAGGAGTGGTACGAGATCGAGGGGGCCGGGCACAACGATACCCTGTACGTCGGCGGCAGTGAGTACTTCCGTCGGCTGGTGGACTTCGTCAAACGATATGTCGGTGAAGACGGCTAGAACGATGATAGCGGTCGTGGTCGCCGCGCTGGCGCTGACCGTGATGGGCGGTGCCTCCTCGACGCCGGGCCAGGATCGCCCCATCGATGTAACGCGTTACGTCATCGCCGTCGATCTACAACCCGAGGCCGGGTCGTTCCGCGGTCGGACGACGATCGAGTTCGTCGCCCGCGCAGCGCTGGAACGAGCGAGCTTCGATCTCGTGGGCCTGACCGTGGACTCGGTGACGCGCGATGGCACGCGCCTCGAGTTCAGGCGCGAGGGCGGCACCGTCGATCTAGCCCTGGGTCGGCGGTCGTCGGCCGGTGATACACTGAGCGTCACCGTGTTCTACGGCGGTGCGCCGCGTGATGGGTTGCTATTCCGGACCAGCATTCACGGCGACCCGACGGTCTTCGCGGACAACTGGCCCGACCGGGCGCACCACTGGTTCCCCTGCGTCGACGATCCGGCCGACAAAGCGGCGGCGGAGCTGCGGGTCCGGGCGCCGGCGGCCTGGAGCGTCGTGGGTGTGGGCGGCGAAGTGGCGGAGCGGCGACTGCCCGATGGCCGCAAGGAGACGATCTGGTCGACGCGGCGGCCGATCCCCGTCTACACGATCGTCTTCGGGGCGGCGGAATTGATCGTGGGCAACGCGGGCGCGCTGGGCTGCGAGGCGCCGGGCCGCCGCTGCGTACCGGTCACCTGGTGGATGTACCCGGAAGACGCCGCTCGCGGTCGGCAGATCTTCCGGCGCGCCGACCAGATCGTCGCGTTCTTCGACAGTCTGATCGGGCCGTTTCCGTACGAGAAGCTGGCGCTGGTCCAATCGACGACCCGCTACGGCGGAATGGAGAACTCGAGCGCCATCTTCCTGTCGGAACAGGTCGGGCAGGCCGCATCGGCGGACGCGCTCATCGCTCACGAGGTGGCTCATCAGTGGTTCGGCGACGCGGTCAGCCCGGGTGAATGGCCGCACCTCTGGCTGTCCGAAGGGTTCGCGACCTACCTGACCACGGTTTTCTTCGAGCGTGCCGACGGCGTGCCCCTGGCCCGGCAGCGAATGATCAACGCCGAGCGAGCCTACATGGCGTCCCCGAACGCGGTGGCCAGCCCGGTGATCGGCGAGCGGCCCCGGAACTTGCGGTCGCTGCTCAACGCCAACAACTACCAGAAGGGGGCCTGGGTCCTCCACATGTTGCGCGCCCAGGTGGGGGACGAGACGTTTTTCAACTCGCTGCAGCGTTACTACGCCGAGTATCGGGACGCGACCGCGCTGACCGAGGATTTCCAGCGTATCGTCGAGGAGGAGCACGGCGAGGAGTTGGGCTGGTTCTTCGAGCAGTGGCTGTATCGCCCCGGATATCCGAGGGTCGAGGTGACTTACAGCTGGAACGCCGCAACCGCCTTGATGGACCTGCGAGTGCGCCAGGTGCAGCCGGGCCCGCCGTTTCGCTTCCCGCTGGATTTCGAGGTCTTCTTCTCGGGCCAGAACTACAAAGCCCAGCACTCGATCGAGGTGAGCGAGCGGGAGGAGGGCTCGCTGGTCGTGCTGCCGATGAAGCCGGACCGCGTCGTCATCGATCCCCACAACAAGATCCTCGGGCCGACGGTCCTGGTGCGCTGAGGGTTATCCGACACCGATGAGCGAGCGAACGCAGGGGTACAAACAGCGAGCAGCCGAGCGTGCGGCGGAGCTGATCGAATCGGGCATGGTCGTGGGTCTGGGCACCGGCAGCACGGCGATCCTCGCGGTTCGGCGGCTGGCGCAGCGGCTCGAGTCCGGCGAGCTGACGGATCTGGTGGGCGTCCCGACCTCGGAGGCGACGGCGGCGGAAGCGCGAAAGCTGGGCATACCGCTGACGACGCTGGACGACCGGCCAACGGTCGACCTCACGATCGACGGCGCCGACGAGGTCGACCCGCGGCTCGACCTGATCAAGGGCGGCGGCGGCGCGCTGCTGCGCGAGAAGATCGTCGCGCAGGCCAGCGCTCGCGTGATCATCGTGGTCGACGAAGGAAAGCTGTCGCCGGTCTTGGGGACGAAATGGGCCGTGCCGATCGAGGTGGTGCCCTTCGGCCTGCGGACCGAAGCGCTGTTTCTCGAGGAGCTCGGCGCCACGGTAGAGCCGCGCCTGGCGGGCAACGGCGATTACTTCCTGAGCGACAGCGGCAACAAGATCCTGGACGCGAACTTCGGTCCGATCGAGGACGCGCAGGAGCTGGCGTGGCTATTGGAAGAGCGCGCGGCGATCGTCACTCACGGGCTGTTTCTCGGCCTGGCCACGGAGGTCATCGTGGCCGGCCCCGACGGTCTGCGCGAGCTGAAGCCGGAGGATGACGAGTAGATACTACGACCAGCAACAGTGATCAGTGATGAGCGGGCGGGAGGAGCGTCGCTGACCCCTGACCACCTGTTGCTGATCGGGGAAACCGGTTACTCGACGGTGAACTCGACCGTCTCCAGAACGGTCCCGTCGGGCCCGACGATGTCGACGTGCCAGGGGCCGGTCCAGATCTCCTCGATGTTCTTCGAGCTCCACGTACGCCAGTTGCTGCCCGCGATCCGAAGCGGGACCCGCGCCATCTCCACGTCGCCCTTGTACCAGACGTGCTCGATGGTGATCTCCTCCTGGGCACCGGTGATCCGGGTCCAGCAGTAGACCCGGCCCATATCGGAGTCGACCATCTCCAGGTTACCGCCCGGCTGACGGTCCACGATGTCGGCGGTGATCACGGCCTCGGCGACGGCGAGCCCCGGCTGTTCCTCCTGACCCTGCTGCTCCTGCGGCTCCTGGGCGGAGACGGCGACGGCCATGCCCAGCAGCATGGCGAACGCCATGAGTGCCACGTTCCTGTACAACATGTAGATGATCCTCCCACGAGAACTCCGGTGGGGGACGGGCGCAGGCCGGTATGCTGTGTGGGACCTCATTTTGCAACGGGTTGGCGGGAAAAGCAAGGATTTTGTTCGGTGTGCGGTATGCCGTGCGCCGGTATGCGGTGGCTTCTGGCTCGCCATGCCGGTCCACTTCAGACCGGCGCACGGCATACCGCACACCGAACCGTTCTCCGCACAGGCGTCTCAGATATGCGTGCTACGGTGCGGCGAGGCTCGCGCTCACCTCGAGGCCACCATCGGGCGCCGTCGAGAGGGCGATCAGGATCGGCGCCTCGCGGCCCTCGGAGTAGTTCAACCGGTGAACCAGTCGGGCGGTGAGAACCCCCAGCGCCGCTCCACCCAGCACGTCGGTCGGCCAGTGCGCACGGTCCCGCACCCGGGTCAGGGCCGTCCAGGTGGCCAGCGTGTACGAGACCCAAGGAATCCAGGGCGCCGTCTCGCCGAGCTCCAGCGAGAAGGTCGTGGCCAGGGCGAACGCGCGGGCGGTGTGACCGGAAGGGAACGAGTGATGGCACGCGTCGGAGCTGAACGGCGCGAACCCGTCCGAATCGCTGCCACAAAGCGGCCGGGTTCGTCCGACGCCCTGTTTGATGACCCCGGTCACGAAACTGGTGGCGAAGAGGCTCTCCAGGGCGTGGAGGCCCAGGCGTCGGGCGGTCGGGTCGCCCACGATCAGTCCCCACGCGAGGGGCGCGGACGCCAGCGCCAGCGACGTTCGGTTGCGACCGAACGCTTCGCCCATGCGGTAGATGCCCGCGCCCGGGTCAGCGTCCCGGGAGGCTATGTCACTCAGATTCCGATCCAGCCGCTCCAGCGGGTCGATGAACGCCAGGCTGGAGATCAGGGTGGCGGCCAGGATCGCGTCGGCGCGTGCAAAGAGCGGTGGCGTCGTATCCGGCCGGGTGTCGATGGCGTTCTGGGCGTGGGTTGGACTGGCGGTTGGCGCGAGAGCGAGAGCCGAGAGGGCGAGGGAGAGGGCGATCCGCGGGCGGCCCCGTGGCCGTCGGTCGGGTCCACGGCACCGAAGGTCTGCCCGCTGCGGAGGATCGGTTAGGGCTGACATTCTTTTTCCTATCGCGTGAATCGGGGCGCCGATGGGAGACGCGGGTCGGCGTCTCCCGGACCTCACAATCTACCGCTCGATCGATTTCGGGTCATTACGTGCCGCGCGGGCGCTCGGCGTCTCGCTTTATCCACTCGAAGACGGTCTTGCACTTGCGGCAATAGTACTGCGCCACGGAGAGCACGCTGCCGAACGGGGTCTCGAGCTGGGTGTCCTTGCCGCCGCAAAACGGGCACTCGACCGACCGGGGCAGCGAGTATCCTTCGCCTTCCCCACCGTAGGTTTCGTGCTTGTCCACCGTTACTCCGCTCAGTCCATCAGGAAGGCGCGGTTCTTGTCGCCTCGTGCCCGGGCCACCGCTTCCGGGTCCGGACCGTCCCTGTTCGTGCGACGCGCCGCCGGGTCCCAGCTGGAGAACTCGAGGTCGACCTTCGGCACGTCGAAACCGGCGCCTTGCAACAGGGGGGCGGTGCGCTCGACGAAGCGGGCTCGGAGCTCGCCGCCGGTGGCGTCGCAGATGCCCTCATCCTTTTCAGCGGCGTAGAAGTCGTCGGGCCCGAACCAGTGCAGCACCGCCGGGTACCGCTGCCCCAGCGTGTCCTGCACCGCCGAGCGCGCCTGGCCGCCGGCGCGACCCATCCGGCGGAGCCAGGCGGAACCGTGCGCCTCGTGGAACCGCTCCTCCTCCAGCTGTTTTTGCATTCGCTGGCGGAACGGCGCGAAGCGAGACGCGGCGAGCGCCTCGAGCTGGACGGTGAGCGCGGTGTCGATGATGGCGTTGGCGACGACGAACTCGGGCCAGGTGGTGAGGCGGCCATCCAGCGCCTCGATGTTCTGATAGGCGTCGGGCTCGCGTTCGTGCTCGAGCTGGTCGGGCTCATCGCCGAAGTCCTTCAGCATGGCATACAGGACCCGGGAGTGGCCCCACTCGTCCTGCGAGAGGCTGGAGGCGGCGATGTTGGCCTCGAGCTCCGGGGCTCCCAGGACCCACTCGGCGTAGAGGATGCCGAGTATGCGCTTCGAATCGGCTAGCGACAGGATCAGGTTGCGCACCGAAGGGCGGAGCTCGTCAGCCAGGTCGGCGGCGGCGGCGATCTCGGGCGCCTCGCTCATGCGGTCGGCTCCGGCGTTTCGGGGCGGATGTCGAACGGAGCTTCGGCCCGGTTGACCGGGTGGAAGGCGTCGCGCGGGGCCACGACCATCTCGAACCAGCGCTCCTCGTCGTAGGTCTTCCAGGCGTAGACCCTGGCGAGCTCGGGATCGGAGGCGTGAACGCTGCCTATATGATGCAGCGGGTCCTCGCGGTTCTTGCGGGCCAGCACGATGTAGACTCTCTCGGCCATCAGGCGCTCACACCGAAAGCTCTCAGCAACTCACGCCCGTGGGACGTCAGGCGGTCGTTCGTCCAGGGCGGATCCCACACGACGTTGATCGTCACCTCGTCGCACGCCTCCTCCTGCAGGAGGCGCGTGCGGATGTCCTCCATGATGAAATCGGCGCAGGGGCACGCGGTCGCGGTGAAGGTGATGTCGAGCTCCACCCGCGCGCCGTCGACGCGCACGTCGTAGACGAGCCCCATGTCGACGATGCTGATCGGCAGCTCCGGGTCCATCACGTCCCGCAGCCACTCCATGACGTTTTCTTGGGTCGGGCGCTTGCCGTCGCTCATGCTACCGCTACTGTTTCGACAGCATCTCGTCGAGTTGGAACCGCCCTTTGCGGACCGACTCGACGTAGTCGACGTTGGCGGGGCCGCGACGCTTCCAGCGATCGAAGGCCTGCTCCCAGCTGATCGGCTCGTCCAGCAGCCAGACCTTCTCCTCCTCGTCGTAGTTCACCGGGAACTCGTAATCGACCACGGCGCGGCCGGCTTCCTCGTCCCAGTGGGCCGGGATCTCGATGCCGATCTCCTCGCACAGCGGCACGACCGCGTTGAGCCACGTCTGCCGCAGCTCGTCGTTGGTCATCCCCTTGAGCCGGAAGTCCAGCTGGGCGCTGTGACGCTTCTTGTCGTCCGGCATCCCGAACCACTCAACGCCCATCGGGAACATCCACGACACACCGCGCTGCACCTTATCCCGTGCTTCACCGCCCGATTCGCACAGCCGCCGCATCCATACCTCGCCGTGCCGCAGATGGAAGTTCTCCTCCAGGCCCACCTTCACCAGCGCGCGCTTCAGAGGACCGTACGACGTGTTGCGGTGAACGTCGCCCAGCAGCGTGATGCCCGCGCGGTCGAACAGGCCGTTCGCCACCACCAGCTCCGCCCAGTTGTCCAGGTACTGGTCGAAGCCGTACGGATGCTTGAACTGGTGCGGCTCGCGCTCGTACATCAGGTAATGGCGGCTGACACCCAGGTCCTCCAGCAGCCGGTAGGCGATGTTGGCGTGGCCCAGCTCGTCCTGGATGATCGCCATCGAGCTGACCATCGTGTTCGTCGATGGCGCGTCCTTGGCGGGGCCGAAATACGAGGGCGCGCTCATCAGCTCGGTGTCGCCCTGCACGGTGAGCTGGGTGATCAGCGCCTTCTTGTAGGACTCCGTCATCTCGTCTTCCGACTCGACGATGAAGCCGTTCTGAACTTTCTCTTTGAGCTCTTCGTCGGTAAAACGTGGCATATGGGGCCAATCCTCCGGGTTCGTAACTTTCGTGCGTGTGCCCGTAAAAACTAGGATTCGCGCGGGGTCTGGCAAGCCCGGCGGCCTCCGATAGACGCCGCCGGGGACCGGTTCAGCCCCCGGATCCACTCCTTGCGATAGATGGTCGTAGCAGTCGCAGATAGATCCTAACCTCTGTTGGTCAGGCGGTGGAGTCTGAGACGGTGTCGATCGGAGGTAGATGCGCGACTGATCGGTGGAGGGGGTGAATCCGGGAGGCAACCGCACTCTGGCTTTCGAGGGCTGATCCGCGTTCGTCGAGTCCCGGGCCGTGACCCTTTGGCCGCTGCCGATCAGTCGCCGCTGGCCGGATGGGGGAGCAGCGGGCAGCTGAAGCAGCCGCCGTAGCACTGATCGCGGGTGAACGGCTCGAGGCAGCGCGGGCAGACGGCGCTGATGGTGTAGGGGAGGAATTCGTAGCCGCAGCGTCCGCATTTGGCGGCGGGGCAAAGCTCGGGCAGCTCGGTGGACCGGGCGCCGGGCTCTTCGGCCTGACGCGTCAGGATCGTTCCGCGTCCGATCAGCCTGAACGTTTTCTTGCTCATACGGCCCCGACCAGGTGGAGAATTTGTGCGAGGACGCCGCCCACGGCGAAGGCGACGATCCAGGTGCCGATCCAGATGCGGACAGCGGTACGGGCGCCGTGCTCTTTCGCCATCACCATGATGCTGGCCACGCAGGGGACGAAGAGCGTGATGACGATCAGCGCCACCAGCGCCTGCGGCGCGCTGAGCCCCATGTCGTAGAGGCCGGCGGCGCCGTAATCGCGGCGGACCAGCCCCATGATGATCGCCCGGGCCGACTCCGCCGGCAGGTGCAGCCAGCTGACCATGACCGGCCGAATCGCTCGCTGCCAGAGGTCGAGGCCGCCGGTCACCTGGAGGCCCGAGACGATCAGGGCGCCGGCGGCGAACCAGGGCGTTGCCTCGCGCATGAACCAGTAGCCCTTGGTGAACGTCTTCTTGAGCACGGCGCGGGGCCGGGGCCAGCGGAGCGGCGGCAGCTCGATGAGCAGGGGCGTCGAGACGCCGGGGATCATGCGGTCGAGCACCGTGCCGACCATCACCAGCATGGCGAGGATGATCGCGGCGTAGGCGAACACCCAGCCGCCGCCGAACCCGGCGAGCAGCGCGGCGATCACCGCCAGCTGAGCGGAGCAGGGTATGGCGAAGTTGAGCAGCGCGGTGGCGATCGTCTTCTCGCGTCGGGTCGAGAGGAGCCGCGTGGTGATCGTTCCCATCGTCACGCAGCCGAAGCCCAGGATGATCGGGATCACCGCGCGGCCGTTCAGCCCTATCGCGCCCAGCAGCCGGTCGACCAGGGTGGCGATGCGCGGCAGGAAGCCCGAGTCCTCGAGAAGCGCCAGGGCGAAATAGAAGGCGGCGACCAGCGGCGCCAGCAGGAAGACGACGTAGGTCACCGTCATGGTGAACAACCCGAACTCGCCGACCAGGATCTCGCGGATCGGCCCGCCGATCCCGATCCCATCGATGACCGAACGGGCGAACGGCTCCCACATCTCCTGTCCCAATCTCGTCTCCGTGAAGTCGACGAGATGCTGCGCCACCGCCACCCCCACCAGGTAATAGACGCCGGTGAGGGCCAGGACGATCATCGGGATGCCCCAGTGAAGCGTCACCGACGCCCGGCCCAGCCACTCGGCGATTCGGCGCCGCTTCCCCTCCTGCGGCACGGCACGGGCGTACAGCTCGTCCGCGGCCCGGCGGCGCGCCAGATCGTCGGCTCCGTTCAGCGAGAAGGTGCCGGGGCGAGCCTCCTGCACCGCCGCCGCCAGCTCCGGGACCCCCTCCCCCGTCACCGCCACCGTGGGAACCACCGGCACCCCCAGGGCCCGCTCCAGCGCCTCGGCGTCCGGTGCGCTCCCCGACTCCCGCGCCTCGTCCATCAGGTTCAGCGCCACCACCATCGGCACACGGCTCTCGGCCAGCTGGGTCGTCAGGAAGAGGTCCCGGTCCAGGTGCGCCGCGTCCACCACGTTGATGATCACCGACGACCGGCCGATCAGGTTGGACGTGATTCGCTCTTCTTCGTTGTGGTCACCGAGCCCGTAAGTCCCCGGCGCGTCGATCAGGGGCCGACCGTTCCACTGCCCGGTCAGCGCCTCCACCGTGGTCCCCGGGAAGTTCGAGATCTCGGCGTAGCGGCCGGAGAGGGCCGAGAAGATGGCCGACTTCCCCACGTTCGGGTTGCCGACCAGGACGACCAGCTCTTCTCGCTCTGGAGGGGCGACGGCCGTCCCCGGGTTCGGGGCGCTGGTCGCGGCTGGTGCTGTGTGACAGCGGCTCACTGCATCGCCACCCGGACCCGGCGCGCCAGCTCCCGGCCGATCGCTACCTGGCGGTGACGACGTTGCAGGACGATGGGGCCGAAGGGGATCCGGCTGACGACCTCGACGTCGGCGCCCTCCTCGAATCCGAGGCGCGTCAGCTCGCGCCGGGCGCTGGCGTCTTCGATCGCCTCGATTCGAGTGATGGTGCCAACCGGTACGCTGTCGATCCCCATCCGAGTTCCTCGGGTCGGAGAGGTTGAGAACGACTCTCAACTGCAATCTGGCTGCACGTTCCATACCCGTCAAGTGTGACCCGGTCCATCGATAGTAAGTCTTTTTATAATATAACGTTACGACGGTCACACCCCCCGCTGTACCCGCCTCGCTGCCGTGTCCCCATTGGGGCGATCTGTCACGGGTCGGGCGTTTCGCCACCCGCCGCCGCCTCGCCTTGCCGCCCCACGGCGCCGTGTCGCATCTTGGTGCCGGTTCTTGGGAGGTCCGTCCTCAACCGGGGTCGCTCGTGGAGCGCTTCAAACAGCTGGTCCGTGAACTGCATCGCCGCTCGCTGTGGCAGGTGCTGGCCATCTATCTGGTCGGTGCGTGGATCGGCTACGAGGTGATCCAGGCGCTGACCGAGGGGCTTCAGCTGCCGGCCTGGTTCCCGGCGCTGGCGCTGGTGCTGTTCATCATCGGTCTCCCCGTGGTATTAGCCACGGCGTTCGTGCAGGAGGGGGGTCCGGGTGTCGGTCCGGCGGACCCGACCCTGATGCCGGTGGAGGGCGAGAAGGCCGTGGCGACGGACCACGAGAGGCACGTACTACGGCGCCGGTTGAGCTGGGGTAACGTGTTCCGGGCCGGTGTGGTGGTCTTCGCGCTCTGGGGTGTCTTCGCTGCCGGCTGGCATCTGCTGGGCTCGGGCGAGGATGGGGAACGGCGTGCCGAGCTCTCCGCCACCGCGGTGGCGGTGATGCCGTTCACTTTCCGGGGCGATGCCGAGTACGCCTACCTGGCGGAGGGGATGGTCGACCTGTTGAGCAAGGCGCTGGATGGCGCCGGCGAGCTGCGGGCGGTGGACGCGCACGCGCTGCTGAGCCGAGTGTCATCGGGCGCCGGCGATCTGGGTCCGAGCCGGGCCCGGGAAGTCGCCCAACATTTCGGCGCCGGCCTGTTCGTGCTGGGGAATGTGATCGAGGCGGGCGGTCGTCTGCGCATCGATGCGGCGCTGTACGATGCATCGGGCGAGCAGCAGTTGGCGGTCGAAGCGACGGCCGAGGAGGAGCGGGGTGTATTCGAGCTGGTGGACGACCTGGCCCGCCAGCTGGTGGCGGCAGGTGGAGGCGGTGACGCGGAGCGGCTGTCGCGGATCGCCGCCTCGACGACGGGCTCGCTGGACGCGTTGAAGGCGTACCTGGAGGGACAGCGTCAGTTCCGTACCGGGCAGTACGGTGAGGCTGTCGAGGCGTATCAGCAGGCCGTCGCGGCAGACACGGCCTTCGCCCTCGCCTACTACCGGATGAGCATCGCGGCGGAGTGGGTGGGACAGTTGGAGATCGGGCGCGAAGCTTCCGAGCGTGCGGTGCGTTACGCCGGCAGGCTCCCGAAACGCGAGCAACGCTTGCTCGAGGCTTCGCTGGCGCTGCGGCGCGGAGATGCGGCCGAGGCCGAGCGGCTCTATAGCGATGTGATCGCCGTCTACCCGGAGGACGTGGAAGCGTGGCACGAGCTGGGCGAGGTTCTCTTCCATCACAATCCCCTCAGGGGCCGCTCGTTCACCGAGTCGCGGGCGGCGTTCGAACGCGTCCTCGAGCTGGATCCCGGCAAGGTGTCCGCCGTGTTTCACCTCGCGCGGATCGCCGCGCGGGAGCGGAGCTATGGAGAGCTCGATTCGCTGGTGACGCGGGCGGCGGCGCTACAGCCGGAGAGCGAGCGGATGCTGGAGCTGACCGCGCTGCGAGCCTTCACGGTCGGTGACAGCGCCGAGCGGCGGAGCGTGGTGGCACGCGCCCGACACGCGTCCAGCCAGGTGGTCAGCACGATGATCAACGCGGCGTTCTTCGCCGATGAGCTCGCGGGGATGCGTGAGATCGCGGGAACCCTTACAGAGCCAAATCGGTCTCGAAGCGACCGGGTGGCCGGACACATGTACGTAGCCTGGACTTCCTCCGGGCTGGGCCAGCCGGCAGCGGCGGAGACCGAACTTTCCATGCTCGAACGGCTACTGGAGCCGGACGATTTGCCGGTCGATCAGTTGAGCCTGGGGATGCTCAGCGCCTGGCCGCACCTGGCACCGTCGAGGGATAGGCTAGAGGAGATCCGCGGCGAGCTGCTGGGGTGGGATCCAGGAACAGGACCTCGGCCGCTCAGCCGTGCTGATGCCGTGATCATCGCTCCCCACCTCCGGCTGTTCCTGCTGGGGATCGTCAGCCTCCGGCTGGGCGACGATGACACGGCGCTGGAGTACGTGGCGGGGCTCGAGGGGATGGATACGCCTACCGGCAGCGGGTCCCTTATTCCAGACCTCGCCTCCACGCTCCGCGCGCTGGTGGCGCGGGAGCGTGGGCGGATCGACGCGGCGCTCTCGTCCATCGAGAAGGTTCGCCATGAGGTCTATTATGTCCTGGCCAACAGTTCACCGGTCTATGCCCAATCGGCCAGCCGGTTCCTGCGCGCCGAGCTGTTGGCGGCTGCGGGCCGACCGGAGGAGGCGATCGGCTGGTACGAAGCGTCCGCCAGCTTCTTTGCTTTCGACGCGCCGAACCTGGCGCCCTCGCACCTGCGGCGCGCTGAGCTGTACGAGGAGCTGGGCGACGACGAGCGGGCCCGACTTCATTACGCCCGCTTCCTCGAGCTATGGCAGGAGCCCGATCCCGAGTTGCTCCACATGGTCGAGTCGGCCCGGCACGCGCTGGAGCGGCTGACCGCCGAGCCGGGCGACGGCTAGGGGGCGGGAAAGCTCTCGAGTCGGTCGGGCCTGGCACGATTGAGCCCTGCCTCGACATCTGCTTGCCGCCGCGATCGTCGGGCGGCAAGTTTCCAACGAGGAAGTACCCACCTCGCGCAGTGCCCCAACCCGACCCCGCTTGGGGGAGCCGTGAGACGGGTGAAGCGGCTGGTCCGGGAGGCTCACCAGCGTTCGCTCTGGCAAGCGCTGGTGGTCTACCTGGGCGTATCGTACGGGATCCTCGAGGCCATCGATCTCTTCATCGACCGGGCTGGTGTCCCCGACTGGCTCTTCCCGGTCGCGCTAACGCTTCTCCTTATCGGATTACCCGTCGTCATCGTCGCCTCGCTGGCTGCGGAAGAGGAGTACGGCGACGAGGTGGCTACTGAGTCGGCTGTAGCGGCGGCGGAAGAGGATCGCCGGCTGCGGCTACTCACCTGGCGCAACGCCGCGGCGGCACTGGTGGGGGCGCTGGCGGTCTGGGGCGCGGTGGCCGCCGGCTGGTTGTTGACCGGCGACTACATCGACCGGCTGCGCGATCGCGGCATCGAGGCGGCGGCGATCGACCCGGCGAATCGAGTCGTCGTCCTGCCGTTCACGTACCGGGGGAGCGAGGAGTGGGCCTACTTGGGCGAGGGGATGGTGGACCTGCTCAGCAAGACGCTGGACGGTGCCGGCGAGCTGCGGACGGTGAACCCGCAAGCGGTGCTTGGGGTCCTGGAGCAGGTGAAGGTTGGCGAAGGAACGGACCCGGGACGTGCGGTCGCGGAGCGGCTCGACGTCGGAAACTACGTCGTTGGCAACGTGGTGGAGGTGGGCGGACGCCTGCAACTCACGGCCTGGCTACACCGGACGGCTCCGGTCGAACCCGTCCAGGTCTCGGTGCAGGGCCCGCCCGATAGCCTATTCGCTTTGGTGGATGACCTCACCGCCCGGTTGCTGGTGAGCGAAGAGAACCTTGGAAGTCTCGCGCGGATCGAGGCGCTCACCACCGACTCTTTGGAGGCGCTGAAAGCCTATCTCGAGGGCGAGCAGATCTACCGCGCCGGGGTCTCTGCCGACCGGGGCGATGCCCATAGCGCCTTCCAACGGGCTGTGGAGATCGATTCGACTTTCGCCCTCGCCTGGTACCGGCTGTCCCGGCTCGCCTACTTCTCAGGCAAGGAAGTCGGCCAGGTTCTCGAGTATGCCGAAACGGCCGTCCGGCACGCCGAGCGGCTCCCCTGGCGCGAGCGGCGGCTGATCGAAGCGAACGCGGCCTACGCCCGGGGCGACGCCGGGGAGTCGCAACGGATCTTTGACGAAATCCTCAGCCGCTACCCGGACGATGCGGAAGCGTGGTGGGGTCTGGCTCTGCTGCTGAGTGAGTACTACGGCATCCTCGGATTGCCACCATCCGCGGGGCGGTTCTCGCACCAACGCACCTTGAGGTACGAACCGGACCATGATATCGCGCTGTGGTCGCTGGCGTGGATCGAAGCGATGGAGGGGAATTGGCAGGCTTTCGACTCGATCACTCTACGTCGATATGGAGATAGGAAGCCGAGCCTGTACTGGCGGGCGGTTCGCGCTTTCGGCTCGAACGATGTGGCAGAACAGGAACGTGTACTGGCGACAGTCGATAGCTTCTCCAGCGCGGCCGCCCCGCAGTTCTTCACTATGGCCGTGACCTCCAAGATAGCCGGAAACCAGAGAGGCGCGCTGCAGTTGTTGGAGATCAACGAGCGCAAGACCGATTCGCCGCAGGACGAAGCCGTCTGGCATCTCTTCGCCGCCTATTACGAGCTCGGGATGGGACGCCGCCGCGCTGCCCAGGAGCGCTTCGCGCGGCTCGACCGGGTGAAGCACGACTGGGCCATCGTCGACAACGCGCTCTGGGTCCTGGCGCCACACGTGCGGGCCCAGCGAGCTGAGCTGGAAGCTTGGCGCGACTCGCTGTTGCGCTGGGACGCAGCAGCTGTCGTTGATCCACCAGCCGAACGAACCGGGTACTGGAAAGTGCTGTGGAATCGCTACGCTGGCGTCCACACGCACCTGCAGCATTACCTGCTGGGCCGCATCAACGCTCGACTCGGCGATCAGGAGGCGGCATTGCGTTACGCTGACGAGCTGGAGCACATGCCGGTGCCGCCTGACGCTGGATCCTTGAGTCGCGACCTGGCCCAGTCGGTCCTGGCCTACGTCCTGGTCGAGCAGGGAAGATCGCAAGAAGCGTTGCGGGCGCTGGAAGTGGCGCCTCGCGAGGTCCCGTTCACCCGCATGACGCACGCAATCTTCCAGGGAACTCAGGAGCGCTACCTGCGGGCCGAGTTGCTGGCCGAGCTGGGCCGTGACGAGGAGGCGTTGCGCTGGTTCCAGTCCATCGACTACTACATTCATCCGGCCATGGCCGGCCTGTCGCACCTGCGCCAGGCGCAGCTGCACGAGCGGCTCGGCCATCCGGAGGAGGCCGCGGTCCAGTACCGTCGTTTCATTGAGCTATGGTCCGATTGCGACCGGGAGTTCCGCCCGATGGTCGAAGCAGCGCAGCAGGCATTGCAACGACTGACGGCAGAACCGACGACGGACTAGCGGCTCGGAGGACGCCGTGGGCAAACTGAAGCACCTTATTAGAGAGATCCACGAGCGCTCGCTCTGGCAGGCGCTGGTGGTCTACCTGGGCGCGTCGTTCGCCGTCCTCGAAGCCCTCGACATGGTGATCGAGTACTTCGGTCTGCCCCGCTGGCTGTGGCCTGTCGCCTTCGTCTTACTGCTGGTCGGGCTTCCCTTCGTCGTGGGCTCATCGCTGGCACACGAAGAGGAATACGGGGATGAGGTTCCGGCCGGGGCCAGGGAAGCCGCAGCCGCGGAAGACCAGCGGCTGCGCGTGCTGACGTGGCGAAACGCCGGCATCACCTTCGTCGGCGCGCTGGCGGTTTGGGGCGTCGTGCTCAGCGGCTGGGTTCTGTTTGGCGGCCGGATGTCAGGCGAAGGAGTGGAGGCCGCGGCGTTCGATCCCGCCAAGCGCGTGGCGGTGCTGCCGTTCTCCTTCCAGGGCCGGGAGGAGTACGCTTACCTGGGTGAGGGGATGGCGGATCTGCTCAGCGCTGCTCTGGATGGGGCGGGAGAGTGGCGGACGGTGAACGCCCGGGCCATCGAGGAAGCGGTCCGCAAGCGCGGAGACATGGTTCCCGGCCTGGAGAATTCACGACCCGTGGCCGACCAGGTCGGCGCCGGCCGACACGTCGTCGGCGAGGTGGTCGAGGTCGACGGACGGGTGCGGATCAGCGCGCGGCTCTACGGTCCCGGACCTGAATGGGTGTCGGCGAACGTAGAGGGCACGCCGGCAGAGCTCTTCGCCCTCGTAGACGACCTTACCACGCAGTTCCTCCTGGCGACGGTCCAGAGCACCACGGGCGCTCACCCGCGGATCGCGGCGTTGACCACCGACTCGCTGTCGGCGCTCAAAGCGTTTCTGGTTGGCGAGGTCGCCTACCGGGAGGGACGGACGCAGGACGCCTATGCATCGTACCAGCGTGCCGTGGAGATCGACTCGACCTTCGCGTTGGCCTGGTACGGGCTTTCCGATGTCGCCGGCTGGGTGGAGGGTGCCACCACGGCGCAGATCGTCCGGGCAGCCGAGCTGGCCATGCAGTATCGCGATCGCCTGCCGTGGCGCGAGCAACGCATGGTCGAGGCCAATCTGGCCGGCTGGCGTGGGGACGCGGACCTGGCCGAGGGACTGTACCGGGAAGTTTTGCTTGCGGACCCTCATGACGTCGAGGCGCGCTTTCTGCTCGGGTGGCTACTCTTTCAGTTCAATCACCTGCGCGGGCGCCCGACGGTGGAGGCGCGTGAACACCTCGAGGCGGTGCTTCCGTACGAGCCGGAGGGTTGGGAGGCGCTCTGGTTCCTCGAAGTGATCGCGGCCCTCGGAGGGGACTGGCCGGCGGTCGATTCGTTGGTGCAGACCCGGCGTCCCGTCATGAAAGGCCAGGCTTTGGTATGGGCGGCGGCCAGAGCGTTCGCGCTAAACGACACCGCTGCCCAACGGGAGGCGCTGGAGTACCACGCCGACAAGAAACCTGCGACGCTTCACTGGGTGGCCATCGTTACCGGTAGCTTCGCCACGCCCGAAGGGGCGTTGCCATTCACCAAGCTGATGGCCGAGAAGGCCGACTCTCCCGACATGCG
>JAACAK010000130.1:111828-113266 GCA_011774835.1 Candidatus Kutchimonas denitrificans | reverse complement strand
GACTCGAGCACCAGGGGTTCCTCTCGCAGCTGGACTTCGTTGCAGCGGACTCGCTATCGCTGGCGAACCTGCGCCAGCGGCTCGAGCGATGGGACGTCGACTCGGTACGTGCCGTCGTTCATCCGTGGTTCTACACTCAAGCGCACAACACCGTGCACTCACACCTGAGGCTCTATCACCTGGGACGACTGAGCGTGCGGCTGGGCGACATCGATGCTGCGTTGCGGTATGCGGACGAGCTGGAATCGATGAGCGCACCGGAGCTCGGCCCAACGCTGCCCGGTGACCTGGCGCGCAGCGTCCGTGCCGAGGTCGCGGTAGCGCAGGGCCGCGACCGCGACGCGCTCTCGATCTTGCAGGATCAACGCTGGGTTGTTCCGATGGACCGGACCTGGGGATCGCCGTTGCGGTCGCGCCCGCACGAGCGGTTCATGCGTGCCTCGATCCTCGAGCGGCTCGGGCGCAGCGAAGAGGCGTTGGGCTGGTACGCGTCGCTTGGAATCCGGCCCTATGACCTGCCGTACCTGGCGCCCTCGCAGCTGCGGCAAGCGGAGATCTACGACTCTCTCGGTGATGGCGAGAAAGCCGCCCTCCATTACAAGCGCTTCATCGAGTTGTGGAAAGACTGCGATTCGGAGCTACGACCGGTGGTCGAGCAGGCAGAACGAGCCTTGGAGCGCCTGACCCGGGAACCGACAACCGACTGACGGCGCGGAGGACGCCGTGAGCAAGCTGGACCGCACATACAATCGGTTCAAACCGTTGCGCGGCCGTCGCTTCTGGATATCGTTAAGGCGAGCCGACTCCCCCCGGTAGTCCGTGCACGCCGGCCGTCGCGCCGGTGCCCTGAACGCCGCCCGTGGGCGGCTGACGCTTCTCGACCTCACTAAAATATGATCGACATAGACGGATCCTACGGCGAAGGTGGCGGGGCGCTGCTGCGGCAGGCGCTGGGGATGGCGGCTTACGCGGGGAAGCCGGTGCGGATCCGCAACATCCGAGCGGGCCGGAGCAAGCCGGGGCTGGCGCCCCAGCACCTGAAGGCGGTGGAGGCGGCGGGGGCGGTGTGCGGGGCTCGGGTCCAGGGCGTGGGTCTGGGCTCGACGGAGGTGACCTTCGCGCCCGGGCCGGTGCGGGGCGGTGAGTTCGAGTTCGATGTGGGGACCGCGGGCTCGGCCACGCTGGTGCTGCAGACGGTGCTTCTCCCCTGTCTGCTGCTGCCGGGCGAGTTCCGGTTCGACATCAGGGGCGGAACCGACGTCCCCTGGTCGCCGCCGGCGGAGTACCTGCTGAACGTGACGCTTCCGGTGCTGCGCTCGTTCGGCCTCGGCCAGATGCACGTGGCGCGGCGCGGCTACTACCCGAAGGGCGGCGGCCGGCTGCTGGCCCGGCTGGTGGGCGGCTCCGGGCTGGGCGCGGCCCTCGAACTGCGCGACGC
>JAACAK010000130.1:79334-111791 GCA_011774835.1 Candidatus Kutchimonas denitrificans | reverse complement strand
GTGACGGAACGGCAGGCGGACGCGGCGGAACACCTGTTGCAGCGGCTGGGCGTGGACGTGGAGATCGAGACGGTGTACTCCGAGGCGGCGAACCTGGGTAGCGGGATAACGCTGTGGACCGAATCGGAGATCGGACCGCCGCTCGGCGGATCGGCGCTGGGGGAGAAGGGGAAGCCGGCGGAGGAGGTGGGGCGCGAGGCGGCCCGGTCGCTGATGGGGGAGCTGAACGCGGGTGCGGCGGTGGACCGCTATCTGGCGGACCAGCTGATACCGTTCATCGCGGTCTCCGGTGGCAGCCTTTTGACCTCGGGGATCACTTCACACACCCGCACGAACATCCACCTGGCCGAGAAGCTGCTGGGCGCCTCTTTCGAGGTGGACGGGCTGACGATCATCGCGCGTCGTTAGGGGCCTCGGCGACGTCGGTCGGCGGATCGCGGCGAAAAGGAGCGGGGGACTACCCGACCTCGAGCCCTTCCTTTCGAGCGGGCACGGGTCACGGGCCGGGAGCCCCCCGTTTTCTATGCTGAGCAGCCGCCGTCGCTCAAGGCGTGAGCGCCAGGAACTCGCCCGACTCGATCGACGCGAGCCGCTGCTGCCTGACCTTCGCCTTGATCTCGTCCGGCAGGTAGGGTGAAGTCAGCAGCTTCTCCACACGGGCCACGTGTTTCTCGACCATCTGCCAGTTGCCGTTCACGCCGGCCAGCCAGGCGGCATCGGCGAGCGCCCAAACCTCGGTGGCGATATCGCCGTAGGTCGCCGCCTCCTCGGCCAGCGACACCAGCGTGTGACCGGCGGCCTGGAACCTCTCCTGGTAGAAGTAGCTGTATGCTATGCGGCGGAGCGCCTCGGCGGGCAGCTCGCCCCGCTGCCGCTGCAGCTCCACGGCCTTCTTGTACTCGTCACGGGCCGATCCGTACTTCCCCTGGGCCGCCAACTCGTCGCCCTTGAGGAGGTGCGCCTGCACGGCGGGATCGCCCGTCGGTTCCGCGCTGATGTCCGGTAACGGGACGGCCAGGAAGGCCAGGGCCGCTGCCGATAGGATGGAAAAGCGGAGATAGCTAGTCATAACACGCCTCCTGGGGCCTGGGAGCGTGTCCCTCCAGCACGCCACGTTCGCGCTGTCCCGACATCATGCCCACTGATTGCTTCGACTTGCCCCTGTGATACACAACGCGTCCGGCGGGCTCGAAGTTTCAGTGGCCCGACCCACTGGCCCGGGGTGGCCGGGGAGGGCTCAGCGTACGCTGTCGGCCAGGGCGCGTAGGGAATCCCCGCTCACGTCGCCCACCAGGATGAGCATTCGACCGTCGCTGTCGAACCAGCGGTAGGCGTTGCGGCCGTCGGGATCCAGATACAGCGCCGGACCGGCGTAGTCGCCCAGTCTCGAGCCCCCCGGCGCGAGGAGCTGCTGGATCAGCGTGAGCTCGTGGCCGGCGGCGTCACGGTAGGTGAGACGAACGGCGGGCAGGCCGGCCAGTCCGCCCTCCACGGCGGCGCCCGGGCCGACCTCGACGCGCTCCAGCTCGAGCTGGGGCAGCGTCCGCAGGCGAATGCCCAGCCAGGTCGACGCCTCCTCGGGCTGCACGACGAAGAAGGGGTCGGAGATCTTCCTGGCTTCGTTGCCGATGCCGAGCTGCCGGGCCGGCGCGGCGGCCGAAGGCGCCAGCGCGTCGGCTTCGGCCTGCGCCATGGCCCCTTCCGCCTCTTCCGGTGCCATGGCCCTTGCCTCGTCGCGGCGTGCCTGAGCCCGGCCGCGTGGCGCCGGTTCGGTGGCCTCTGCCGGCGCGTCCACGGCGGGTGGGACTTCCGCCGGCGGCTGGCGTGGCTCGGCCTCCCGCTCCTCCGCCTCGGCGTCGGCCTCCGACTCGAAGCTTTCGCCGCCGCCGGTGCTCGGACGTTCCGCCGCTGGCTGGGTTTCCACCGCGGCGTCCGCGGCGGCCCGCTCGTCCTCCCGTGCCGGGGCCGGCTCGGCGACGGTCCGGGACGCGGCGTCGCCGTTCGGCGATTCGAGGCTTCTCGTCCACTCGGGCCAGTATTCATGGGAGAGCCAGCCCACGCTGAAGGCGAGCACGAGGGTCGCCGCCCAGGCGAGGCCGGGCCGCAGCCGCGGACGGCCGGACCTGGCGCCGGCTCGGGCCGCGGCGCGCTCCTCGATCTCGCGCCAGGGCGGCGGTTGGACCGCGCCGGGCTCGAGCTCGGCCATGGCGCCCGACGCGTCGGCGATCAGCCGCCCCGCCTCCTCGAGCCGGTCGCGGCACTCGGCGCAGCCGGCGAGGTGCTCCTCGAGCTCGACGCGCTCGTGGCCACTCAGCTGGCCGTCGAGGTAGGCGTGCAGGGTGCCTTCAGGGATGTGCGACATCTTCGTCACCTTCTTCGTCCTCTATCTTTTCTATCGCCGCGGCCAGGCGCCGCCGCGCCCGGGCCAGCGTAGTGCCGATGGAGCCGCGGGAGAGCCCCAGCACCCCGGCGATCTCGTCGTAATCGAAGCCCTCTTCCCACAGGAGCAGCGCCTCGCGGTCCCGCTCGCTCAGGTCGTCCAGCGCCCGCCGGACCTTCTCGATCCTCTGGCGCCGCTCGAACGCCACTTCGGGCCCGGGCTCCGGCGGCCGGGCCCGGGCCTCGGCCTTGAGCAGCGTCAGGTGGCGCCGCCGCACCGCGCCCCGACGACCTTCGTCCCGGGCCAGGTTCGCCGCCACCGTGAACAGCCAGGCCCGCGGCTTCTCCGGCCGGTGCTCCAGGGCGCGGACGAACGCCTCCTGGGCCAGATCCTCGGCACGAGCCTGGTCGCCGATCCGCCGATACAGGAAGCGGACCAGCGACCGATAGTACTCGCGATAGGCTCGAGAGAGATCCAATGTCTCTCCAGGTTCCAGGATCGGCGGACCGGATCAGAGGCTGGCCTCCAGTCCGGCCACCACGGCCCGCAGATCCCTCGAGTTCAAAGTCGTCGCGCCCGTCTCGACCAATCGCAGCGCCACGCCGTCGCCGGCGATGACCAGGTCGTCGCCCAGAGCGAAGTACTGGGCCAGCGCCGGCAGCCGCTCGAGCAGCTGGAAGTAGGCCGGGCTGTAAGGCGCCAGCTCGACTACCTGCAAGCTGTCGTTCATCCCGATATCCGTCCAGCTTCCGTCCCGCAGCACGAACACGCGGCGGCCCACCTGTCGCAGCGCCGCGGCCTGGCCCGCCCCGCGCCCGTCGCGCCGCTTGTACTCGTCGGCCATCGCGGCTACGGCCGCTTCGGCCTCGGCCAGCTGGTCGGTCTCGCGCATGCGGCTGCTCCGCTCGGCGCTGCTGAACGACTCGGCGCCGACCTGATCGCGGGGCGCCTGGGCGGCCGCCGGCACGATGCCGCGTTCCATGATCTCCTCGGGCCGCAAGTTGGCCAACTGGGGCTCCTCCACCAGGTACGACGTGTACTCGGTCAGGATCCCGTAGCGCAGGCCCAGCTGGCGGATCTCCTCGACCAGTTCGCCGTCGGGGCCATGCAGTCGGATCTGGGCGGTGAGCCAGCCCGCCTTTCGCGCGGCCCAGAGCCGCGGTATGAANNAGCCATCGCCACGATAGCGCCCGAACACCACCAGCTCCTCGCCGTAGAACAGGTCGGGGAGCGGGTTCGGATAGAAGTCTTCGAGCTCGGCGGGTGCCCGGACGATGCGCAGGTCGGCCAGCGCCGGGAAGCTGATCTTGCGGGTCAGCGACGAGACTGCCTCTTCCACGTCCTCGCCAGGCCGCACGTAGCTGACGCTGCCGCGACCGCCCTCGGCCAGACGATCCAGCAAGTATGTGTTCACGTCGTAGCCGACGCCGAAGGCGAAGATGCGCTCGCCGTCACGAAGCTGCGCGGCCACATCGGCGATGCGTTCCGGCTGCGTTTCGCCCACCGTGGGCTTGCCGTCGGTGAGGAAGACGATCAGCGACAGACGGCTGCGTTGCGTTTCGGTTTCCAGCGCTTCCCGCAGCGCGTCCATCACGTTGGTGCTTCCTTCGGCCCGCACGGCCGCCAGGTAATCCCGCGCCTCGCGCAGCGTCTCGCGGTCGGCGCGAGCGAAATCATCGCGGAACGTGCGCACGACGCTGCTGAACGTGATGAGCCGAAAGCGATCCTCCGGCCTCAGACCGGCCAGGATCTGATCGAGGGCGGCGCGGGCCTGCTCGATCTTGCCGCCCGACATCGAGCCCGACACGTCGAGGACGAGCGTCACGTCGCGGGGGATCTCGAGCTCGTCTCCGTCGACCGGCGGCGAAAGGAGCAGCATGAAGTAGCCGGCCTCGGCGCCCGGCGCGTGAGCGATCAGGCTGGCCCCGACCCACGACTCTCGGAGCGGCAGAAAGAGCTCGAAATCGCGAGCGGCGCCGTCGCCGCGATGGGCGACGACCAGCTCGTCGTTCCGGCGTTCCCGCACCTCGATGGCGTGGGTCGGCGAGTACGGCGTGGCGAAGATATCGGCGTCCCGGATTCGGATCGTCATCGTGAACGGATGATCGCGCCGGGAGCGCGGGTCGATCGCCGGAACTTCCCGGGGCGCGCCACCGGGCAGCGCCACCACTCGCGGGTAGCGGAAACGGTACATGTCGCCGTCTTTGCCCAGCATCTGCGTGTAGCGCAGGATGACTCGGCGCTCGTCGCCCGGATCGATGGGAAAGACCCTGGCCCGCACCACGCCGTGACCCACCAGCTCGATCAGCGCTGGATCCTTCTTCCGTCGGACGATCTCCTCGTAGATCCGCCGTGCCTCGTCGGCCGGCAGCATCTCGCCGCGCAACTCCTGCTCGCCCATGAAGAGCGAGAACTCCGTGAACACCGCTTCCGACGGGATGGGATAGAGATAATCGCCCTCCAGCATCCGCCCGGAGCGGTTACGGAAGATCTCCTCCACCTCGACCTGTGCGACCCGCCGCCGGGGGTCGATCGTCACGTTCACATCGCTCCGCACCCGCTCCACCCCGTGCCGTGGCAACCAGCGGTTCGTGTGGGGCTCGATCCAACCCTGGGCAGCGGCGGGCCGCCCGGCGGCCAGGATCATGAGGCCGGCCAGGCCGGCGATCGTAAGCTGTCTCATGGTAAGGACCTGCATCGTGCACCTCCCGTATTCACCGTACAGGCGGGACTTTGCCTTCCGATTGTTAGACGCACGAGCCGCCCCGGCTTGCACAGGTTGGGAGAGCGCGGGCGAGGATCCGGCGCCAGATGCGGATTCGCCGGTCATTTGTTAACTTAGGGCTGCCCCCTGCTCCCCTAATTCCGTCCGCCCCGCCCCCTAACGCTTGAGCCAAACAGGGAGACCTCGCGGAGATGAAATTCCACAAGGCCTGGTTGTGGGTTGCCCTCGGTGGGGTGATCGCTCTGGTCTTCGTGAGCGTGCTGATCAGAGATCCCGGGGTGCGCGCTCTCCTGTCCGTCGTCGCGGTCCTGCCGCTGCTTCACGTCACCCTGCGGGTGGCGCTGGACTCGGAACGGGATGTGGCGCGGGAGAAGCGGAAGTACATGAAGCTGAGGACGGTGACGGACGAGTTCATCCTGAACGTCCGCAACCTGAACCGGCTGACGATCGTCGCGAAGGGCAAGGACGCGCCGGAGGACGTGGACAGAATGATCGACGAGGTCGTGGCGCGGATGCATAGCCTGGTCGATCGGATGCGTGAGGCGGCGGGCGAGGAGAGCCCGTTTCCGCCCACCATGGAGGAGCGCTAGGAGCCTCTCGAGACAATACCACGCGGCGATGCTATAGCTGGAAGTTGGAAGTTGACCGTGAACGTTGTACAGGTCAGCCTGGACGTTTGACCGTCGAATGTTCGACACTCAACATTCAGCGATCAAACCGACCGGTACAATGATCACATTCAACTCCCTATTCCCAGGTAGGTGCAGTAATCCTCTCTAACGCACACATCCAACGGCCCACCCGACGTGACCCGGACGCTACCCCTCGCTACATTGCACCGACCTTCACGCAATCGGGCCAGAATCACGGTTGGGGCAAACGCGCGACCATGACGGAACAGGAGACTCTCGAGCGGATCCGGGAGCTGGAGGCGACCAGCCGGCGATTGGAGCCGCCGCGGGCCGCCCGCGACCGGGTGGACGCGGCGGTGATCGAGTACGGCGAAGGCTTCGTCGATCGCCTGCCGGGGCTGAAGACGTACGAGATCGACAGGACCGGTGTGCAGCGGCTGCGAGCCGCGCCCCTCTCCGAGGAGCCGGCGGAGATCGACGAGCTGCTGGCGCTGCTCGAGTCGGCGCTGGTCGAGCCCGGGCTCAACCCGGCTGCGCCCGGGCACCTCGCCTACATACCCGGCGGCGGCATCTACTATTCCGCCCTCGGCGACTACCTGGCCGCCGTGACCAACCGCTACGCCGGAGTCCGTTTCGCCGGGCCCGGTGCGGTCGAGATGGAGGACCTGCTGCTGGACTGGATGGCCGGGCTGGTCGGCTATCCCGAAGGTGCCGGTGGCAACCTGGCGTCCGGCGGCAGCATAGCGAACCTGATCGGGATCGTGACCGCCCGGGACGCCCGGGGCCTCCGGGCCCGGGATTATCATCGGGCCGTGGTCTACCTGACGGGCCAGGCGCATCACTGCATCGAGAAGGCGCTGCGTGTGGCCGGGCTCGGGGAGGCGGTCCAGCGGAAGGTCCCGATGGACGAGCGGTACCGCATGGTACCGGCCGAACTGGAGCGGCTGATTCACGAGGACAGGGATGCCGGTCTCATCCCGTGGCTGGTGATCGCGGCGGCGGGGACGACCGACGTGGGTGCGATCGACCCGTTGCAGGAGATCGGCTGGATCGCTCGCGACCACGAACTGTGGTATCACATCGACGCCGCCTACGGCGGCTTCTTCGCGCTGGTGGACGAATGCCGGCCCCGGCTGGCCGGGATGGAGCTCTCCGATTCGATCGTCGTCGATCCTCACAAGGGGCTGTTCCTGCCGTACGGGACCGGTGCGGTGGTGGTGAAGGACCGGGGGGCGCTGCGCCGGGCTCATGCGTACCAGGCCGCGTACCTGCAGGACGCGGAGGCCGGGGGCGCGGCGGGCGAATCGCCGGCGGAGCTGTCGCCGGAGCTGACCAAGCATTTCCGTGGGCTGCGTGCCTGGCTGCCGCTGAAGATGCACGGGCTGACGCCGTTCCGGGCCTGCCTGGAGGAGAAGCTGCTGCTGGCCCGCTACTTCCACGAGCACGTGCAGCGGCTCGGCTTCGAAGTGGGTCCCGAGCCCGAACTGTCGGTAGCGACCTATCGCTGGGTGCCGAAGACCGGTGACGCGAACGCGTTCAACGCGGCGCTGATCGACGCCATCCACCGCGACGGCCGGGTGTTCATCTCATCTACCCAGCTCGACGGGGTGTTCTGGCTTCGGTTCGCGGCTCTCACCTTCCGAACGCATCTGGACACCGTCGACCTGTTGCTGGAGATCCTGGAGGAGAAGGTCGGGGAGTTGCTGAGCTAGGAGGGGAGACGGCGCGGCTCCCTGGACGGGTCCTGTGAAACGGGGCGGGGTCGTGTCCTGTCCACTACCTGAAGCGCCTCGGCGGCGAAGCCAGCGGCAGCTGAACGCCATCCTCAACCGCGCTACCCGGAGCCGAGCGGCTCGTTCCTCCCACGCGGTCACTGTCCCTAGCACATAGGATCAATTCGGCGTTTCGGGCAACCCGGACTACCCGAATGGCCGACCTCCTGAATCGAGTCACAGTCGAGCACGGCGCGTGGCAGCTGTGACCCGTCCGCCTCATCCGTCGTCTTTATTCTTGGAGCGTGGCGAAGACCCTCCCTGGCCTGACCTCCTGTCCCTTCGAAACCCAGCAAGCGCGGATTCCCGCAGGTGGGAGGATTACGATGAGAGGCATGAAACTGACGATGATGGCCGTGCTGGCCGTGCTGGCGATGGGCTGCGGCGGCGATGACGCGACCGGGCCGGACGCGATCCCGGTCGCTTCGGTGATCATCGAGCCGAACGCTGACACGATCATCGCGGGGGAGCAGCTCGCTCTCTCGGCGACGCTGCTGAGCGCGGACGGTGATACGATCTTCGAACGTAGCCCGGAGTGGTCAAGCCCGGATACGCTGATCGCGACGGTGAGCGCCAGCGGCATGGTGACTGGCGTGGGGCGGGGACTGGTCGAGATCGTGGCGAAGGCCGACGACGCCGCCGACACGGCGAGCGTCCGGGTCAACGAGGGGCCCGATCCCAGCCTGACGAGCCTCGAACCGGACCACGGTACCGTGGGCACGGAGATCCGTCTGATCGGGGAGCACTTCCGCACCGATGCCCGGGTGTTCCTCGACGGCCTGGAGTCCGATTCGGTGGACATAGTGAACGACACCCTGATCTTCGCCCTGGCGCCACCGGGCCTCACAGCGGGCGTCGCCTACGATGTCACGATCCGCAACCGAGACTCCACCTTTGCCGAACTGACCGCGTCGTTCGCGGCCGTGGCACCGGACCTGGACTTCGTCAACGGAGCCAGCAAGCCTTCGGGCAAGGTCGGCAGCACGGTCGTGATCGACGGCGATGCCTTCGGTGACCTTCGAGGCGTCGGCAAGGTGCTTTTCTCCGACGGCGTCGGCGGTTCGATCGAGGCGACCATCGCCAGCGAGGACGATTGGACCAACACCTTCATCCTGACTACCGTGCCATCCGGTGCGGAGACGGGCGACCTGGTCGTGGTCACCGCCACCGGGACCAGCAACGCCCTCACCTTCACGGTCACCCAGGAGGCTTCCTTCAGCCCCTCGAGCGTGGACTGGTCCCAGACGACCGACCTGCCGGTGGGGGTGAGCGGGCACGCGGCCGTGCGGGTGCCCACCGAGCCGACCCTTGGGAGCACCGTCCACCACGTGCATCTGAGCGGTGGCGCCTCGAACGACAGCGTGCCCCGGGTCGACGTGGCCTTCTCGATCGTCCAGTCCGACGGTTCGCTCGGCGCCTGGACGGGGACGACGCCGCTCCCGGCGGCTCGCGCCTTCCACGCCTCCGTTGCGGCGACACCGTTCAACTCCCGCGTATTGGGAGAAGGCTGGCTTTACGCTCTCGGGGGCATCGAGGCGAAGGGCGGGGATCCCGTGGCAACCGTTCTCCGGGCCCCGATCAATGCCGACGGCACCCTGGGAAGCTGGAGCCAGACGACCTCGTTGCCCGATGCGCTCCACTCGCTGGAAGCCATCGTCTTCCGCTCCAACATCTATATCGCCGGCGGTGCCCGGGTCGGGAACGAACCGGTGACGACGGTCTACCGGGCGCCCATCGACACCCTCGGCCGGCTCGGCGCGTGGAAGGCGCTGGCAAGCTTGCCGGGGCCACGGAGCTACCACCAGCTCACGGTCATCGGGAACTGCCTGCACATCTTCGATGGCGACAGCGCCGCTGTGAATCCGAACGATAACTCGATCACGGCGAGCCGGGTTCAGGATATCGTGCGGACCCGGATCGATCTCCGCAGCGGCGACCTGGTGCAAGGCGGATGGCTCATCGACGGCACCCTGCCGCCCAAAGCGCGGTCCAAGCACACCGCCATCATCGCCGGCGGCGGCGTACTCCGCAGCGGGGGCCTCTACGACGGGCTGCTGGGAACGCTCGGCTCCAGCGAGAACATGTTCGCTCAGATCGCGGCCGACTGCGATGTGAGCGACTTCAACGGGGCGAACAACAACAGGAGCATCGCCACCAAGGGCGGTGGTAACCTCTTCAACCACGCCGCCATCACCTACATCGATCCGAACGGCGTTGCCCACGTCATGATCCTGGGCGGCGACGACGCGGACAACCCCGGCGCGAAGCGCAAGGCCGTCTGGGTGTTCTGACCCACGCCGGTCCCGAATGGGATCACGCCCCACGGCCGAGGCCTCGGCCGTGGGGCGTTTGCCTGCGGGTGACCGGTCCTCATTAGAGGGTTCGTTCTAGCCTGCCTCGGGTTAAAAGGTGCGAAAATCGCGCGCTTCCAGCTTCGCCAGGTAGTCGCGTCGGAAGAACCCCGACAGGAGCAGGCCCGCCGGCGCCGAGGCGGGCCGGATGACCGCCAGCCGGTAAAGTCGCCGGAAGCGGTCCTGGGTCTGGATCCCCTTCAGCGGCAGCACGAACCAGGAGAAGGTGTAATAGGGCGGCAGGGCCTCCGGCGAGGGGACCAGCCAGGGCACGACGATCTCCGGTTGCAGCCGGTAGAAGACCTCCGGGCTGAACGCCGCATGACCGCTCAAGCCACGGCGGTCGCCCGGATGATGAGCCATCGCGGTCAGATTGAGGCCCATCAGGTCGACCGTCTCGCCCTCGTACGCGTAGGCGAAGCCGCCGGTGGCGATCACGCCGACCGCCGGCGGCTGGGCCGGGAACGCGTCGTTCAGATAGCCCCCGATCTCCCGGCCCAGCTGAGCGTAGCGAAACTCGATCTGGATGTCCTCAACGGCGAGCCCGGCCCAGCTGGCGCGGTTCGAGAGCACGAAGAGCAGGGTCGCACCCAGCAGGCCGCTCACGCGCACGACCGGGTGGCTCGGCAGCCGTTCGCCCAGCGCGCCGGCCAGGCGCGCGCCCAGTAGCACGGGCGGTACGACGATCAGCGGCCAGATCGACTGGTAGAACCTGAACAGCACGAAGTGCTCGCCGCCCTCGAGGACCGGCACGGCGATGCCAACGAGGACGACGATGGAGACCGCCAGGGCGGACATGTCGACCGTGCAGCTGCGGGACGCGGGCCGCCGCAGGCAGGGACGCAGGCGCAGGGCGCCGTAGACGACGGTCCCGATGGCCATCGCGACCGCCAGCCAGAGGAGCGGGTTGGACTCGAGGAAGAGAAGCAGGTAGACGCCGCCGGCCTTGATGTTGTAGACGAGGCTGGGAGCGATCTTCGCGTAATAGGTATTGGGCAACGGGTAGCCGAAGTAAAGGAGCCGGAAGGTCGTGAGTGCCGCGACGGTCGCCAGGTGAGCGACGGCCAGCACGCCGAACGCCCGTAGCGCCCGTGACCGATCTCCGAGCCCGATCAGGACCGCGGCGCCGAAAAGGAACGCGAGGATGCCGCCCCACAGCATCCCCTCCGGGCGCGTGAGCGGCATGGCCACGATGAGGGCCGCGGCCGCCCAAGTTCTCCGGCGATCGACTTCGTCGCTGCGGATCTGCGCCAGCACGACGACCGTCGACGCGATCAGGATGGCGCTCCACAGGCCGGTCTCCATCAGCGAGAGGCAGCACCAGACCAGGTAGCCCGGCACCGCCAGGCTCCAGATCACCACCAGCGGCCCGGCGAGCGAGAGCCGGGTCGCTGGATCACCCGTCCGGCGTCGCTGTCGCTCCACCTCGAACGCCAGCAGGGTCAGGGCGCCGCCGGTCAGGAGCACGTTCAGTGCCAGAAGCGCGATCTCGAGCGGTAGCCCCAGCAGGTAGAACGCGGTGACGATCGCCAGCCAGAGCGTGGAAGAGTAGCCCTCCACGCGCTCGCCGTCCTCGTTCCATCGCAGGCCGGCGCCGTTCGCCAGGTTGCGCGCGTAGACGAAGAAGATGTTGGCGTCGTCCACGCCCACGGGCTGCCGATCGCTCGCCGCGCCCTGCCAGACGCCGTAGAACTGGTCTTCGGCGCCGTAGGGCGCGCGAGTCGCCGCCCGGTAGCCCCAGACGGTCAGGGCCGTGCAGGCGAGGGTGATCGCGAGGAACGCGGCCGGAGGTGCATACCGCTGTCGAGACATCGGGTTTGTCAGACTTCTCCCGTCATCGGGGTGGGGGCGGGGGGCGGAGCCACGCTTGGAAGCATGGGATGGTCGACCCGGCGGCGCCAGTCGGGAGCCCACAGGTCAGGCGCCGCCGTTATACCCGACTGCATAGCTGGCATCGCGGCGGCTGGTGAAGCTCACGGAGGGTGGTGACGTCCACACGTCGCCGGCGCGGTTCCCAATGCGTTAAGGGGAGCGGCGCGGATCACGAGGTGTCGAGACCGTACTGTCTCATCTTGCGCCACAGCGTCGTGCGGCCCATCCCGAGCAGCTCCGCCGCCCTGGTTCGCACGCCGTCGGCTTTCTCCAGTGCGGCGATGATCGCGGCCCGTTCGTCATCGCCTGTCGCGTCGGCCCGGTAGCGACCCTCATGAACCCCGGCCTCCTCCTTCCCGCTCACCGCCGATCGGACCTCCTCTGCCAGGTGCTGGGCTTCGATCCGGCGGCCGCCGGCCCGGATGGCCGCCGCCTCGACGACCGCGAACAGCTCGCGCACGTTGCCCGGCCAGTCGTAGGCGCGGAGCATGCGCATCGCGAACGGCGAGCAGGAGAGGCGCTCGCAGCCGGAGCGCTCCTTGCGCAGCCGCTCCATCGCGGCTTCGACCAGCAACGGGATGTCGCCGCGGCGCCGGCGCAGCGGCGGCAGCTCGATCTTGAAGACGTTGAGCCGGTAGAAGAGATCCTCCCGAAACCGCTGGGCCGAGATCTCGTCACGGAGATCGCGATTGGTCGCGGCGATTACGCGGACATCGACCCCCACGGGCTTCACCGCACCCACCCGAGTCACCTCACGCTCCTGCAGCGCGCGCAGCAGTCGCTGCTGCAGTGAGAGCGACGTGTCACCGATCTCGTCCAGAAAGATCGTGCCGCCGTCGGCGGCCTCGAACAGGCCCGGCTTGTCCCGCACCGCACCGGTGAACGCGCCGCGCACGTGTCCGAACAGCTCGGACTCGAGCAGCCCCTCGGCGACCGAAGAGCAGTTCACAGGAACGAATGGGCCGCCGCTGCGGGACGAGAGGTCGTGGATCGCCCGGGCCACCAGCTCCTTGCCGGTCCCCGTCTCGCCCATGATCAGCACCGTCGTGTCGGTGGGCGCGACTTTGCGGATCGCATCGAACACGTCCACCATGGCCGGGGCTCGACCGACGATCCCGCGCACCGCCCGGTCTTCCAGCTCACGGGCGCTGGGCCGACGGGCGAGCAGCTCGGCGACGCGGGAGGCGAGCACCTCCGGCTCGATCGGCTTGGTGAGAAAATCGTCGGCGCCCTGGTGCAGCGCGCTGACCGCGGTGTCCACCGTGCCGAAGCCGCTGATCATCAGGATGGGGATCCCCTCTCCCCAGCTGCGCAGGAGCTCGAGCAGGTGGAGGCCATCGACGCCCGGCATCCGCACATCCAGGAGCATCAGGTCGAAGGGCTGGGATTTCAGATGGTCGGTGGCCTCCTGGCCGTCGTTGGCGCCGACCACCTCGTAGCCTTCCTCGCGGAGCAGCTCGGCGGTGGAGAGCCGGAACGTGCGGTCGTCGTCAACGATCAATATTCGTGCAGTCACTTCACACCTCACCCGCTGATCTCGAGGTCCGGCCTGGAGCCGGCCTGGCCGGCTTCGCCGAGCCTGGCTTCCTCGGCCGGCTTGAGCTCGATGCGAAAGACCGCACCGCCGCCGGAACGATTCTCAGCCACGATCCGGCCGCCGTATCTTCGGATGATCCCTTCGGCCACGAACAGGCCCAGCCCCACGCCGTGGGCGTGACCCTTGGTCGTGAAGAACGGATCGAATATCCGCTCGAGCGCCTCGTCCGCGATTCCCGGCCCGTCGTCCATCACGGTGATGACGGTCTGATCGTCGACACAGCGGACCGTGAGTTCGAGGCGACCGCGATCCTCCATCGCCTCGCGGGCGTTCTGTACCAGGTTGAGCAAGACCTGCTTCAACGAGTCGGGCGCGATCGCGGCGTGGCACCGGCCCTCGGCGGTCAGCTCGATCTCGAGCGGCTCGTCCGCCGCGCCGGCCTGCACCAGCGCGACGACCTCTCGGGCCACCGTTGCCGCGTCGCACTCCCGAACGTCAGGATCTCCCGGCCGGTTCAGGTCGAGCATCCGTTCGGCCAGCTCGTGCATGCGCAGCAGCTCGTCGATCGCCAGGTCGGCGAAGTCGCGGCCCGTTCGATCGCTGGTCCGGCGGCGGATGACCTCCAGACAGTTGCGGACGTTCGCCACCGGATTGCGGATCTCGTGGGCCAGCTCGGTGACCAGCCGGCCGCTGGCGGCGAGCCGGTCGCGCTGGATGAGCTCGGCCTGCAGGGCGGTCAGCCGCCGCTGACGATCGGCCAGCTCGCGGTTGGCCGCCTCGACCTCGTCGAGCCGGGCGGCGAGGGCGCGGCGCATCTCGTCGAAGGCCGCGGTGACCTGGTCGATCTCACGGATCGCCGAGCGCTTGAGCGGCGCCTCGAAGTCACCGTCGGCCAGGCGCGATGCGGCGCGGGCCAGGTTGCGGACCGGTCGGGCGAGGGCGGCGGCGAGCATGGCGGCCAGCGCCAGCGCCCCCAGCAGGGCGAAGGTCCCGACCACAGCGGCCATCTTCCGCAGGCGGGGAAGCACGGCCAGCTCGCTGTCCAGGTCGCGCACGAACGCCACCGTGCCCGCCACGCCGAGCGGGGCGGCGGTCATCAGGTACCGCCTGCCGCTCTCGGAGCGTAGCTCGTGGACCAGGCCGTCCCCGCTCCGGTTGCGAGCCGGTACGGCTACGGTTTTCACCACCTCCGGAGGCGCGGTCGAGATGTGTTCATCGCGGCCGAACAGGATGACGACCTCCGACCCGATGAGCCCCGCCAGGGTGCCGGCCGTCCCGATGTCCACCGGCGTGCGATAGCCCACGGCGCCCAGCAAGCCCTCGGGCCCGGACACCGGTGCCAGCGCCACCCGCCACAACTGGCTCCCCTCCGCCACCACCTTCACCGGCATCGCCCCTTCAAGGGTCTCCTCCACCATATCCTCGGGGGGGATCGCGTCGCTCCACGCCCTCCCGTCGGGCCCCACGACCAGCGGCTCACCGCCAAAGGCCGCCGCGGCCTCCTCGACCAGACCGACGGCTCGCGCTCGATCGCTCCTCTCCAGCGCCGCTGCCAGCCCGGCCGTCCCGGCCACCTCCTTGGCGTGCATCATCTCCATGTCGTTCGTCATCTGCTCCCGGTCGGCCAGCAGCGGTGCCGCCATCGCCAGGTCCTCCCGAGCCCGCGCCTCCAGCGACGAGGCGATCTGCCGGTCCAGGACGATACCGGCCGGCACCAGCCCCACGATCAGGGCGGTGCCGATCATCACCAATAGCGTCCGCTGCAAAGACATGCGCCTCCCGGGCTTCAACCAGCGTCTCGATACATCCGTCAACGGAGGCGACGGGGATTGCAAGTTCTTCTCCATCGTGCCGTCTGCGTGGTTTCGGAGCGACCGGAGCGTGGGATCGCACCGGTCTTCACCGCGTAGGGCCGTTCCAGAGTTCTCCTGAATAGTAGACAAAGGGACAGGGATGAAACAGTCGGATGTTTCGTGGCCGACGACCGGGGTGTTCCAGGCCGTTTCATGAAACAGGGGCGCGGGACCCGGTGGCCCCCGTGAAAGGCCGAGAGCTCAGACGCCAGGCGCCGCAGCCGCCGCGACCCCGCCTGGTATCTCTGTTGCACCCTCCGAAGGCCGAGTGTGGGCTGGGGTGTGAGGCGTCGTCGCACCGGGTGGCGCCAGCGGCAACCCCCGGCCCCGGGAGATTTGTCTTTCCGCCAATAGAACCAGGAGGACGAGAGATGGTCAGGAACGCTCTTACGGCTCTGGTTACGGCCTTCATACTGGTTGTCGTCGCGGGCTGCGACGACAACGGTGAGCCGGCCACGGGCGAGACCACGTTCGAGGTACGGGTCGAGAACGTCTCGACGGTCTACGACTTCACCTCGTCGGGCGTCTTCGACACGCCGGTGGGGGCCGGTTCGCCGGGCCCGATCGGTCCCGGGCAGGCCTACGAGTTCGAGGTCAGCGCCGCGCCCGGGTCGAAGCTGTCGTTCGCCACGATGTTCGTGGAATCGAACGACTTCTTCTACGCGCCAGGCGAGGCCGGGATTCCGCTGTTCGAGCAGGACGGTACGCAGGTGAGCGGGGACGTGACCTCGCAGGTCATGCTCTGGGACAGCGGCACCGAGGTGAACCAGGAGCCGGGCCTGGGCGCCGACCAGGCGCCACGGCAGGGCGGCCCCGATACCGGTGCGACCGATCCGGACAACACGGTCCGCATCGCACCGGACGACTTCAACAACCTGCCCGCCGTCGCCGAGGTGATCCAGGTGACCGTGACGCCGATCTCCGACACGCGCTTCACCGTGCGGATCGAGAACGTCTCTGACGCGAACACGCTGATGACCTCGGACATGAACTCGACGGCGGTCCCGTTGGCGCCGGGTGTCTTCGTGATCCACACCGAGGACGCTCCGTTGTTCACCGTGGGTGAGCCCGACCGCGGCGAAGGGCTCGAGGCGCTGGCCGAGGACGGGGTGGCGTCGACGCTGGGAGCCGCACTTCAGAGCCGCACCGGTGTGACGACGCCGCTGGCGCCCGGCGTCTGGGCCGTGCACACCGTCAGCGCCCCATTGTTCGACGAGGGGCAGGCCGACCGCGGCGAAGGGCTGGAAGCTCTGGCCGAGGACGGCGTTCCCGCGGCGCTGGCCATGTCGCTGATGGGGGCGACCGGCATCGAGTCCAGCGATGTCTTCAACACGCCCGAGGGCGCCGGAGCACCCGGTCCCCTGCTCCCGGGCCAGGCCTACGTCTTTACCATCCAGGCCCAGCCCGGCGACAGGCTATCCTTCGCCACCATGTTCGTGCAGTCGAACGACCTGTTCTACTCCCCGGATGAGAGCGGTATAGCGCTCTTCGATGGAAACGGCTCGGCGATCTCCGGTGATGTCACGGCCCAGCTGATGCTCTGGGACGCCGGCACCGAGGTGAACGAGGAGCCGGGGATAGGTCTGAACCAGGCGCCCCGTCAGGCGGCTCCGGACACAGGCCCCGACGAGAACGGCACGGTCCGTGTCGTGAACGACGCGTTCAGCTATCCGTCGGTTGCCCAGGTGATCCAGGTAACGGTCACGCCGATGCCGTAGGCGAACGCAGAACAAGACGAGAGAGTGATGGAAAGGGCCGTCCCCCGGGCGGCCCTTCGTGCAAGATGTGCAGAGGGGATAGACAAGGTAGAGGCTGAGCGGAAGCCACCGGTTTGACCCGGAAGGCCCTCCGGCATAATTTGACGTCGTACCCTTCGATAAAACAGTCAAAGCTGACGATGGCCCCGAGAGTCGAGAGCACTCAGGTGCAATTGCCCGACGGACGGGCGATGCGATAGCCTCGAACATAGATCTTCAGGAGGATAGAATGGACAAGCAGGAGCTGATCAAGAAGTTGAACGAGGACCTGGCAGGCGAGCTGAGCGCGATCACGCAGTACATCACGTACGCGGCGAAAGCGACGGGCCCCTATCGGCCACAGCTCACCCAGTTTTTCCTCGAAGAGGTCGTCGACGAGCAGGGACACGCCACGTTCCTGGCCAACAAGATCGTGGCGCTGGGCGGCGAGCCGACAACCGAGGCGCGTCCGGTCCCGAAAGCGCAGAACAACCGCGAGATGGTCGAGGCGGTATTGGAAGCCGAGCGGCGGGCGGTGGAGGATTACACGCGGCGCGCCCGGGAGGCCGACGAGTTCGGCGACAAGGGGCTGGCGGTGCAGCTCGAGGACATGGTGCGCGACGAGAGCGGCCATGCCGAGGAGACCGAGCGCATCCTGCGCGACTGGCCTCTGTAATACCGACTGACGTGCGGCAAGGGCCCCGTGGTCGAGCGACCGCGGGGCCCTTTTTTCAGCGCTGGAGACTGAAACCGATCGCTGATCCGCGCCGTACAGTCGGCAGTGGGCAGGCAGGGCAGGCGCAGGTGGGACAGCTGGGGCGGGTGGGCGCTCGCCGTACAGGGCGGTGAGCGCCCCGCATCGTTCTTGTATCGACGACAGGGGGTGCCGCTATGGTTCGCACCGTTTCGCTCTTCCTCGCGCTCGTTACACCGGCCACGCTGGCCGGGCAGGCCCCGGAGGTCGAATTCTCGGGCCGCACCTGGCGGGTGGTCGGCGAGGGGGTAAAGGTCGAGCGGTATCTGGGACGGGAGGCGGTGCGCTTCCGAAGCGGAGCGATCGTGCTGCCCGATGTGCAGTTCGAGAACGGCACCGTCGAGTTCGACATGGCCACCTCGGGTCACCGGTCGTTCAGCGGACTGGCGTTCCGGATCGGCGATGGCGGCTTTTACGAGGACTTCTACCTGCGGCCGCACAATTCCGGCCGCTTCGACGCCATGCAGTACACGCCGGTGTTCAACGGCATCTCGGCGTGGCAGCTCTACCCGGAGTACAACGCCAGCATCGAGATCCCCACGGACCGCTGGCTCCACGTGAAGCTGGTCATCTCGGGCTCGCGTCTGGAGGTGTACTTCGATGGAGCCGGCGAGCCGACCCTGGTCGTCGATGACCTCAAAGGCGATCGGCGCAGCGGGCGCCTGGCGCTCAAGTCCAACTTCCCGGCGGCGGGCGAGCTGCCCGAGCTGTATCCGGTCGCTTTCGCCAACTTCGTCATGCGTCCCGACGATGAGGCGGGCACGTACAACGAGCCGAGGGAACCCACGGCAGAGCTGGTCCGGCGCTGGGCACTCTCGCCGGCGGTCCCGGCCCCCGAGGGGGTACCGGCGGAGCTGCCGGCCGAATTGATGGCGACCGACGGCTGGACGGTGGTCGAGGCGGAGTCGTCGGGGCTGGTGAACCTGGCGCGCTACCGCGGGACCCCGCCGGGCAGCTCGCAGGCGATGCTCCTGGCCCGGACCGTGGTCGAATCGGACCGGGATCGGGTGAAGAAGCTGAACTTCGGGTTCAGCGATCGGGGGAGCATCTTCCTGAACGGGCAGATACTGTTCTCGGCGAACAACACGTACCGGTCACGCTCGCAGCGCTACCTGGGCGTGGTAACGGTGGAGAACGATGCCGTCTATTTGCCGTTGAGGCGTGGTGAGAACGAACTGCTGTTCGCGGTGAGCGAAGCGTTCGGCGGCTGGGGCCTCATCGCCCGCTTCGAGAACCTCGACGGCATCAGCCTCGACGCTCGGGCTCCCTGAGCCGCGATCGCCCGGTCGTTCTCGATGGCCGGGCCTGGTCTCGTGCCATTGCGGCCGCGATCGCGCAGCTGACGTCGCAGCGCGTTCCGCGCCCGATGCACTCGTGACTTAACGGTTCCCACCGGAACGCTCAGGATCCCGGCGATCGACTCGCAGCCGTGTCCCTCCAGCACCTGGAGCAGAAAAGCGGTCCGGTACTCGTCCGGCAGGTCGTCGATGGCCGCCCTGATGTCGGGATCGACCTGCTTGTGGAAGAACCGCTTCTCGGGGTTTCCGACGCCGCTGATTTGGAGGGGCAGCGATTCCGCCGCGCCGAGCTCGAGGTGCACGGCACGCCGGCGCGGCCGACGCCACAGGTTGATGTAGGTATTCCGCAGTATGGTCAGCAGCCAGGCGCGCACGTTCGAGTCGTCGCGCAGCCGGCCCCAGGCGCGGAACGCCTTGAGCAGCGTCTCCTGGACGAGGTCATCGGCGTCGGCCTCGCCCCCGGCGAAGCGGAGGGCGACGCGCCGTAGCGTGTCCAGGTGCGGCAGCACCTCCCGCTCGAACCGTCGTCGCTCTGCATTCGACATGATGCCCATCCCCCTGTACCGCCATCGGCGGATGAAACGTTTCATGCTGTTCCATGAAACGTCTCCGGCCCCGGCGCCGCGGCGCGCGGGTCAGCGATTTCTCCTGTTCTCTTGCGGTTTTCGGCTCAGGCGCCCTCGTCTGCAGCGCCCTCCGCCGGAGCCGCTCTACACGTAATCAGGCAACCGTTGTGCCGGGCCGGTGGGCTTGAGGCTGGGAATCGGATGAACGACGGATTTGAACGTCCGTCAGGTGGAGCGCAACCAGGAACAAGACAAGAGCCCGGAAGCTTGGCCTCCGGGCTCGGGTTCCGTGAGATGAAGCGAGGGCCCCGAGCGCGCCGGACCCCACACGGAATCCCGCGAAACTAGCCGACGACGATGTTGATCAGGCGGTCGGGTACGAAGATGACCTTGCGGATCTCTTTCCCGTCCATGTGACGCTGTACGCCGTCTTCGGCCAGCGCCTTCTGCTTCACCTCGTCTTCCGAAGCGCCGCGCGGGACCGAGATGGTGGCGCGGAGCCGGCCGTTCACCTGGACGGCGATGTCGACCTCGTCGGCGACGGCGAGGACCGGGTCGTAGGCGGGCCAGTTGGCGCCGGCGAAGATCGATTCCGCGTGGCCCAGCCGCTCCCACAGCTCCTCGGCCAGGTGGGGCGCGAAGGGGGCGAGCAGGACGACCAGCGGCTCGATCTCGGACCGGCGCGGTGTACGGCCGCCGGCGCGGGCGACGTTCAGGTACTCCATCATCGCGGCGATCGCGGTGTTGTACTGGAGGCGCGGCATGTCCTCGGTCACCTTCTTGATCGTGACGTGCAGCTTGTGGGTGATCTCATCGCTCTCCGGCGGCCCGTCACCCAGCTCGTCGGCCGCCGCCGCGTCCCAGACACGATCGAAGAACCTCGAGATGCCGGCGATGCCCTGGTCACGGAAGTCGCCACCCTCTTCGTACGGTCCCATNNACCAGGTTGCCGCGCGACTTCGACATCTTGGCGCCTTCTTTGACGATGAGGCCGTGCTTGCGGAACTTCTCGAACGGCTCCTCGAAGGGCAGATGTCCGAGGTCGTGGAGCGCCATGGTGATGAAGCGGGCGTACATGAGGTGCAGCACCGCGTGCTCCTCGCCGCCGATGTACATGTCGACCGGCAGCCACTTCTTCGTGCGCTTCGGGTCGAAGGGGACGTCGTGCCTGTCGGTCGACGGGTAGCGCATGAAGTACCAGGCCGAGTCGAGGAACGTGTCGGAGACATCGGTCTCCCGCTTGGCCGAGCCGCCGCAGTCCGGGCACTCGACGTTGAGGAACTCCGGATCGCGGGCCAGCGGGCCGATGCCGCTCTCATCCGGCTTGAAGTTCTCCACGTAGGGCAGGGTCACCGGCAGGTCGTCCTCGGGGACGGGGACGACGCCGCACTTCTCGCAGTGGATGACCGGGATCGGCGGGCCCCAGTAGCGCTGCCGCGAGATGCACCAGTCGTGGATGCGGTAGTTCACCGCGTGCTGCCCGCGCCCCTCCTCGGCCAGCCACTCGGTGATCTTCCTGATCGCTTTCGCCGCCGGCATCCCGTCGAACTTGCCGGAGTTGACCAGCACCTCGTCCTCGGTGTGCTCGGTGAAGGCGGCCTCGAGCTCGGCGTCGGGGTCGAACTCCTCGTACAGGTCCGCCGGGATGACGACGACCCGGATCGGCAACCCGTACCGAGTGGCGAACTCGAAGTCCCGCTCGTCGTGGGCCGGCACCGCCATGATGGCGCCGTGGCCGTACTCCATCAGGACGTAGTCGGCGACCCAGATGGAGATCTCCTCGTCGGTGACGGGGTTGATCGCCTTCGCCCCGGTGTCGACGCCGCTCTTCTGCCGTTCCTCGCCCGCCTTGCGCCGCTCGACCAGGTCCATGGCCAGCGCGTTCGCCACGTACTCCTCCACGTCGTCGCGCCGGGCGTCGGCCGTGATCTCCTGCAAGTACGGGTGCTCGGGCGCCAGCACCATGAAGGTGGCGCCGAACAGCGTGTCGGGCCGCGTGGTGAACACGCGCAGCTTCTTGTCGGGGTGGCCGACGATCTCGAAGTCGATGTCGGCGCCCTCGGAGCGGCCGATCCAGTTCCGCTGCAGCCGCTTGGTCGAGCTGGACCAGTCGATCCACTCCAGGTTGTCCAGCAGCCGCTGGGCGTAGTCGGTGATCTTGAAGAACCACTGGGCCAGGTAGCGCTGGGTCACCTCGGTGTCGCAGCGCTCGCAGCGCCCGTCGATCACCTGCTCGTTGGCCAGCACCGTCTTGCACGACGGGCACCAGTTGACCGGCGCCTCGCGCCGCTCGGCCAGACCGGCCTTGAGCAGCTGCAGGAAGATCCACTGGGTCCACTTGTAGTACTCGGGCTGGGTGACATCGACGACCCGGTCCCAGTCGTACATGAACCCCATGCGCTTCAGCTGGCGCGTGAAGTTCGCGATGTTCTGCGGGATGAGCTCCATCGGATGCGTGCCCTGCTTGAGGGCGAAGTTCTCCGAGTGGATGCCGAACGCGTCGAAGCCGATGGGCTCGAACACGTCGACACCCTGCAGCCGCTGGAAGCGGCCGTGGATGTCGGCGCCGGTGAAGGCGTAGACGTTGCCCACGTGCAGCCCCTCACCCGACGGGTAGGGGTACATCATCAGGTTGTAGTACGGCTTGTCGGCGCCGTCGATGTCGACGACATTCAGCCGGGCCTCATCCCAGCGCTTCTGCCATTTCGTCTCGACCGCTGTCGGGTCGTACCGCTCTTCCATCGTTCAGCGAGCCGTCATGTCCCGCAGGACGGGTTACGAGAAGAGGCGGGTTGCCGCCCGCCTCGCGAGTCCGGACCACTCCTCACGTGGTACATGAAGTAATAGATGATATGCGGGTCAGGCTCCAGATCAATGCCGGCTCGGCCAGCCGGGCGCGGCTCCGGCGCTGGACTACCGCCGGAACCGCAGCTCCACCGCCGTGTCCGAGACCTCTGGCAGCAACACCGCTACGCGCATGGCGTCCCCCTCGAAGATCCCGGTCCACGTGGCGAAGTCGCCCTCGAAGCGGACCTGGGACTCGCCGATGATGGTGACCGTGCCCACCTCGCTGTGAGATCCCGGCACGGGCGACAGGCCGACCGGGACGAGTTCCCACTCCACCGTCATGGCGTAGCTCCCGTCGGGATCGATGGACAGCGTCCCGGCCCTGACTCGGGTCACGTGCGTTACGGCGCTGTCGGTCCTGGCGGGCAACGGGTCGTCATCGACGTCGATCAGGGTGTAGACGCCGACGATGGCGGTGAGGCCGGTGGGGTCGTCGGAGCAGGCGGCGGTGCTCAGCGCCAGCAGGGCCGCCAGCGTCGCCCGGCGCACCTGTCTCGCCAGGGGGCCAAGGTTGCCGGTGGATCGGCTACGAGCCATCGACCGCGGCCTCCCGTCGGAATTCGATCTCGATCGGCTTTTCGAGAAAATCGGGCTCGCTGATCCCGATCGAGACGCGCGAGCCGTCGACCGTTCCGATCCAGATGCGGCCGGGGGTCGTCGACTGGAAGAGCAGGCGGTCGTTGGCGATTTCCCAGGGCCCGACGTCGATGAAGCCCTCGGTCGTCGGATTGCCGGGCATCCGCGGGTCGATGAGGCGGTAGTCGACGGTGAACGAGTACTGAGCGTTGGGCAGCAGCAGAAGGTTGCCGCCTGTCACGTGGATGTCCAGCGTGTCGGAGGTCTGGACGACGGCCGGCAGCGCCTGTCCCTCGGCGGCGATCATGATGTATTCGCCGGCCAACCCTTCGATCGTCAGCGGATCGTCGCCGCACCCGGTCAGCGCTCCGATCATGAGGATCAGGCCGGCGGCGATTGGATGGGGTGAGGCACGCTGTATCATCGCGACTCCTGCGGTGTCATGGCTCGGTTGGTCGGCGTCGGCGAATCTGCGAGCCCGCCGGGGGTGCGGCAAGTGCGCGGGTCGGTGCGGTCACGGCGCGACCTGGCTCTCGGCCAGCCGCTCCAGCGCGGACCACGGATCCGCTGCGCCTTCGACGGCGTCGCTGATGAGCTGGAACGAGCGGGCCAGGTCGCCGGTCCGCTCATGGATCGTGTCGAACAAATGCAGCCGATGGTAATACAGATGCCGGGCGACGAGCGAGGCGTTGTTGAGTCGGGCCGGGTCGTAGGCGGCGAAGCCCCGGGTCCGCATCGCAGGCGCGTACCGGCTGCGGTACCGTTCCGCCTCGACGGCCAGCAGGTGCCGGCGGCGCGGCAACAGCGAGTCGACGGGGAGCCCCTCGGCGTAGAACGCTTCCAGGTGGGTCCACAGCTCATCGAGAAAGACGCTGAACAGGACGGTATCGTTCCAGCGAGCGCGGGCCGTGCGGCAGAGCGGGCTCTCCGGCTCGCGCCCGCAGAAAAACTCGATGGCCCCCACCGAACCCACGAAGTTGGCGAAGCTTTCGTTGAACTTGACGTGCCCGCTCAGAAACACCGTGTTGTGAGTGACCTCGTGGACCACCGTTTCCACCAGGCCGACGCTGTCCTGGCGCAGAACCGTGTTGAGGAGCGGATCGGGCAGCCAGCCCAGCGTGCTGAAGGCGGACGTGGGTCTCAAGTACGTGTCGTAGCGCCGTTCCTCGAGCTTGCGTCGTTCCTTCTCGGCGGCCTCACGGCTGAAGAAGCCCTTGTAGGGGACGCGCCCGACGATGGGGAACCACCAGGTATACGCGGCCAGGCTGTCAGGCGGGCTGGCCGAGAGAACGAGTGCCAGGGTATCGCGGCCGATGTCGGCGTACGAGGTGTAGCTGTCGCCGACGTCGAGACCCAGATCCCGGGCGGCGAAGCTGCGTGCTTCGATCACGAGCTCGAGTTTGCCCCGGGTTCCGCCGTCGAGTGTTGGATCGTTGAGGACCTCCTCCATCGATTGGCGTCGCGCCAGGATGCGCGCCTCTTCCCATGCCGCTCGGAGCACGTAGCCGGGTGAGCAGGCCATGAACGAGGAACTGACCAGGAGGAACCAACCGGTACCTCTCACCGCGCCTCCCAGGCCGCCAACTGCCTCAGCGCACGCAGCCGGTCGGTCCGTCCCACGCGGGCGCGACGCACCGCGCCCCGCAGCCACTCGACGGAACGGTCGTAGCTCTCACGGTCGACCGGGTAGGGGTGGCCGTCCTTGCCGCCGTGGGCGAAGCTGAAGCGGGCGGGATCGCGATAGCTGGCGGGCGCTCCGTAGGCGAGCTCGGCGATGAGCGACAGGGCGCGGATCGATCTGGCGCCCACGCCGCGGAGCGCCAGCAACGCCTCGAAATCGCGGGGCTGCGCTTCGTAGGTCGACAGCAGAACTTTCGAAAGGTTGCGCGGGTTCACGTCGCGACGGATGTCCACGTGGTGCCGCTCGGGCATCTCGAGGGCGACGATCTTCCTGACCTCGTTCTCGACCCGCGCCGGGTCCGCCCGAGCGATCTCCGCCGCCGCCGATCGTGCGCCCTCGGATTCCCGCGCCACCAGGTTGAGCACCAGCTGATCGCGCAAGTCCGAGCAGACCGCCGAGTGCGGCTCGCAGACGAAATCGTCCACACGTTCACCCAGCCAATGATAGCGCCGCGCCGAACGGCTGCGCTCACGCATCCCCTGCTGGACGACCGCCCATTCGCCGCTCGGCGTCAAGAAGAACGAGTGATGGTAGACCTGGAATCCGTCCTGGACCGCCGCGCTGTCCACCTTGGCCGACATGCGGCTCGCGTAGACCAGCGCTTCGCCGTCGAGACCCAGGAGCCCGGCGTGGGACCGAAGCTCGTCCGGCGTCTTGCGCGACGCCTTCCCCTTGCCGCCCGCGACGTAGACGGATGTGTCCGCCTCGGCCCCGGCCAGCCCCGCCTTCAGCGCGCCGCACACGGTGGTGGTCACACCGCTGGAATGCCAGTCGAACCCCAGCACGCAGCCGAACGCCTGGAACCAGTACGGGTCGGACAGCCGGCGAAGGAACTCCACAGCGCCGTACTCGATCACCAGCGCCTCGGTGAACGCCCGGGCCAGCCGGGTCATCCGTTCGAAAAGCCATCGCGGCGCCCGTCCGCTGTGGAGCGGCAAGGTCGCCGAACCCGTGCGACGTGCCATCTAGCCTCGCAGTAAGCTGTTCAATCTCGTGGCAAGTTATTATACTCGTCGGAGTTGGACACGATCCACAGCGTCGTCGGTGATGAACCGACGGGTATCCTGGAAGCCGGAAGGGCACCTTTCAGGTTCAGAGAGGTAGAAGAAGGAGGCGTCGGCAAGTCCGACGATCCCGCGTGGCAGGAGGCGAGGCGGGATGAACGGGAAGGACCCAGACCGGGGAGGCGAGTCGATGGCTGACGAGCATGCGGTGGACCCGAAGAAACTCCGACAGGATCTCATCAACCTGGCAGATGCGATCATCCGTCTGGATGAAGAAGGCACCCTTCTCGAGGCGACGCCGGAGTTGATACGCATCTTCGGGGACCTGCGGTCAGCGCTGTTCGAATACGAGGTACGCTTCACCGGCCAGTTCTTCGACGAGGATGACGACGAAGAGCTGCCCGAGGTGCTGGAGGCCCAGCGGATCGTCAACGAATACGCTCGTCAGATCGAGGAAGACGAGCGGGGTTGGTGGCGACGCTGGTCGGTGGAGTTCGAGGAAGACGATGACTAACAGAAAATAGGAGCGGCCGGATCGGCTAGATCCGGATCACTCCTTCGAGCATCGGAACGGCGCCGCCGGCGATCTCCAGATCGCTGACGACGCCGTTCTTCTGATAGACCCTCACCGCCACCCTGCCCGGCCGGCCCAACAGATCGCCCTGCTCGCCCTTCAGCTCGGTCCACCCTTCACCGGCCGCCGGCTGTGCCAGCCCGAGGTGGATGACGCCCATCGGGCCCTGGGCGCTGCCCGTCACGATATCTTCGTCGACGCCGTGGAAGGGAGCGAAGAAGCGGAGGTGCCAATCGGAGTCGGGATCGACCGTGTCGCGCGTGAAGAAGGCGAAAGCCGCGCGGTCGTGGACGGCCGACAGCTTCTCCCGGTCAAGGCGCAGGGCCCGCAAGGCGGCGCGATCGCGGACGGGAATGTACCAGTAGTCGAGCCGTGTGTGGCTGAGCCACTCGCCGGCCAGGGCGTCGAGCCCGATTCCCCAGGCGCGGGCGAAGGCATCGCCGTCCAGCTCCAGCGGCGCGAAAGTCGGCACGGGGATCTGCATGGCGATCTGGGGCCTCCCATCCTGTCGCGAGATGCGAACCCGCAACAGGCCCGACAGCGTCTCCACCTTCAGTTCCCGTTCGCCCGATTCTTCGACGGGGAAGAGACCGTGCTCCGCCGCGGCGGCGAACGCGGCGATGGTTGCGTGGCCGCACAGCGTGACCTCCATGGCGGGGGTGAACCAGCGGAGGCGGATGTCGGCGCCGGGATCGTCGGGCGGCACGAGGAACGCGGTCTCCGCCAGGTTGAGCTGGCGAGCGATGGCCTGCATGGTGTCGTCCGGGAGCCCTTCGGCCTCGGTGACCACGCCGGCGGGGTTGCCGGCGAAAGGTATGTCGGTAAAGGCGTTGTACTGGAAGATGTCGATCTTGCGATCCATCGGCCGCGCTCGCGTCAATCCTCGAAGTCCGCCTCGTCCAGATCGCCCTGGAACTCCTCGGGGTCCGGACGCTTCTCGTCCTTGCGGAGCTTGCGGTAGACCAGCCAGGAGAGCCCGACCGCGCCCAGCGCGCCGACGGCCGACGCCGCCAGCTTGGCGATACCGCTGATACCTTCGCCCGATTCCTTCTTCTTTTTCCGGCGCGAGCTCCATGACCACAGGTGACGGTCGAGATCGCTGCGGTACAGGTCGCGGACGTTGGCCGCCTCGATTTCGCGTCGTCGATCGTTGCCGCTTCGCCGGTCGGCGCGGCGCCAGCGCTTCCGCCCGCTCCGTCGTTCGCGTTCCTTTTCCTGCTTCCGCTTCCGGGATTTCTTGCCCAGTTTGAGCGGTGACATCGCTCTATACCTCCAGTGGAGCGCGACACGCGGCCGCGGCTCCGCTTCGACCCCTGGCTGCAGTGGCGCCGGCCTGCCGTCGGCGCGACGCCAGTCGGCCGAAAGCTACTGCAATAACCACACGCGTTCCAGTGAAGGAGGGTTACACCGTCCGAACGTAGTAGAGCCGCTCGGTGACGCGGTCACCGCGGTAGCGGCGGACATCGCTGTCCCGGTCGCTGCGGTAACGCTTGTAGGAGTGCTCCAGCCGCCGGTAGCTGTCGGTGGCGCCGCGATCACGCAACACGCTCTCGATCCAGTCCTCCGGGATGATTCCCTCGGAGTTGTAGGACATGAGGATGTGGCGGCAGTCGGCGGCCTCTACGAGTCGGCGAAAAGCGGCCTCGCAGCGCCGGCGCCGCGACCAGTCGGAGCGTTTCTCCTCGTCCTCCGGCAGCCCCGTCTTGCCACGCAGGATCGGTCGCTCCGCGAACCAGCCCTCGGCGATGAGCTCGGGGATATGGTAATAGCCCGCGTATTGCCGGGTGTTGTAAGGCGGATCGAGGTAGAGCAGATCGAAGGGGCCGAGCGCCGCTACCACGTCGATGGCGTCTCTCCGGTAGGCCCGGCACTCGCGGCCGGTGCCGGTGACCATCCGTGGCGGCCGGAGCTCCAGCGGCCGCTCCGCGTTGGGCTGCCAGCTTTTCACGTACGCGGCGTAGACGCCCGTGGTGTTGGCGACCCGATCGGCGGCCTCGATCAGCGCGGTGAGCAGAACGAAGTACTCACCGTCGTTCAGGGCGCCGCCGGTCCGCCACTCGTGGAGGCGCCGGCGGACCGAGTCGATCTTCGCCGCGTTGTCAGGGGTGAAGTAGCGCCGGTCGTGCTCGAAACCCGCGTGCCCCTCGGGGCAGAAATGCTCATACACGAAGCCGGTTTCGGGGCGTAACCGGTTGAGGTGGCGGAGGACGGCATCGAGCCGTTGACCGTCATCTTCCACCTCCTCTGCCAACCCGGCGAATCGGGGCGGTGCATCCACCACGACGTAGGCCCATTGGAAGGCGAAGCTGAACGACATGATGTCGCTGCTGGTGACGGCATAGCCATGCTTCTTGAGGAACCTGGCCACCGCCGCCGTACCGGCGAATGGATCACAGGCGGTGGCGCCTTCGATGCCAAGGCGCTCGAGGGTCCGCCGGATGAACGGGATCAGTTTGTTCTTGTTGCCGATGTACCGCACGGCGCTGGAGACTCTCCGCTCGGTGGCGTCTGCGGCCGCCAGACGTCTTCGTGTGATCAGGGCGGTAAGATGCAGCGCGACGGGACGGCGATCAATTGCGACACTCGGGCTGTCGGCGCGAAAAAAGCCCGTCGACCGGGCTCCGTCCCTTCCTCTAACCGGGCAGATGGATCGAGGAGGAATCTCCGTCATGGGGGCGAACCCGGCCGACAGGCTGTAACGTACGCGATGGTAACGATGGCCGGTCATGTAGCGATCAGCCGGCGACCATTCAACTATCAGGGGAATCAGGTAAGTATCATGGCGGGCCCGTTGCCGCGCCGGGCCGCCGCCGGCAGTTTGGGGCCATGAAGTTCAGCGAGGTGCTTTACGACTGGGGGACCGAGGCGGCCCGGCGGATCCTGCCGCGTGCGCCGTTTCTTCCTGCCAAGCTGAAGCGCAGCGTCGAGGGCCGCCGGGGCCTGGTGGAGCGGATCGCGGCCTGGGCGACCGAGAACCGTTCGCACGCGCCGCTGATCTGGTTCCACGCGCCGAGCGTCGGTGAGGGGCTGCAGACACGACCGGTGATCGAAGCGCTCCGCGATCTGCACCCCGATCTACAGATATTCTATACGTACTTCTCGCCGTCGGCCGAAAAGCTGGCCGCCCGGATGCCGGTGGACGGCGCCGACTTCCTGCCGTTCGACGTCGTCGGGGAGTTGGAAAGGGTCATGACCGATCTGAGTCCCAGCGCCGTCGTCTTCGGCAAGCTCGACGTCTGGCCGAACCTGACCCGTGTCGCCCGCTGGCGCGATGTGAAGCTGGCGCTGGTCAGCGGAACGCTGGCCCCGAACTCGAGCCGGCTCAGGTGGCCGGCCCGCTCGATCCTGCAGGGCGCGTACGAGCGCCTCGACGCGGTGGGCGCCATCTCGATGGAGGACGCCGCGCGCCTGGCGCGACTGGGGGTGGCGGCGGACCGGATCGAGATCACCGGGGACGCCCGATTCGATCAGGTCTGGTCGCGGGCGCAGGCGATCGACCGGTCGCGGCCGCCGGTCTCGCTCCTGTCGAGCTACGAGGGCGTCACGCTGGTCGCGGGCTCGAGCTGGCCGGCGGGCGAGACGCATCTGGTGCCGGCCATAGCGCGGCTGAGAAGAGAGCATGAGGGTTTCCGGGCGGTCATCGTGCCTCACGAGCCGACGCGGGATCACCTGGTGCGCCTGGAAGCGCACCTGGAGATGGACGAGCTGGCCCACGTTCGGCTGTCGGAGATCGAAGCGGGCGCCGCGCCGGTCGGGGATGTCGTCGTCGTCGATCGGGTGGGGGTCCTGGGCGAGCTGTATGCCCTGGCCGACATTGCATACGTGGGCGGCGGCTTCGGGCGGCGTGGCCTCCACTCGGTGCTCGAACCGGCGGCGTTGGGCGTGCCCGTCGTGTTCGGCCCGCGTCACGCCAACGCCCGTGAGGCGCAGGAGCTTATCGAGCGAGGTGGCGCTGCCGAGGTCGGAGACCGGGCCTCGCTTCAGGCGCAGCTGGGCCGCTGGCTGGAGAGCGAGGAGGTGCGTCGCACCGCGGGCACCGCCGCCCTGGGTTACGTGCAGGAGAACCTGGGCGCGGGTCGGCGGAACGCGGAGCTGGTTTTGAGACTACTCGAACGGTAAGTGTGCGGTGTGCGGTGCGGCGGCAGGATGTCAACCTCACTGCACACCGCCGCACCGCACACCGCACGCATCCGCACACCGACTACTGCCGACAGGGTTCGTTCGGCCCCGGCACCGGCTTGTCGACCACGACCCGGTGATCGAGGTTCGCTACGGTCTCCGCGATCGAGTACACCAGCTGGCTCACCCGCTCCAGCTTGTCGTAGTCGATGTAACCCGGCTCGTCGGTCAGCTGGTGATAGTCCCGATGGCTGCCCGTGCTGAAGAAGACGATCGGGATGCCGTAGCGCGCGTACATGTAGTGGTCGCTGCGGCAGTAATAATTGCCGGGATGACCGTCGGCATCGTACTCGTAGTCGAACTCGAAGCCGAAGCCCTCGCGCACGTTCACCGCTTCGACCAGGTCGCCCAGCTCGGTGGAGAGCCGACGCGACCCGATCAGCTGCAGGTAACCGGGACCGCCGTCGTCAGCGTCCCCGGCGGTGCCGCGGCCCACCATGTCCATGTTGAGCTGGGCGACGATCGACTCCCGCGGCACGGTCGGGTTCTCGGTGAACCAGCGCGAGCCGAATAGCCCCCGTTCCTCACCGGTGTGCCAGACGAACAGGATCGAGCGGCGCGGCTTCTGCGGGCTGGCGGCGAAGGCCTCGGCGATCTCCAGCATGGCGACGGAGCCGGAGCCGTCGTCGTCGGCGCCGTTGTAGACCGAGTCGAGACGCGCCGGGCGCAGCGCCCGCAGGCTGTCACGGATCGCCGCGATGCGAGCCGCCTCGGCCTGGCTGGGCTCCCGGTCGCGGCTATCGGCGCCCATCGGCCGGACGACCTGGTTGTACGCCCGGAGCGAATCGTGATCGACCGGGGTTCGGGCCATGCCGATGTGGTCGTTGTGCGATCCGATGGCCACGTACTGATCGGCGAGCTCCGGGTCGCGTCCCCGGACGATCGCCACGACGTTGCGAGCGGGGTAGGGGGCTGGGGTCTCCTCGAACTCGAAGCCGCCTTCGACCCGCGCGCCGAGGTCGCCGGGCTCGACGTCGTCCAGCGGACGCCCGAACAGAAGCTCGGCCGCCCCGTTCGAAACCAGCACCCCCACCGGACCCGACGACGGCTCGCCGCTGGACATGACATCCCGGGGCCGGGAAAGGAAGTTGGCCCATCCTTCCGGCAGCACGTCCAGCGCGGTGATCGCGATGCCGGCGGCCGACTCGAAGGCGCTCACCGCACCGGGCGACCAGGCGCGTATGTTCGGCTGACCGTTCGACGCGACCGGGACACCGAGGAGGACCAGCTTGCCGGCCACCTGTTCCTCGCTCAGCGAGGTGGCGGGCGAGCTGGCAGGTCCGCCGTAGATCACCTGGACGCCATCGAGCGAGCGTGAGAGGCCGAAGGGCATGAAGCGGCCCAGCGGCTGCACCGGCAGGTAGTCGACGCCCATCGACAGCTCGTTCCCGTTCACCGCCAGCGAGAGGTCCTCGGCCAGTAGGCGCCGCCGGACGAGGGGCAGGGTCTGAAAGTAGGTGCCGTCGTCGCCGGCGGCCTCGAGCCCCCTCCGCTCGACCTGCGCGGCGATGTACTCGGTTGCCCTCACGTTGCCCGCCGTGGTCATGGCGCGCCCCATCATCGAGTCGTGGGCGAAGGCGGCGAGGTGTTCCTCGAGCTCGGCCGCGGTGATGGCCGCGTCGCTCGTCTCGGCCTCGCTCGGGGCGGTTCCCGGCGCGGCGCTGCCCGCCGATCGAGAGGTCGAGCAAGCGGCGTGTAACGCTGCGAAGCCGATCATCAAGGATGTGCGAAGGACATTCACCGAAGATACTCCAGCTTCAGGAAATTAACATGCCGTGCGCCTGCGGAATCTGTTGGGTGGATCGACCCGTCGCAAGCGGTCAGGCCACGCTCTCGGCCACGAACTGCAGCTCGTAGAGGCGCGCGTAGAGCTCCCCTTTCTCGAGCAGCTCCGCGTGCGTTCCCTGTTCCACCAGCTCGCCGTGGTGGAGGACCAGGATCCGGTCGGCGTTCTGGACGGTGGACAGTCGGTGCGCGATGACCAGGCTGGTGCGGCCGCGCATCAGCTCCTCCAGCGCCGCCTGGATCTGTGCCTCGACCTCCGAGTCGACCGAGCTGGTCGCCTCGTCGAGGATGAGGATCTTGGGATCGAAGGCGAGTGCGCGGGCGAACGAAAGCAG
>JAACAK010000130.1:77773-79319 GCA_011774835.1 Candidatus Kutchimonas denitrificans | reverse complement strand
TCGGCGCCGACGCGGCGCGCGGCGGCGATCATCTCGTCTTCGCTGATCGCGTCGTTGCCCAGCTTGATGTTGTAGCGCGCGCTGGCGCTGAACAGGTAGACGTCCTGCAGGACCAGCTTGATGGTGCCCCGCAGCTGTCGCTGCTCGAACTCGCGGATGTCGACGCCGTCCAGCAGGATGGCTCCCCTCTGTGGGTCGTAGAAACGGAGAAGCAGGTTGATGATGGTGGTCTTGCCGGCCCCCGTGTGGCCGACGATGGCCAGCCGCTCGCCGGGCGCGGCCCGGAACGAGACGCCCTTCAGCACCCAGTCGGGCGGCGCGCCGTCGTCCTTGTGGCCCGACTTGTTGTAGGCGAACCAGACATCGCGGAACTCGATTTCGCCGCGGACCCGAGACGGGAGCGGCTTCGGGCGCGACGGGTCGGCGACGGTCGGCTCGGCGTCGAGCAGCCGGAAGATGCGCTCCGAGCTGGCCATGGCGCCCTGGAGGATGTTGAACTTCTCCGAGAGGTCCTGGATGGGCCGGTAGAAGCGGCGCACGTACTGGAGAAAAGCGGCGACGACGCCGACGGTGAGGGTCCCCTCGAGCACGTTGAGTCCGCCGTACCAGAGGACGAGCGCGACCGCGATGGCGGCGATCAGCTCGATCATCGGCCAGAAGAGCGCGTAATAGTGGATCGAGCGCAGGTGCGCTTTCAAGTGATCGGCGTTGATGTCGCGGAACTTCTCGAACTCGGACTCCTCGCGCCCGAACAGCTGCACCACGCTCATCCCGGTGATCCGCTCCTGCAGGAAAGCGTTGATGCGTGCCAGCCGGACCCGGATATCGCGATAGGAGCGACGCACGTTCCTGCGGAACCAGTAGGCGGCCATCCAGACCAGCGGGATGACGAGAAACGCGACCAGTGCCAGCTGCCAGTTCATCGCCAGCATGACGCCGACGATGAATATCAGGGTGAAGACGTCGCCGAAGATCGCCACCACCCCGGAGGTGAACATCTCGTTCAGGACCTCGACGTCGCTGGTCAGCCGGGTCATCAGCCGGCCCACCGGGTTGCGGTCGAAGAAGCGGAGCGACAGGCGCTGCAGCTGGGCGAAGATCTCGGTGCGCAGGTCGTACATGACCCGCTGGCCGATCCAGGTCGTCAGCAGCGTCTGGGCGTAGGACAGGAAGAGCCCCAGGATCAGCGATCCGGCGTAGAGCCCCGCCAGCAGGGCCAGCAGCCCCAGGTCTTTCTGGGGTATCGCCTCGTCGATGGCGACGGCGGTGAGGTACGGGCCCACCAGCTCGAGCCCCGAGGCGGCGATCAGCATGATGACCGCCACCGTCACCTTGCGGCGGTACGGCTTCAGGTAACGGAGCAGCCGCCGCATCAGGCGCGAGTCGTACGCCTTGCCTAGTGCTTCCTCTTCGTGGAAGTCGAGTTCCGGTGCCGTTTGCATGGTCCCGGAAGGTAGGGCAGGGGGGCGCCGGTGCGCTAGGCGTTGGTGCGTTAGTGCGTTGGTAGGTTAGTGCGTTAATGGGGTGGTCAATGCGGTCCTGCGGG
>JAACAK010000130.1:0-77652 GCA_011774835.1 Candidatus Kutchimonas denitrificans | reverse complement strand
CGCATCCGCGGCGCCCGACAGCACAACCTGAAGGGCATCGACGTCGACATCCCGCACCGGACGCTCACCGTCGTCACCGGACCGTCGGGGTCGGGAAAGTCGTCGCTGGTCTTCGATACGGCGTTTGCCGAGGCGCAGCGCCGTTACGTCGAGTCGCTCTCGACTTATGCCAAGCAGTTCATCGAACGGATGACACGGCCGGCGGTGGACTCGGTGGACGGCGTGAGCCCGGCGGTGGCGATCCAGCAGAAGAACCCCACCAAGACCAGCCGCTCCACCGTGGGCACGGCGACGGAGATCCACGACTACCTGCGGCTCCTCTGGGCGCGGATCGGCCGCACGATCTGCCCCGAGTGCGGCCGCCATATCCGGCCCGATTCGGTCCAGACGGCCGTGGACCGGGTGCGGGAGCTGCCGCAGGGCTCCCGCATCCAGGTCGCCTTTCCGCTCCCCCTCTCGCCCGAGGTGAGCAACGACCTGGTGGCCGAGAACCTCCGCGCCCTGGGGTTCATCCGGGTGCTGGCCGACGGCTGGGAGATACACCTGGGCGAATCGGAGCAGGTGACGGCCGCGCCGCGCTTCGCCGGCGCCGGGGAGCTGCTGGTGGTCGTCGATCGCTTGAAGGTCGGCGACGCATCGCGGTCGCGGCTCGCCGACTCGCTGGGGACGGCGTTCGCTGAGGGGGAGGGCGAGGCGATCGTGCTGGTGGCGAACGGCAGGGACGCGTCGGAACGACTCGCCTTCACCGAGCGCTTTCGTTGCCCCGTCGACGGCCACACCTTCCCGGAGCCGACCCCGACGCTGTTCTCGTTCAACAGCCCGATGGGCGCCTGTCCCACCTGCAACGGGTTCGGGGCCACCCTGGAGTTCGACCTCGATCTGATCGTGCCGGACCCCGAGCGCACGCTGGAGGACGGGGCTGTCGACCCGTGGACCAAGCCGCGCTACGAGGACCGGCGCTATTTCCTGCGCGACCTGGCGAAGAAGCACCGGGTATCGATGCGAAAGCCGTGGAAAGATCTGCCCGAGAAGTTTCGCCGCGTCGTTCTGTATGGTAGCGAAGAGTTCGAGGGCGTGTTCGAGCAGCTGGAGCGGCTGAAGCGGACCAAACGCTACAAGCAGTACATCCGGGTGTTCGTTCGCCGGTACCAGACGCAACAAACCTGTCCCGACTGCCGCGGCGCGAGGCTGAGACCGGGAGCGCTCAACGTGAAAGTCGATGGGCAAACGATCGCCGAGGTTTGCGGTCTGCCCGTCGAGAAGCTGCGCCGCTGGGTCCACGACCTCGAGCTGACCGATCACGAGGCCCAGGTCGCCGAGACGATACTTCGCGAACTGCGCTCCCGCGTCACCTTCCTCGACGATGTCGGACTCGGCTATCTGACCCTCGACCGTCAAGCTCGCACCCTCTCGGGCGGTGAAGCCCAGCGCATCAATTTGGCGAACTCGCTGGGGAGCGCGCTGGTCGATGTGACTTACATCCTCGATGAACCTTCGATCGGGCTCCACCCGCGCGACACCGAGCGGCTCTATCGGCTGCTGGAGCGGCTGCGCGACCTGGGCAATACGGTGCTGGTGGTGGAGCACGATCCCGACGCGATCCGGCGCGCGGACCATGTGATCGAGCTGGGCCCCGGATCCGGCGAGTCGGGCGGCGATCTGGTCTACGAAGGGGATTACGATGGCCTGCTGGCCAGCGAGAGCCTGACCGGCGACTACATGGCCGGCCGGCGCTCGATCCCGAGCCCGGCGGACCGCCGGCCGGTGGACGGCACGCGCCTCAAGCTGGAGGGTGCCCGGCTCCACAACCTGGAGGGCATCGACATCGAGATCCCGCTGGGCGCGCTCACGCTGGTGACCGGCGTGTCCGGAAGCGGCAAGTCGACGCTGGTCCACGACGTCCTCTACCGGGCGCTGGAGCGAAAGATCGAGGGGGCTACCAGCGCCAAGCAGCACCTGGGCGAGCAGGTCGGGTCGTACCGGGCGGTGCGCGGTGCAGGGGCATTGTCCGGGGTCGTGCTGATCGACCAGAGCCCTATCGGCCGGACGCCGCGGTCGAACCCGGTCACCTACCTGAAGGCGTGGGGCGAGATCCGACGCATCTTCGCCGACCGGCCAGAGGCGAAGCGCCAGGGGCTGGCGCCCAGCCACTTCTCGTTCAACGTGGGTGGCGGTCGCTGCGAGGAATGCCAGGGGGCGGGCCAGATCGAGGTCGAAATGCTGTTTTTGGCCGACGTGTACGTCACTTGCGATGCGTGCCACGGCAGGCGCTTCAAGCCGGAAATCCTCGATGTCCGCTACCGCGGGCGCAACGTCCACGACATCCTGAGCATGACCGTGGACGAGGCGATCAAGTTCTTCATCAAAGAAGCGCGGCTGGGCGAGCAATTGTGGCAGCTGCAGCGGGTGGGTCTCGGCTATCTGCGCCTCGGCCAGTCGGCGACCACGCTGTCGGGGGGCGAGGCTCAGCGTCTCAAGCTGGCGCGGGAGCTGGCCGCGGCCACGCGTCGCCGCGGCCACAGGCTCTACCTCCTCGATGAGCCCACCACCGGATTGCACCTGCACGACGTCCGGGTGCTGATCGACGTGCTCGAACAGCTGATCGATGTCGGTCACACGGTACTGGTGATCGAGCACAACCTCGAGGTGATCAAGCAGGCCGACTGGATCATCGACCTGGGGCCGGGGGCGGGGGTGCACGGGGGCGCGGTGGTGGCCATGGGGCGGCCGGAGGAGATCGTAGACGCGGAGGTGTCGGAGACGGGTCGATTCCTGGGGGCGCTGTTGGAAGCGGGGGGCAGAGGATAGTGAGGGGATGAATGTTCAATTCTCAATTGACAATTATCAAGTCGAACGTTCAATGCTCACATCCAATCATCAATCACCAACCACTTGGAGATTGGGAGTTGAATGTGAGCATTGAACGTCCAGCTTGAGCGTTGTCCATTTGCCGATGATTATTCGCGCAGTTCTCATCTTCCCGGCTTCGGTCACGTGACCCCACCCCTGGTTTCGGTGCTTCTTCCTTGCCGCGATGCGGAGCGGTTCCTGCCGCAGGCGATCCGCGGCCTCGAGCTCCAGACGTTCGCCGATTTCGAGATCGTCGCGGTAAACGATGGATCCGGCGATGGCACGGCGGCGATGCTCGACCGCTGGGCGGCGCGGGACGGACGCGTCCGTGTGCTGCACCGGGAGAGGGAAGGGCTGGCCGCAGCGCTGCAGGCGGGCGCGTCTCTGTGTCGCGGCAGGCTGCTGGCCCGGGCCGACGCCGACGATTTCGCTCACCCGCGTCGCCTGGAGGAGCAGGTGGCTTACCTGTCGAACCACCGCGACGTGGCGGCTGTGGGCACGCATGTGCGCTACTTCCCGCACGAAGGGGTGGGTTGGGGGGCGCGGCGTTACCAGCGCTGGCTGAATAGCCTGAGTCGGCCGGCGGAACTGGAGCGCGACATCTTCGTCGAATGCCCCATCGCGCACCCGACGCTCATGCTTCGGCGCGCGGCGTTCGATAAAGTCGGCGGCTATCGGTCGAACGACTGGCCCGAAGACTACGACCTCCTCCTGCGTCTGCACCTGGCGGGAGGCCGCCTGGCCAACGTGCCCCGGGTTCGGCACTTCTGGCGCGAACGCGAAGACCGGGCTTCCCGGGTCGACTCGCGGTACGCGCCGGAGTCGTTCCGCCGCTGCAAGGTCCACTATCTGCGCCGTAGCGCGCTGGACGGACGCGAATGCGTCGGGATCTGGGGTGCTGGGCGCGTGGGAAAGGACTTCGCCCGCACCGTCCTGGCCGCCGGTCTGCGCCTGCGGTGGTTTCTCGACATCGATCCCCGGAAGATCGGCCAATCGATCTACGGCGTGCCCGTCCTCGATGCCCGCGTCGTCGCTCGGCACCGCGACGCTTATCTGCTGATCTGCGTGGGCACCGCGGGCGCTCGGGAGCTCATCCGCCGTCAGCTCGCGGCGGCCGGATTCTCCGAGCCGGCGCAGTTCCGCTGCCTCGCCTGAGGGGGCTGAAGGCCGGTCCGGGGGTTTGCGGTTCCCTCCGCGAAAGCCCATTTTCCACGGGCGATCCAGCCCATCCCAGACCTCAAGGAGCCGATGAATGCCGCGCTCGGTGCCGCTTCTCGCAGTTATGCTCGCCGCGGGCGTGACGGCCTGCGCTGGCCCGACGGTCACCCTCCCTCCGGTCGCCCCCGAAGACGTCGAGGTCATACCGCAGGGTGAGGAGCCCGAGCAGGAATACCGGGAGATCGCACCGGTGCGCCAGCAGGGGACGATGGACACGCCCCGGACTGAGCTGGTCCGCCTGGCCCGTGAGAAGGCCGCCAGGCTGGGCGCCGACGCCCTGATGATCGAGGAATACCGCCTCAACACCAGCTATACCAACCCCACCATCACGCTCCTCGCACTGGCGGTTTACTACCCCGCTCGCCATCCCGAGCTGACCGATAATCCCGACTCTCGCTGAACCGCCTGCGGCGCGTCCGGCGGAAGGGGTGCCGGGGGCGCCGCACCGTCGAACGGCCAGAAAAAACCAAGGCTTTCCGGCTCCCAGAGATCCGGGGACGGGGTGGAGATCCGCCCGCTGAACGTGTAGATTCAAGGCGAGAGCGGACCTCCAGAACAAATCAAGGGAACGTAAGATGAGACACTTTTCTGCCCTCATGGTCGTGACTCTGATGGCTGGTAGCCTCGCCTGCTCCACCGGCGGTCCCAAAGTCACCCTGCCGGCGGTGGAACCGCAGCAGGTCGAGGTCTTCATGCCCGGCGAGTTTCCGTCGGAGGACTACGAGGTGCTGAAGCGCATCGAGGTCCGGGATCTGGTCTCGGCGGACGAGAACGAAATGGTGATGAACGCTCGTCAGCAGGCGGCGGACGTGGGGGCTGACGCACTGATCATCCGGTCGCTGCGGACGACGCAGTCGGGCGGTGGTCTGCAGGAAACGAACGCCAGCCGTGATCGGAAGATCCTGGAGGCGCTGGCGGTCTACTATCCGAGCCGGCACCCGGAGCTTCAGGAACAGCAGCAGCAAGGCTAGGCAGGCCGCGTCAGGAGGGAGCGCGGAGACGGTGCCGTCGGGAGCGGAGCCCGGCGGCGGGCGGTATGCGTGTGCACGGAGAGAGAACGATCGGAGTCCTGAGTGGCTAAGAAGAAGACGCAGAACCAGAAGACGGAGAACGAGAACGGCTTAGAGCAGAAGGTCGTCGCGCGTTTTCTCGAGGACGAGATGCGTGACTCGTTCATCGATTACTCGATGAGCGTGATCGTGCAGCGTGCGCTGCCGGACGTTCGCGACGGGCTGAAGCCGGTCCATCGCCGGATCCTGTACGCGATGAACGAGCTCGGGCTGCAGCCGAACCGGGCGCACAAGAAGAGTGCGTCGGTCGTCGGTGAGGTGTTGGGTAAGTACCACCCGCACGGCGATATGGCGGTCTACGACGCTCTGGTTCGCATGGTCCAGGAGTTCTCGCTCCGCTATCCGCTGGTCGACGGGCAGGGGAACTTCGGGTCGATCGACGGCGACAGCGCGGCGGCCTACCGGTACACCGAGGCGCGGCTGGGTGCGATCGCGGTGGAGCTGCTGGGCGACATCGAGAAGGAAACGGTCGACTTCGTGCCGAACTTCGACGACCGGCTGGAGGAGCCGACGGTCCTGCCGTCGAAGTTCCCCAACCTGCTGGTCAACGGATCGTCGGGCATCGCGGTGGGGATGGCGACGAACATTCCGCCCCACAACCTGCGGGAGGTGGTGGCGGCGGCGAAACACGTCATCGACCATCCGAAGTCCACGGCCAGGGGCCTGATGAAGCTGGTGAAGGGCCCGGACTTCCCGACCGGAGCCCAGGTGCATGGCCAGCAGGGGATCGAGGAAGCCTACGAGACGGGCCGCGGCCGAATCGTGATGCGAGCGCGGGCCCAGATCGAGGAGACCAAGCGGGGCGAACGGATCCTGATCACCGAGATCCCGTTCATGGTCAACAAGACGCGGCTGATCGAGCAGATCGCCGAGCTGGCGCGCGAGCGCAAGGTGGACGGGATCAGCGACCTGCGCGACGAGAGCGACCGCGAGGGTATGCGCATCGTGGTCGAGCTGAAGCGCGACGCCGTGCCGCAGATCGTGCTCAACCAGCTGTACAAGCACACGCAGATGCAGTCGACGTTCGGCGCCATCATGCTGGCGCTGGTCGACGGCGTGCCGCGGATCATGGATCTGAAGGAGATGGTCCAGCATTTCGTGGACCATCGACACGAGATCGTGGTGCGGCGCAGCAAGTACGATCTGAAGACCGCCGAGGACCGCGAGCACATCCTGCTGGGCCTCAAGAAGGCGGTCGACAACATCGACGCCGTGGTGGAGATCATCAAGAAGGCGAAGGACCCGGCGCAGGCGGCCAAGCGGCTGCGAAGCCGCTACAAGCTGAGCGAGCGCCAGGCCGACGCGATCCTCAACATGCGGCTGGCCCGCCTCACCGGACTCGAGATCGAGAAGCTCAAGGCCGAGCTGAAAGAGGTCAAGGATCTCATCAAGGAGCTGAAGGCGATCCTGGCGTCGAAGAAGCGGCGGATGACGATCATCAAGAAGGAGCTGCAGGAGCTGGCCGACAAATACGGCGATGACCGCCGCACCGAGATCGCCGGCGAGATCGAGGACTTCTCGATGGAGGACCTGATCGCTGACGAGGACATGGTGGTCACGGTCTCGCACGAAGGCTACATCAAGCGCATACCGGTGGACACGTACCGGCGGCAGCGCCGGGGTGGCCGCGGCATCGCCGGCATGTCGACCAAGGACGAGGATTGGGTCGAGCACGTCTTCACCGCGTCGACCCACGATTACATCCTCTTTTTCACCGCCCGCGGCCGCATCCACTGGCTCAAGGTGCACAGGGTGCCGCAGACCAGCCGCACGGCTCGCGGGCGACCGATCGTCAACCTGATCAAGGTGAAGTCGGACGACAGAGTCACGGCGATGGTGCCGGTGCGCGAGTTCACCGACGACCAGTATCTCCTGTTCGCCACCCGAAAGGGGATCGTGAAGAAGACGGTTTTGGCCGCGTACGGCAACGTGCGTTCGGGCGGAATCAAGGCCATCAACGTGGCCGACGAGGACGAGCTGATGAACGTCCGCCTGACCAGCGGCAGCGACGAGGTGATCCTGGCGACGCGCAACGGCAAGGCGATCCGGTTCGAGGAGGAGGAAGTCCGGGACATGGGCCGCGGCGCTCGTGGCGTGAAGGGGATCGCACTGGGCCGGGATGACGAGGTCGTGGGGCTCGTGGTGGTGCGCGATGAGGAGGCGCTGCTGGTCGTCACCGAGCGCGGCATGGGCAAGCGGACGCCGATCGAGGACTACCGGTTGCAGCGTCGCGGCGGCAAGGGCGTGATCAACGTCCGGCTGTCGGCCAAGACCGGCAAGGTCATCTCGATCAAGGCGGTGGGCGAAGCCGACGAGCTGATGCTGGTGACCCGGCGCGGGATCGTTAACCGCCAGCGAGTAGAGGAGATACGGGAAACGGGACGCAACGCTCAGGGCGTGCGCCTCGTTAACCTGGACGATGGCGACCTGGTGGTCGACGTCGCCCGGGTCGTCTCGGAGGAGGAAGAGGAAGAGCTGGCAGGGGCGAAGTCGAAGTAACCGGCCAAGAACCGCCGGCTGATCCGCCGTTGACGGCGCGCCGCCGAGGACAGAGATTACTAATCCCTATCCCCCGCCTGCGGTTCCTTTGCCAACCGAGCCGCGGAGCACGGACGATCGAGCGACTCGTCAGCCTGGAAGAGATTCAGGGCGCCGCCGACCGCATCCGCGGAGTGGTGCGCCGCACGCCATTGCTGGCGGAGCGGGCGGCATCGTTCGCCGAAGCGCGCCGGCCGCGGATCAAATGTGAGAACCTACAGCGTGGCGGCGCGTTCAAACTGCGGGGCGCCTACAACTTCGTCGCGCAGTTGCCGGAGGAGGAGCGCTCGCGCGGCGTCATCACGTACTCCTCGGGCAACCACGGTCGCGCCGTAGCGCTGGCCGCTGCCGATCTGGGTGTGCCGGCGACCGTGGTCGTGCCGGAGGACGCGCCGGGGGTCAAGGTTGAAGCGATCCGCCGGCTGGGAGCGGAGGTGATCTTCGAGGGCACGACCTCGGTGGAGCGCCGGCGCCGGGCGGAGGCGGTGGCCACCGAGCGTGAACTGGCGATCGTTCCGCCGTTCGATCATCGCCAGATCATCGCCGGCCAGGGGACGGTGGGTCTGGAGATCGCCGAGGACTGGCCGGTCGTCGAGCAAGCCGTCGTCCCGGTGGGCGGCGGTGGTCTGCTGGCGGGGATCGCCACGGCTCTCATGGCGCTGGTTCCGGACGCCCGGGTGTTCGGCGTCGAGCCGGCCGGCGCCGCATCGATGGCGCGGTCGCTGGAGGCCGGGGAGCCGGTGGAGCTGGAGTCGGTAGCCAGCGTGGCCGATGGTCTGAAGCCCGTCCGTCCGGGCGATCTGACCTTCGCTCACGCACGCGTGCGGGTGGCCGGGGTGATCGAGCTGGAGGACGAAGAGATCCTGCGCGGGCTGGCCTGGTGCGCCGAGGAGTACCGTCTGGTGGTCGAGCCCAGTGGCGCCGCCGCCGTGGCGGCCGTGCTGGCCGGCAAGCTACCGGATCCCCAGGCACCCACCGTGGCGGTGATCTCCGGCGGCAACGTGGATCCGGAGGCCTGGAGCCGCTGGGTCAGGGAATACTCGAGGGAGACGAACCAAACGGGATGAGCGACAAGGGTTTCATTCTGCTCGGCCGCGACGGACCCGAGGCTCTGGCGGGCCTCGAGGAGGCTCTGGCGGAAGACGGCTACGCCGTTCGGAGCGTCAGAGACGGCAACACGCTGCTCAGCTACGTGGCCAGCCAGCACCCCGACCTGGTGCTCATCGACGAATCGATCGCCGAGATGGCGCCCCTCGAGATCGTCAAGCACGTGCGTCACCGGGTCGGCAGTCGGGATGTGCCCATCCTGCTGGTCTCTTCCCAGACGCAGGGAGATGACGCGGCCACGGCCATCCGGGCCGGCGTCACCGACTACATCCGCAAGCCGTTCCAGCTGCACGAGCTGATCGCGAGAATCTGGTCGCACCTCGAGCGTGGCCGCCTGATCCGGCACGCCCGACGCGAAGCGGACACGAACGGGATCGTGCTCGAGGTGGTGCGCGACGTGACGGCCAGCCTGTCGAGCGAGGAGATCTTCGATATCCTGGTTCGCCGGGTCTCGCGGCTGTTCAACATCAGGCGCTGCTCGATGATCCTGATCGAAGACGACCTGGAGCACGGGACCGTCGTGGCGGCCCACGATGACCCGAGCATTAGCGCGCTGGCCATCGACCTCGGCCGTTACCCCGAGATCCGCCAGGCGGTGGAGACCGGAGCGCCGGTCCTGGTCAAGAACCTGAGGGGCTCGGCGCTGTTCGAGCAGATCCGGCCGCTGTGGGAGACCGAGAAGATCGAGGTCGACGTCCAGTCGATCGTCGCCATCCCGTTCACCTTCGATCAGAGCCGCGCCGGGGTGTTCTTTCTCCGCTCGAGCCCCGACGAGCCGCAGCTCGATGAAGAGTCCGTGCGTCTTATGTCGGCCATCGCCCAGGGTGCCGTCCGGGCCCTCAACCGGGCGGCCATGTTCGAGAACGTCCTCTCTCACCAGGAACAGCTCGAGATCCTGGCGAAGACCGACGAACTTACCGGCTGCCTTTCGCGCCGATACCTGATGGAACGGCTCGAGAACGAGCTGGAACGCGCCGCGCGCTACAAGCGCCTGCTGGGTCTGGTCATATTCGATATCGATGACTTCAAGCGCCTGAACGACACCCACGGCCACACCACCGGCGACGCGGCGCTCCGCTCGATCGGTGAAGTGTTGCGGCGCTCGCTGCGCACCGCCGACTTCGTGGGTCGCTACGGTGGCGACGAGTTCCTGCTGGTTCTGCCGGAGACGAGCCCCCACGGCACGCACCAGCTGGCGGAGCGGATCCGCAACGGGGTGAGCCGCCGCGATTTCGATTTGCGAGGCGGTTCGCTGCGGCTCACGGTGAGCGGCGGTGTCGCCGGTTTCCCCGAGACCGGGGTCGTGACCCCCGAGGACCTGATCGATCGGGCGGACCAGGCGCTCTATCGAGCCAAGGCGGCGGGCCGCAACAAGGTGCTCGCCTATAGCGCCGACCTCGACAAGGTCAGCGCCTCGGACTAGTCCCATCGAAGTCCGTTGACCGAATCCCCGAACTCGACGCTGACCGCCGTCCCCGGCCTCGCCGTCGGGCACGCACAGGACGAGGAGGCCGGGACGGGCTGTACGGTCGTGCTGGGCCCGTTTCGGGCCGCCGTCGACATCCGTGGCTTTGCCGCCGGCACCCGCCAGTTCGGCGCCCTCGCGCCCAACCATATCGTTCCCCTCGTCGACGCCGTGCTGCTGACCGGCGGCTCGGCCTACGGCTTGGCCGCCGCCGACGGGGTCGCCCGCTGGCTCGAGGAGCGAGGCCGCGGGTTCGAGACCGACGTGGCGCGCGTCGCCATCGTGCCCACGGCGGTGATCTTCGATCTGGGTGCCGGCCGGGCCGACCGGCGTCCCGACGCCGAGATGGGGCGCGCGGCCTGCGAGGCGGCCAGCACCGGGCCGGTGAGCGAGGGTCGGGTGGGCGTCGGTACCGGCGCCACCGTCGGCAAGCTCTTCGGCCCTGACGGCGCCATGCCCGGCGGCCTGGGCAGCTGGGCCGAGCCGCTGGAGGGCCACGCGGTCGGAACGCTGACGGTCGTGAACGCGTTCGGTGACGTGACCGACGGTCGGGGCACCATCGTCGCCGGAGCGAGAGACGAGACCGGCGCGTTCGTCGACACGAGCGCGTACCTGCGCGAGCACGGCCCGCCATCCCGCTTCCAGCCGCCGCCGGGGACGAACACGACTCTCGGCCTCGTGGCGACCGACCTGGCGCTCACCCGGACCGACCTGCGGACCGTGGCGCGGATCGCGATGAACGCGATGATCCGACGTCTCAGCCCCGCCAGCAGCCCGTTCGACGGCGATCTCGTTATCGCCTGCTCGACCGGGTCCGACCCACGGCCGCGGGCGCCGGCCGAGCTGCTTCGCGTCGGGCTCGTCGCTGAAGCGGCGCTCGGCCAGGCGATGGAGCGCGCCGTTCCCGCCTGAGGCGCGGGCTGGCGACCTGCCGAATCGGGGACCAGATTGCTAGGTTTGGTGTATCGTATCCGACCGGTCCTGACAGAGTGGTGAAGCGGATGACCCCGAAGTACGCGGTTCTGTTCGACATCGACGGCACCCTTCTGCTGAGCGACAGCGCGGGCCGCGTCGCGCTGCACGCCGCGTTGGAAGCCGTTTACGGCACCGCGGGACCGATCGAGAGCTACGCCTTTCACGGAAAGACCGATCCGCAAATCGTCCTGGAGCTCATGGCAGCCGCCGGCCTGGTGGAGGTCGAAATCCGACGCCTGATGCCGAGTCTCTGGCCGCTCTATCTCGAGCGGCTCGACCACGAGCTGGGGATTCGCCGCCGCGAGTCGCGCATCCGGGTGCTGCCCGGTGTGCTGGAGCTGCTCGCCGAGCTCCGGACGCGGCCCGATTTGTCGATGGGACTGCTGACCGGCAATATCGAGGAGGGGGCCCGGCGCAAGCTGGAGGCGGCGGGCCTGGCGGCCGGGTTCGGCTTCGGAGGCTACGGCTCCGATTCGGAGGATCGGCCGGGCATCGCCCGGGTCGCGCTGGAGCGATTCCGGTCGTCGCTGCGCGACGGCGAGGACGGGGCGACCCCCGTGGTGGTGGGCGACACTCCCGCTGACGTGGCGTGCGCCCGGGCCGTCGGCGGTCGTGCGGTGGCCGTGGCGACCGGCCGGCATTCGCTTCGCGATCTGGAGGAGTGTGGCGCAGACGCCGTCTTCGAGGATTTCAGCGACGCGTCTGGAGTGGTCGAGTGCATCCTGACTCTGTCGGGTGCAGGCGGCTCGGCCTTGGGTGGTGCGGGGGCGAACGGCGGTGGAAGATGAGCTACGAGGGGACCTTTGACGTCGTGATCGAGGGATTGGGCTCGGAGCGAGGCGCCAGAGTGCTGGCGGCTCAGGAAGGGCTCTACGTCAACAAGCAGCAGATCCCCTACACCACGCTTCTCGGGGTGGCGCTGCGCGGGTCGATCCTGCTCGTGATGGGCACGCAGGTGGCCCTGGCGCTCCGGGGCAAGCACGAGGACCTGGCGTCTCTGGCGGCCGAACTGCGGGGACGGGCCGACCTCGAGCATCTGGCGCTCTCCGACCGCGAGGCGCTGGAAGGCGAGCGGGTGGTGTTTGCCACGCCGGTGGCGATGTCCGGCCTGGTGGAGATGGAGCGCTTCAAAGGGATGGCGCTGGCGGTGGTCACCGATTCGGCGCTCCATGTCTTCGAGCGGGGTGGCCGCCACTTTCGCATATCGTGGGATCGGATCAACAAGGTCGACATGACCCAGGGGAAGTTCGGCCGGTTGCTGCGGATCGGGAGCGGCGCGACCCAGCTGGAGTTTCTCTACCTGACCGACGCCCAGATCCAGACGATCCGTGGCCTGGCCACCCGCCACTCGAGCGCCCTGCTTGGCGTCACCTCGGGCGCTGAGGAAGCGCCGGCGCCGGCCGGTGGGGGCGCGGGGGGCGGCGAAGGCGGGGGAGCGGCGGCCGCGCCGCAGGTGGCGACGGCTCCCGATCTTACCCGCCGGTTCAACATCCCGGAGTTCGAGGCGTCGCTGGGGGCGGTGGGGAGCGGCTCGGATCGGCCGCTGGGCGCGGCGATCGACCGCCTGCAGATGTCCTCGTTGCTGCCGGTCGGCTTTCTCGAGGAGCACCTCCGCGAGCTTCGCAACATCTACGACGGCGTGCTGCTCAAGGCGAAGCGCGACGCGGCATCGGCCACGGACGTGTTCACCGCCGCCGCGGCCCTCGATGGCCGTCGAATCTGGGACGGGGTTCTGGACAGTATCGCGACGGTCACCGACGCCACCGTCCGGGCCTTCGAGCGACAGGCCCGACGCGTGGCCGCCAACCGGCGGATCCCCTGGCGCAAGGCGCGCAAGAAGTTCATGCCGTCGCAGCGCGAGATCTCCGGCCTCAAGCAGCGGCTGACGCGTGGCGTCAGCGGGATGGAGAAGAGGCTGACCCAGCTATCGAAGGCGGCGGCTGCGCTGAAGCCGGCGTCGGAGAAGGGCCAGGCGGAGCTGAAGGAAGCCTACGCCACTTGGCAGCAGGGGCTGGCCGAGCTCGATCAGGCTTACGCGACCGGCTGGGCGGGTCTCAGCCGCGAGGTGGTGGGAGTTTGGCAGGACGCGTTCCTTCCGAAGCTGACCCGGCTCGGCGGCGAGCGACGGCGCCTCTTGCCAAGGTCGATCAAAGTCGCATTCTACTTCGTCTTGATCGTCATCGCGGCCGGGCTGGCCTACCTGTACTTCACGGGGCAGCTGGGCCAGGTGATCCAGTTCGAGTAGAAGGGAGCGAGTCGAGTACCGAGACGGAGTGTCGAAAGGGGTTGAACAGAATGGCAAAATCGCAGTCTAGATTCTATGGCGTGCTGGCGGTGATCTTGATCGTCGGAGGCGGGCTGATCGGATACGTCGTAATCAACAATCGGGATTCGGGTGCCGTGCCCGCGGATTACGAGGCTCCCGGGTTGGCCGAAGGCGAGATGGTGTCCGCGGATGTGGGGGTATCGATCGGCGCCGAGGATGCGCCCGTCGTGCTCGAGGAGTACGCGGACTATCAGTGCCCGGCGTGCGGCATGGTCGGGACGCTCACCCTGCCGCAGATCATCGACGAATACGTCGAGACCGGGAAGGTCAGGTTCGTGTTCTACGACTTCCCGCTGCACCCCGGCGCTTCGGAGCTCGGTGCCATGGCCGCCCGTTGCGCCGGCGACCAGGACGCCTACTGGGCGATGCAGAAAGTGCTGATGGGCCGGATGCGGGAATGGGGTTCCGCCCGTAATCCCGAGCGCCTGATCCGTGACTACGCGGAAGGGCTGGGGCTCGACGGCGATGCGCTGATCGATTGCGTCGAGTCGGACAAGTATCGCCGGGTCGTATTGGCCAGCCGCGAACGGGCGCGCCAGCTGGGCCTGGGTCAGACGCCCACCTTCTTCATCAACGGCCGCGTCTTCACCGGAGCGGTGGGCTATGACCAGATGGCCCAGATGATCGAGGCGGAGCTGGCCAAGCAGTGAACCGACGCCGGGCGATCGCGGTACTGGCGCTGCTGGGCATTCTGGATTCCACTTACCTGCTGCTGGCGAAGCTGGGGTACATCGGCAGCCTGAGCTGCTCGATCTCGCATGGGTGCGACCTGGTCAACACATCGCGGTACTCCAGCTTCCTGGGCCTGCCGGTGGCGGGAATCGGGCTGGCGGGCTACCTGGTCCTGATGGTCATCGCGCTGGTCGGCCTGCAGCCGCGCTGGCTGAACGATCCGCGGCCCGATCGGCTGCTGGCGGTGCTGTCGGGGGTCGCGGTCGCCTTCACCCTGTACCTGACCTACGCCGAGATTTTCTGGCTGCGCGCCATCTGCCAATGGTGCGTGGTCTCGCAGGTTGCCATCATCGCGATCTTCGTTCTTTCGTTGCTGGGCTTGCGCCGCAAACGCCAGCCGGAGATCGAATAGAAATAAAAACGAGGCCGTTCGGCCTCGTCTTTATTCAGGTGTGATTCGCGCGCGTCAGCTGGGGGCCCAAAATCCCTCCAGCGCCTGCCCGTCCGGCGACTGGCGCAGCTTCTCGAACGCCCGGTTGCGGATCTGCCGGATCCGCTCCCGGGTCACGCCCAGCAGCGAGCCGATCTCCTCCAGCGTCATCTCCTCGCCGTCGTCGAGACCGTAGTAGAGGACCAGGATCTTGCGCTCCCGCTCGGTCAGGTACTTCCGAAACATGTCCTGCAAGAACTGACGTCGCGCCTGGTGCTCGACCTCGTCCTGGATGTCGTCGGTCTCCATGCCGGAGAACCGCTCACCGAAGGACGCGCTGTCACGATCGGTCCGGTCCAACGGCGCGTCGAGACTCAACTCCGCCGAGGCCACGCGTCGCAACGCCCGGATCGTCTGCACCGGCTCGCCCATCCGGTCGGCGATCTCGCGGTCGGTCGGCGTCCGGCCCAGCTGCTGGGTGAGCGCCGTCTCGGTGCGCGACAGCTTCACCAGATTCGAGTTCTGGTTCAGCGGGATCCGGACCGAGCGCGTCTGCTCCGCCAGCGCCTGCAGCACCGTCTGCCGGATCCACCAGACCGCGTAGGAGATGAACTTGACGCCCTTGTCGGGGTCGAACTTCTTCACCGCCTTCAGCAGCCCCTCGTTGCCGATGCAGACCAGCTCGGCGAGGTTCAGACCGCGGCCCTGGTACTTCTTCACGTACGAGATGACGAACCGCAGGTTCGCCGTGACCAGCCGCTCCGCCGACTTGCGGTCTCCCGCTCGGGCGCGCCGGGCAATCTCTCGCTCCGTCGCGGCATCCTCGATGAGGGGGTATTTCTCGACGTCGTGGAGATACTGGTCGAAGGAGTCTAAGGCCTTGGAGCTGAAGTACATACTCACTCCGCTTCCGACTCTGGGATTTCACCTGCGCTAGCGATGGAAGTTGCGCACAGCTGGGGCCGGCCCATTCGATCGATGCCGGCAGTACCGGCGACACGCGGTACGCCAACCTGTCCGCCGCCATGGCACCCTGCGGCGGAAATGCACGACCCGGACCAGAAAGTATGCAAGACCGTCTATTATATACCCAATCGAAATCGCCGTAAAGCCCGAACAGACGGCGAAATCATAAGCTCGCCTACATATCAGCAGGCGGCTATCCCCTCTATTGCGCTCTACGAGCTTTTCTTAACCCCAGGAGCGCGATCAAGTTCCACCGCCGAGTCCCGGGCCACCTCGATCGCTGCCAGAATGGCGGGACCAGGGGGCGCGTCCGGCCCCAGGCAGAGGGTGTACGGGGTGCGGGCCGCCACTTCCACCGTCTCCAGCAGAACGCCGTGGTCGACCGATCCCGGACCGGGCTCGAGACGGATGACACGGGACCGGAATCCGCGAGCGTGCGCGAAGAGAGGAGGGCGGCGCGAAGCGACGACCAGGCGTCCCCTCAGATAAGGCCAGCGCCTTCCCAGTCGGGCCAGCGTGGCCGGCGTGGAGCGCGCGGTGTCCATCGCGTCACCGAGCTCGGCCGTGAGCAGCCGCTGTGTCCGACGCGAGACGGGTCCGACTCCGTTGACCCAGCGGTGCATGCGATCCGGCCGGACCACCGCCTGGCCGACGGCGGAAATGGCCATCCAAGCGGCTCCCCAGAGTCGTGGGCTCCAGGGGAGCGGTGCGAGAACGAGGAGCGCGGCGGTGCTGGCGGCGAAGGGTGGGGCCGTCCAGGCGAGGGTGGCGAGGACGGCGGCCACGCCGATCTGGATGCCGGTGAAGCCGCGGGTCGCGGGAGTGGGCCCGGCGGTGCGGCGCGCGGCGCGCACGGCGAGGACCGACACGTGAACGAGGAGGGCGACGAGGGCGCCGGCGGCGGCGCCCCACCACTGCAGGCGCGGCGGCATCTCGGCGAGGGCCGCGGCGGCGAAGAGGGTTCCGCCCAGCGGCCGGACCGCGGTATGGAGAACGTTCCACGCCAGGTCGCTCACGCGGAAGCGGCACGCGGCGACCTCGACGCCGAGGAGCAGGGCCGCGGTCAGCCAGACGAGAGGACGAGCCACGCCGCTGAGACCGGCGGGCAGCACGATGAGCCCGAAGTAGGCCAGGGCCCCGGGCACGGCCAGCGCGGCGTACAGGCTGAGCCCGATGGCGGCGCTGGCGGCGAAGGTCGTGAGGAGGAGCCCCGTCTCGAGGTTCACGGCCCCTCCGGATCGGGTGGCGCGATGCGGTTCAGCGCTTCGACGATCCGCCGCCGCAGTGCGGCGTAGGACGTCAGGCCGCTCAATGACTCCCCGCCGATCACGATCGTCGGGGTCCCGGTGGCGCCAGCGCGGAGCGCGGCGCGCAGATCGCTCTCCACGGCGGCGTGCGTCGCGTCCGCCGCGAGACAGGCGGCGAACGGCTCGGTCTCGATTCCCAGGTTGTCCGCGTAACGGATCCACAGGTCGTTGGAGATCGACTCCCCGGCCCACTCCGGCTGGCGGACGAACAGATAGTCGTGGTACTCCCAGAATCGTCCGGCGCGGCCGGCGCAGTGGGCGGCTTTGGCGGCGGCCACGGCGTTCGGGTGGATGGCGGCGAGGGGAAAGTAGACGTAGCGGATCCGGAGCCGTCCGGTGGCTACGAACTCGGCGGCGATGGCGGGCTGCGCGGCGAGGGCGAAGTTGCGACATGCCGGACACTCGAAATCGGAGAACACCGTCATCTCCAACGGCGCTTCCGGCGAGCCCAGAACCCCGTAGTCCCGATCCTGCGCGGCCCCCGTCGCCCACGCCAGCAGGATGGCGGGGAGGATCAGGTGACGGAAAGCGCGCCCGCCTACCGAGCGGCGGCGTGGGGCCGCCAGGCGCGGCTCAACCCGCCGCCAGCCGGCGAACCCGAGCCAGATCATGGGAGTGTACGATCTCCGGAGGCCAGCTCTCATCGTCGATCCCGGCCGTGAGAGCCTCGAGCTCCTGGCGTGCACGGCGGGCCGTCTTCCCGTCGATCCAGCCACGATCCACCGCCTCATCGAACTCGTCCTGATCCAGCACCACGTAGCCGCCGGAAGGGTCGACCCAGAGATCGAGGCAAAGGTCGTACATCGTCCACACGGCCTCTTGGATGTCGACGGGGATGATCAGGTTGACGTAATAGCCGGTGAAGGTGCCGTCCTCGAGGTGGAAGCGACCCACGTCGTGCCAGGCATCGGGAAAGACGAACCAGACGATCGGCGCGCCAGGCTCGTAGATCCGCGTCGCGCCCACCTGCAGCGGCTCGGGCAAGGGGGTGTCCTCGTGCAGCGTCACCTTGCAGTCCGGTCGATCCACCACCAGCTGCTGATGGAAAACGTCGAGTCGATCCGGCGGTCGATGGTATCTGATCTCGACGCGGTGCATCGGCTAGCCGGCGTAGAACGATTCACGCCCCAGCAGTCCGTCTGCCGGCTCGAGACGTCTTCCGGCGGCGGCGGCGTAGCGACGCAGCCCGGCGACGATCTCATCGACGCCCAGCGAATCGGCGTAGCGGAGAAGGCCGCCGCGGAAGGGTGGGAAGCCGGTACCCATGATCATCGCCACATCGACGATCTCGGGGTCGTCGACGACGCGATCGTCGAGTATGCGAGCCGCCTCGTTGATCATCGAATAGACCATCCGCTCCTGGGCCTCGGTCTCTGACGGCGGCTCGCCCTGTGCGTGACCTTCGAGTATCGACTCGATCTCGGGGTCGACGCCCTTCGCCTTACCGTCTTCGTAACGGTAGAAGCCGCGGCCGCCTTTGCGGCCGGTGACGCCTGTCTCCAGCACCCGCTCGACGATCGAGGCGGGTTTGAACCGCTCGCCAAACGCCCGCTCCATCGTGCCGCTCACCTCCGCCACCACGTCGAGGCCCACCTCGTCGAGCAGCCGCAGCGGACCAACGGGCATCCCGAACCGCTCCATCGTCTTGTCGACGTTGCGGACCGACATGCCCTGCTGGATCAGATAGCCCGCCTCGGTCATGTAGGCGGAGAGGACGCGGTTGACCACGAAGCCGGGCGAGTCGTCCACGACGACGGGCGTCTTGCCCAGCCGGGTCGCCAGCTTGAACGCGGTGGCCAGAGCGTCGGTCGACGATCGGGCGCCCCGGACCACCTCGACCAGCGGCATCCGGTGGGGCGGATTGAAGAAATGGAGCCCGCAGGTACGGCCCGGGCTCTCGAGCTCGGCCTGCAGCTTCGAGACCGAGAGGGCGGAGGTGTTGGTGGCTATGACGGTCGACGGGCTCACGTACGCCGCGATCTTGGAGAACACGTCGCGCTTGACGTCCATCCGTTCGACCACCGCTTCGATCACCAGATCCGCCTTCTCGAGCCCCTGGTAATCGGTGGCGCCGTGCAGGCAGTCGCTCCGCTCCTGCAGTTCGTCCTCCGACCAGTCCGATTTCTTCGCCGCCTTCTTCAGCAACCCACGCGCCCGATCCATCCCCTCGCGTACCTGCTCGTCGTCGATGTCGATCATGTGGACCGGGATCGTCTGGTAGGCGAGCAGTTCGGCGATCCCGGCGCCCATCACGCCGGCGCCCACCACGCCCGCCCGCTTCACCTCGGTGACCTCGCCGTCCGGCACCTGTTTTCGTGCGTCCTCGGTGGTCTGGTAGACGAAGATCAGGTTCTTGCACTCGGGGGTCACCGCCAGCCGACCGAACGCCTCGGCCTCGCGCTCGAGCGCCTCCCCCGCCGATAGGGCCAGACCGTCCACCGTCACGTCGAGGGCCGTGGGCAGCGCCGGATAGTGACCGCGAGTCCGCTTCATCACCTGCTTGTGGGTCATCCACCGGATGATCGGACGCCCCAGCGGGCCGTCGACCAACAGGCGGAGCGGCCCGCGGCGCTGACGCTTCAGAGGGACAGTTCCTCGGCCGAGTTCCGCGGCGAGGCCGTCGACCTCGTCCTCGAACTCCTCGGCGGCGATGACCCGATCGACGACGCCCGCCCCCTTCGCGCGCTCCGCCGACAGGAGCTTCGCACCCAGAATCATGTCGAGGGCGGTGGGCAGACCGACCAGACGAGGCAGGCGCACCGTGCCGCCCAGGCCCGGCAGGATCCCCAGCCGTGTCTCGGGAAGCCCGATCCGCGTGCTCGGGTGATCGCTGGCGACCCGGAAATCACAGCACAGCGACAGCTCGAAGCCGCCGCCCAGACAGGGGCCGGAGATGGCCACCAGGGTGGGCACCGGCAGACGCTCGAGCCGCGCGAAGATCTCGTCGCCTCGGCGCGCCATCTCGGCCGCGGCGGCCGCCGTGTCGATCGCCGCCAGTTCGTCGATGTCGGCGCCGGCGATGAACTGGTTCCGTTTGCCGCTGCGCAGCAGCAGGCCCCGGGCCGCGCCGCGCTCCACCGCTTCCTCCACCTCCGCCAGAAGCTCGTCGAGCCGCAGCACCACGGCCTGGGTCAGCAGGTTGACCTTGGAATCGGGGCGGTCGAAGGTGAGTGTGGCGAGACCCTCCCGAACGTCCAGCTGGAGGTCCGGCACTTCTGCGTTCATCTCTGTACTCCGGTGGAAGGCGGGCGCGACCGGGGCGCCGACCTCGCCCGCGGGATGTCCTCGTCTCAGACTAGAGATCGCCTAGAAGATCGGCCGGAGCTCGGCGTTCTCCTCGTTCAGCACCAGCGTATCGGTTCCGCCTGGCGACTCGTAGGGCACGTTCCAATACAGCTCCTGGAAGACCAGCTCGGCCCGCGTGTGCACCCACCACTGGCCGCCCGGCACCAGCAAGTAGGCCCAACCCGACGCGTCCGCTGTGTCCACCAGCTCCTCCCTGTCCCTCGCCTCCAGGATGCTGTCGACGATCTCTCCGTAGTCCTCGAACGCCACGTCGCCCCACGCCAACACCACCGCGTTGAACGAGTCCGCCCGCGTCCGATACTGCTGTTGCATGGCGGTGAAGTCTTCGAAGTTCTGCTCCATCATCCGGTTCAAACGCGCTTCCTGAGACTCCAGCTCGCTGAACCTGCGGAACAGGCTGGCGTACTCCGAGCTCGCTCGGTTCATCCGCTCCATTCGCTCCGACAATTCCTGCATCTGCGAGCGGACGTCGTTCCATGCCGCCTCCGCTTGTGTCCAGCGCTCCCGGGCCGCCTGGACCGAATCCCGCAGCGTGAGCAGGTCCTCCGGCGGCTGCGGCTCCGGCTCCGGCGCCTGCCGCGCCAGGACGTCGAAGATCGAGTCTCGGTTGTACGGAAGCACTCGGATCACCTGGTTGGCGAGAGCCATCTCCTCGCCGTCACCAGACACCGCCCGCACCGCCAGATCGGTCGACCCCTGACACGCCGCAAGTCCCACCAGCACGGCAGGACACAAGACCCAGCGCTTGTTCATTGAGCTCTCCCGAATTAAAGTTCTGGGCCCGCTGAATCGTAAAAAGCTAGGATCCAGAAACCGAGTTTTCAAGCGCCGGCCGGTTCAGCTAGCCTCCTGCCGCGGAACACCCGCGGCGGGGCCGGCCTGTGAGGCTCGACGCGAGAACGGTTTGAAAACTTACAGAAGAAGCCCGTCCACAGCCACCTTCGCGATGCTAACGGCGTCGCTCCTCGCCCTGAGCCTGGGTGGCTGCGGCTACGGGCGCATCCAGATGCTGGACGAAGCGGTATTGCGAGCCCGCTCGGAGATCGAGGTGCATCTGAGGCGCCGGGCGGAGCTGGTGCCGAATCTGCTGGAGACGATCAGGAATTATGGATCGATCGGCGGCGGGGCGGTGGAGCGGGTGGCAGACGCTCGGGCCGGCCTGGACGATGCGGTGCGGGAGAGCGATCTATCCGAAATGGAGGAGTGGAACGCCCGGCTATCGGAATCTTTGAGCGAGCTTCTGGGAACGTTGCGGTTCGATTCGGAGCTGGCGGGCGATCCGTCTTATCAATTGCTGCGGTCGCAGCTGGAGGAGACGCAGGAGCAGGTTGCGCGGGCGAGTCGAGCCTACAACGACGCGGTCGCCCGGTACAACCAGTTCATTTCAGGGTTCCCACAGATCGTCACGGCGAAGATGGTTGGTGCGGAACGGCTGCGGCGATTCGAGCCGTGGGACAGCGTGGCGGTCCCCCACCCGGCGGATCAGTAAGCCGGGAACTCTACAGGAGGATCCTCTTCACCAGTTCGAGCCCGATCAGCACGACCAGGGGTGAGAGGTCGATGCCGCTGGTCGGAGGGAGCAGCTCCCGAACGGGCTTGAGGACAGGGTCGGTGAGCTGATTCAGCATCTCGACCAGCCGGTTCTGGGTGTGCGGGGTGGAGAACCAGGAGACGATGGCCCGTAGAATGATCAGGCCCTCGTAGAGGGTGATGAGCTGTACGATGATTCCTGTCACTGTCCGCCTCAGCCGTGCTCGTTTGTATAGGTCCTGCCCGCTGTGGAACTCACTGGACCTTACGCGTGGAGCCTTCCTGGGGTTTCATGAGAACCTGGAAGTTGGGCGATGAACGTTGGACCGTTCGACCTGGTGATTCACATCTAGCGATTGGACGTTTCGCGTTCGGGGCATGCAATGTCCAACGTCTCAATCGTCAAGTCGAACACCCAACGTCCATCATTCAACTTCCAACTTCCGAGTTCCTTTGGGAACCCAACGCGGTTAATATTTGTAAGTTCGTTACGGACCCCAACCATCACCGAGGAAACATGGCGCCGAAAAACGAGACACGGCAGCTCGTCCGTTATCTGTTCTTCAAGCTCGATCCCGCCTGGCGGCGGCAACCGGTGGACCGGCAGGTGGACGGCAAGCTGGAGCTGGCGGAGACGATTCGCGGCTTCCAGGCTCGCTCGCTCCTGCGGTCGTACAGCACGATGGGGACGCGGGGGGAGTGCGACTTCATGCTCTGGCAGGCGGCGGAGGAGCTGGAGACGCTGCAGGCGTTGGAGACGGCGATCTTCTCGACCCGCATGGGAGCCTATCTCAGCACGCCGTACAGCTTCCTGGCGATGACGAAGCGCTCGATCTACGAGTTCCCCGAAGAGCTGGGCGGTGAGGAGCGGATCACGGTAGCGCCCCAGGACTCGAAGTATCTCTTTCTTTATCCGTTCGTGAAGACGCGGGCCTGGTACAAGCTGAGCAAGGAACAGCGCCAGGAGATGATGAACGAGCACGTCCGGATGGGGCGCAACTACCCGGAGATCAGAATCAACACGGCCTATTCGTTCGGTCTCGACGATCAGGAGTTCATGGTCGGTTTCGAGGGGGACGACCCGGGCGACTTCCTCGACCTGGTGATGGAGCTGCGTGAGAGCGACGCGTCGGCCTATACCGAGCGGGACACGCCCATCTTCACCTGCATCCAGATGTCGCTCTGGGATGTGCTGGACTCGCTGGGCGGCGCCTCGGTCGCGGAGCGGGCCCGGCTGGCGGAGCGCGATGCCGAGGGCTTCGTAGCGGCGGCGACGACGGGCGAGATCCCTCCCGGCGGCTCGAAGCGGGTATACAACGGCGCTGACGCCATCGCGCTGTTCAACGTCGACGGCACCTACTACGCGGTGAGCGACCGCTGCACCCACGGCCGCGCGTCGCTGAGCGAGGGGACCGTCGACGGTGACGGTTGCGTGCTGAACTGCCCGTGGCACGGCGGCAAATTCGACCTCAGGAGCGGGGAGCCCGCGGGCGGCCCGGTGCGGGTCCCGGTGAAGACTTATCGGGTGAAGGTGGAGGGCGACCGCATTCTCGTGGGCTGATGCTCCCAACGAAAAAGAGCGGGCCGCTCGGCCCGCTCCCTTTCCTGTCCCCATCTATTTCGGCTCTGCCTACTCCACGATCACGTCACTCAGACGATAATTCACCGGATTGACCGCCTGGCCGTCCACCAGAACCTCGTAGTGCACGTGGGGGCCCTTGGCCAGTCCGCTGGCTCCGACCAGCGCCAGCGTGTCGCCCCGGCGCACACGATCGCCGACCTCGACACGCAGCGTCTTCTGGTTGTGGGCGTAGCGGGTCTTGATCCCGTTCCCGTGGTCGATCTCGACCGTCCAGCCGTAGCCGGGCCGCCAGCCTGCGTACGTTACCTGCCCGTCCGCGGTGGCCGTGACCGGCGTGCCCCGCGGCGCCGAGATGTCGATTCCCTCGTGGGGGCGCCGCTTGTTCAGCAACGGGTGCCAGCGGCTATGACTGAAGGAAGAGCTGAGCCAGCCATTGGTGGGATCGATCGAAGGGATTCGGGTGAGGTCGTCGCGATGCTCTTCCAGCGCCGTCGAAGCTTCCCGCAGGCTCGCCTGCAGCAGGTTCGACTGCCGGAGCAGACGGTTGAGATCGCTGGTCGTCGAGTAAACCTCTCTGCCCAGTTCGCCATCCAGCACCAGCAACGGCTCGCTCTCCGCCGAAGGCGTGCCTGGACCACCGATACCCACCTGTCGGACCTCCGGATCGATCTCGGGCAGTCCGGCCAGCAAACGATAGCGACGATCTCGCTCGGAAATCGTCGCCAGCGACTGGGTCAGCTGATCCACCGTCTCCTGCATCCGCTGCACGTCCGCGACCAGCAGCGCGTTGGCTTCCTGCAATCGAGACGCCTGATGAAGGTCGCCCAGCTTCAGCACCAGTGCCGAGCTGGCGAGGAGGATGAACATCAGTGCAGCGGCGAGACCGCCGATCGCGAAACGCAGCACACGATGCGAGATCTGAAACGTGTGAGCCGGCCGCGACGGGTCGGTGATCACCAGGAACGTCAGGCGGTTTCGTTCCATTCGCGCTCTTTCTTCGGGTTCCCCGGTGCAAAAAAGGCGCGTCCACCGGTCACATAGTCACTCCGTACCCTGCGAGCCTTTACCCGCGGATAGAGACGGCTTGCCGATGGAGGAGGGGCAGGCGCCACGTTAATGCCTGTGGGCAGGACTGTCAAGCCGCCGCGCCGCTTACTGCGGTTTGCAAGGTCTGTTCCCCACCTGGCGGGTGTACATAAGTCAATGTTGTGTAGCGGGTTAGGCCTCATCTGCGTGGGGCGATCGGGCTCCAGAAATCGGTAATTATTTCCCAAAGACCGCGTACTTTTGACCTGCGAGGCCGTCGGCCCGATCGAGCGCCACCGGGGATTCTTGACGGGGTTTGTTCGGTCCGGGGTCGTCTGCAACGATCAAAGAACAACGTCCGTCGAGCATCTTCATCGAGAATTGCCGACCGATCATCGCGGCCTTTCGACGGAGCCGTCCGCCAGCACGCGCCCGTGGCTGCGCGGAAAATCCAGTCGACCCAGCGAGTCGATCAGCTCCGCCCCTCGGGCGGCCGGGTCCGGATAGACGACACCGGGGGGCACCTGGTAGGTGGAGTGGAATACGGCGTCGACCACGCGGGCGGCGCGATCGATCGAGGCGCAGGCGATGCCTCCCACGTCCAGCGGTTCCCGCAGGTTGAAGGGCCCGTAGGTGAGCAGGTTTCCCAGGGAGTAGAAGGCCAACCCGTCTCCCCGCCAGCCGGCGGCGCGGAGCACGTGGGGGCCGTGACCGATGACCAGCGAGGCGCCGGACTCGAGGGCGACCCGGACGAAAGACACCGGGTTGCCGCGGTCCTCGCCGAGGAAGCGCTCGCTGGCGTCCCGGGTCCGCAGCGCGTTTCGCCCTTCCGCCCCCATGTGCACCGAAACGACGACACGGCCGTAGCGCGCGAACGCCCGGGCCACGTGTCGGCGCACACCCGACAGGTCACGGGCGTCGGGACCGGCGACGAAGGTGCTGAATCCCAACACGGCCACGGTGTCCCCTTCGCCAACGACCACGGGCGTGGCCAGCGTGTCGGCGCCGGTGACCCAGATGCCCGCCCGCCTCAGCGTTGTCCTCGTCTCCCTCCAGCCTTCGGGGCCCGCATCCATCGCGTGGTTGTTCGCCACGTTCCCCACCAGCGCCGCGTCGCCGGCGAAGCGGCCGAGCGCCTCGGCCACGTAGGGCGGCTGCCGGAAGGCATAGCAGGCCGTCGAGCCCTGTCGACACTTCCGGGGCGCCGGGCCGTCGCCGATGGCGCCCTCGATGTTGAGCAGCACCAGGTCGGCGTCGCGGATCAGCGGGCGGAGCGGCGCGAGCAGCGAGTCGGCGTTGGGAAAGGGCGGGACGGGCACGTCATGGCGTGCCGCGGCGCGAGCCGCCCACAGGGTATCGAGGTTGTTTCCGATCAGCACGTCGCCGCCGGCGCAGATGCGGACGGCCGATCCGTCGCCCGGCTCCTGGGCCGCGGCCGTCGTGGCGGCCAGTCCGATCAGCAGGACGAGGCTCCTCACGTTGGAAATGGTAACCGGCGTTGACGTTGCCCGTCGCTCACTCGGGCTTCGGGAACAGCACCGCCTGCCGATCCACCTGGCGGCCGGCCAGATCGAGGGCCGCGTAGGCCGCCATGCCAGCCGGCTCGTCGGAGGCGCCCAGTGCCCGCCACAGCTCGCCCATCTTCACCGGCATGATGGGACTCAGCAGGATGGCCAGTCGCCCCAGTGCCCGCGCCAGCGCGGAGAGCGTCGTGTCCAGCTCGGCGGCCAGCGATTCGTCCTTGGCCTGCTTCCACGGGGCCCGCTCTTCGACGTAGGCGTTGGCGTCGCCGGCCAGCTCCATCGCCGCGGCGATCCCCCGGTGGATGAGGTGGGAGTCCATGGCGCTCCGATAGCCGTCGAGGATCGCGTTCGCCCGGTCGTCCAGCGGCGTCCCGGCGCCCTTGGGAACGACCGCATCGCGGTACTTGTGGATCATCGCCAGCGTGCGGTTCGCCAGGTTGCCCAGGTCGTTGGCGAGCTCGGCGTTGTAGATGCCGTCGTAACGCCCCCAGCTGAAGTCGCCGTCACCATCCCATGGGATCTCGCGCAGCAGGAAGTAACGGAGCGGGTCGGGACCGTACCGCTCCACGGCGCTGTCCAGCGTCACCGGCGCGCCGGCGGACTTGGAGAGCTTGCGTCCCTCCCAGTTGATGTAGCCATGCGCCCAAACCGTCCTCGGCAGCTCGACATCGGCGGCCATCAGCATCGCCGGCCACATGATGCAGTGGAACCGTGTGATCCCCTTGCCGATCACATGCAGGTCCGCCGGCCACCACTCATGGTACGCATCGTCAGGGAAGCCGATCGCCGACAGGTAATTGATCAGCGCGTCGAACCAGACATAAACCGCATGCTCCTCGTCGTCGGGGAAGGGTGTCCCCCAGATCCGGTGAGGTCGGGACATGGAGATGTCCTGCAGCCCCTCTTTCAGGACGTTGCGGATCTCGTTGCGTCGGATGGTCGGCTGCACGAACTCGGGATGGTCGTCGAGCAGCTTCAGCAGCGGGTCGCGAAACTCGGAGAGCTTGAAGAAGTAGTTGTCCTCTTTCGTCCAGGCGATCTCGCGGTCCGGATGTTCGGGACAGCGCCCGTCGACCAGGTCCTTCTCCTGCTTGAACGCTTCGCAGCGCTCGCAGTAGTAGCCCTCATAGGTTCCGCGATAGATGTGGCCGGCCTGCTTGATCCGCTCGACCATCTCGACCACGGCGCGCGTGTGCCGCGGCTCGGTCGTGCGGATGAAATCGTCGTGGCTGATCCCCAATCGTGCCCAGGTGTCCGCGAAGACGCCGGCCAGCCGATCTACCCAGGCCTGCGGTGTGAGACCGGCCTCCGCCGCCGGCTGCAGTATCGTCTGTGAGTTCTCGTCCATCCCGATGACGAAGCGCACTTCGTCACCGGCCAGTCGCCGGTACCGGGCGATGGCGTCGGCGCCGATCTTCTCGAACGCGTGACCGAGATGGGGGTCGCCGTTCGAGTAGTCGATCGCGGTGGTGATGTAGAAGCGGGCCAAGGAACGCACCTCAGTTGTCACGCGCGCCGCGACGCGCTTCCGCCGTTTCGCGCTTCAACTCCTCCAGCTCCAGGGTGCGCAGATCGCCCGACGACCCTCTCAACGTTACCCGGTTCGCGAACAGGTTGATGCCGACGACGGTCTCCTGACCCTGCGACGTCCGGACCTGCCGGCCCTCCTTGGGGAAGCGCTTCCGCTGCTGCACGTAAAAGTCATGCTCGTAGCGCAGCGAGCACATCAGTCGGCCGCAGGCGCCCGAGATCTGCGACGGGTTGAGCGAGAGGTTCTGGTCCTTGGCCAGCTGCAGCGTGACCGGCTTCAGCTCCGGCAGCCAGTTCGAAGAGCAGAGCTCGCGGCCGCAACGTCCCACACCGTCCAGCCGCTTCGCCTCGTCGCGCACACCGATCTGCTTGAGCTCGATTCGGGTGCGGTAGCGCTTGGCCAGGCTGCGGACCAGGGCGCGGAAGTCGACCCGCTTGTCGGCCGTGAAGTAGACGATCAGCTTGTTGCGGTCCCACTGCCATTCGGCGTCGCTGACCTTCATCTTCAGACCCTGCTCCTTCACCATTCCGCGGACCGTCTTGCGGATGTCATCCTCCTCCTCCCGCAGGTTCAGCAGCCGTTCGACGTCGACCGGCGCCGCGCGCCGCAAGACGCGTTTGCCCGGAAGACCGTTGCTGCTGCAACCGTCGCATGCCTCGCACTTCCGCTTCGCCAGCGTGCCGGTCGCCGTGACGATGCCCAGATCTTGGCCGCGGTCGGCCTCCACGACCACGTACTCACGCTCGCGCAGGGACGGTGACAGGTGCGCGGCGAAAAAGTCGCGTCGCTTGCCCTTGAAGAGGATCTCCAGCAGCTGCGGCGCCGGCCCCTTGGCGATGACGCCGTGGGTCGCCGCGATCGGAGTCGGTGGCGGAGGGTCGCCGGGCCGGGGGCGCTCAGCCGGAGGCCGCGAGTCGACGGGGGGAAGCGGGCCGCCTCCGTTGCCGTCGTTTCTGCGATCAATCACCGTTCCACGCCCCCATCTTGCGGTATTTCTCGTAGCGAGCGTCGAGCAGGTCGCTCGCCGAACGTTTGGTCAGCTCCTTCAGGTTCTCGGTGAGTGCCTGCCGGAGAACCCTGGCGGCCACGTCCCAGTCGTTATGCGCACCGCCCTCGGGTTCGTCAACGACCTGGTCGATGACCCCCAGCTCGTACAGGTCGGGCGCGGTCAGCTTGAGCGCTGCCGCCGCCTGGTTGCGCGTCTCCTCCGTGTTCTCCTTCCAGAGGATCGAGGCGCAACCCTCCGGCGAGATGACCGAATAGATGGCGTATTCCATCATGATGATCCGATCGGCCACCGACAGGCCCAGCGCGCCTCCGCTGCCACCCTCGCCGATCACCGCGGCCAGGATCGGAACCTCGATCAGCGACATCTCCAACAGGTTGCGGGCGATCGCCTCGGCCTGGCCGCGCTCCTCGGCGCCGATCCCCGGATACGCCCCTGGCGTGTCGATGATCGTTATGATCGGCCGTTTGTACTTCTCGGCCATCTTCATCATCCGCAGCGCCTTCCGATAGCCCTCCGGATGCATCATGGCGAAGTTCCGCTTCAGGTTCTCCTTCGTGTTGCGCCCCTTCTGCTGCGCGATCACCATCACCGACTCGCCGTCCAGTCGCGCCCACCCGCAGATCACCGCCGGGTCGTCGCGGAACGAACGATCGCCGTGCATCTCGATCCAGTCGGCGAAGATCCGCTCGATCATGTCCAACGAGTGGGGGCGCTGGGCGTGGCGCGCGATCTGCACCCGCTCCATCGGCGACAGCGACTTGAAGGTCTCGGCGCGCAGCTCGTCCAGCCGGGCCTCCAGCTTCTTGAGCTCGTTATCCACGTTGAGCCCTCTCTGACTGGCCATCTTCTTGAGCTGGCCGATCTGGGACACGACATCTCCGATGGAGCGCTCGAATTCCTGATGTGAAGCCATGTATCAGCGAGTTGGGATTCTCATGCGCTAGCCAGATGTAAAGAAACAAAATAGCAGATCGCTGGCCCGGCAATAGGGGGAGTTAAATAACTTACGGAAATGGCGGCGGGCCGGCCGCGGGCTACGCCTTCACTTCGACCAGGCGCACCCGTTCGCGGCCCAGCGCCCGGCGCAGCTCTTCCAGCACCGCGGGCGCCGGCGCCACGGTGAGCGCTCGGGAGCGCAGGACGGAGGGCTCGTCACCGCCGTTACGGAGGTGGACGCGGAGCGCTGCCGGGCCGGGGTGGGCCCTGGCGATCTCGATGGCTTGCTCGAGCCCCTCGTTGCCGATGTCATCGGAGGCGGCGATGTCGAGGCAGACGGCCACGCGGCCGCTTTCGTAGACCGAGGCCAGCGGCCTGACCTCGTCGAGGAAGATGGGAGGGTCACCCTCGTCCCGCTCGCGGCCGGATACGCTGCCCTTCAACAGGACCGGCTCGCTGGTCTCGAGGGCATCGCGGTTCCTGGTCCAGACGTCGCGAAAGGCGAGGGCGACGGCGGTGCCGTGGTAGTCCTCGAAGGTGATCCGCGCCCACTCCGAGCCGTCCTTGCGCGAGATGCGGCGGCTGACCTCGGTGACCACGCAGGCGATCTCGACCTTCCGATCGCGCCAGTCGCCCAGGTTGCTGGTGTTGACGGTCTCGGCGTACAGCTCGACCAGGTCGCGGTGCTCGTCGAGCGGGTGGCCCGAGACGAAGAAGCCCACCAGTTCCTTCTCGCGGGCCAGCTTCTCGTCTTCGGTCCACTCGGGCAGGTCGGGCAGGGTGGGCTCGGTCTTCATGACCGGGCTTTCCGCGTCTCCGAACAGGCTCACCTGTCCCGTTTCGCGTTCGCGTTGCTGCAGCTGCGCTTCGCGCAGCACGATCTCGAGGCCGTCCGCCATAGCCGAGCGCTTGCCCAGCCCGTCCAGCGCGCCGGCGCCGATGAGCGCCTCGATCACCCGCTTGTTGTTGAGTCGCAGGTCGACGCGGCTGCAGAAGTCGAACAGCGATTCGAAGGGCCCGTCGGCCTCGCGGGCCGCGATGATCGACTCGATCGCGGAGCGTCCCACGCCGCGGATGGCGCCGAGTCCGAAGCGGATCGCGTCGTCGCTGACCACGGTGAACTTGTAGCCCGACTCGTTGACGTGGGGCGGCAGCACTTCGAGCCCGAGGGAACGGCAGACATTGATGTAACCGACGACCTTGTCGGTGTTGCCGATCTCGGACGACAGCAGCGCCGCCATGAACTCCGCCGGATAGTGGCGTTTGAGCCAGGCGGTCCGGTACGAGAGAACGGCGTAAGCGGCGGCGTGCGCCTTGTTGAACCCGTAGCGGCCGAAGGTCTCCAGCAGCGACGCGATGTGCTCGGCATCCCGTTCCTTGACGCCGCGCTCCTGCGAGCGCTCGATGAACCGGTCGAGCTCCTGGCGGATCAGCACGGGGTCCTTCTTGCCCACCGCTTTGCGGAGCACGTCGGCTTCGGCCAGGGTGAAGCCGGCCATCTCGTTGGCGGCCCGCATCACCTGCTCCTGGTAGGTGATGACGCCGTACGTGTTGTCGAGCACGCGGGCCAGGGATGGGTGCGGGTACGAGACCTCCTCGATGCCTCGCTTGCGCCGGATGTAGACGTCGGTCATCCCCGAATCGAGCGGGCCGGGTCGGATGAGCGCGTTGACGGCGATCAGGTCGTCGAAGCGGTCGCAACGCATCGCCCGCAGCTTGTCCGTCGCCAGCGACGACTCGAACTGGAACACGCCGGCGGTGGCCCCGCTGGCCAGCATCTCGTAGACCGCGGGATCGTCCAGCTCCAGCTCGTCCCAATCGATCTCGGTCCCGTGGCGCCGGCGGATCTGCTCCGACGCGTCGCTGATCACGGTGAGTGTCTTCAGGCCGAGGAAGTCGAACTTGAGCATCCCGACCTTTTCGAGGCTCACCATGTCGAACTGCGTGATGACCAGGTCGCCGTTGCCGCTTTCGACGCCGCCGTTCGCGCCGCCGCTTCCGCCGCCCCCGCCCCCGCCGCCCCCGCCGCCCCCGCCGCCCCCCCGGGTGGGCGCGTTCATCACCGGCACGTACTCGTCCAGCGGCCCCGGCGCGATGACCACGCCGGCGGCGTGGACCGAGGTGTGGCGGGAGAGGCCCTCGAGCGTGGCGGCGTAGTCGAGCAGCTCGGCGTAGCGCGGCTCCTCTTTATAGAGCTGCTTCAGCTCCTCGACCCGCTGCACCGCCTCCTTCACGCCCAGCGAGTAGCCGGGCGCGTTGGGGATCAGTTTGGCCACGCGGTCGGTCTCCGCCGGTGTGAAGCCCAGGGTTCGCCCCACGTCCCGGACCACGGCCCGGGACTGCATCGTTCCGAACGTCACGATCTGGCCCACCGAGTCGGCGCCGTACTTCGAGCGCACGTACTCGATCACCTCGTCGCGGCGCTCGTAGCAGAAGTCGACGTCGATGTCGGGCATCGACACGCGCTCCGGGTTCAGGAACCGCTCGAACAGCAGGCCGAAGCGCAGCGGGTCGATGTCGGTGATGCGGAGCGCGTAGGCGACCAGCGAGCCGGCGGCGGAGCCGCGGCCGGGCCCCACCGGGACCCCACGTTCCCGGGCGGCTCGGATGAAATCCCAAACGATCAGGAAGTATCCGCTGTAGCCGAGGCCGGTGATCACGTCCAGCTCGTACTCCAGCCGTTCCCGCACCTCCCCGGGTAGCGGCTCGCCGTAGCGCTCGTGGGCGCCCGCCGTCGCCAGCTCGCGCAGCAGCTCGTCAGCCGAGCCGTAGCCGTCGGGCCGTGGGAACTCGGGGAGGTAGATCTTCTTCTCGAACTCGAGCTCGCAGGCCTCCGCCACGGCCAGCGTGTTCTCGATCAGCTCCGGACGGTCGGGGAACGTCTCCCGCATCTCGTCAGGTGACTTGAAGTAGCTCTCCTGGCCGTAGAAGCGGAGCCGCTTCGGGTCGTCGCGGTCCTTGCCGGTCCCGATGCAGAGGAGGATGTCGTGGGCGTCGGCGTCCTCGCGCCGCAGGTAGTGGGCGTCGTTGGTGACCAGGACCGGCAGACCCAGCTCGTCGCCAAGCCGGAGCACGCCCTCGTTCACCTTCTCCTGGCCGGGGATCCCGTGGTTCTGCACCTCGAGCCAGTAGTTGCCCTCGCCGAACAGCCGCGCGTGCCATTCCGCCGCCGACCTGGCTTTCTCGTACTGTTCCAGCAACAGGTATTGCGCCAGCTCGCCGGACATGCAGGCGGAGAGACAGGTGAGCCCGGCCGCGTGCTCCTCCAGCACCCGATGGTCGATCCGCGGCCTGCGGTAGAAGCCCTCGGTCTGTCCAATCGAGACCAGCTTCACCAGGTTGCGATACCCCTCCCGGTCGCGGGCCAGCAGAACGAGGTGCGCGTAGTCGGACGGCGCGTCCGCGGGCTTCTCCTTCGACCGATGGTCGCCGAACGCCACGTACGCCTCGCAGCCGATGATCGGCTTGATCCGGCGCAGCCGCGCCGCCTGGTAGAAGTGCCAGGCGCCGTGCAGGTTGCCGTGATCGGTCAGCGCGACGGCGGGCATGCCGAGCTCGGCCGCCCGCTCGACCAGCGCCTCCAGCTTGTTGGCGCCGTCGAGCAGTGAGTATTCGCTATGCGTGTGCAGGTGAACGAACGACATGCCCTAGGTCACGCATTCGAACGAGTTCAGCAGGATCTCCAGCTGCCGCACGTACGGGTACTTGTCCGTCCCCGGCGCGAAGAGCCATGCGTCGATCAGATACGTTCGGTCCTGCGCGGGGCAGGCGAGGGCGCGGGTGACGAACGGCCCGGCGGCGGGAAACTCGGAGCGATCCTGCCAGACGCCCCGCAGCTCGATCCCTTCCAGGCCGTTCACCTCGATCGCCGAATGGCGGTAGCCCTGCTCGAGGATGTCCTGGGGCGTGCCGTATCGGTTCGCGCCGATCTCCTCGCGCCAGGCGCGCAGCTCCTCGGGCGTCATCATCGTGTCAGCGTCCGCACGCCAGGTCAGCAGCAGAGAGCGCAGCAGGTCGGTTTCGCCCATGCGATGAGGATTGCCGAAGCGGAAGATCGAGTCTTCCCGGGAATGGATGTAAACTTCGGGAATTCTCAGCGTGAAACCGAATTCGGTCAGCGCCTGGCCCAGCGAGTCGTCCACGCCGGTGGTGAACATCCGTTGCAGGATCCACTCATCGTAATCCTCCTCGAGGGTGCTGTACAGCTGGGGCAGCGTCCCGCGCACGGCCTCCGCCTGGCCGGTCTCGGGCAGGAGCAGCACGGTCACCGTCTGGCCCCGGGCCCAGACCGATTCGGTCTGGAGCAGGGCCGGTGGCGTCGTGTCCGCGTCGATCAGGTCCTGGACCAACTCGTCCCGGGCCGTGCCCATGACGAGCAGCTGCTGCCAGAGGCGGAAGTCGTTCCAGGCCGTGTCGTCGGGCGCGAGATGCGTGATCTCGAACACCCGCTCGGGGCGCGTGGTGTAGACCCGGACCTCGAGAGCGTCCATCACCGCCGAGTCGACTTCGGCCCAGAGCTCCGGCTCGGCCCGAACGATGATGCTGTTCCGGTCGCCGAACGCCTGCGGCGCCTTGCACCCTGTGGCGACGAGGCAGATGAGAGTCGCCAGGTTGAAGAGAAGGAATCGTATCGTCCGCTGTGGAGTCATCGCGTCTAACATATCACGCACCGGGGTCGTCTGACAGGTCGGTCATCCATCGCCCTTCCAGATATTCGACTCGAGTCGGCTCCTCGATCTCGGCCGCCCGGTCGACCAGCGATTGGACGCGCTTCGCCAGGCCGCTCATGCTCAGCACGCTATCCCTATGGATTTCGGGCAGTTCGGACACCGCCTCCTCCAGTAGCTGGGCTTCGGCCACCAGCGCCGCCAGCGGGTTATGGATCTCGTGCTTGAGCGCCGTCGCCATCTCGCTGGTCGCCGCCGCCCTTTCGGCGGCCACGCGCCGGACGTGCTCCCGGCGCAGCAGTTCGGCCAGGCCGCCGATGGCGATGCCCAGCACGACGATCGCCAGCAGGATCGTGAGACCGAATACGAGCCGTTCGCCGCCGAACGCGGCCGGCCCGTGAGCCAGCCGCTCCACCCCGATGAAGAGGGCGAAGGCGAGGAGCACCGAGGCGCCGGCGCCCCGGCGGCCGTAGTAGAACGAGATGGCGATCGTCGGGACCAGCATGGCCGACCACAGGACCTCCATGCTGGGCCAGCCGAGGGGCCCGAGGAGAACGGGGTGGAGGGCGGCGGCCAGGTACATGAGGCTGGAGAGGACCAGGACACCTCGTGGCCGGATGAGCAGGGTCGAGATTTCCAGCAGCTCGGGACGGTGCATAGGGATCGGGCTGAACTCTGGCCTGGTGGACGGGCGCTCCCGTGGCCCGCGTAACGAGGCCATCAATATCTGTGACGGGTCCCTGACGAGCAACGGTGGCGGGTGGAGAAAAGGGGCTCGAAAGTGCTTGACAAGGCCGACGCCCTCTATTATTTGGCCAAATAAGGCGGTTCTGAATGCCAACGCGTGCGAGTCGGAGCGAATCCCAGGAGGGGGGAAATGAAAGCGTTCGAGGGCTCGTCGTTCGACCTGGAAGATCTGTTCGTCGCTCGGGACGATGAGGACGATCTCGACGATGACTTGGAGGACGAGGACGACGAATTCGATGATGAAGACCTCGATCTCGACGAGGATTTCGAGGACGAAGAAGAGGAATGGGAAGAAGAGTTCGAAGATCTGGAAGACGACGAAGTAAGCACCTCGCGCCGCCGGCGTCCCGATGATTGGGAATGATGCACCGGCCACGACCCTAAACCGGCTGTACAGAGGGCCGCACCGGCCCTCTTGTCTTTTCTGGAGCCGCCGCATCCTCGTCGCGGCGCTCTTTCTCCCCGCCCTCACCGGCTTCGCCCCTCAGCGGCCGGTACCCGCCGATAGCGCGACCGCCGTCGTGGTGGCCCGGGCCCTCGAGTCGCCGGAGTTGCCGGCCATGGCGTCCGGGCTCCTCGACACCATCGGCGGTCGGCTGTCGGGCACTCCGGCCGGCACCCGGGCCGAGGCCTGGGCAGCGGGCTGGATGCGCGGCTTGGGACTGGACACCGTCTACTACGAGGTCGTCCGGATTCCGGTCTGGCGTCGGGGTACGACGCATCTTCAGGTGGTGACGCCGGCCACGGCTCGGCACCGGCCCATCGCCGCCGCGGCACTCGGCTACGCGCCGGCCATCGTGGCCGACTCGGTCCTCGTGGTCGATGTGGGCCGCGGCGACTCGGCGCGCGTGGCGGCGCTGGGCGACCGGGTCAAAGGCGCCGCGTGGCTCACCGACGTGATCAACCCCGACGTGCTGGCGCGGGCGGTACGCGCCGGGGCCGCGGCGCTGCTCCGCATCACCCTCGAGCCGGGACGCCTGCCCCAGGCGCGGGTCGCGCCCTGGCCCGACGTGCCGGCGCCGCTGCCCGCGCTCTCGGTCTCCCGGGAGGACGGGCTGTGGCTGAGACGACTGACCGCCGCCGGCCCGGTGGTCATGACGTTGCGCGTCGAGGCCGAGACCCGGCCCGGCACCGTGCTCAACGTGGTGGGCGAGTGGGAGGGGAGCGACCCGTCGGTGGCGGACCAGGTCTTCCTGCTGGGAGCGCACCTGGACGCCTGGGACCTGGGGGACGGCGCCATCGACAACGGGACCGGCGTCCTGTCGGTGATGGCGGCGGCCGGGGCGCTGGCCGGCTCCGGGCTCCGACCGCGACGCACCGTCCGGGTCGTGCTGTTCGCCGCCGAGGAGCTGGGGCTGCGGGGCTCCCGAGAATACGTGAAGACTCACGCCGGGGCCATGGGCGACGTGGTGGCGATGATGAACCTCGACATGGTGGGCGACCCGGAGGGGTACGGCGCCACCGGCCACCCGGAGGCCGACACGCTGTTCGCCCGGCTGGCCCGCGACACGCCGCTCCGCGATCTGGCGCTGCATGCCGAGGTGAATCACGGCGGCGGCCCCGGCAGCGACCACCAGCCGTTCCTGCTGGCCGGCGTCCCCACCATCTACGTCCAGACCTCGCTGCCCCCCGACGCGCCCCGCTGGTACCACAACGCCGGCGACACCTTCGACAAGATCGATCTCGACGCGGTCCGGGCGACCGCCGCGGCCGCGGCGGCGGCGGCCTGGGCCCTGGCCGACCACCCGGGCCGACCACTGCGTACTCTGTCGCCGGAAGAGACCGCCCAGCTCATCCAGCGGCTGGGCTGGTGAGCCGCTCTGGAAACGACCGACCCTCTTTATATATTGCGGGTCCCACGTATTGACCGGCCCGAGGCGGCCGGTTAGCGTGAAGAGAGCGGGGCCTGTAGCTCAGGTGGTTAGAGCGCACGCCTGATAAGCGTGAGGTCGGTGGTTCGAGTCCACCCAGGCCCACTGACGGCGGTGTGGAGTGAGAGGTTGGGGAGTGGGGAGTTTGCAGCCGTCTGCCGGATCCTTCTTATAGCCGTGCGGCACGTGCGTGAGGAGGGACCCCACCTGCAATTGCAGTACGTCTTAGGTCCTCCGCTGCCCAGGTCGGGGCGCGAGCTCGCGGAAACTCGCGCCCCGGTTTTGGTGGCACAGTGACTTCTCTTCCCGCACGGCTCATCCCGCGGGCTCTGCGCTCGGTATCGCCCGCAGATACTCGTAAATAGCGTGCAGTTCTCGGTCGGTGAGGTCCTTGAAGAACGGCCAGGGCATCACCTGCAACAACGGCGAGATCTGCGGGTGCTGGTTATGCAGGTCCTCCCCTGTCCGCATGACGTGTATGAATTCCTCCAGAGTGAACCCCGCAGGCAGTCCAGTGCTGGGTTCCGGAGTGATGTTGCGCGAAGTAAACGGCCCGAACGGGGTCCCTCCGGCCAGGTAGTTCTCCGTGTTAGTTTGCTCGGGCTCTCCCAAAAATGGGTTTCCTCCTGCAGCGAAGGGCGGATTCGTATGGCAGTCGGAACAGGCGTGAGTGTGGACCAGATAGCTCCCCAGCCCGACGAGCGCCGGGTTCTTGCCCTTCAGGTCCAGGGGCACGGGTGCCAGTGCGTAACCGATCTGGATCCTGCTGTTCTCGCTGACGCCGTGTCCGATGCCCGCGGCCACTTCGCCCGCCCCCGGTGTGAACTCGGGCGAGTCCTCGGCGGGCTGAGGCGGCGTCTCACACGCTGCAGCCCCGAAGGCCAGGGCGGCGAGAAGTAGCGACGTGCGAAAGAATTGCATGGCTCACCTCCAACTTCAAGACCGATCGATCCCCTCGATCTCCAATTTCTCAATTGTCATTGGTGCGCTCCGCGTAGATGGTCATGGTCCGGACTATCGCCTTCATAGTCGGTGGTCCCCGTTCCCGCTTCAGGAACTGCCTCGTCTTGGAGATAATGCAAGCGGATCTGCCTCCTGGCCGGGACAATTCCCAAGGAAGCGCTTGAGGGCGGTTGGCTCGCGGCGTAGAGGCTGGGGGCTGCAGGAAAGTGCAGGCGCGACCTGGGGAAGCTGGATTACTGCAGTGTGGCACGGTTGGGGCCTCGGGAGTGAGGGATCCACTGCCCTACCGCAACCTCCTCCCGTTGGATCCATCATATAGCGCGAGCCTAGTCGATAGCAAGAAGCGTAATTGACAGGTACCTCGTAAAGCGGACGGCGAAGAGGGAAGTCGCCGCCTCCGTCGGCCCATCCACCGGAGCGGGGCATCTCCCTGTCGGCCTTGACCCTAGAGTGGACTCCAGGGTTACCATGAAGGAGTAATCCCCGAACCCGGAGGTCGCATGGGCACCCAGGAATCCTTTTTCATCGGAGAGCTCGTCGAGCAGAGCGGGGCGAGCCGTGACACGATCCGCTACTACGAGGCAGCGGGCGTGCTTCCCGAGCCCCGGCGGAGCGAGGCGGGCTACCGGATCTACGGCGTGGAGGCTGTGGACCGGCTTCGGTTCGTGGACCAGGCCAAAGCGCTCGGATTGACGCTGGGCCAGATCGCTGACGTTCTGGCGATCGTCGATGAGGAGCGTGAGCCGTGCCAGCACGTGCGGCGCGCGCTGGAGGAACGGCTGCTCGAGACCCGGAGACGGATCGGCGAGCTCAGGCAGCTGGAGAGGCGGCTCGCGGATGCGCTGTCCAGGACCGGAGACGAAGAAGGCACCGCCGGGGCCGGCTGCCGCTGCCGGATCATCGAGGAGGCGGCTGGATCGGCGGCGGCGCGAAAGACCCCTTCGGCCGCCAGGTGAGGCTCTGGCGTGGACGCGATGCTCGGTCCCGAAGCCATGGAGGTGCTGCAGAGCGTTTCGATCACGGCATTCGCCGTCGTCTTCGCGGCGGGTTTCGCCATGGGTCTCGCGCCGTCCTCGTATGCCCTTTATCCGGTGATCGCCGGGTTCGTCGCCGGGGACGAGGAGCGATCGGGTCGGCGGGCCGTGAGCCTGTCCGCGGCGTTCGTCGTCGGCACCGCCACCGTCGATGCGGTGCTGGGCGCCCTCTTCGGGTTCGTCGGGGGGATCGTGATCGAGGCGGTGGCGAACTACCTGGTGCTCTGGAACCTGCTGGCGGCGGCGATCCTCACCGTGTTCGGTCTGGCCCTGCTCCGGCTGGTGACGATCCGGTGGCCGGTTGTGCGCATGAGCTGGCGCAAGGCGCACTCGGTTCCGGGCGCCTACGCCCTCGGCATCCCCTTCGGTCTCACGGCGTGTCCGGCCTGCACGCCCATGGTTCTCCCCATGCTTGGAGCGGCCGCCGTCACCGGCTCGTGGTGGTTCGGGGCCGCGTTGATGTTCGTGTTCGGGCTCGCCCGCGGGCTCCCGTTGCTGTTGGTGGGTACGGGGGCCGGGGTGCTGGGCCGTCTGCAGAAGCTTTCACGCTGGATGCCGAGGGTGGAGCGCGTGGCTGGCGTGGTGCTGCTGCTGGGCGCCGTCTTCTTTCTGGTGAGCGCGCTTTGGACTGCGTGGGTGTCCTGGGCGTGAGGAGGTCGCGATGAAGGTTTGGAACCGCTGGACGTTCGTAGGCGTGTTGCTCGTGGTCGCGCTGGCGGCCTGCGATGGCAGAGATGGCGACTCGGCCGAGGCGGCCGCCGCCGGGATAGACACGGTCGGCACGTCGGCCGAGGCACTGAGGACGGTGAAGCTGATCGTCCCGAGCATGTCCTGTCCCCTCTGTTCCAGATCCATACGGGGACGACTGGAGGAAGCGGGCTTGCAGGACATCTCGATCGACCTGGACACCAAGATCGTGACCGCCCGTTTCGATCCGGATCGCCTCGACCTGGATGAGATTATCGCGCTGGTGGAGGGTCAGGGCTTTCCCGTCGCCGAAGCCGAGGTGGTGGATCGTGAACTGCCGTAACCGACGTGGATTGGGCGGCCACCGCACTCATCATCACGGCAGGAAGCGCGGTCGCATGAAACGCGCGGTGCTCGCGGGGATGATGGCCGGTTCCCTGGTTGCGGTGGGGTGTGAGGGCTGGAATCGGATCCTGGAGATGGGTGTGGAGGGTGCGCCGGAGGTTCCGCCGGTGAGAGGGTACGCCTCCGGTGAGGAGATTCTGTTTGTCCACACGGAAGCCTCGGACTCGGCCATCGCCCGGATACTCACCGAGATGATGCGTTCCCCGGTGTTCGTGGTGCCGGAGCTGGCGCGGGCAGAGGATGCTATGCTCGCCGAAGTTTACGTCTTCACCAACGGGCTCCAGCCGGCGGTGCAGGGCCCGCTGGGCTACCAGCCCGACGTGTTCGACTGTCCCCCAGAGCAGGCATGCTACCGGCCCCTGCGGCGTGTCTCCCTCGTCACCTGGGTGAACCCGGGCGAGGCCCGTCTCCTGCGCTCGGCCAGCGAGGTGGAGGCTGCCATCGAAGCGGGCGAGCTGACGATGGAGCGGCCCGGGGTGGTGGTGAACATGCCGATGATCCGCTGGCCGGGCGGAGAGCGGTAGCGCCATGGGGTCGAGCGACGCCGGCGGCACACTTCGCACTGTCCAGCTCAAAGTCGGCGGGATGAGCTGCTCCTTCTGCTCCGAATCGATCCGGAAAGCCGTGGGTCGGCAGCGAGGCGTCGAGGAGGTGCACGTCTCTCTCGCGCACGAGGAGGCGCTCGTTCGCTACCGACCCGACCGGACCGACGAGACGCGAATCGGGGAAACGCTGCGTGCTCTGGGCTACACCGTCCGCGATCCCCGGAAGGTGCGGCACTTCGAGGAACAGCAGGAGGCGATGGCCCGAGAAAAGCGGAATCTGCTGGTCGCGTCCGTCTTCGCCGGCATCTCCTTCGCCGGGATGCTCGCCATGTGGCTGGACCTCTGGGCCATGCGGGTCTGGCACACGTGGCTCGCGCTGGGCATGGCGAGCTTCGTCCTCTTCTGGACGGGTCGGCATATCCTGAAGATGGCGTGGGGTGCCGCACGGCGCGGGATCGCCAATCAGCATGTCCTGCTCACCGCCGGGGCGCTCGGCGGCTATCTCGCCGGCCTCCTCGGCACGCCCGTTCCGGCGCGGGGATGGTGGGGGCTCGAGGGCTTCCCGGCCGTGGACTTCTACGGCGTTGTCATGTTCCTGACCACGTACCACCTCCTGTCCGGATATGTCTCCCTTTGGGTCCGGACCCGGGCTTCGCAATCGGTACGCAGGCTATTGGAGCTTCAGCCGCCTACGGCCCGGGTGGTCCGGGACGGGCGCGAAGAGGAGGTGGCCATCGACACGCTGACCGAGGGGGACCGCGTCCGGATCCGGCCGGGCGAGAAGGTGCCGGTGGACGGAATTGTCGTCGAGGGCGGGAGCGCCGTGGACGAAGCGCTGGTGACCGGTGAGCCGATCCCGTCCGAGAAGGCCCCCGGCGACGAAGTGATCGGAGGAAGCGTGAATCAGAGCGGCACCCTGCTGGTCCGGGTGACCCGGACCGGCGAGGGGAGCTTCCTCCACCAGGTCGCGCGCCACGTGGAAGAGGCGAAGGCGCTCAAGCCCGGAATCATCGTCCTGGTCGATCGGGTTTTACGGTACTACGTGCCGGCGGTCCTCCTCATCGCGCTGGGGGCGCTCCTCTTCTGGTCCGTCGCCTGGGGTGTCCTGGCGGGCAGCCCCCTCTGGCTGCGTGCCATGTACGCGGCGCTCTCCGTGCTGGTCATGGGCTATCCGTGCGCCCTGGGCATGGCGACGCCGCTGGCGCTGATCCGTGGCGGCGGCATGGCGGCCGAGCGAGGGATCCTGATGCGGTCGGGTGAGGCGTTCCAGGTTCTCCGGGAGATCGAGGTCGTGGTCCTGGACAAGACGGGGACGCTGACGGTCGGGGCTCCGAGGGTCGTGCAGATCACTCCCGTCGCAGATGCGGACGCCGAGGCCATCGTTCGGCACGCCGCGGAGGCCGAGCGCCCGTCCGAGCACCCCCTGGGTCGAGCCATCGTGGAGCACGCCGAACAGGAGAGAATAGAAGTCGGCTCCCCCGAGGACTTCCACGCGGTCACCGGCGGCGGCGTCGAGGCCCGGCTCGAAGGGCGTTCCCTTCTGGTCGGAACCCTGGATCTCCTGACGAAGCACGGCATCGCCGTCGAGTCCGCTCGGGAGGTGGTGACCCGTGAAGAGGCTCGGGGCCGCACCGCGGTCCTGGTGGCGGTCGAGGGTCGGCTGGAAGGAGTGATCTCCATCGCCGACACCCTCAAGAACGATGCAGCCGAGGCGATAGCCGCCCTGAAGGACCTCGGCCTGCGGCCGGTGATGCTCACCGGCGACGCGGAGCGGACTGCCCGCGCGGTAGCGGCCGAGGTCGGCATCGAGGAGGTGCGGGCGCGAGTGCTTCCCGACGGGAAGGCCGAGCAGGTGCGTGAGCTCCAGACCGCCGGCCGCCGAGTCGCGTTCGTGGGCGACGGCATCAACGACGCGCCCGCCCTGATGCAGGCGGATGTGGGCATCGCCATCGGCGCCGGTACCGACATCGCGATCGAATCCAGCGACGTGATCCTCATCGGAGAGCGGCTGGGCGCGGTGGTGGATGCTTACCACATCGGACAGGCCAGCTACCGCAAGACCGTTCAGAACCTCTGGCTGGCGTTTCTCTTCAACGGCGTCGGCGTACCGCTCGCCGCCACCGGCATCGTGCATCCGGTATGGGCCATGCTCGCCATGGCGACCAGCGTTAGCACCGTCCTGCTCAACAGCTTCGGCGGCCGAATCCTCCCCAAGCACCGGGAGCGCATCCAGAGCGCTGTGTCGGCTGGGCTCGTGGCGGAACGCCCGGGGCGCGCCGAGCCCGAAGGCGCAGACGCAGAGGCTCACGCGCTCGAGGAGAGAGGAGGCAGTGGTGTCACCGCGCTGGTCCTGGATGTGCCGGACATTCACTGCCGTGGATGCGAGATGAAGATCGAGACCCTGCTATCTCATCGCGCAGGAGTGATGGGGGTCGCTGCCAACGCCGGGACACACTCGGTCCGCGTGGACTTCCGACCGGACCGCATCGACGTGGCTGCGATCGAGGACGCGGTGGCATCACTGGGTTACCGCGTGCAGCGGGTGGATGTGACCGAAATGAGGCAAGGGGTCGCTGTCCGGGACCAGGAAGGTGATCGGCGCCGAGTTCGCAGTGCCAGAGACAGTGACAGCGCCCACTGACGCTGGCTGCCGCTCACGAGCGCTGAATTATCAAAAACCTGCGAAAACTGTCGCCCACGAGCGCTGACGAGCGCCAGTTTTCCGCCTGATAAGCGTGAGGTCGGTGGTTCGAGTCCACCCAGGCCCATTGTTTGGAAGGGCAACCCCTGCTTGGTGTTACGACGCTAGGCGGGGTTTTTCTTTTTCGCTCGAGGACAGCGGATGCTTGTCGATTCGAACCGGTTTCGCCGCTCTCGGGTACGACGCTCGAGCGCCTCTCGCACCGTCTCATCCGGCCACGGATAGCTCTCGAGTAGCCTCTGCGGCTAACTGCCACCCACCCATTAGCAGATCCTTCCGCTGGGCACGCCGATCATCCTGTTCTCCCTGATGTTCCGGAGAGCCATCTCGGGAATCACTTTCGTGGGATGGTCGGCGCGTGTCCCACATGAATTCCCGGGCGTCCCCGAGCGGATCCCGAACTTTGCGGCTCGCCCGCAGAGGAACGGCAAGAAGCAGACCGTGCGTCCCGACCACGGCGTGATGCGGGCTCCTTCATACCAAATGCGTTGGCGGTCTCGCTCAGTGGGACCTATAGTTTATCTCGTTGTGAACTGGCCCCCGACAGGGCGGGGTGCGGATTCGGAGGTTTCTGGCTCGAGCGCGCGCGGCGATTCGTTCACGCGTGGCGTCTCGATCTGTTTCGGGAGCCGTCTCGGGACACCCGTGCTTCGAAGAACGGTCGCCGGTCGCGAAGGAACGAATGCTGTGAAACGCCAGTCTCTTCCACACCAGCTGTGCCTGTTGGCCCTGTCTATCGCCATCGGCTGTGACGGTGAATCTGCAGCCCGGACGGCGGGCCAATCCGGGGAACTGGCAGCTCGATTCGAGACCCTTGTACCCCAGTTGTTGGCGGCACATCGGGTCCCCGGCGTGCAGGTGGCCGTGATCGATGGGGGCGCGGTCACCTGGCTTGGGAGTTACGGGCTCGCGGAGAGACAGCCATCCAGAGCGGTCACAGACGGCACGCTGTTCAACGTCGGCTCGGTATCGAAAACCGTCGCGGCGTGGGGCGTGATGACCATGCTCGAGGATAGTATCGGCCCCGGCCTCGATTCACCGGTGGCGGGGTATCTGAGCCGCTGGCAGCTTCCCGATTCAAGGGATTTCGACGCCAACCAGCTGACCGTTCGCCGGCTTCTCACCCATACATCAGGGCTTTCGATACTCCCTGCGAGTGAGTCCTTCGACTATCCACCTTCTTTGGAGGAGACGCTCTCGCGCTCCTACGGAAGCTTCGGTCGCGTGCGACTCGTCCGGGAGCCGGGGACCACTTTCCAGTACAACAACGGCAATTACGTGGTCCTGCAACTGCTCATCGAGGAAGTCACCGGTACGGCTTTCGCGACCTATATGAAGCGCACGGTTCTCGAGCCCCTGGAGATGGGATCCAGCACGTACGCGTTCGACCCGAGGCGGCTCGCCGTACCCTATGACTCCACCGGCCAGCCGCTGCCGTATTACGCCACCTACCGGAACGAGAGCTTCGCGGCCTCGGGCGGCCTCTACACGACGGCGGGCGACCTGGCCAGGTTCGTCGCCGCCACCATGTCAGGGCCCGATGGCTCATTGCCCGGAAGGAGCGTCCTCAGCCCCTCGACCGTACGACTGATGGTCTCCCCCGCCGCGGAGGCCCACGGCAACTACGGCATCGGGTACAAGATGCTTCCCGTCTCGGGAACGCTGACGATGATCGGCCACGACGGCGCCAACCCGGGGTGGCGGGCCACGTTCCTGGCGGTCCCGGAAAAGGGAGTCGGAATTGTCATATTGGCGAACAGCCGCTCGGGGGGCGCGATCGTCGCTGACATTGTTTGCGCGTGGGCGGATTGGGAGGTCGACATCGAATTGACCGGTCTCTGCGAGGGAGCGACACCGGTTCCAAGCAGATAGAGGCTGCGTCCGCCCGGAGACGAGCGCGAAGCGGCGACGGAGGCTCCCTCGATGTGCCTCATCCTCCTGTTCGTTGCGGTCCCGCCGCCATGGCCCGGACCGGCGTCATGATGGTACGCCCGCAGCGAGCGCGGCCAAAAGACGAACCGCGGACCGACTGAATCGGGGGCGACCGATGAAGGACCATGGCGTGGTGACCGTGACGTTACGTTCCACGGATTTCGACCGTACCGAGCGCTTCTACCGGGAGCTGTTCGGTTGGGAGATATATCGTGTGTCGCAGTCGTACCTCGGATTCGACCCTCCGGCGGGGATCGGAGGAGGGTTCCTGAAGGATACGGAGGTCTCCGCGGGAAACTCGTTTACACTCTACGTCCAGGTCGCGGAGTTCGAGCCCTACCTGACCCGGGCGTGTGGGCTGGGGGGCGGGAGCGAGGGCGGAATCGTGGAAGTGCCGGGATACGCGTCTTACAGGATCGTCACGGATCCCGATGGGAATCGAATCGGCCTGTGGAAGTGGATGAGCGAGGCTACCGTCGAGGGTGCGGTGCGTGCGGCAACTTGAGCGGAGGAATCCTCCCGGCGGCCGTGACGATCCGGGCCGCGGTGCGTGTCGTCATGATCACGCGGGGTTATCCTGGCTGCTAGGGTAGGGGGTGTGGAGTGTCTGTCATTCCTTCCTCACTTTCTTCCCTTTCTTCCTCCCGCTGACGTTGTTCCCGATTCGATATCTTTCCTGACAACCGATGCTGCGGTGTAGCTCCGCCGTCGTGGCTCCATCGTTCTGCACTCTGTTCCGGGCCCCCGGCCCCCTGCGAAGAGGGGCTCTCCGCGATCCGGGGCGTTTGCCCCGACCGCGAGGATGGGCGGTCCCTCGGTCGGCCTTGACCTTGGAGTCGCCTACAGGGTTACCATGAAAGAGCAATCTGCGATCCGGGGTTCACATGGGCGCCAAGGAATCCTGCGCGAAGCGGATGAACTCCAACCGGAGCGCTTCGTCCTCGATCTGCGACTGAACGGCGGCGGCAACAACATGCTCAACCTCCCGGTCGTGCACGGGATCTTGAAGCGCGATTCGATCAACCGGTACGGAAGGCTCTATGTCATCATCGGGCGCCACACGTTTTCGGCGGCATCGCACCTGGTCACGTATCTCGAGCGGCACACGGAAGCTCTCTTCGTCGGCGAGCCCACCAGCGCCAGCCCGAACCACTACGGCGATGCCGAGCCCATCGATCTGCCGAACAGCGGTCTGCAGGTCGGCGCGTCGACCATCTACTGGCAGAACAGCCTGCCCCGTCCGTTCGAGACCCGGGATCGCACGGACCCCGATATCGCGGTCGATCTGACCATTGTGGACTACGAGGCGGGTCGCGACCCGGCGTTGGACGCGATCCTCGGTTATCCCTTTCGGGAGCCTCTGACTGACCGCCTGCTATCTGCCTTGCAGGTGGGCGGCCTGGACTCGCTCGAGATGGTCTACCGAGAATTTCGGGACGATCCGCAGCACATCCATGCCGATACCGAGGGCGAGCTGAACCGACTGGGATACAACCTCCTCGGCAGCGGGCAACTGGACGCGGCGGTGACCGTCTTCCGACTCAACGTCGAGTCGTATCCGAACTCCGCCAACGTCTACGACAGCCTCGGTGACGGGTACCTGGCGCTGGGCGACACCGCGCGGGCGATCGCCAGTTACCGGTCGGCGCTGCGAGTCGACCCGAGCTTCAGTCCCTCTCAACGCAACCTGACCCGGCTGTTAAACCGTTAGACCGCGTCACGATCGGTGGACAACAGCGACTGACGAAGGCAATTGGGCAGCTGCTCCAGGCGCCTTAGAGCCGACGCGCGGGCCGGCTCTCCACTCGCGCTAGTCGGTGAGGCCCGGCAGGTTGCGGGCGCCGGGGATGAACAGGCGCTGGCCGGCCTGAAGCCTGGTCGGGTCGAGGCCATCGTTGGCCGCACGGATGGCCGATAGGTCGACGCCGTACGTCCGGGCGATCCTTCCCAGCGTCTCGCCGCGGCGCACGATGTGGACGACCGAACGAACCCGCTCGGACGGCGGCAGCCGGTCGTAGTTCTCCGCGAAGATGCGGGGAGTCCCCGCCGGAATTCGTACCTCGTAACGCCGGCCGGGCGGTGTCACGCCACGAAGCAGGTGCCGGTTGAGCTCCAGGATCTCTTCCAATGGAACGCCAGCCGCATCGGCGACGACGTCGAGGCTGGTCGCGTCGGGCACGTACGCGACGTCGAAAGTGACGATCGGCTTGTACAATCTGCGAACACTGTACTCTTCGGGCTGCTTGGCGATGAGAGCGACGGCGATGAGCTTCGGCACGTAATTCCGGCTTTCGCGGGGCAGCGCACGTCGATCGGCCAGCGTCCAGAAGTCCCGGCTTCCAGTCCTGCGGATCGCGCCGCGGACGCGGCCGGGTCCGGCGTTGTAGGCGGCAAAGGTGAGGTACCAGTCGTCGAACTCGCGATGCAGGTCGCCCAGGTAGTCGGCGGCGGCGTGGGTCGAGGCGATCGGGTCGAGCCGCTCGTCCACCCAACGCGAGATCTCGAGGTCGTAGATGCGCGCGGTGTTGGGCACGAACTGCCACAAGCCGAGGGCGCGCGCCCGGCTGTACGCCGTGGTCTCGAAGCCGCTTTCGATCAGCGGCAGGTAGACGAGGTCTTCGGGGAGACCAGCGTCGCGAAGGATCCCTCGCATGAGCCGTTCGTAGCGGCTGACTCGGGAGAGGGTGATCTGGAAACTTCTGCGGCCGTCGGTGGTGTAGTAGTCCAGCCACCTCTCCACTGCCTCGTTCACCTCGATCGGTATGTCCCACGAGACGGCGGGCGGTGTCTCTTCCGTCGCGTCGTCGCGTTCGCTATCCGATGCCGCGCATCCGGCCCACGCGGCGCCGATCAGAACGATCCAGGCGCAATGAGTTCGCATCGACAACCGATTCGAATGTGAGCGTCCGGTGATGGGGGGATAAACCTCGAAGATCGAGGCCGCCGGGCAGGAGCTTCCTATGTAATAAAGATCCATTGCAAGGTCAATTCGGACTCGTTGGCGAGAAAACCGGCGCAGTGAAACACGGATGAAACGTCGGGCTGTTTCATGAAACGCTTCGACGTCAGCATATGCGCGCCGCCGACTCGCAGGAAGTCCAGTGATGGTCGCGCGGATCGGTTGGGATGGAGGGGAGCGACGGCTCGGTCCGTTCTTTGCGCGCGTTTTCGGGTGCTCGATTACAGCATGCGTCGTTTCGTCGTTGACGCGACGGCCCATGGATGACCCGAAGCGGGAGGGAACACATGCAGAAGATGGTACGTCTTATCGTCGGCCTGGCCGTAGTCCCGGTAATGGCCGGGTGTGGCGAGTCGGGGGAACTTACCGGCACCGACCCGGCGACCTACGGTGTCGAGGCGGACGTCGACAAGGGTTTTGGCCCTGCGGGTTCGGCGACGTACGAGGTCACGATCTACAATCTCACCTCGGGACAGCCGCTCACGCCGCCGCTGGCATCGGTACACCGGAAGCCGGTGAGTCTGTTCACCGTGGGTGACCCGGCGAGCTTCGAGCTCAAGGAGATCGCCGAGAACGGAAACCTCGGACCGATGGTCGGGCGGCTGGATGGGGACAAACACGTGAACGATGTGGTGGTGGCGGTGAGCCCGGGCCCACCGCCGCTGTTGCCCGGCGCGAGCATCAGCTTCGAAGTGGAGGCGGAGCGAGGCGCCAAGTACCTCTCGATCGTTTCCATGCTCATCTGCACCAACGACGGTTTCACGGGGATCGACGGCGTGCGTCTGCCCCGTGACGTCGGCGCGAGTGTTACGATGTACACCGACGGCTACGATGCCGGGACCGAGGTGAACACGGAGGATTTCGCGGACCTGGTTCCGCCGTGTCCCGTTCTCACCGGTGTGTCGTCGACTGACCCCGGTACCGGCACCAGCAACCCGGCGCTCGCCGAGGGCGGGGTGATACGCCACCACCCAGGCATCCAGGGCGGCGCCGACCTCGTGCCGGGGATCCACGGCTGGTCGGATCCGGTGGCGAAGATAGAGATCGAGCGGGTGCAATAGCGACGCGCGTACAGGCGGCTCGACATAGGGCGTCGTTCGGAGAGAATAGAGCCCCGTCGCTTCGGCGGCGGGGCTTCTCGCATGGGTACCGACACGGTTGGTCGATGGCGTCTCCGCCGGGGCCGGCGCGGCGGACCACGGTGCCCGGGACTGGATGAGCGTCGTCGCCGTGGCCGAACTGATCGGAGCCGCGGTCTGCGTGAGCAGGAAGACGCGCTTTACCGCCACTTGACTCAGGCTCTGTACATTGACTTGGCGGTTCAGTTCACCGACTCCTGGCACCCTGGAGGAGGAGTACCGACCATGCGTACGAGCCTTGCGGTCTTGCTGGCCGTTGCTCTCCTCGCCGCCTGTGGCGGCGACAGCACCGGCCCACAGCAGGTGGATTCCATCGACGACCTCGCCGGCACCTGGAGCGTCACGACCTGGGAATACTCGCTGGCGACGGATACGACACAGAAGACCGATTGGGTCGCCACGCAGGCTCTTAACGGGACGCTGCACATCCAGTCGAGCGGAGACTTCGCCTCCCTGATCGAATTTCCCTGGGGCTTCGGGCGGGATTACGGGGAGATGCGCGTCGAGGACGGCACGATCTACTGGAACGGTCAGAACGACGAGGAATTCGTTCCATTCCAGCTGGTCGGCGACGTACTGACCGCCCGGTGGCCGGAGCAGGAATTCGTCGATGTCGATCGGGACGGACAACCGGAAGACGCGTGGTTGCGCATGGTCTTCCGGCGGATCAGCGCACCGGCCATCGACGAGGTTGCCGGCGCCTACAGCGCGACGACCTTCACGGTTAGGAATGGGGGGACGACGGACGTGCTGGCCGGGGGCGGCTCGATCGACCTGGTCCTGAATGCGGACGGAACGACGACCGGCAGGCTGTTCGTTCCCGACCTATTCGGTCCCGGCACGGGCATCGACGCGGACCTTGCGGGTTCGTGGCACTTCTATGGGCCCCGGCTCGAACTGAACCACGCGGCGGATACATTCCTGCGTGACATGATCTTCTCGGTCGGCAGCGGTCGGTTCTCTGGCGAGGAAGAGTTCAGCGGCGTGACCATCACGGTCGTCTTCGATAAATAACGGTTCCTTCGCGGGCCCGCTGACCAACAACGCCGAGAGGGCGCCGGCTTCCGCCGACGCCCTCTCGATTGCCCATCCGCCCTCCGGGAATCCGTGGGGTTGTGCCGGCCTACAGGCCCGGCCCGACGGTGAAGAGGAGGCCGCCCGTCAACACGAACTGCTCGCCCCCACCCAGCTCGACCCGGAGCTCCGCGAACGGCGTCAGCTGTCCGGCGTCGAATGTAGCACCGCCCAGGAGATTGAGACCGACGTCGGTCTCGCTCAGATCGCCGACGGAGGTGTGCGCGACGTTGAGCCCCGCCCCGGCGTAAGGAGCGACCACACCACCGGGAACCCTGAACTTGTAGACGGCATTGGCGTTAATCTCCCAATAATCGACGTCTCCGTCGGGGAAGAAGTAGTCGAACGACCCGATCGCCGCCAGCGGGATATCGACGGGTATCCCCAGCATCGCACGGCCGCCGATGCCAAAGTCGGCATCGTCGGCCCAGCTTGCCTGCGGTCCGACATCGAGCTGGGCAGAAAGCGTGGCCGGCCAAGCCAGCACGGTGAGCAGGCAAACAGCCAAGAGCGATCCTCTCATCACGACCTCCTCGTTTGGATGCGGGAGTAGATCGGACCTGGGGGGCAGTCAAGCTGATGCCGCTCAGGTGGCCGACACTGACATTGAACTTCGGGCAGGGGCGGGCGGAAGGCACTGCCTTCCGAAAGGTGTCGCTGCCAAGGTGTCGAGCGAACGGGCGGCAGTCAACGGTCCATCGGAAACAGAACCGAGCCGGTGGTTTCTCGAGTCGGGGTGTGGCTCGTGGCGGCAACGAGGCGATGAGCTTGCGGCGGATTCGTTGGGGCGCGGTGCCGCGAACGGTCGTGACCGCGCATGAGGTGCACCTGCTGGCCTTGGGATCGGAGTCCCGCTTCACCGACCCGACGACTCGACCGGGGGAGCCCGATGTCACGTCTTGCCGACCGGGGATCGGCGACAGAGTTTGCAGCCACCCGCGCGGCGGGTTGGCACCGGAGACCGGGAGCGGCTTGAAGGGAGAACGAGCGAGCGATGATCGAGGAACTCTATTCCCCCCAACAGATCGAGTTGAGGAATCGGGCACGGGAGGTGGCGGAGACGGCGATGCGGCCGGTGGCGGCGAAGTACGACGAGGCGCAGGAGTACCCGTGGGAGGTGCAGAAGGCGATCAAGGAGGCGGGCCTCTCCGGGGTGTGGATCCCCGAGGAGTACGGCGGCGTGGGCGGCGGTGTCCTCGACCTCTGCATCGTGGTCGAGGAGTTCTCCCGGGCCTGCGGCGGCATGGGCGTCGGCTTCGCGGTCAACGCGCTGGGCTCGTTCCCGATCCTGGTCGGCGGCACCGACGAGCAGAAGGAGCGCTGGCTGCCGGGGATCGCGGCGGGCGAGAAGCTGATCGCGTTCGGCCTGTCGGAGAAGGAGGCCGGCTCGGACGCCGGCTCGATGAAGACGCGGGCCGAGCGGGACGGCGACGACTACGTGCTGAACGGCGAGAAGAAGTGGAACACCGGCGGCGCGGTGGCGTCGTACAACACGATCTTCGCCGTCACCGAGCCGGGCCGCGGCGCCCGCGGGATCTCGGCCTTCGTGGTCGAGAAGGAGACGCCCGGCTACCGGGTGGGCAAGCACGAGGACAAGATGGGCATCCGCTGCGTGCCGGTGGTGGAGATCCACCTGGAGGACTGCCGGGTCCCGGCCGACAACCTGCTGGGCGGCGCCGAGGGCCGCGGCTTCAAGCACGCCATGATCACGCTCGACCGGGCCCGGCCCGGCGTGGCGGCGCAGGCGGTGGGGCTGGCCCAGGGCGCGCTGGACCTGGCGATGGAGTACACGCACAGCCGCCAGCAGTTCGGCCAGCCGGTCAGCTCGTTCCAGGGCGTGCAGTGGATGTTCGCGGACATGGCCACGCAGATCGAGGCCGCGCGTCAGCTGGTGCATTACGCGGCGCGGGCGATCGACTCGGGCCGCAAGGCGATCACCAAGCTGTCGGCGATGTGCAAGCTGATGGCGACCGACGTGGCGATGAAGGTGACCACCGACTGCGTGCAGCTGTTCGGCGGCTACGGCTACTGCAAGGACTACCCGATCGAGAAGTACATGCGGGACGCGAAGATCACGCAGATCTACGAGGGGACGAACCAGATCCAGCGGCTGGTGATCGCTCGCAACCTGCTGCGGGAGGCGGCGAGCGCGGCCAGCTGACGAAGTTCGCTGGACTAGCTAACGGAGTTGATGACGCAGCCGTACGACGTGCTCCGCCGGGTCTTCGGATACGACGAGTTCCGGCCCGGCCAGCTCGAGGTCATCGAGGCGATACTCGACGGTCACGACTGCATCGCCGTCATGCCCACCGGTGCGGGCAAGTCGCTCACCTTCCAGGTCCCGGCCCGCATCCTGCCCGGGACCGTGCTGGTCATCTCACCGCTCATCTCGCTGATGAAGGACCAGGTCGATGCGCTGGCTTCGGTGGGCTACCGGGCGACGGCCATCAACTCGACGCTGGAATTCACCGAGCGCCGCCGGCGGCTCGAGACGCTTCGCGCCGGCGGCTACGAGCTGGTGTTCCTGGCGCCCGAGGCGCTGGACGCGGGATTGCGACGGGAGGCGCGGGGCTGGCCCCTGTCGCTGATCGTGGTCGATGAGGCGCATTGCATCTCCCACTGGGGGCACGATTTCAGGCCGTCGTACCGGCGGCTGCGCGGCCTGAAGAGCGAGTTGGAGGGGATCCCGGTCCTCGCGTTGACCGCCACGGCGACCCGGCAGGTGGCCCGGGACATCATCCGGCAGCTGGGGATGGTGAAGCCCCGGGGCTACAAAGGCTCGTTCTTCCGGCCGAACCTGCGGATCTACTGTCGCAAGAAGGGGACGGGCGTCACGCGGAACGAGATCCTCGGTCTGATCCGGGCCCGGGAAGGCGAGTGCGGGATCGTCTACTGTCTGTCGCGGCGCGCGGTCGACAGCACGACCGCCTTCCTGCGGAAGAAGGGGATTCGCGCCGCGCCGTATCATGCGGGGCTGTCGGATGACGAGCGTGCCGCGGGCCAAGAAGCGTTCGCCCGAGACGACGTCGAGGTCATCGTCGCCACGATCGCGTTCGGCATGGGGATCGACAAGTCGAACGTCCGCTTCGTCATCCACCGCGACATGCCGAAGGACATCGAGTCGTGGTACCAGGAAATGGGTCGGGCGGGACGCGACGGGCTGTACAGCGACTGCTTCCTGTTCTACTCCTGGGCCGACGTGAAGGCGCACGACCGATTCCTCGACTCCATCGACGATCCGGAGCTGCGCCGGATCAAGCTCCTGGCCTCGCGCCGGCTCTTCAAGCTGGTCGAGCGCGACGTCTGCCGGCACCAGGGCATCCTGGCCCACTTCGCGGAACGGATCGCGCCATGCGGAACTTCTTGTGACGTCTGTACGAGGGTCCGCGCCGAGGAGCTGGCGGCCCAGGGTATGGCCCGCACGTCGCGGGGCCGGCGGAGCGAGGAGCGGCCCGTTCCAACGGCCAAAACGCCGGAGCCGGTGGACGACGCGGCGGCGGAGCGCCTGTTCCAGCGGCTGAGGGAGACGCGGAAGCGTCTGGCCGACGCCCAGGGTGTGCCGGCCTACATCGTGTTCAGCGACAGCACGCTGAGGGCGATGGCCCGCAGGCGCCCGACCAGCCCTGAGGAGCTGCTCGATGTGTCCGGCGTCGGCCCGACGAAACTGGAACGCTACGGGAACGAGTTTCTGACTGCCATCGCCGAGGCGCGCGGCCAGGGCGACTGACCGCAACGGTCACCGTCTTAGCGGGCCGGGCAGCCTTTATCCATCGTCGCCCGTACCTTACCCGGGTCGACTCCGAACAGCACCTCAGCGTTCCGCTAGTTCTCGTCCAGAAGCTCTCGAACCCTCGTGGCGAATCGTTCCGCATCGAACTGTGGCCACGGTCGATCATACTGCCGCGCGTGCGCGTCTTCCACGTGATCCGGGCGCGGCGGCCCGTCGTCCGTCCAGGTAACACCTGGCGCGAAGATGAGGAACACACCGGCGCATGGCCCCGTCAGCTGCAGCGTCTCGGTGTAGGGGTCGATCACCGCCCCGCCGGCATCCCAGTACTGGGTCGCTCGTGCGTCCGTTACCAGTCGGGTAACCCGCTCGACATGATTCTCTCTCGCGCCGTTCCGCGGGACCCAGACGACGAACGCGCGCAGGTCGGGGTCATCGATCTGCTCAAGTACGTGTTCTTGTACTTCGGAGGCCCCCCGAAGACATCCGCCTCAAGTGGGTGCGACCAGCATGACCACCCGAACCCTGTCCGCATCGGCGTTGAACTTCGACCGGAACGGCTCGGCATCCGTATTCAGGACGACATAATCCGCGCTGACCGCGCTGGCGCAGGCGGCGACAACCGCCGGGAGAAGGGTAGAACGGAGAATCGGATTCATGGTTGGTCCTCTGTATGTTACAGCCAGTAGTTGTCGGCGGCGACGCCGATGGCCAGCGCGCCGATCCAGACGACGATGGAGATCCAGACGATGAGACGCGTGATTCTCGCGGAACGTGTCGGGCAGGCGGCGCCGTGACGGCCGCGCCTGCCGCGATACACCCCCCAGAAGGCGAGACCGATCAGCACCAGTGATCCAAAGAGCAGGTAAGGCCGGTAAGGTTTGATGCCGGCGGCGAGGATCGCTCCGTTCACGCCCAGGAGGGCGATGCCCAGCGGTCCGATGCAGCAGATGCTCGCCGCTGCGCTGGCCAGTGATGCCACCGCTGCTCCGATGAGCGAGCCCGTCTGAACCAGTCCCTTCATCTTACGCTCTACTTCAGAACTATTCGGCATGGATGAGCGCTCAAGGTTGCCTCGCGAAGCGGGCCTTCAGCATGCGGAACCCTCGCTTCCGAAATATTTCTTTCCCAGGAGCTCGGGCAGGAACGCCGCGGCCACGATGATCAGCGCGGCAAGTCCCAGATAGTTCCAGTCGACGGATAGCCAGGCCAGGGTCGCGGCACCCGACAGCGCGGCGAGGAGGAGAAAGAGCGGGCCCATGATGGAGCAATGGACGCGCTTGCAGCGTAGGGCGTTCCAGGTGCAGCCGGCACCGATCCAGGCCAGTGCCACGGTCCACAGTTCGGCGCTGACCGCCGGCCACAGCATGGCGACCAGGATGAGAATCACCGGCACTCGCCAGAGCACGAAGTTGAGGACTCGATTACCCGACAGATCCTTGCGCCGCTTATCGAGTTGAGCCGTTCGGGCTTCCATCGCGTGCTTCCTTCCTTCCTTATACGGAACTCTAGCGCTCGCGGCGCTCCGTGACCGCGCCGATTGCGTCTTGGCCAGGCTCCTCCTCCATCGCCTCGAGGATCGGACACTCGCGCTCGCAGTCGCCTCGCTCGCAGCTTTCGACCAGGGTCTCGAGCGCGCCCTTCAGCGCGGCCAGCCGACGGACCTTCTCGTCGACCGCCGCAATCTTGGCCCGCGCGAGTTCTTTGACCTCGTCGCAGCTCGATGCCCGACTGTCCCGCAGCTCCAGCAGGTGGTCGATCTCCTCGAGCGAGAAGCCCAGCCCCTGGGCGCTCTTGATGAAGCGAACGACCCGAATCGTTTCGGGCGCATAGAGCCGATAACCGGACGGCGTGCGTTCGGGCTCCGCCAGCAGGCCGCGACGCTCGTAGTAGCGGATCGTCTGGACGTTCACCCGCGCCCGATCCGCCAGCTCGCCGATCTGCAGGCGCGTCGCATCGGATCGGGTCGTCCCGGTCTCCGCCTTCATCCCGTCACTCCCGTTCCTTTAGGCGGCGGCGGATCAGCTCCGCCGAGGGAACGGCCTTCGACTCGCCGGGCTCCGATTCCGAGTACTGCCGACAGCGCCAGCCGAAACCGAGCTCGTCCTCGGCGTCCGGGCCCTCGAGGTCGACGCCGTCGATGCGGATCGATGGCGAGCCGATGAAGCGCAACTCCGTCGTCGCTGCCGGGCCGGGAACCGCGATTCGCTGAACCTGCTCGGACACGTTCTCCTCTTCCAGCACCCGCTCGAGCAGTGCGAACGCGGCCGGCTCCGCCGGACATCCGTCGAAATACAGAAGCTCTACAGTCATTCTTCGCTCCCTCCTATCGAGCGCAGGTCTTCAACAAGCTAAACCCTACACCATGGTATAAGGTCAAGCCCCGGCCTCGAGGTTCCCGGGGAATCCCTCGGGCGGACCGGAACGCGAGACCTGCCGGCGGGTACATCACCGTTGGTGCGTGGCCTGGCCGATCGCGGCCGGGGCCGCCGCCGCGGGCAAGTTCATAGCGGACTTGACCTTACGTTTGCCCTCCCCGATCCCCGCCCCGGGCGCAGCACGGTCCGGCACTCTTTTCCCGACAGACGGAACCGGCGCGGCCGGGCCGGCCGCAGCAGCCGCCTGGCGTTGATAGCGCGGGGTGCGGAGCGGAACACTCAGGAGGACGAGCGAGGAGGATGATTGATGTCTGACCACGGCAAGCGCCTCAATTGCCCGGTGTGCGACGGCGAGCAGCTGCAGAAGATCTGCCCGACGGAAGAGGTCGAGCTTTTCCTGGACTATTGCGACCGCTGCGGCGGCATGTGGTTCGAGTCGGGCGAAGTCCGGCAGCTACGCTATTGTCCTCCGGAGGCCCTGAGCGGGCTGATCTCGATGAAGAAGCAGCTGTACGCGGTGGCGTGCCCCTCGTGCGAACATCCGATGACGCGCAACTCGGCGAAATGCGGAGCATGTGGCCGCGAGAACACGATCGCCTGCCCCGGCTGTGATGCCCAGCTCGAGCGAGTGCAGGGCGAGGGGTTCACGGTGGACGTCTGCCAGGACTGCCGCGGCGTCTGGTTCGACAACATCGACCTGTCGGCGGTGTGGTCGCTGCAGTTCCAGGGCCAGGGCGCGGACGGTGGCGGCGACTCGAAGCCGAAGGACGAGATCACCGAGGACACGGTGATCGCGGTCATGCGGCAGAAGCGGGACGGCGAGCCCCAGGTCGAGGTGAAGGGTCGGAAGAACGTGTTCGGGACGATCGCCGACATCGTGGGCGGCATGTTCTCTCACGCCAGCTGATCGGCCACGGCGGATCGGTTCCGCCGCTGCGAGGCCCCGTCCGGTTCGTACCGGCGGGGCCTCGTCGCGTGGTGGCCGGATCCACGCCGCCCGGCAGCCACTCCGCCGCCGGCCTGCTGCTTGAAAAGCCAAGGTCGTTCGACAGATTATCGGCAGCTTTCGTCGTGGGGCCGCCGGCACCGCCGGGGCGCCCGTCGTGTTCCGTGACTCGGGCCGGTTCGAGATGAGGCTTCTGACGATCTTCAGATCGCTGCTGACGTTGGGCCGTGGTGCGGTGATGGGGCTATCCGAGGAGAAGGCCGGCCCCGACCCGATCGCGCTGTTCGGGCGCTGGTACGAAGACGCGCGGCGCGCCAGCGTGTACCTGCACGATGCGGTGTGCCTGGCGACGACCAGCCCCGACGGGACGCCGGGGGCCCGGATGATGCTGCTCAAGGGATTCGATGAGCGCGGCTTCCGTTTCTTCACGAACTACGAGAGCCGCAAGGGCGCCGAGCTGGTGGCGAACGATCGGGCCGCGCTGGTCTTTCACTGGGGCGTGCTGCATCGGCAGGTCCGGGTCGAGGGGACGGTGGAACGGATCTCGGAGGAGGAGTCGGCGGAGTACTTCCACTCGCGGCCGCGGGGCAGCCAGATCGGCGCCTGGGCATCGAAGCAGAGCTCGGTGTTGGAGAGCCGGGAGCAGCTCGAGGAAGCGTACCGCGAGTACGATCGCGACTTCAAAGGCCTCGAGGTTCCGCTGCCGCCGTTCTGGGGCGGGTACCGGCTGCGGCCGCAGCGGATCGAGTTCTGGCAGGGTCGGGCCAACCGATTGCACGACCGGCTCGTCTATACTCGAGAGGGCGAAGGCTGGGAGGTTCTCCGTCTGGCGCCTTAGCCGCTCCGCCGGTCCGCGTCGACTCACCGCAGCCGAGGTCACAGCTTGACACATCGCACCACGTTGCGCCGGAGCATCCGCGAGCTGCCCCCGGCGGCGTGGCTGCTGTTCGCCGGAACCTTCATCAGCAAGTTCGGCGCCTTCGTCATCGTCTTCCTGGCGGTCTACGTGACGCGCCAGGGCTTCTCCACGGCACAGGCGGGCATAGCGCTGAGCGCCTACGGGATCGGGGCGCTGTTCTCGTCGCCGGTCGGCGGCTACCTGGCGGACCATCTGGGACGAAGGAAGGCGATCGCGGCCTCGATGTACGGCTCGGCCGCCGCGATGCTCGGACTCTCGCAGGCCCACGGCCTGCCCGCCATCGTCGTCCTCGCCGCGGCCGCCGGGTTCACCTCCGAGCTCTACCGGCCCGCCGCCGGCGCGCTGCTGGCCGACCTGACGCCCACCGGCCAGCGCGTACCCGCCTTCGCCATGAACCGGCTGGCGGTGAACGCGGGCTTCGCCGCCGGCCCGGCGGTAGGCGGCTTCCTGGCCGAGCGATCGTTCTTCTTGCTGTTCCTGGGCGACGCGGTGACGTCGACCATCTTCGGCACGATCGCGCTGGCCGCGTTGCCTGCGGGCAACGCGGCGGCGGAGGCGGGCGCGGGTGCGGGAAAGGGTTGGGTCCGGGCGGTCCTGACCGATCGGCCCTTCCGGGTCTTCCTGGCGGCGAACGCGGTGGGGATCCTGGTCTTGGTGCAGGCGTTCTCGAGCTTCGCGGTGCACGTGAGCGAACGGGTGTCGAGCGCGGCGTACGGCACGCTGATCTCTCTGAACGGATTGCTGGTCGTCTTGCTCGAGTTGCCCGTGGCGTCGGTGACGCAGCGCCTGCCGCCGCGACGCGTTATGGCGGTGGGTTTCCTGCTGCTGGGTACCGGGTTCGCGCTTACCGCGGCCGCGAGCTCTTGGCCGACCTTCGCCGTCGTGGTGTTCGTCTTTACGCTGGGTGAGATCACCTACATGCCGGTGGCCGGCGCGTACGTTGCCGACATCGCGCCACCGGAGATGCGAGGTCGCTACCACGGGGCCTGGGGCCTCACGTTCGGGATCGCGTTCGTGATCGGCCCGACGTTGGGCACCATGCTCTACGCGGCCAACGCCACCGTCCTCTGGCTCGGGTGTCTCGCGGTCGGCGCGCTGGCGGCGGCCCTCGTCCGTGCCGGGCCCGAGGCGGGCGGTCGGCACGACCTACGGATCGATGAACTCGCGGACCGGGATCACCAGGTGAGCGGTGGGTAGACCCTCATCGAATACGACCCCCGCCTGCAGCGAGGGCTTGCCTTGCAGTCCCAACTCCGCGCCGCGCAGATAGGGCCAGTAGAGCATCAGATGAGGATACCAGTTGCCTACGTTGCGTCCCTCGCCGGAGATCAGCACCTGGCCCGATGACATCATGTACGACATCGCGGGGCGCCGTGGCAGCTGGAATTCACCGCTGCCGATCCCCTCGGCGATGATCCGCTCGATCGTCTCACTCGATTCGCCGGCCAGGCGCAGCTCGACGCGCCGGATCTCCATCGGCAGGATCGTGCGGGCCGCCTCGGCGTCGTAGCAGATGGGCTCGCGGCTACCCGGCCGGCTGCGCGATACCATGCAGACGACATCGTTGCTGCCACGGGCGCCGACGACGTACTGGCCGTCCTGCAGAACCATCACGGTGGCGTCGGCGGAGACCTGGGGCGGCGCGGCGCTGCGTGCGAGGGCGATCTCGTCATCGACGCGCGGGGCCGGGGTCGCTGTCTCGGGAGCCATCGAGAGCAACAGCACGAGGGTCAATACCAAATGTGTCATCCGTTCTCCTCCGTTCGGGTGTTCGCACCGGTTAGACGTGGGTGAAGGGTGACGGGTGACAGGTTCAACGCCGGGTGACTGCCCGTATCTCGATCGCTCCGCCGTAGGCGACGTGGGGTGACGATCGGGCGATGCGCTCGGCCGCGTCGAAGTCGGGGGCCCGGATCAGGAAGAAGCCGCCCAGCTCATCGTCGCTCTCGTCGCTCTCGTCGCCGCGGACCCAGCGCGCGTCGTTCGTCAGCTCCGCCGCCGTGATGAGCGCGCCGTCATCGGCGAGCCGAGCGCCCCAATCGCTGTATTCGGCGAACAGCTGCTCGTCGGAGGCGCGGCGTTCCGGCGCCGAGCCGCGGATCAGCAGCAGGAAACGGTGGCCGCCGGCGTCTTCGACCGGTCCGATCCCGGGCGAACTGAGCCGCCCGGCCAGAAAACCGCCGCCCAGCAGGAGGAAAACCGCCGCTGCCCGACTCAGCGCCCCGAGCCGTCGGCTTCGGCGCCCGGATTCGGCGGGGCGGCCGAGCCGCGAAACGTTCGCGGGGCGGGTCTCAGGAACCGGCAATCGATCCAAATCGGCCCACAGGCGCTCGAGCTCGGCGGCCTCATCGGCGCAGGAAGGGCACGTACGGAGGTGGTCGTCGAGCCGCCGCCGGGTCCCGGCGTCCAGCTCGTCGGCGAGGGAATCGGCGATCAGATCGATGGCGACTTCGCACTTCATGCCTGTCGCTCCAGTTCTTTGATGATGCGGCGCAGGTCGCGCAGCCCCCGGTGAGCTCGCGCCTTCACCGCGTCCAGACTGATCTCGAGGATCTCGGCGATCTCCCGGTACCTCAGGTCGTGGTAACGGCTGAGGACCAGCACCTCGCGCCGTTCCGGTGTCAGATCGTTCAGCGCCCGGCGCACGAGCTCGAGCCGCTCGTCCTCGTCGGCCGGCAACTCGACCGCCGGCTCGGCCGCCGTGTCCAGCCGGCGCCGACGCCGCTCGTCGCGCTGCCGGGCCCTCATGTGGTCGATGCAGAGGTTGCGCACCAGCCGATAGAGCCAGGTGGAGAAGCGGGCCCGGCCGTCGAAGCCGGCGCCGTACCGAAACACGCGCAGGAACGCTTCCTGGACCAGGTCGTCGGTGGCCGCGGCGTCGCCGGTCAGCCGGTAACAGAGGGAATGAACGGTCCGATGATGGCGGCGGAAGAGCCGGGCGAGGGCGTGGCGATCGCCGTTCGCCGCGCCTCGCACCAGCTCCTCATCGGTAGCGGTCGTCGAACCTGGTTCGTCGCGCGAACGCGTCATCACGTGTTAGACCGAAGCTGGAGCCCGTTTGGTGACAGCTGGCCGAACGGGCGCTCGTAAGCATGGAATCGCGGCGGGTGCCGGCCGCATCGCTCGAACTGGCATCGCCAGGGGACCTCGTATACTTTTCGAGCCGGTGATCTCCCCCCGGCATCGTTCCTCCCGTTGCAACAGCGGATCCTGCGAACCGACGAGCGAAAGGGCAACACCATGATCCATGCGCGACCGGGCGTCGTGGCGGCTGCGCTGGCGACGTCCCTGGTTCTGGCGTCCGGGGGCGAAAAGGCGGCCGCCCAGCAGGACGCCGTACGGTTGAGGATGCGTTTCGACGCCGGCCACACCGTTCGGATGCGGATGACGATGGATCAGCAGATCAGCCAGACGATACTCGGCCAGCCGCAGAACCTGGAGCAGACGACGGAGATGGTGTACGCGGTAGCGGTCGAGGAGGTGGACGCCGAGGGGACCGCCGTGGTCGAGTGGACGTATGACGAGCTGCGCTTCGAGCAGACGAGCCCGATGGGCCAGCTGCTCTACGACTCGTCGGACCCGAACGCTGCGGTGTCCCCGATGTTGGCCGGCTACGCGGCGCTGGTCGGCGCCAGCTTCTGGGCTCGCATGACGTCCACCGGCCAGGTGCTCGACGTCTGGGGTGTCGAGCCGATCCTACAGAAGATGCTGGATGAGATGGCCCTGCCGCCCGGCCCGCAGTCCGAGCAGCTGCAGGAACAGTTGAGGAACCAGTTCGGCGATCAGGCGATGAGGGAGATGCTGACCCGGATGATGGCGGTCTATCCGACGGAGCCGGTCGTGGTGGGCGACTCGTGGACGTCGCGAAACGCGATCACATCGGGGTTCCCGATCACGATCGATGCCACGTATACGTTGCGCGAGAGGCGCGGCGGCGTGGCTTTCGTCGACGTGGCGGCGACCGTGGAGTCGACGCCGGGGGCGGGCGGTATGCAGATGGGCGGCACCACCCTCGAGTTCGACCTGTCGGGCGAGCAATCGGGCACGCTCGAGATCGACGAGATCAGTGGTTGGGTGGTCCGCGGCACGGTGGCGCAGGACTTCTCCGGCCAGGTGCAGGTCGACGCCGGCCAGGCGGCCGCTCAGAGCATGACTTGGCCGATCTCGATCAAGGGCACGATGAATCTCGAGCTGGTGAACGAAGGGTGAGACCATGAAACGCTGTCTGTCCATCTTTGCCGCGACGCTGGCGCTGGCCGCCGGCGGGTGTTCGTCCGCCGGGTCGGGGGGCGGCAGACCGACGCCTGAGGAGGGCGCCGCCGCGCCGGAGCTCACGACCCTGCTGGTGCTGAGTGACGCCGGGCGCCTGGAGCGGGGCGATACCGTACGTGTCGATCTCAGCCGCCGTTCCGACGACAACCAGGTGCCGTACTACCGGGGCAGCCGGCGCGCCGGCACGGTGGCCTACGATGCGCTGGGCCCGGCTGGCGCGGGGACGATGATGGTCATGGCCTCGACGCTCAACGTGCGACGTTGCCGGTCCACCGGCTGCTCGGTGGTGGGCCAGGTGAACCGTGGCCAGCATGTGAGGGTATGGGACCTGAAGGGCCGCTGGTACCGCTACGCGGGTCGCGGTCTGGAGGGGTACCTGAACGTCGAGCACCTGGTTCTGCCCGACGCCTATCACGGTCGGTTGCTGGCGGAGATCCGGGCCGCGACGTCAAGTTACTATCGACGGGAGCTCGACCGGCTGCGGGCCGGCGGCGGCCGCGTGTTCAGCGGCTACGCCGTGAAGCTGGTGGGGGACCGGCTGACGTTCGAGTTCTACACACCGCGACCCGACGGCCCGAGTACGGCGGCGGCGTGCCGGGCGATGGACGGGATCTCGAGCTTCGTCCAGCGCACCATGGCCCCGATGCCCGGCGATCTGTTTCCCGCCTTCTCCGCCGGCGTCTACTATGACGATCCGGACACCCCGAGCACACAGGACACCATGGTCGCGGGGATGGCCGGGGCCGGCGGCGCCTTCTGCGCCAACGACTGACACCGTTACCCACTACCCACTACCCACTACCCACTACCCCTTACCGCCTTCAGGCAGGGCCGCCGGCTCGTCCGTATCGATCCAGATGCCCGTCGCCGGATCCCCGCTCGGAGGAGGTGGCGGGCCACCCAGGTCTACCGGGTTGGCATCGCCTGACGAACGCGTGTGGCGAACGCCAGGGCTACGAAGAGCCAACGAACCCTGCCTTAACCGATGCTCACTTCTCACTGTTCCCGTTCACTTCGCTGACGACCCAGAACGAGTCGACAACCCTGCCGTCGATATCCTTGAAGTAGAAGTAGGCCAGGTCGCTGCGGCCGTCGACGTTGAAGACGCCGAATAGCGCCCCGTAGTTGGCGCCCTGGTCCGACGTGTAGATCGCTGCCCACCAATCGCCGCCCCGTTCCTGGTCCCGGATGCTCTTGCCGCCCAGCCCCGAGACGAAGACGAAGCTCGCGCCCGTCGTGAGGTGCAGCGTGTCGGCGGTCGACGCGATCGCCTGGCTCTCCATGTGGGAGAGCAGGTGCGTGCGGCTGTAGCTGTGCTCGTGGGCCGTGGCGATGATCGCGCCGCCGGCCCGGCACGACTCGTACACCTCCCAACCCGTGTCGTCGCTCTTGCCCCCCACCTGCATCAGCCGCTGGTTCTTGTGCCAGCTGCAGATCCGCCAGGTCGAGGTGTCGGCCGCCAGTCGGCCGTCGAAGTAGTCGGCGTAGACGGTGTTGTCAGAGCCCAGCGTTCCCGGCGCGCCGAAGAGCAAGTGGATGCCCCCAAAATGAAGGGCCGACCGCTCGCCCAGCTGGCCGTCCCAGGAGAAGCCGAGGCGCGTCGCCCGCGCCTCCATCCGGTCCCGATAGCCGCCGGCGCCGTCCCACTCCCCGGTGTCGTGGTTGCCGACGCTGACGAAGTAGGGAAAGTCGATCCCCAGCACGTCGTCGATCTGCGCCTCCCAGGCCGCCGGGTCGTCCAGGTAGTCGAAGTCGCCTTGGTGCAGCAGCGCGTCAGCCCCCTCGTCCTCGATCAGCTGGAGGACCGCCCGGGGCCCGTCGGCCTGGCTCGCCGGCTCCCACCCCTGGTCGCCAATGAAGGCGAGGGTGACGGCGCCGGCGGGCGGCCCCTGGCCGTTGCCATCGGGATCGGTGATTTCGGTGGCCCGGTCATCGCAGCCAGTCAGCGCGATGGCCAGTGCGCAGGCGAGCCCCAGGTACTCTTCGGGGCGGCGGTGCTGTCGTTTGTTCTCTTGCATGGGCGCTCCGCGGAGGGGGGCGACAGCCTGGAATCGAAGTGCAACTACCGGGCCGCCGTCCACCCGTCCGGCCAATTACAAGGCCCGTGAGTCGTTACAGGGCCGTCGTCGATCGCGATCGATCGAGCCAGAAGCCAACTTCTGTCGAAGGCCGTAAAAACATTCATAGTCACAACACGACGACCTGGCCAGGTGGCCGTTGACGGACACGAGACTCCGGGGCTACTCGTAAGGATACCTGTAACCATGACTTTCACGGCGCAGCCGCCCCGGCGGCAGGAGGTGGCCGATGATCCAGCTCGAGCTGAGCGGCGAGGAGACGAGCATCCTGGTCGAGGTGCTGGAGAGCGCCTACTCGGACCTGCGGATGGAGATCGCCGATACCGACCGGAAAGATTTTCGCGACATGCTGAAGGAACGCAAAGCGGTGATCGCCAAGGCGCTGGCGGCGCTGGGCCGGCCGGTGACCGGCGCCGAGTGACCCGGGTCAGCGGCCGATACGGTTCATGAACGTCCACCTGGTCGACGGGACGTACGAGCTGTTCCGCCACTACTACGCGCTGCCGTCCCACGTGAACGACGACGGCGAGGAGGTGGCGGCAACCCGTGGCGTGGTCCGCTCGCTCCTGTCGATGGTGCGAGATGGGGCGACGCACGTGGCCGTGGCGACGGATCACGTGGTGGAGTCGTTCCGCAACGAGCTGTGGCCCGACTACAAGGACGCGTCCGGTATCGAGCCGGAGCTTCTGGCGCAGTTCGAGCCGCTTGAAGAAGCGCTACGTGCGGCTGGCTTTCGGGTGTGGGCGATGACGGAATACGAGGCGGACGACGCGCTGGCGGCGGGCGCGGCGCTGGCCGGGGCCGACGACCGGGTGGAGCGGGTCCTGATCTGCACGCCCGACAAGGACCTGGCGCAGTGCGTAAAGGGCGAGCGGGTCGTGCAGCTCGATCGGCGCAAGCGGGTCGTGACAGACGAGGACGGGGTGGTGGAGAAGTTCGGCGTGAGGCCGGCGTCGATCCCCGACTACCTGGCGCTGGTGGGCGACAGCGCCGACGGCTTCCCCGGCCTGCCGGGCTGGGGCGCGAAGTCGACGGCGACCGTGCTGGCGCACTACGGGCACATCGAGAACATCCCGTCTAGCGCCGAGGACTGGAAGGTCGCGGTGCGGGGCGCGGCCCGGCTGGCGGCGACGCTGGCGGAGGAGCGTGAACTGGCCCGGCTGTTCCGGCGTCTCGCCACTCTGGCGGTGGAAGCGCCGGTGGGCGAGCGGGTCGACGAGCTGCGCTGGACGGGACCGGCCCGGCATTTCGGCGACTGGTGCGAGCGGCTCGACGCGCCGGAGCTGCTGGAGCTGGCGGACGGCATCGGCGGTTGAGTGGACGCGCCGTGTCGGCGGCGCAGCGACGCGGCATCGACGTGGACACGGGGCCAGCTTAGTTTACTATTTCCTGACCAAAGCTGAACGGAGTATAGGCTATGACGAGTTTCATACGGTTGGCGCTCCTGGTCTTGGCCGGAGTTACGCTGGCCGCGTGCGACGATGACACCCCGGTGGACGGAGGACAGCCAGGCCAGACGTTGGATTTGTCCCTGGAGGTCGACGGCACGACGCGCAGCTATCGGCTGTTCGTTCCCGGTCCGGCCGATACGGTGTCAACACCCTCGCCTCTCGTTATCGCGTTTCACGATGCGCAAGGCTCGGGCATCGGGCTGCAGGCGCAGACGGCCTTCGACGAGTTCGCAGACCGATTGGTGTTTTTTGTGGCGTACCCGAACTCGCTGGAGGAGGATTGGGCCGAAGGCTGCGACTGCTCGGCGGCGGATCAGGCGGGGGTCAACGACACGGGCTTCGTTCGTGCCCTCATCCAGGACATCTCCGCCGATTTCGATATCGACACGAACCGCGTCTATGCGGTCGGAGTCTCTCAGGGCGGCCTGTTCACCTGGCGGCTGGCGTGTGAGTTGACCGAAGAGTTTGCAGCCATCACCTCGGTGATCGCACCGATGTCGGTGCCGCTGTCGGCAAGCTGTGCCCCGTCGGTCCCGATCGCGGTGTTGGGCATCCAGGGAACCGAGGACAACGTCTATCCCTACGAGGGCGGTGGCGAAGCGCCCTTCGACGTACTGGGCGCCGAGGCGACCATCGAGTTCTGGGCGACGGCGAACAACTGCCCCGACACGGCTGTGGTGAGGCGGCCGCCGGATCTGCACGACGACGGCACGTTCGTCACGGTCAACCGCTACACTCCCTGCGACGCTGGCACCGAGTCGATCCTGCTATCGGTGCTGGGTGGCGTCCATGAGTATGGGATCAGCGCGGAGTTCAGTACGACGCTGACGATCATCGGCTTCCTGCTGGAACATCGGCGTCGGTGAAACGAGAGCCCGTCGCCGGGGAGGGCCGTTGGGTCCGGCTCTATAATATTGAATTGAGAGGGGCGAAGCCCCGAGCTGGTCGGGATGCGACCAAGGGGGGATCCTGAATGTCAGGCGACTCTTTTTTGGACTATGTCCTCGACCAGCTGAGCGGGCTGAGCGGCTTGGAGGCTCGCCGCATGTTCGGCGCCCACGGGCTCTATCGGGATGGCGTGTTTTTCGCCATCGTCGACGACGGACGGCTGTACTTCAAGACGGATGAGCCGACCCGCGAGGAGTACCGCCGGCGCGGGATGGGGCCGTTCCAGCCGACGCCGAAGCAGACCCTCAAGACGTACTACGAGGTGCCGGCCGACGTTCTCGAGGACGACGAGGCGCTGGCGCTCTGGGCCGAAGGGGCGGTTCGCGTCGCCCGCGAGTCTTGACCCGGTCCGGCTGGAGAATAGATTTGCGCCGCGCCACCCGGTCCCGATGGGGTCGCGGTCGGCGTGCCAGGGCCGGCAGCGCCGGAGCGGTGCGGCGCCGGCTCGTTTCGGGGCTGTAGCTCAGTTCGGTTAGAGTGCCGGTCTGTCACACCGGAGGTCGCGGGTTCGAGTCCCGTCAGCCCCGCTCCAAAACGCAGGTCTTCTGTTTGTCATCTGCCGTTCGGCAAAGAACCTAACGGGAATCGCACTCGTACTCGGAACGGTACTCGTGATCGTAGTCGTACTCGAATTACGGAGACCAACTTGATCGCGCTGGAGAACGTCACGAAGTCGTTCGGCCCCACCGTGGCGGTGGACGACGTCTCGTTCACCGTGGATCGGGGCGAGGTCGTCGGCTTCCTGGGACCCAACGGGGCGGGCAAGTCGACGACGATGCGGCTGATCACCAACTACCTGGAGCCCGAGTCGGGCGCGGTGAAGATCGACGGCACCGACGTCCGCGAGGACCCGGTCGCCGCCCGGCGGCGGATCGGCTACCTGCCAGAGAACAACCCGCTCTACACCGACATGCTCGTGAGCGAGTACCTGTCGTTCGTCGGGACGCTGCGGGAGGTGGCGACCGACGGCGCGGGCAGCGCGCTGGACGACGCGGTCCAGGCGACGGGGATCGCCGAGGTCTTCTACCGGCCGATCGGCGAGCTGTCGAAGGGATACCGCCAGCGCCTGGGGCTCGCCGCCGCGATCCTGCACCGGCCGGACTTCCTGATCCTCGACGAGCCGACCGAAGGGCTCGATCCGAACCAGCGGCAGGAGATCCGGCGGCTGATCCGGGAGATCGGTCAGGAGCGTACCGTGTTGCTGAGCACGCATGTCCTGCCCGAGGTCGAGGAGACATGTCGGCGGATCATCGTCATCCACGAGGGGAAGATCGTGGCGGACGGAACGCCCGACGACCTGATGGCCCGGGCCCGTGACACCAGCACCGGCCGGACGGTGGTTCTCGAGGCGAAAGGTGCAGCCATCGAGGCGGAGGTGCTGAAGCTGCCGAACGTCGACGCGGTCGAGGAGCGACACGAGCACGAGGGGCGCACGCGCCTGACGCTCGTCGTCGGCTCCGGGCCGGACCCCCGGCCCGAGATCTTCCGACTCGCGGTGGAGCGCGGTTGGGAGCTGTGGGAGCTGCACGAGGAGGCCGGCAATCTGCAGGACCTGTTCGGCCAACTGACGCGGTAGCCGGGACGGGTGACGATGCGAAACGTCTGGACGATCGCGCGCCGCGAGCTGCGAGGCTACTTCGATCACCCGACCGCCTACATCCTGCTGGTCGTCTTCCTCGCCATCAATGCGTTCTTCTTCTTCCGCAGCGCATTCCTGGTCAGCGAGGCGTCGCTGCGGCCGATGTTCGACCTGCTGCCCTGGATCACCCTGTTCTTCGTCCCGGCGGTCACGATGGGCGTGCTGGCCGAGGAACGGCGCCGGGGGACGCTCGAGGTGGTTCTGAGCCACCCGGTGAGCGAGGCGGAGCTGCTTCTGGGCAAGTACGTCGGCAATCTGCTGTTCCTGCTCATGGCGCTGGCCAGCACGATCCTGATCCCGCTGACGCTGCTGTGGGGCGGCAGCCTCGATTTCGGTGTGGTCTTCGCCCAGTACTTCGGCGCGTTCCTGCTGCTGGCCGGGATGGCCGCCGTGGGCCTTTTCGCGTCGGCGCTGACCCGGAACCAGATCACCGCGTTCATCCTCGGTACGGTCATCATATTCGCCTTGATGATGGTGGGCACCGAGGTGGTGCAAATCGGACTGCCGGGTTGGCTGGCGGGTCCGGCGGCGTCGTTGGGGATCCTGCGGCATTTCGGCAACGTGGCGCGGGGGGTGATCGACCTTCGCGACTTGGTCTACTTCGCCGCTCTGGCCCTCGCCTTTCTGGCGCTGGCCTACTGGCAGTTGCTGCGCGGCCGTTTGAACACCAGGGGCCGACTCTACCGCAACCTGCGGATCGGCACCGTCACGGTCGTCGGCATCGCGGTCTTCGCCGGGCTGTTCGGCAGCTACATACCGGGTCGACTGGACCTGACGGCCGAGAACCTGTACACGCTGTCAGACGGCACGAAAGACATCCTGCGCGGCCTGGACGACCTGGTCACGCTGACGCTGTACGCGTCGGACGAGCTGCCGGCCCAGGTCGAGCCGCTGGCCCGCGACGTGAACGACGTGCTGCGCGACTTCGACCGCTACGGCGGCGGCAACATCCAGATCGTGCGCAAGGACCCCGACGCCAGCGAGGCGGCGCTGCAGGAGGCGCAGCAGCGAGGGATCCGGTCGGTCCAGTTCAACGTGGTGCGGCGCGAGGAGCTGCAGCTGAAACAGGGTTGGCTGGGCATCGCGGTGAGCTATGCCGGCGAGTCCGAGAGCATCCCGTTCGTGGGCGACACACGGAACCTGGAGTATCAGCTGGCCAGCCGGGTGTGGCGGCTCACCCGGACGGACACGCCGACGGTGGCGTTCACCAGCGGTCACGGCGAGAAGACGCAGGCGGACTACACGGGGTTCACCCGGGAGCTGGGCCAGACCTATCGGCTGGAGACGGTGGACCTGACCGACGCCGAGGCCGAGCTGGGTTCGGAGATCGACGCGGTCATCGTCGCCGGCCCCACGCAGCCGCTGGGCGCCCGGCCCCGGGCGCTGCTGCGCCGCTACCTCGGGAACGACGGCCGGCTGCTCTATCTGGGCGAGGGATCGAACATCAACATGCGGTTCCTGCTCGCCATGCAGGTGCCGGACAGTGCCCGTGACTTCACCCGCCAGTTCGGTGTCGAGCTGGGCGCGAACATGGCCTTCGACCTGCGCTCGAACGAGTCGATCCAGGTGCCCGGCGAGGTGTTCAACTACATCGTCGCCTATCCGTTCTGGCTGCGCGCGCTCCCGGCCACCGATCACGCGATCACCCGCAACCTGAACAGCGTCTTCCTGCCGTGGGCCAGCGCGCTGGATACGCTGGCGACGATGAGCGGCCGTGAGTTCACGCCGCTGCTGGAGACGAGCGAGTTCGCGGGCACGCAGACCGGCCAGTTCGAGATTCGACCCGAGCAGGACATCCCGTACGACCCGGCGACGCTCGAGCCGCAGCTGTTGGCGCTGGCGATCGACGGCGCCATCGGATCCGACGCGGCGAATACGCCGATCCCCGAGCCCCCGGCCGAGCCGGACTCGCTGGCGGAATCCGATTCACTCATGGTACCCGAGGCGACGGCGGACGACGACGGCCAGGACTCGGCGGCCCCGACGGCCGTCGATCGGACCGCGGTTGCCGGCGAGCCCACCGGCCGGGTCGTTATGGTGGGTGACTCTGAGTTCCTCACCGACCAGTTCAGCCGCAGCGCGCCCGAGAACCGCCTGTTCGCCCTCAACGCCGTCGACTGGCTGACTCAGACCGAGGCGCTGCTCGACATCCGGTCGAAGACCGCGACACCGCGGCCCCTGGTGTTCGAGTCGAACCTGCAGATGCAGCTGGTCAAGTACATCAACCTGGTGGGCGTGCCGCTGCTCTTCGTGCTGCTGGGAGCCGTCCGGCTGATCCGGCGGCGGGCACTCACCCGGAGGACGTACGGCGCATGAGCGATCGGCTGCTGAGGCTCCTGGTCGGCGTGCTGATCTTCTTCGTGATCGCGTGGGTCGCCGCGCGCTTCTTCACCGGTGACGGCGCTTCGGCCAGCGGCTCGTTCGGGCTGGCGGCCGTGGCGGGTGGTTCCATCGACAGCGTGGTGGTGACGTCGGCCGACGACACGGTGCGACTCCGGGCCGGCGACCCGTGGACGGTGAACGGGCACGAGGCGTTGCCGGAGACCGGCTCGATGCTGACCCGGGGACTGGAGGAATCGCAGGTCGGGCAGCTGGTGAGCCGGAACCCGGAGAACCACGCGCGGATGGGTGTGACCGATGCAGCAGGTCGGCGACTGACGGTCTATCCCGAAAATGGCGAGCCGATCTCGATCATCGTCGGAGAGCGGGCCGGCGCGTTCAACCAGTCGTACGCGCGCCGCGTCGGCGCCGACGAGGTCTACGTGCTCGAGGGCTCGCTGTCCAACCTGGCCAACCGGGAGGAGGACGACTGGCGCGACCGTGAGATCTTCGCGGTGGAGCGTGCGGGCGTCCAGCGGGTCGAGTTCACCTACCCGGGCGAGTCGTTCGCGCTGGTCCGTGACTCCGCCGGCTGGCGGCTCGAGCCTTCGGGCGCAGGGGCCAGGGCGGGCGACGTTTCGAACCTGCTGGGCCAGCTCACCGCGCTGCGGGCGATCGGCTTCGCCGACGACTCCGCCGCAGCCGCCCTGGCCTGGGACGAGCCGGCGGCCCGTGTCGGCGTGATCGGCCCCGACGATGCCGAGCTCGTCGAGCTGCTCTTCCAGGAGAACGAGGACGTCGGCTACTTCGTGCGCCGCGCCGGCTCGTCCGTGGTCTACACGCTCAGCTCCTACACCGGGAACGTCATCCTCAGGCGCGAGACCGCGCTGGCAACCGCCAGCGACGGCTAGCTTCGGTTGACCCTCATCCGGGGCCCGGATAGATTCCACGCTCCTCGGCAGGGGGCGTAGCTCAGCTGGCTAGAGCGCCACGTTGACATCGTGGAGGTCACAGGTTCAAGTCCTGTCGCCCCCATAGAGGCGGTAAGGGGTGGTGGGTTTTGGGTGGTGAGTGACCCACTACCCACCACTCATCACCCCTAACCGTCTTTCCCGGGGCTGTAGCTCAGCTGGGAGAGCGCCTGGATCGCACCCAGGAGGTCAGGGGTTCGAGTCCCCTCAGCTCCATCAACCGCGGTAAACAGTGAACGGTCGGGAGTGGCGGGTGAAGGTGGGAGCTCGTCGCTGCGGGCCGTTAGCCGTTCACTGTCCCGCCGCTGCCCTCAGCCGCCGGATGTTCTCCTCTGGCGCCAGGACCAGCATGATATCTCCCGGGCTGAACGCGTAGTCCGGATCGATCGACGTGATGATGGTCTCCCGGCCGTCGATCTTGGTCTGCTTGATCATCAGGACGGTGGCGCTGTAGGCCTGGCGGATGTTGAGATCGCGGATCGAGCGGCCGTGGAACGACGATGGGACGCTCAGCTCCGCCACCACCGCGTCGCCCGCCGCAGGCATTGCACCCGTCGATGATGGCGGGCTGACCGCCGCGGCCATGCTGCCCGCCATGTCGCGCTTGAACACCTCTGTGTTGTAGCGGGCGATCACGTCCTCGGGCCAGATCACGCCCACCATCCGGCCATCCTCCATCACCGGCACCTCGCCGCGGTAAGTGCCGAGGAACTTCATCACGTCGGCCAGTGGGTCATCGGCCGAGACGGTGGGGAACTGCCCCTCGACCATCACGTCCTCGGCGATAATGAACGACTCGAACGCCGCCGGGTCGCGCATCACCGGGCGGATCTCCTCGGCGGTGATCACCCCTTCCAGTCGATCCTCCTCGTCGACCACGAACAGCGTGCTGCCGGGGTGGTCGACGAAGCGGGAGATGATGGCGTTGAGAGGGGAGTCGGCCGGGACGGTGACGAAGTCGCGTCGCATCACCTCCCGGGCGAAGACGTGCTGCAGCACGTTGATCGCCCGGCCCCGGTGCACGTCGACGCCGCGGCGCAAGAGCTTCATCGTGTAGATCGAGGCGCGCTGCAGCCGGGTGGCCAGCAGCGTGGCGATGATGCAGCTGATCATCAGCGGCAGGATGATCTCGTAGTCGCCGGTCAGCTCGAAGATGATCAGGATGGCGGTGATCGGCGCGTGGGTGGCGGCGGCGACGATGGCGCCCATCCCGACCAGCGCGTAGGCCCCAGGCCCCGCGGTGGCCGTTGGCCAGATGGTGGTGATCACCGTGCCGACGGCGCCGCCCAGCATGGCGCCGATGAAGAGCGACGGCGCGAAGATGCCGCCGGAGCCGCCGGACCCGATGGTGATCGAGACGGCCAGCACCTTGAGCACGACCAGGGCCAGCAGGAAGCTCCACGCCATTCCGCCGTGGAGGGCTTCGGTGATCGCGTCGTAGCCGACGCCGAACACCTGGGGCGCCCAGATCCCGATCACGCCCACCAGCGCGCCGCCCAGCACGGCCTTCGCCGCGAACGGCGCGGGCAGCCGCTCGAACGCATCCTCCATCTTATATAGAGTCCGAACGAAGCCGAGGCCGACCAGGCCGGCCAGGACGCCGAGGCCGGCGTAGGCGAACAGCTCCGACGCGTGGACCAGACTGTAGGCCGGGATCTCGAACGCCGGCACGTCGCCCAGGAAATAATGGCTCACCACGGTGGCGGCCACCGACGAGATCACGATGGGCGAGAACTGGGCCACGCCGAAGTCGCCGAGGATGACCTCCACCGCGAACAGCGCGCCCGCCACCGGCGCGTTGAACGTCCCGGCGATCCCCGCCGCGGCGCCGCAGCCGACCAGCGTCCGCAGACGCCGCCGGTCGATCTTCAGCCAGCCGCCGATCGTCGAGCCCAGCGCCGAGCCGATCTGCACGATCGGGCCCTCGCGGCCCACCGAGCCGCCGGACCCGATGCAGATGCCCGACGCGAACAGCTTGGCCAGCACCACCCGGGGTCGAATCCGGCCGCCGCGCAGCGCCACCGCCTCCATCACCTCGGGCACGCCGTGGCCCCGGGCCTCCCGGGCGAAGCGGTAGGTGATGAGCCCGACGAACAGGCCGCCGACCGCCGGCGCCGCCACCTTCCACCACGGCGGCAGCCCGGCCAGGTGATCCAACGTCACCGGTCCCTGCCGCCAGGCAACCTGGTTCACCCACACGATCAGCGCCCGGAAGGCCACCGCCCCCAGGCCGCCGAACAGGCCGACGAAGGTTGCCACGGCCACCATGTAGAGCTGTTCGGTCTGCCGGAACCGCCGGTGGGCGGCGCGCAGCCAGACGAGTAAGGCGCGGAGCGCGCTCATGGGGCTAGCCCCGCCAGGCGGTCCAGATCAGGCCGGCCCAGCCCGCCAGGAAGGCCAGGCCGCCGACCGGGGTGATGGCCCCCAGCCAGCGCTGGCCGCTGGCGGCCAGCAGGTAGAGGCTGCCGGAGAAGAGCAGCGTGCCGGCGACGAACAGCCAGCCCGCCAGCTCGCCCGGGCGCCCCGGCCAGCGGGTCAGCGCCCACGCCGTCGCCAGCAGGGCCAGCGCGTGGACCAGCTGGTAGCGGACCGCCGTCTCCCAGACCGCCAGCATCTCCGCCGTCAGCCGCTCCCGGAGCCCGTGGGCGCCGAACGCGCCGGCGGCGACGCCGATCAGTGCGGAAGCCGCGCCCAGTATGAAGAAGAGTCGGATCATCGGGACGCAAGTTAAGGCGGTAAAGGGGGAGGAGTAAGATGTGAGCCCTGAATAGTCCGCGGTAAGGAGTCAGGGGTGCGCGGTGTAGGGCGGGGTCGAAGGTGCACGATCTGCTCCCGACCCCGCACCCCTCACCCCTAACTCCTTACCGCTTCACGCCTTCCCTTGCGCCCGCGACTGTGTTATTCTCCACATCCCCGGCCGTACCCCAAAATCCCTGGACTCGGCGACGCTTGCCGCGAGGCGCCCGCCATCCCATGGGGCTGAGCGAACCATCGGGAGCCAGAGCCTAACAGTGTCGAGGAACGTGGATGACGTCTGCCGGTAACGACAGCACGGCCGCCTCCATACTGATCGTCGACGACGAGCCCGCGATCACCACCGTCTGTTCGATCCAGCTCACCGAAGTGGACGGCCACGACTGCGTCAAAGTCACATCGGCGGCGGAGGCGCTGGAGTGGCTGGAGGAGCGGGACTTCGATGTGGTGATCACCGACATCCGGATGCCCAAGATGTCCGGGATCGACCTGCTCAAGCTCATCAAGCGCAAGGATCCCGAGATCCAGGTCATCATCATAACGGGTAACCCGGACCTGGGGTCGGCGGTGGAGGCGATCCGCTCCCAGGTCGACGATTACCTGGTCAAGCCGTTCGAGCTGAGCCAGCTGAGCCATTCGGTGGGCCGGGCGCTGGAGCACCGGGCGCTGCTGCAGGAGAACCGGCGCTACCGCAGCGAGCTGGAGAAGCGGGTGAAGGACCAGTCGAAGCAGATCGAGCGGCTGTTCCTCGACGGCCTGGCGGCGCTGGCCGGCGCCATCGAGGCTCGGGACCGCTACACCGGCGGCCACCTCGACCGGGTCACCCGCTACGCCCTCTCGATGGGCGCCGAGATGGAGCTGAGCCAGCAGCAGATGTGGAACCTGTGGCTGGGCTCGCTGTTCCACGACGTGGGCAAGCTGGCGATCCCCGACGCGATCCTCAACAAGCCGGGCCCGCTCACCGAGGAGGAGTACGAGGAGATGAAGCGGCACCCGGAGCTGGGCGTGCAGATCGTCGAGCGGATCTCGTTCCTGGTCCCGGCCTCCCGGGCGATCCTGCACCACCAGGAGCGCTGGGACGGCAAGGGCTACCCCGGCGGCCTGGCCGGCGAGGAGATCTGCGTCGAGGGTCGGATCCTGGCGGTGGCCGACGCGTTCGACGCCATGCTCACCAATCGGCCGTACCGGGAGGGGCGCTCGGAGGAGATGGCGGTGGAGGAGCTGGAGCGCTGCTCCGGCACCCAGTTCGACCCGTCGGTGGTCGCCGCCTTCCTGAAAGCCCGGGAGAAAGGGTTCCCGGCGCAGCTGCCCACCACCGTACATCCCGCCATCGAGCTCGCCTACGGGCCCAGCAGCGCGGCTTGACCCTCAAAAACCCCTCGGATAGATTGCCGTTTCCCGGCGCCACCGTAGCTCAACGGTAGAGCACGTCATTCGTAATGACGGGGTTGTGGGTTCGATTCCCACCGGTGGCTTGGGTGCGCGGGCGTAGCTCAGTTGGTAGAGCGCAACCTTGCCAAGGTTGAGGTCGCCGGTTCGAGCCCGGTCGCCCGCTTCACACCGGTAAGCGGTAGTGAGTGGTGGGTAGTGAGTCGGGAGCGGGCCTTCTGCTCCGATCTCATGTCACCGGCGGATGTTCCTGGGGAGGATGAAGTCTCTCGGCGGGCCTTCGGGCCGGTTGGGAAGATGTAAACTCCCCGGGACACGACGGTAAGGGGTAGTGGGTAATGGGTGGTGAGTCACCCACTACCCACCACCCCTGACCGTAGTTCGGGGAGTAGCTCAGCCCGGAAGAGCGCTGCGTTCGGGTCGCAGAGGCCGCGGGTTCAAATCCCGCCTCCCCGATTGAAGCGGTAAGGGGTAGTGGGTGGTGGGTGGTGAGTTACCCATTAGCCACTACCCACCACCCCTTACCGTCTTCCCCCGGGACGTGGCGCAGTCCGGTAGCGCGCCTGAATGGGGTTCAGGAGGTCGCGGGTTCGAATCCCGCCGTCCCGACTCTTCAAGCTGTCCCGCGTCCCGAGAGCTGACTGTATCGTAGAGGTCGGGGGTGGCTTCGCAGCGCGCGGCGCTGCTCAGTGTGAAGTCGCCTGTCGGCGCCTTCACGCCGAATCCCGCCGTCCCGATTGGAGGTGTACTTCAATCCCGTCAACTGATCAGCCCTCCCAGAGCTGATGTATCATTGGTTAGTAGGTCGCGGGTGGAAGCTCACGCGCGCACGACGCGGGGTGTGAGGTAGGAAGCCGCCGCGAGCGGCCCCTTCCACGCGAGTCCCGCCGTCTTGAGCCTCGAAATCCGCTCACCAGGCCTGTCCCGGTTAAGCTCGCGGGGCTTCCGGCTTTTCGCCTGCGAGTCAGTTCCCGTTGCTCATGGCTGGGGGCCGCAGCTCCTCGGGATCGAACACCCACCCCCCCTTGATCACGCGCCAGATCGTCTGGGTGTTGCGGATGTCATCCAGCGGGTTCGCATCGAGCACGACGATGTCCGCGAGCTTGCCGGCCTCCAGCGTGCCCAGATCGTCCTCCGCGCCAACAGCTTCAGCCGCGTGCTGTGTGGCGATGCGCAACACTTCCAGTGGCGCAAGGCCGGTCTCCACAAAGTGCTCCAGCTCCCAGTGCAGGGAAACGCCCTCGAAGTTGGCTTGGGTGGGCGCATCTGTGCCCGCCAACAAAGTTACGCCCAGCTCGTGCCCCCGCTTGATGCTCGCGAACCGGTCCATGAGGCGTCCCCGGAACCGGTTGCCGCTGAGCCGACGTAGGATCCCGCCGCCATTCACGCGTTCGCGAACCCAACCTTCCGAAAGGAAGGCGCGCAGCTTTTCCCCGCCCAACCGATCCGGCTCGCGACGGAGGAGCCACCGGTTCGCGCCACCTGCGCCCAGAGTGGGGTCCAAACGGGTGCCCGCCGCCGCCATCAACCGGTGGACGTCGTCGTAGAACCGCACGTGGTGCTCCAATGTCGTGAACCCCTGGGTCACGCTCTTGGTCGCTTCCTCGAGACCCATGGCGTGCCCTACTACGGGAAGCTCCTGGCGTCGTGCCTCGTCGGCCACGGCGCGGTGAAGCGTCCATGTGTACGGCGGATGGATCTTGATGAACTGCGCGCCCAACTCCTTCCAGGGGCGCACGCCACGGCGTGCGTCCGCTTCGTTTGCGAGCG